>NZ_BSXL01000002.1:0-556443 GCF_030270445.1 Pantoea sp. QMID4 | reverse complement strand
GCCACTCGTCACCCGAGAGCAAGCTCTCTGTGCTACCGTCCGACTTGCATGTGTTAGGCCTGCCGCCAGCGTTCAATCTGAGCCATGATCAAACTCTTCAATTTAAGTTTGATTTGCTTACAACAAGTGTAAGCGGTGCTCATCTGTAAAACGTCATAATGAATTTCATTATGTGTTCACTCGTGAGGCTTTGATATTTTTTACGTCCGGAGACGCTGATATCAATCCTGCGAGTGCCCACACAGATTGTCTGATAAATTGTTAAAGAGCAGTGCGAACAGTGCGTTAGCGTCCTGTCGCGAGGTGGCGTATATTACGCTTTCCTCCTGCAGAGTCAACCTCTATTTCAGAAGTTTTTCTCCGGCGGCGCAGTCTCCTGTGCCTCTCAACCCGTTTCCCGTTGCCGGTGTGCCGTGTCGATGGAGGCGCATTATAGGGAACGGCTCAGATAGCGCAAGTGCAAATTGAGACTTTTTTGCTGTTCGTCTGAAATTTGCACAAAAGCGCCGTTTTAGCCCTGTTTAATGCGTGCTGGCAGCCCTGCCAGGCTATTAATCACCCAGTCTGCTGCAGCTTCACCTTCAGCCGTGACGGGTTTACCGCTACGCACCAGTACTTTGGTGCCTACGCCCGCAGCCTTTCCTGCCAGCATATCTTCCAGCTTGTCGCCCACCATATAAGAAGCAGCCATATCAATATGCAGCTCTTCCTGTGCGGTCAGCAGCATACCGGGCTGTGGCTTACGGCAATCACATTCCTGACGGAACTCTTCTACAGTTGCTTCGGGATGGTGAGGACAGAAATAGATGCCATCAAGGTCGACATCGCGATCGGCCAGTGACCAGTCCATCCACTCTGTCAGACGCATAAAGGTATCTTCGGTAAACATACCGCGCGCTATGCCAGACTGATTAGTCACGACTACCAGCGCATATCCCATTGCCTTCAGTTGCTGCAGCGCTTCAATCGTGCCGTCAATAAACTGGAAGTCATCGATCTCATGAACATAGCCACTGTCGACATTGAGGGTGCCATCACGATCAAGAAAAATAGCGGGGACTTTATTCGCCACGTAGAAACTCCTGCTGTAAAAATTGCCGATCAGTATCGCATGATTGCTATAAAAGGGAGAATGTCAGATTGAATCACTTCCATTGATTCAGACGTCTGGATGCCTTAACATCCATTCAGCTTTTATAGCGATTAAAAGTGACGAGGCTTCCCACACCACGGACAACGCAACACGATAATTAATAACATAATGATTAAACTAGAAAATATTACTAAGGTGTTTCAGCAGGGCTCGCGGACTATTCCGGCATTAACGGATGTCAGCCTGCACGTGCCTGCCGGACAGATTTATGGCGTTATCGGTGCTTCCGGTGCCGGTAAAAGTACATTGATTCGTTGTGTGAATCTGCTGGAGCGCCCTACTTCGGGTCGCGTACTGGTCGACGGAGCCGATCTGACTGCACTTAATGAACGTCAGTTAACCCAGGCGCGCCGCCAGATTGGCATGATCTTCCAGCACTTTAACCTGATGAACTCACGCACCGTCGCGGGCAATGTTTCTCTGCCACTGGAACTCGGTAATCTATCGCGCGCCCAGATCAACGCTCGTGTCACTGAGCTGCTGGAACTGGTGGGATTGTCCGATAAGCATGATGCCTGGCCTGCAAATCTCTCGGGCGGTCAGAAGCAGCGTGTCGCAATTGCCCGTGCGCTGGCCAGTAATCCTAAGGTTCTGCTGTGTGATGAAGCCACCAGCGCACTGGATCCTGCTACAACCCGCTCTATTCTGGAGTTGCTGAAAGATATCAACCGCCGCCTTGGACTGACGATTCTCCTGATTACTCATGAGATGGATGTGGTGAAACGCATCTGCGATCAGGTTGCGGTCATCAGTCACGGTGAGCTGATCGAGAAAGACAGCGTCAGTGAAGTGTTCTCACACCCTAAGACGCCGCTGGCGCAGCAGTTTATTCAGTCCACACTGCATCTGGATATCCCGGATGATTATCAGCAGCGTCTTTCTGCCACCGCCGCTGAAGGCACCGTTCCCCTGTTGCGGCTGGAATTCACCGGAAAATCGGTTGATGCGCCGCTGCTTTCTGAAGCGGCTCGCCGTTACAACGTGAATAACAACATTATCAGTGCCCAGATGGATTACGCCGGTGGTGTGAAGTTCGGCATTATGCTGGCCGAAATGCACGGCGCAGAAAGCGATGCGCGCGAGGCGATAGCCTGGCTGAAGGAGAATCATGTGAAAGTAGAGGTGTTAGGTTATGTCTGAAGCGATGATGTGGTTGCTGGGACGGGGCGTGTGGGAAACGCTGATGATGACCTTCGTCTCTGGCTTTTTCGGCTTTGTACTGGGCCTGCCGGTCGGCGTTTTACTTTATGTCACCCGTCCAGGGCAGATTCTGCAGAATCAGGGGCTATACCGCGTGCTCTCCGCGCTGGTGAATATATTCCGCTCCATTCCTTTCATTATCTTACTGGTCTGGATGATTCCTTTTACCCGCGTTATCGTCGGCACCTCAATCGGGCTGCAGGCAGCCATCGTGCCGCTGACCGTTGGCGCTGCACCGTTTATTGCGCGTATGGTTGAAAATGCCTTGCTGGAGCTTCCAACCGGCCTGATTGAGGCGTCACGTGCCATGGGCGCAACGCCAATGCAAATCGTCCGTAAGGTCCTGCTGCCAGAAGCGATGCCGGGCCTGGTGAATGCAGCCACCATTACCCTGATTACGCTGGTCGGTTACTCCGCAATGGGTGGCGCAGTGGGTGCCGGTGGTCTGGGTCAGATCGGCTATCAGTATGGTTATATCGGATACAACGCTACGGTGATGAATACGGTATTGGTGTTGTTAGTGGTTTTGGTGTATCTCATTCAATTCTGTGGCGACCGCATCGTGCGTGCAGTGTCCCATAAGTAAGCCAGTAATCTCACATTATTAAGAAGGAAAGGATATGTCTTTCAGATTCAAAAAAATTGCCGCTGTGGGTGCACTGATTGGCGCGATTGCGCTGGCAGGATGCGATCAAAAAGAGAAAGACGCTAACCACATTAAAGTGGGCGTCATTGTCGGTGCTGAGCAGCAGGTCGCTGAAGCCGCACAGAAAGTGGCTAAAGATAAGTATGGTCTGGACGTTGAGCTGGTCACGTTTAACGACTACGTGCTGCCGAATGAAGCGCTGAGCAAAGGCGATATCGACGTTAATGCCTTCCAGCACAAACCGTATCTGGATCAGCAGATCAAAGATCGTGGTTACAAGCTGGTTTCAGTGGGTAACTCTTTCGTCTACCCAATCGCGGGCTATTCGAAGAAGATCAAGTCACTGGATGAGCTGCAGGATGGCGCGCAGGTTGCTATTCCGAACGACCCGACCAACCTGGGTCGTACGCTGCTGCTGCTGCAGAAAGTCGGTCTGATCAAACTGAAAGATGGCGTGGGCTTGCTGCCAACCTCACTGGATATCACTGAGAATCCTAAGCATCTGAAAATTGTTGAGCTGGAAGCGCCACAGCTGCCGCGCTCATTAGACGATCAGCAGATCGCGCTGGCCGTAATCAATACCACTTACGCCAGCCAGATTGGCCTGACCCCGGCTAAAGATGGCATTTTCGTCGAAGATAAAGATTCACCTTACGTGAACCTGATTGTTGCCCGCGAAGATAATAAAGATGCGGAAAACGTGAAGAAGTTCGTTCAGGCTTACCAGTCTGACGAAGTGAACGAAGCCGCTAACAAAATCTTTAACGGCGGCGCGGTCAAAGGCTGGTAATTCAGCTATTCATCTCCTCAAGGGCGGCGCTATGTCGCCCTTTCTGTTATTGGGTACCCTGCCCGACTTGTTATTTATTCCCGTCCTTGTTTCAATAACGCCACTTTTTGAAACCTGAGGATGTTGCCATGCGTTTTTTACCGCTCTGCTTGTTAGCATTGATGCTGACAGGGTGTGTTCATGAGTATCACCCGATAAGCAGCGCACCGTCCCGGCCGCAGCAATCCAGCCAACCGACCCGCAAACCAGTGGTACGACCCGCCCCGGTTAAGCTCTATACCGATGCCGCCGATCTGGTCAGCAAACCGTTCCGCGATCTGGGTGAAGTCTCCGCTGAAGATTGCCAGATCAGTAATCAGAACTCCCCAGCCAACATCGCCACAGCACGTAAACGTCTGCAGATTAAAGCCTCACAGATGAAAGCCAATGCGGTGCTGCTGCATCAGTGTGAAATCGTCACCGGCACGCCGGGCTGCTATCGTCAGGCCGTCTGCCAGGGTTCAGCGTTGAAAGTCAGCAATCAATGAGTGAATTCGCCTTTGCGCAAATTGGGGTAATCCGTTCACCGTGGAAAGAGAAGTTTGCCGTGCCGCGCCAGCCAGGTCTGGTGCAGGATGGCGGCGGCGAACTTCATCTGCTGCCCCCCTACAATCAGCCGGAAGCCGTTCGCGGGCTGGAAGACTTCAGTCACCTCTGGCTGCTGTTTGTCTTCCATCAGACGATGGCAGGCGGCTGGCGTCCTACGGTTCGCCCTCCCCGGCTGGGCGGCAATGCGCGCATGGGTGTTTTTGCGACACGTTCAACGTTCCGTCCCAATCCCATTGGCATGTCGCTGGTTGAACTGAAAGGGATCAGGATTGAAAAAAAGCAGGTGATCCTGCAGCTTGGCAGTCTGGATCTGGTCGATGGCACGCCGGTTGTAGATATCAAACCTTATCTGCCCTTTGCCGAAGCGCTGCCCCATGCAAAGGCCGGGTTTGCCCAGGCGGCACCGGCGGCGGATATGCCGGTTCGCTTCTCCGTACTGGCCCAGCAGCAGCTTCAGCAGCAGTCGCGCTACCCTAATCTCGCACGCTTTATCAGTGAGGTGCTGGCACAGGACCCTCGTCCCGCTTACCGTCAGGGTGAAGCGCAGGAACGGGAATATGCGGCCTGGCTGATGGATTTTAATGTACGCTGGCGCATTGACGATGCCGGTACTGAAGTGATCGCTATCGACCCGCGTTAAAACCCGCTTTTGAGCCGGTGATCTCACTGGTACACTAGCCGCCAGCAAAATTCTGTCTGTGACTTTCCGATCAACTGGAACCGTAATCAATGCGTACTACTCAATATCTGCTCTCTACTCAGAAAGAGACGCCTTCCGACGCTGAAGTGATCAGCCACCAGCTGATGCTGCGCGCCGGTATGATCCGCAAACTGGCTTCTGGCTTGTACACCTGGTTACCAACCGGTGTTCGCGTGCTGAAGAAAGTCGAAAACATCGTGCGCGAAGAGATGAACAACGCGGGCGCGGTTGAGATTTTAATGCCGGTTGTGCAGCCCGCCGACCTGTGGCAGGAGAGCGGTCGCTGGGAGGAATATGGCCCGGAACTGTTACGTATTGCCGATCGCCACGAGCGTCCTTTCGTGCTGGGTCCGACGCATGAAGAAGTAGTCACTGACCTGATCCGCAATGAGCTGAGCTCTTATAAGCAACTGCCGCTCAACCTGTATCAGATTCAGACCAAATTCCGTGATGAAGTGCGTCCACGTTTTGGCGTGATGCGTTCACGCGAGTTCATCATGAAAGATGCTTACTCGTTCCATGTTTCACAGGAATCGCTGCAGGAAACGTATGATGCGATGTATCGCGCCTATAGCCAGATCTTCAGCCGTATGGGCCTGGATTTCCGTGCCGTTCAGGCCGACACCGGCTCCATCGGCGGCAGCGCATCACATGAGTTCCAGGTGCTGGCTCAGAGCGGTGAAGATGATGTGATCTTCTCTACCGATTCTGATTACGCCGCCAACATTGAGCTGGCCGAAGCCGTCGCCCCCGCCGGTGAACGTGCCGCGCCGTCGCAGGAGATGCAACTGGTCGGGACGCCAGACGCAAAAACCATCGCGGAGCTGGTTGAGCAATTCAGTGTGCCTGTTGAAAAGACAGTGAAAACGCTGATTGTTAAAGGTGCGGAAGAGAGCGGTCATGCACTGGTTGCCCTGCTGATTCGCGGCGATCATCAGCTGAATGAGATCAAAGCAGAGAAGTCAGCAATCGTTGCATCCCCACTGGTATTCGCGACGGAAGAAGAGATTCGCGCCGCAGTGGGAGCCGGACCGGGTTCCATTGGACCAGTAGGCCTGCAGATGCCAATCATTGCTGACCGTACCGTGGCGAAGATGAGCGACTTCAGCGCCGGTGCCAACGTCGATGGTAAGCATTACTTCGGCATTAACTGGGCGCGCGATCTGCCGCTGGCCAGCGTTGCAGATATCCGTAACGTGGTCGAAGGCGATTTAAGCCCGGATGGCAAAGGTACGCTGCAGATTAAACGCGGCATCGAAGTCGGTCACATCTTCCAGCTCGGCACCAAGTATTCTGATGCGCTGAAAGCCTCCGTTCAGGGTGAAGATGGCCGTAATCAGGTGATGAGCATGGGCTGCTACGGCATCGGCATCACCCGCGTGGTTGCCGCAGCCATTGAGCAGAACCATGACGATCGCGGCATCATCTGGCCAGCCGCACTGGCACCGTTCGAGGTGGCGATTCTGCCGATGAATATGCAGAAATCGTTCCGCGTTAAAGAGCTGGCGGAAGAGCTGTATGCCACCCTGCGAGCCAGGGGCGTTGACGTTATCCTGGATGACCGTAAAGAGCGTCCGGGCGTGATGTTCGCAGATATGGAACTGATCGGTGTGCCACACACCATCGTCATCGGCGACCGCAATCTCGATAATCAGGAGATTGAATACAAATCACGTCGCGCCGGTGAGAAGCAGATGATTAAGCAGGATGAAATCGTTGATTTCCTGCTAAAGGCTCTGAATAAGTAAGCTTTGAAGGAATGGTCAGATGCCTCGCTTGTGGGGCGTCTGACAGCCGAAGAGTTTGCCCGGTTGCTTTGAGACCGGGCCTGCTCAGGAAACACGGTCAGATCGGAAAGTCGCAAAAGCTGTCATCCATGACATGCCCGGCCCGCGCGATTACGCACCTCATCCATGAGGTGCGCCCTAACCGGGCCAACGCATGGCGTTTTTTTCCGGGCGGCGGGACGCTTTCCTCTTCTGACCGTGTTTCCTGCGCCCTGAGCTTATTCGTTAGTGCCAGATTCACGCTGGTCTGGTTGATCAGCACCGAAATGCCCCGCCTGCGGGGCGTTTTTTATTGCACCCTGCCGCGCATCGCTTTCGTCGAACTGCGTCGCGCTTTTCCTTCCAGACGCCGCTCTTTCGACGCGCGGGTCGGGCGCGTGGCGCGCCGGGCTTTTTCGACGGTGCTCAGCTCCCGGATCAGATTGACCAGACGCTGCAATGCCGCTTCGCGATTCATCTCCTGACTACGATACTCCTGCGCCTTGATCACCACCACGCCCTCACCGGTAATCAGATGATGGCTGGCGGTGAGCAGTCGCTCTTTATAAAACGCAGGCAGTGAAGAGGCCGCAATATCGAAGCGCAGATGAATGGCAGTACTGGCTTTGTTGACATGTTGTCCGCCCGCCCCCTGGGCACGAATCGCCGTCAGCTCGATCTCACTCTCCGGAATCTCAACCGAACGGGATAGCATAATCATTAGCGCGCTCCCCACACCTTAATCACGTTGACCTCCAGTAACCTGTTCATCAAATTAACCTTTTGTGCTCTGATTCATTCCGCCTGAGACAGCGGAACCTGTCACTTTAGCAGTGATTCGCGCACTGATCCTGCTTTACGCAGGCTGATTTCCTCTAAATGGCTATGATATAGTCGCCAGTTAACCAGAGTATTTACGCTCTGCTGAGGAGGGCCACGTGCAAAATTATTGTGAGTTAGTTCGCCGGAAATATGCCGAAATCGGCAGCGGGGATTTAGGTTACATTCCGGATGCGATTGGCTGCGCATTAAAGGCGCTTAATGATATTGCCGCAAATACTGAGCTAAACTCTTCTGTCAGGGAACAGGCGGCTTACGCCGCTGCTAACTTATTGGTGAGCGACTATGTTGATAAATGAAGCGTACCAACCTATCAATTGCGATGATTACGATAATCTGGAGCTCGCCTGCCAGAACCAATGGATGCTGTCGCTGGAAATGAAAGATGGCGAGCAGCTCAAGGCAAAGGCTAAAGATATCTTTTCACGCAAGAATGTGGAATATCTGGCTATCGATCTTTCCGGTGAGCATCGCGAATTACGTCTCGATCATATCGCCAGCTTTACCCACCCCGAACTGGGCACGGTCGTAGTCAGTGCAGAGTAATCCACGCATTCAGGGCGGGACCTTCCCGCCCTGTTAAACGTCAGGGCTGTAACGAACCGTAGTACGCCGCCAGATCCGCCATATCGCTATCGCTTAATCCCGCTACAAACGCCTTCATGACCTCAGCCTGACCGCCACTGCGTTCACCCTTTTTGTACGCCTGCAAAGCATGCTCCAGATAAGAAGCGTGTTGTCCGGCCAGGTTTGGGTAGAGTGGCACCGCCGCTTTGCCCGCTGCGCCATGACACGCTGTGCAACTGGCCGCTTTTTCTGCGCCGCGCTGCGCATCACCCGCCGCCCATGCTGGTAACACGGCGGCCGCTAAACAAACGATAAGCCATTGCTTCATTGTTATTGTTCTCATGCGCGGGATGCCCTGTCCCAGACTATCTGCCAGCCCTGCTGATCACTGGCCACGCCAGCATGAGTGACAAAGAGATTCGGCACACAGACCAGCGTCTGGTTATAAAAAATTAACGGCAGCCGTTCTCGCTGCCACGGCGGTATCTGTAACTCCTGCCACAGCTTTTTCATTTCTCTTCCGCCATTGCGGCCCACCAGATGGACGTGACCCTGCGCATGGAACCGCACGCTAATCTGCTCATGCAGCAGAGGATAGCGCAAAAGGCTCTGCGACATGCTGGCACGCAGCGTGCCGAGGTTCTGCGGTAACGGCAGCGGCTGGCGGATATCGGGCCATGCCAGTTCGGTGTCGCGCAGTGACGTGAATAACGGCAGCCAGTAGAGTTGCTGACGGAAACGACGCAATTCAGCCTGACCGAATCGCAGCCGGGGCTGCGCATCTTCCCGGCTCGCTATCACTTCATCGCGAATACGCTTCAGCGCTTCACGTGAGGGCATCGTCCCACCCTGTCCGGCGATCCAGCGGCGCAATAACGCGTTAGCGCGCAGCGTGCTCATGTTCATTAAAGGTAGAAAATAGAGGCTGCCGTCAGGCTGGATCAGCTCGGCCAGTTGCCCTGCGAGCAGTTCATCCAGCAACTGCTCCTGCTCACTGCACAATGCCGCACTTCGGGCCGTTGCCTCGGCAAAATGAGGCCAGCGCTGATTAAGCTCAGGCAGCAGCCGCTGGCGAAAGAAGTTACGATCGTAGCGAAGATCCTGATTACTCTCGTCGTCTATCCACACCAGCTGATGGACGTCGGCGTAAGCTTCCAGCGACTGTCGCGACTGATTCAGCAGCGGACGCATCAGCTGATGCATACCCAGCATGCGCGATGAAGGCATTGCCGCCAGACCGGCCGGACCACTGCCACGCTTTAGCGCCAGCAGAAATGTTTCACACTGATCGTCGAGGTGCTGCGCGGTAAGCAATATCTCTCCCGGCTTGAGCGCGGCGCTCAGCGCCTGATAACGGGCAGTGCGGGCGGCGGCCTCAATTCCGTTTCCCCTGCCATCCACCGTCACGCGCAGCACATCACATCTCAGCTGCCACTTTTCGCATATCGTCCGGCAATGGGCGGCCCATGCATCGGCATTCGGGCTAAGACCGTGATGCACATGCAACGCCCGCAGGCATGACTGAGGATGCTGCTGCTGCCAGCCGCGAAGCTGATGCAACAGCACCGTTGAATCGAGTCCGCCGCTGAATGCGACTACCAGCGCGGCATCAGGTTGCAACAGGGCGTCAAAAGCAGGCAAAGACATAGCGGCATCCGAAAAACCGGGCCACTGAATGTCGCCCGCTGAGCGCGCTATTTTACGCCTGATAAAGCTCCAGCGGCAAACCATCCGGATCGGCAAAGAACGTACACTGTTTACCGGTCAGTTCATCGATTCGAATCGGCTCGCAGACAACGCCTTTATCAGCCAGCGTCGCAACGGCAGCAGCTACATCCGGCACGGTAAAGGCCAGATGACGCAAACCACACGCCTCGGGATGACTGACGCGTGCTGGCGGCTCGGGAAAAGAGAACAGCTCAATGGTATAGCGATCCTGTAAGGCCAGGTCACCTTTCCAGGAATCGCGCGCCTCGCGGTAAACTTCGCCCATCAGACGAAAGCCGAGTACGTCACAATAGAACGCTTTGCTGCGCTGATAGTCGGACGCGATGATGGCAATGTGGTTAATAGCGGTTAACTGCAACATAGTGAATTTCCTGATTCAGGGAGGCTGTCCGCAGACCGCCTGCCGCTGATAGTCATTTAAAGGGTTAAGCGAGGTCGTTTTTCAGTACGCGGACGCGATACTCGCCCTCTTCCGTCAGGCTGGCACCGTGAATATCGGTTTCGAAGCCCGGGTAGTGTCGGCCGATGCTACACAGCATCAGCAGAAAATCGAGCACCGCACGGCTCTTTTCGGTAATCATCTCGCCCGGCATCACCAGCGGAACGCCCGGCGGATAAGGCAGGATCATGTTGGCCGATACCCGCCCGACCAGTTCGCTGAGGTCCACCGTTTCGATGTTGCCCTTCACCTGCTGCTGAAACGCCTGATGCGGCGTCATCTTCATTTCGGGCAGGACATCAAACGCCTGCAGCATCAGACGCGGCAGATCGTGATGGCGGATCAACTGATGGATTCCCTGCGCAAGCGTCTGGATGCGCATATTGCGATAAAAGTCGGGATCTTCAGCATAGAGATCCGGCAGCATGTTTTTCACCCGCAGATTGAGATCGTAGGCGCGTTTAAACTCGGTCAGACCGCGCAGCACGCTCATCGCTTTGGTTTTGTCGATGCCGATACTAAACAGGAACAGCAGGTTATAGGGGCCGGTTTTCTCCACTACAATCCCGCGCTCATCGAGAAACTTCGCTACCAGCGCTGCGGGGATCCCCTCTTTTGCCATCTCACCCAGCTCGCTCATACCTGGCGTCAGGATGGTAACTTTGATCGGATCGAGGTACATGTGATCGCGATCGGCCTGCGTAAATCCGTGCCACTCTTCTTCGCCGGGCTGGATCGCCCAGCATTGCGCTTCATCAATCTGTTCCGGCTGCCAGATATCGAAGAACCAGCTGTCAGACTCTTCGCGCAGGCGCTGGATTTCCCGACGGAAATGCAAGGCGCGTTCCACCGAGCGATTGATCAACCGTTTACCGGGATTACCGCGCAGCATGGCGGCAGCGGTTTCAATTGAGGAGACAATAGCGTAATTGGGCGAGGTGGTGGTGTGCATCATGTAGGCTTCGTTAAACGTCTGTTCGTCGTAGTCGCCTTTAATATGAATCATGGAGGCCTGCGAGAACGCTGCCAGCAGTTTGTGGGTCGATTGCGTCTCGTATACCACCTTGCCCGGAATACGATCGCCACTCATGCCGCTTTTACCGGCATAAATCGGATGGAAATTGGTGTAAGGCACCCAGGCCGAATCGAAATGAATCGACGGCACATCCAGCGTCTCTTTGATATACTGGGTGTTGTAGAGCAGCCCATCGTAAGTGGAGTTGGTGATCACCGCATGCACCGGCCAGGTGGCGCGATCGGTGGTCGCGACCTTCTGCGTAATGCTCTCGCGGGTGAACTCCTGCTTCGGGATACCGCCGAGAATCCCCAGCGCATTGCGGGTCGGCTTCAGCCAGATCGGGACCAGATCGCTCATCATCAGCAGATGAGTCAGAGACTTGTGGCAATTTCGGTCGATCAATACGGTGCTGCCCGCCGGTGCCGCATACATGCCGACAATTTTATTCGAGGTCGAGGTGCCATTGGTCACCATATAACTCTGTTCGGCGCCAAACGTGCGTGCGATGTATTCTTCCGCTTCAAGGTGCGGGCCGGTGTGATCCAGCAGCGAACCCAGCTCGGTCACTGAAATAGAGATGTCCGACTTCAGCGTATTGGCCCCGAAGAAATCGTAGAACAGGCAACCCACCGGGCTTTTCTGAAACGCAGTGCCCGCCATATGGCCCGGCGTACAGAAGGTATACTTGCCCTCTTTCACATAGGTGAACAGCGCTTTGGTCAGCGGCGGCGTGATGTGGTCAAGATAGTCATCGGTATACTGCCGGATATGCAGCGCGATATCGTCGGCGGCATTCAGTGCATACTCAAAAAAGTGCAGTGGCATGCGCATCTCATTGATGCTGATGTCCATCTGTGAGTGGGTATTGATAAAGGCATACAGCGGCAGGTATTCGTTGAGCTGATTAATCTCGCCGCACAGTTCCGGACTGTTGTGCGCGTCCCAGTCGAAGATCACGCCGCTGATTCGCGGATTGTGTTCGATCAGCTTCAGCAGATCGTCACTGCTTTTCGGGTAAAGCAGCTGGAAGCCTTGCAGATTTAACGCCGCGTCGAGTTCGCGTAACGGTTCATCTTTATAAAACACGCCGTGCGCGCCCATGATCGCCAGAATATTCAATGCCCCTCTCCCTGATTGTTGTGGAACCGGACAAGCATAACCGCTAACTCAGGGAAGGTGTAGCAAGGGGACGATCAGATGAGGCTGAAAGGCGTCAGACCGCGTGTGAGGGCTGAACTGGCGGTATAAAAAAGCGGACCGAAGTCCGCTTTTATGGATGAGCTAAAATCAGGCGTAGCCGTAGCTCATCAGACGCTGATAACGACGATCCAGCAGCTCTTCGGTGGTTAATCCATCGAGGTCGGCCAGGTCAGCCAGCAGCTGCTGCTTGAGTGACTGCGCCATATCCACCGGACGGCGATGTGCGCCACCCAGCGGCTCAGGGATCACGGAGTCAATCAGCTTCAGCTCTTTCAGACGGTGAGCGGTAATACCCATCGCTTCCGCGGCCAGCGGCGCTTTGTCAGCACTTTTCCACAGAATGGAGGCACAGCCTTCCGGCGAGATGACCGAATAGGTGCTGTACTGCAGCATATTCACTTTATCACCCACGCCAATCGCCAGCGCACCACCGGAACCGCCTTCACCGATGACCGTGCAGATCACCGGCACTTTCAGGCCAGACATTTCACGCAGGTTGCGGGCAATCGCTTCAGACTGCCCACGCTCTTCCGCGCCCACGCCCGGATATGCACCCGGTGTGTCGATGAAGGTGATGATTGGCATTTTGAAACGTTCAGCCATCTCCATCAGGCGCAGCGCTTTGCGATAGCCTTCCGGTGCGGGCATGCCGAAGTTGCGACGAATCTTCTCTTTGGTTTCACGGCCTTTCTGGTGCCCGATGATCATCACCGGACGTCCATCAAGACGCGCAATCCCGCCGACAATCGCTTTGTCATCCGCATAAGCACGGTCGCCCGCCAGCTCGTCGAAATCGTCGAAAGCGTTGCGAACGTAGTCAAAGGTGTAAGGACGTAAAGGATGACGTGCCAGTTGGGCAATCTGCCATGCACCCAAATCGGCGAAGATTTTACGGGTCAGCTCAACGCTTTTCTCACGCAGACGCTGAACTTCTTCATCCAGATTAACGTGTTTATCATCCTGACGACCAATTGAGGTCAGCGAATCAATCTTCGCTTCCAGTTCTGCAATTGGCTGTTCAAAATCCAGGTAATTAAGACTCATAATGTTCCTGTTCTAGTCAAACTCCAGTTCCACCTGCTCCGATCCAATCAACGAGCGCAGATCGTTAAGTAAACGATCGCTGGGCGAAATACGCCACGCTGCACCAAAGCGCAGCTTCGCTCGCGCGTCGGCTCTCTGATAGTAGAGATGCACCGGAATAGTCCCTGATCGATGGGGTTCCAGGGACTGACGGAGTCGGTTTAATAGCTGGTCATCAATTTGCCTGTCCGTCAGCGAGATAGCAAGTCCGCGCGCGTATTTTTCGCGAGCTTCGTCGATGTCCATGACTTCACGCGCGGTCATTTTAAGTCCACCACTGAAGTCATCAAAGCTGACCTGTCCGCTGACGATCAGGATTCGGTCTTTCTCCAGCAACTGCTGGTATTTATCTAACGCATCGGTAAATAACATCACCTCAAGACGACCGGAGCGATCGTCCAGAGTACAGATACCAATTCGGTTGCCGCGTTTGGTCACCATTACCCGTGCGGCGATCACCAGACCGGCCGCCACGGTAATTTTACCCCGATCGGTAGGATGCATATCTTTCAGCCGCACCCCGCCAACGTAACGCTCAATTTCTTTCAGATACTGATTAATCGGGTGGCCGGTCAGGTATAACCCCAGCGTTTCCCGTTCACCATCCAGCTGCACCTGCTCGGGCCACGGCGTGACGCTGGCGTACGATTTCTCAACCTGCTCCGGCTCTTCTGCCAGCACGCCAAACATATCCGCCTGACCAATCGCTTCCGCTTTCGCGTGCTGGTCGGCCGCTTTCAGCGCGTCGCTGAGTGCACTCATCAGCGCGGCGCGATGCGGTCCGAGGCGATCAAAGGCCCCGGACATGATCAGTTTCTCCATCACCCGACGGTTGATCTTTTTGGTATCGGTACGGGCGCAGAGATCAAACAGCTCGCGGAAATAGCCGCCTTCGTTACGGGCGTCGATGATCGCTTCGATCGGACCTTCGCCCACGCCTTTGATCGCGCCTATGCCGTACACGATCTCGCCCGCTTCGTTAACGTGGAACGGATAGAGACCGGAGTTAATATCGGGCGGCAGAACTTTAAGCCCCATCCGCCAGCACTCATCGACCAGGCCGACCACTTTCTCGGTGTTGTCCATATCGGCGGTCATCACCGCCGCCATAAACTCAGCCGGATAGTGCGCTTTCAGCCACAGCGTCTGATAGGAGACCAGTGCGTAGGCCGCAGAGTGTGACTTGTTAAAGCCATAGCCTGCAAATTTTTCCACCAGATCGAAGATCTTCATCGACAGTTCGCCGTCGATGCCCATACTTTCGGCACCGTCGCGGAAGACTGAACGCTGCTTAGCCATCTCCTCGGGTTTCTTTTTACCCATGGCGCGACGCAGCATATCTGCGCCGCCCAGGGTGTAACCGGAGAGAACCTGGGCGATCTGCATCACCTGTTCCTGATAGAGGATGATGCCGTAGGTCGGCTCCAGCACTGGCTCCAGGCTTTCGTGCTGCCACTGGATATCGGGATAGGAGATCGCTTCGCGGCCATGCTTACGGTCGATGAAGTTATCTACCATGCCGGACTGCAGAGGGCCAGGACGGAACAGCGCCACCAGTGCGATCATATCTTCGAAGCAGTCCGGTTTAAGACGCTTAATCAGATCTTTCATGCCACGCGATTCAAGCTGGAACACCGCAGTGGTTTCCGAGCGCTGCAGCATATCAAAGCTTTTCTTATCATCCAGCGGGATCGCGGCGATATCGATCGGATCCAGTCCCTCTTTTTCCCGGCGCGGGTTGATCATCTTCAGTGCCCAGTCGATGATGGTCAGCGTTCGCAGTCCCAGGAAGTCGAACTTCACCAGGCCGGCATATTCCACATCATTTTTATCGAACTGGGTAACCGGGAACTGGCCGTGCTCATCGCAATAGAGTGGCGCAAAATCGGTAATTTTCGTTGGCGCAATGACCACGCCACCCGCATGCTTACCGGCGTTACGCGTAACCCCTTCCAGCTTGCGCGCCATGTCGATCAGCGCTTTAACCTCTTCATCTGCGTCATACATCGCAGGAAGTTGTGGTTCAGCAATAAACGCTTTTTCCAGCGTCATGCCGGGATCGGGCGGGATCAGTTTTGAAATGCGGTCAACGAAGCCGTAAGGATGCCCCAGCACGCGGCCCACATCGCGGATAACCGCTTTCGCTGCCATGGTACCGAAGGTAATAATCTGCGAAACCGCTTCACGTCCGTACATATCGGCGACGTGTTCAATCACCTGGTCACGTTTCTCCATGCAGAAGTCGACGTCGAAGTCTGGCATAGAGACACGTTCCGGGTTCAGGAAGCGTTCGAACAGCAGGTCAAATTCCAGTGGATCGATATCGGTGATTTTCAGCGCATAGGCCACCAGCGAACCCGCACCCGAACCACGGCCCGGTCCGACCGGCACGCCGTTATCCTTGGACCACTGGATGAATTCCATGACGATCAGGAAGTAGCCGGGGAATCCCATCTGGTTGATAACGTTGAGTTCAGTTTCCAGACGCTCATCATATTCCGGGCGTTTTTCCGCGCGCTCAGCCTGGTCAGGGAACAGGAAAACCAGACGTTCTTCCAGTCCCTCACGGGATTTCACCACCAGGTAATCTTCGGTAGTCATGTCACCGGTCGGGAACTGCGGCAGGAAGTACTCGCCGAGCCGGACCGTGACGTTACAACGCTTAGCAATCTCTACGCTGTTTGCCAGCGCTTCCGGGATGTCCGAGAACAGCTCGCACATCTCCTCTTCGCTGCGCATATATTGCTGAGGACTGTAGTTGCGCGGACGTTTAGGATCATCCAGCGTATAGCCGTCGTGAATCGCAACGCGAATCTCGTGCGCATCGAAATCTTCTGCGTTGATAAAGCAGACTTCATTGGTGGCGACGACCGGAATGCCCTCGGCAATCGCCAGTTCAACGGCGGCATGCAGATAGTTCTCTTCGTCCTGACGACCGGTGCGGATCAGCTCCAGATAGTAGCGATCGGGGAAATGCTGCTGGTAAAACGACAGACACTGCGAAACCAGGGCATTGTTGCCACGCAACAGGCTGCGGCCTACATCGCCACGCCGCCCGCCCGACAGCAGAATTAACCCTTCCTGCAACTCAATCAGCCAGTCGCGATCGATGATCGGTCCGTCCACGCCATAACCACGCTGATAGGCGCGGGAGATCAACAGCGTCAGGTTCTGGTATCCGGTATCACTGGACGCCAGCACGGTCAGCTGGGTCAGCTCATCCCCCATCAGCTCACTGGCAACATTGAAATCGGCACCAATGACTGGCTTTATCCCTGCGCTGTGTGCGCCACCGTAAAATTTCACCAGACCACACAGGTTAGTGAAATCGGTAATCGCGATAGCAGGCATGCCAAGGGCGGCCGCCTTCTTGATCAACGGCCCGGTTTTCGCCAGGCCATCAACCATCGAATAGTCACTGTGGACACGCAGATGTATAAAACGGGGTTCAGCCATATCAGTTTCCGGTTAAAACAGCGTCAGGCTATTAAAGCGTAAGGGTCTGGCGGGCAGCCAGTACTTCAGCGTCGAACAGCGCGTTGCGTACAGGCGCAAAACTGCGACGGTGGTGCGGCGTGGCGCCATACTGCGTCAGCTTTTCCATATGGAGCGCCGTCGGATAACCTTTGTGCTGCGCAAAACCATACTGCGGGAACAGCAGATCCAGCTCGGCCATTTCACGATCGCGCGACACTTTGGCGATGATGGAGGCTGCACTGATTTCGGCCACCAGGCTATCCCCTTTCACCACGGCCTGTGAAGGCACAGGCAACGCCGGACAACGATTACCATCAATCAGCACATAGTCAGGCTGGATACTCAGGCCAGCAACGGCACGCTGCATCGCCAGCATAGTGGCGTGCAGAATGTTGAGCTGATCGATCTCTTCCGGCTCTGCACGTCCCAGACTCCAGGCCAGCGCTTTCTCTTTGATTTCGTCATACAACGACAGGCGGCGCTTTTCCGACAGTTTCTTGGAGTCAGCCAGGCCGGTAATCGGATTAGCCGGGTCGAGGATGACTGCAGCAGTGACGACCGCGCCGACCAGTGGACCGCGCCCCACTTCGTCCACACCGGCAATCAGTCTGGCGACAGGATAGATAAAATCAGGCATTTACCAGCTCCAGTACCGCATCCGCTGCCTGCTCATCGGCGTTCCAGCGGATCTGTTGATGTAATTCATGAAACGTCTGCAGCAGGGTTTCGCGCTCAGGCCCGGCATGCAGCAGCGGATCTAACGCCGCGGCCAGGGCTTCTGGCTGACACTCATCCTGCAGTAACTCTTTGACCAGCTCACGCCCGGCCAGCAGATTTGGTAGCGAGACATAAGGCGTTTTTACCAGCCGTTTCGCCAGCCAGTACGTGGCCGGCTTCATGCGATAACCGACGACCATAGGGCATTTTGCCAGCATGCACTCCAGTGCGGCAGTGCCTGACGCCAGGAGTGCGGCATCGCTCGCAATCATCGCCTCACGTCCCTGACCGTCCAGCAGATGCATCGGCAGTTCGGGAGCGACGTCAGCTTTAATTTTTTCAAACTGTTCGCGACGACGGGCATTAACCAGTGGCACCACGATTTCCAGTGCCGGATAGTGACGACGCAACAATTGCGCTGTTCTCAGGAAATCAGCGCTGAGCATTTCCACTTCTGCGCCCCGGCTGCCAGGCAGCAAAGCCAGACAGAGCGCATCATCGGCAATACCGAGATGACGGCGCGCAGCCTGCTTATCAGGTTGCAGCGGCATGGCATCCGCCATGGTGTGGCCGATAAAGCGACAGGGAACGTTATAGCGATCGTAGAAGGCTTTTTCAAACGGCAGGAAGGCCAGCACCAGATTGGTGTTACGGCCAATTTTAAACACGCGCTTTTGACGCCATGCCCACACCGAGGGACTGACATAGTGGATCGTGCGAATACCCGTGCGTTTAAGATTGCCCTCCAGCGTGATATTGAAATCGGGCGCATCAATCCCGACAAAGACATCGGGTCTGAGTTCGGTAAAACGCCGGGTGAGATCGCGGCGGATTGTCAGCAGACGTCGCAGGCGGCCCAGCACCTCAACAATGCCCATCACCGCCAGTTCTTCCATCTCATACCAGGCTTCACACCCTTCCGCCTGCATCAATGGCCCCGCCACACCGACAAAGCGTGCATCAGGATGACGGGCTTTCAGGGCACGAATCAGACCTGCACCAAGAATATCGCCGGAGGTTTCTCCGGCGACCAGGGCAATCGTTAGAGGACGCGCTGACATGGATTAACGAATTAACCCACGGGTTGAACGGGTGAAGAAGTCGTAGAAAGGCTGCACTTCGCTGTGCTGCTGCGCGATGGCTTCGATTTCCGGCTTCACTTCTTCCAGCGTTCTGCCGCTGCGGTAGAGCAGCTTGTAGGCGTTGCGAATCGCGTGCAACGACTCTTTGCTGAAGCCACGGCGCTTAAGGCCTTCGATATTGATCCCGAACGGGGTAGCGTGGTTGCCCTGCGCAATAACGTAAGGCGGTACATCCTGTGCTACGCCGGAACAGCCACCAACCATCACGTGAGCACCGATGATGCACCACTGATGTACCGCTGTCATGCCGCCAATAATGGCGAAATCATCAACCGTCACATGACCACCCAGGGTGGCGTTGTTGGCGAAGATACAGCGGTTGCCAATCACGCAATCATGCGCAATGTGGACATTAACCATCAGCAGATTATCGCTGCCCACCGTGGTGACATGGCCACCCTGTGTGGTGCCGCGATGAATCGTCACGCTTTCACGGATGCGGTTGCGATCGCCGATCTCAACCCGTGTTGGCTCACCGGCATATTTCAGATCCTGATTCACTTCACCAATCGAGGCAAACTGATAGATCTGATTATCTTTACCGATACGCGTGTGGCCGTTCACCACAACGTGTGACTTCAGTACCGTTCCTTCACCGATTTCAACATTCGCGCCAATAAAGCAAAACGGGCCAATGTGAACGCGGGCGCCAATAACAGCGCCCTCTTCGATGACAGAACTGGGATGGATAGTGGCGGTTGGATCAATCACGAATTATGCCTCCCGGCTGCGGGCACACATCATGGTCGCTTCACAAACGATTTTCCCATCGACAGTCGCCACGCCTTTAAAGCGGGTCAGACCACGGCGGGTTTTCTCGAAAGTGACTTCCATGATCATCTGGTCGCCTGGTACCACAGGGCGCTTGAAGCGGGCACTGTCGATACCGGCAAAGTAATAGAGTTCACCTGGTTCCAGTTTACCTACGCTTTTAAACGCCAGAATACCGGTGGCCTGCGCCATCGCTTCCAGGATCAGAACGCCAGGAAAAATCGGTTTACCAGGGAAATGCCCCTGGAAAAACGGTTCATTAACAGAAACGTTCTTCACTGCACGCAGGTATTTGTGCTCTTCAAATTCCAGCACGCGGTCTACCAGCAGAAACGGATAGCGGTGCGGCAGCAGCTCTAAAATCTCTTCAATTTTCAGAGTATGAGTTTCAGTAGTCAAAATACTCTTCCTGTCCTAAAAATCTGATGACATCAATAACACGGCCTGCACAGATCAAAATGATCTTCCGCAGGCCGCAAATAGGTTCTGTGGCGCCGGGCTTCCCTGCTTAACATTTTTATTATGAAAGCCGGTCAGTTTTGGGATGGCGGTTAGTCGTCTTTGCCGACCTTGCGCTCGATGGCTTTTAAGCGTTTGCTCATGTCATCGATGTTCATCACCAGCGCTGCAGTTTTGCGCCAGGTTTTGTTGGGTTGCAGCGGAATGCCTGACGAATAGACACCAGGCTCTGTGATAGGACGCATGACCATACCCATACCGGTCACCGTTACTTTGTCACAGATTTCCATATGGCCGTTAATGACGCTGGCACCGCCAATCATACAGTAACGCCCAATTTTCAAACTACCCGCCATGATCACACCGCCTGCAACCGCAGTATTGTCGCCAATAACTACGTTGTGAGCGATCTGGCACTGGTTGTCTATGATAACACCATTGCCGATCAGAGTGTTATCAAGCGCACCGCGATCGATGGTGGTGCAGGCACCTATTTCGACGCGATCGCCGATAATTACCGCGCCTAACTGCGGGATTTTCACCCAGTTACCGCGATCGTTGGCATAGCCGAAACCATCAGAACCGATGACGGTACCTGACTGAATCAGACAATCCTGCCCGATTTCGATCTCGTGATATACAGAGACGTTAGCCCAGAGGCGGGTTCCGCTGCCAATACGGGTTTTTTTGCCAACAAAACATCCCGTACCAATGACGACGTTATCACCCAGCTCAACGTCCGCTTCAATCACCGCATTGGCACCAATGGCAACGTTATTGCCAAGTCGGGCTGAGGGATCGATGACTGCGCTGGGGGCGATATTCTGCGCCGGCTGTGGCGTGGTATCGAGTATTTGTGCCATACGCGCATAGGTCAGGTAGGGATTTTTGACTACCAGCGCTGCGGTTTTGCACCACTCCAGATCCGCTTCCGTCAGCACCACGGCTGAGGCCTTTATCAGGGCGAGTTGCTCGCGGTAACGGCTGTTTGCAAGAAAAGTGATTTGGCCAGTTGTGGCGGATTGCATAGAAGCAATGCCGGAGATGACGATATCGCCATCTCCGTGCAATTCTGCATCCAACTGCTGGGCTAAATCAGCCAGTCGAATAGATGACATGAATTATTTAACCTGTTTCAGCACGTCAGCAGTGATGTCTTTTGCGTTTGATGCATAAGCCACCGCGTTAGCGTCGATCACGACGTCGTAACCATCGCTGTCAGCGACTTTCTTCACGGCATCCTGAATACGGCTCAGCAGCTTGTTACGCTCTTCCATCTGACGACGGCGATTATCCTGCTCAAAAGCCTGCGCTTTTGAAGAGAAAGCTTCACGCTGAGACATGACATCTTTTTCCATACGGCTGCGTTCGCTGGCCTTCATGGTAGAACCGTCACGCTGCAGACGCTGCATTTTGGTTTGCAGATCGCGCTCCTGGCTCTGCAACTCAGTTGCACGGCCTTTGAACTCGTTTTCCAGCTGTTTAGCAACAGTCGCACGTTGCGGTAACTGTTGGAAAATGCTGGACACGTTTACCACTGCAATTTTGTCAGCAGCCTGAACACCAGCGGAGACCGCTAAAGCAAGACCCAGACCTGCGGCACACAACAACTTTTTCACTATAAACTCCTTACCATCAACGTTTGTGTCAGCGACACAGTGTTTGCCCCGAAACAGCAACAGGTGCTGCCCGGCAGCAAGACTTCAGCTATGCATCCATGCTCAGAACATTACCAGGTTTTACCAATGTTAAACTGGAACTGCTCTGACTTGTCTCCATCGACTTTCTTAATCGGCTGCGCGTAGGAGAACACCAGCGGGCCGAGCGGTGACATCCACTGCAGCGCCACACCGCTTGATACGCGGATATTGTTTGGATCACTGTAGTCAGGAATACCTGCAGCACGTGTTTCAGCGGTATTTTCCCAATGGGTATCCCACGCGGTACCGGTATCGACAAACACCGAGGTACGCACCGAGTTAGCATACTTCTCGCTCAGGAACGGCGTTGGCGTAATCAGCTCAAGGCTGGCGATCGCCATGGCGTTACCGCCCACCGCATCGTCAGACTTACAGACGCCGTTTGGATCGGCAATGCTGCAGTTCGACGAGTTGTTATTGTAGTAAGCCGCTTTCGGTCCAATGGTATTGGACTGGAAGCCGCGCACAGTGCTTGAACCACCGGCGTAGAAGTTCTCATAGAACGGCATCTCTTTGCCGCCGAGACCATCGCCATAGCCGACACGCCCACGGCCCAGCAGCACCCAGGTATGATCCTGGTTAATCGGCACATACTGCTGGGTATCCAGCGTGGCCTTGTAGAAGCTGTTATCTGAGCCTGGAATCGTGATCTTACCGTTCAGGTTGGTACGGTTACCGGATGTCGGGAAGAAGCCGCGGTCCAGCGTGTTGTAAGTCCAGCCGTAGTTGAAGGTGAAATCATCGGCTGAGAAATCGCCTTCGTCATTAAGCTGCTGCGGCTTGCCGACTGAATCCAGATAACGCCACATCGCAACCTGCGGCTGCATGTCTGACAGGTCATTGTGGACATAGCCCAGACCGACACGCAGGGTGTTGTTTTCGTTAACCGGGAAGCCAAGCGTGCCATCCAGACCATAACTTCTGTTGGTATAGTCAGAAAGGTCCGCATTATCCGCTTTGAAGTCGTTGTAGAACAGACGACCACCCAGACTCACACCATCAACGGTGAAGTAGGGGTCAGTAAGCGAGAATTCAGCATAGGTCTGGTAATCGTTTTTAGTGCCGCTGATGCCCACGGTATTACCGGTGCCCAGCCAGTTATCCTGCGTGACCCCGACCTGGAAGCTCACACCACTTTCGGTGCCGTAACCGACGCCGAAGTTAAAGGTACCGGTGTTACGCTCTTTAACCTTGTAGACCACATCAACCTGGTCCGGCGAACCTGGCACACGCTGCGTATCCACATCAACGGTTTCAAAGTAGCCGGTGCGGTTCAGACGCTCTTTACCCTGTTCAACCAGATCGCTGCCCAGCCATGCGCCTTCCATCTGACGCATTTCACGACGTAACACCGAATCTTTAGAGGTGTCATTGCCTTCGAAACGGACGTTACGCACGTAGTAGCGGTTACCCGCATCGACGTTGATATGCAGTTTTACGGTTTTATCGGCGTCGTTGATTTCAGGCTGTGTGGCTACGCGCGGATAGGCATAGCCGTAGCGGCCCAGCAGTTTCTTGATGTCATCTTCCATTTTCGTGACTTTGGCGCCGTTATAAAGCTCGCCTGCCGGAATTTTGGTCAGATGTTCAATTTCTGCTGAATGGCCCGCCATGCTGCCATTGACGATCACACCTGCGATTTTGTACTGGTCACCTTCGGTGATATTCACCGTGATGTAGATGCCTTTTTTATCTGGCGTCAGGCTGACCTGAGTCGAATCGATGTTGAAGCGGGCATAACCGCGATCCAGATAGAAGCTGCGCAGGGTCTCGAGGTCGCCCGCCAGTTTCTGCTTCTGGTATTTACGATCGCCGACCACGTTCCACCATGGCACTTCATCGCGCAGCTGGAAACGGGAGATCAGTTCATCGGAGCTGAAGGCCTTATTACCGACGATGTTGATCTGCTGAATTTTGGCAGAGACACCTTCCGTAAAGACCAGCTTCAGATCAACGCGGTTACGCGGCAGTGGCGTAACCACGGCTTTCACGTTAGCGGTATATTTACCGACGCTGTAATAAAAGTCTTCAAGTCCCTTCTCGATAGAAGAAAGGGTAGTACGATCCAGCGCTTCGCCGACACGGACACCTGAAGCTTCCAGATTTTGTTTGAGCTGATCCTCTTTCACCGCTTTGTTACCGGTGAAGGTAATGCTGGCAATGGTAGGACGTTCTTTGACCTGGACAATCAGCGTTGTACCGTCTCGCAGGACCTGAACATCCTCAAAGTTGCCAGTAGCGAACAGCGAGCGAATGGTATTTCTGACATCATCGTCATTCACCGTATCGCCAACCCGTACTGGCATGCTCAGCAGAGCCGCGCCGACGGCGACTCGCTGCAGCCCTTCGAAATGAATATCCTTCACCACGAAATCGTCTGCACCGTAAACGGTGGCGCTGCTAAACAGCAGCGACGCTATGAGCAACTTTTTCATCGCCATCGTTGTTATGCGTTTTCCTAACACATCCCTCGAATGTTCGCGTTCCAGCGGTTACAAACGTGAGAAATCATTGAAAAGTGCAAGCCCCATTAACAACACCAGCAAAATTGAGCCGATGCGATAACTAAAGTCCTGAACTCGCTCGGACACCGGTCCACCTTTGATCTTTTCGATCGCCAGGAACAGCAGGTGCCCACCATCTAAAACCGGTAAAGGGAACAGGTTGATAATGCCCAGGTTGACGCTAATCAACGCCAGGAACATCAGGTAGTAAATCAACCCATACTCTGCTGACAACCCTGCACCCTGCGCAATTGAGATTGGCCCGCTCAGGTTGTTCAGCTTCACATCACCGGTTATCAACTTGCCCAGCATGGAAACGGTGAGCTTCATCAGTTGCCAGGTTTTTACACTGGCCTCACCGATAGCCGCAAACGCGCCATACTGCCTTACCGTCTTGTACTCTTCGGGCAGCGGAACAATGCGCGGAATCACACCCGCAAAGCCCGCTGTCGTGCCAGCTTTCGCTTCTGGCGTCATCGTCAGTGCAATTGATTCACCGCCGCGATCCACCTCAAGCGCCATGCTTTTGCCGGGATTGTCCCGGACCTGGGTGACAAACGTCTGCCACTGCGATAATGGCTGACCATCGACTTTAACGATCCTGTCGCCTGCTTGCAAACCGGCTTCACTGGCTGGCGAATTCGCCTGTACTTCTGCCAGTGTTGTCTCAATTTGCGGACCGCGAGGCTGAATACCTAACGCGACGACCGGATCCTGCTTATCAGGCTCAAACTGCCAGTTACGCAAATCCAGCTGCTTCTGCTGAGTCGCGTCCTCGCCAAATCGTGCCACCGTTAACGTGGTGCTGCTGTCGCCGATTTTACCCACCAGCGCCATACGCACAGCATCCCAGTCAGGCGTTTCGATACCGTCAACGGCCTTAAGTTCCATGCCGGGCGCAATTTGCGCTTCCGCAGCGACCGAACCGTTTAAAATTTCACCGATCACCGGGCGCACACCAGGCACGCCGTGAATAAATACAACCCAGTAGGCAAAGATGGCAAAGAGGAAGTTAGCGACAGGACCTGCCGCGATGATAGAGGCGCGTTGCCAGACGGCTTTATTATTAAAAGCCTGATGACGCAGCTCGGCTGGCACGCTTTCGACACGTTCGTCGAGCATTTTCACGTAGCCACCAAGGGGAATCAGCGCGATGACAAATTCCGTGCCGTGGCGGTCACGGCGCTGCCAGAGCGACTTACCAAACCCAATGGAAAAGCGCTCAACTTTGACGCCACAGCGACGAGCGACCCAGAAATGGCCAAACTCATGAACGGTGATCAACACGCCCAGCGCAACGATAAAGGCGAAGAAACTCCAGATTATGCTCAACATCTTTGCCTGTCCTTAAAGGGTGCGGAACACCAGCAGCAATAAACAGGCAAACACCGGCACCGCCGCAGTCAGACTATCAATGCGATCAAGAATGCCGCCGTGACCCGGTATCAGATTGCCACTATCTTTGATACCCGCTTCACGTTTAAACATACTCTCAGTGAGGTCGCCCAGCACGGAGGCCAGCGTTGCGATAACCGCGCAAATCACCAGCGTACCGGTGGAGACCGTCAGCGGCGCCAGCGAGGCAAACAGCAGCGCAATCAGCGCAGAGGAGACCAGGCCGCCCAGGAAGCCTTCCCAGGTTTTACCTGGCGAGACCTTCGGTGCCAGCTTGTGTTTGCCGAACATCTTGCCAAACATATAGGCACCTGAATCCGCACCCCACACCAGCAGCAACACAAACAGCAGCCACCAGGCACCGGCGAAGTGATCGGTTTCATAGTGATACTGGCGCAGCGCCACCATGCCCCAGAAAAAAGGCACCAGCGTTAACACGCCAAACAGTAAGCGGAGCGGGCGCGAATCACGCCAGAAGGCCGCAGATGCGGGATAGGAGAGGACCAGCAGCAGTGCAACGACCCACCACACCAGCGACACCCAAAGCGATGTCGCGACCTGGGGCAGATGCACCGTGTGTTGATAAGGTGGCAGCGTAAACTGCATCAGCGCCAGCAGCAGACCACAAAGTACAGCCAGCCAGACGCGCTGTTGCCGTGATGCCATCCCTGCAAACTGACCCCATTCCCAGGCGGCCAGCATGCAGATAACGATGGTTGTAAGGGCAAAGCCCACAGGTGGTAACCAGAACAGCGCAGCTATTACCAGCGGAATTAATATCAGCGCGGTAATCAGACGAGACTTCAGCAAAGGTTACCCCCAGATTGCTCAGGCGCCGCCTGGTGCAGCGCCGCCAAAACGACGCTCCCGCAGAGAGAATGCATTCAGTGCACCTTCAAAAACGTGTTCATCGAAATCCGGCCAGAGCACATCGGTAAAATAGAATTCAGCATAGGCAATCTGCCACAGCAGGAAGTTGCTAATCCGATGCTCTCCCCCGGTCCTTATCACTAAATCCACTGGCGCCAGCTCCTGCATACAGAGCTGCGACGTCAGGCTCTCTTCGGTAATCTGGTCAGGACGCAGTAATCCTTCCTGCACCTGCTCAGCCAGTTTTTTTACGCCTTCGATAATATCCCAACGGCCGCCATAGTTGGCAGCAATGTTGAGCGTCAGGCCACTATTATTTGCGGTCAGCGTCTCAGAACGGCGAATACGTTCCTGAATACGCGGGCTGAAACGGCTGGTATCGCCAATGACGCGTAAGCGAACGTTGTGTTTGTGCAGGCTTTTTACTTCGCTGTCGAGCGCCCAGACAAACAGTTCCATTAACGCGGTGACTTCCTGCGCCGGACGGCTCCAGTTTTCACTGCTGAAGGCGTAAAGCGTCAGGGCTTCAAGATTGTTGCTGACCGCAAAGCTGACGGCACGGCGTACCGATTTAACGCCCGCTTTGTGGCCTGAAATGCGCAATTTTCCCTGATTTTTGGCCCAGCGACCGTTGCCATCCATGATGATAGCGACGTGGCGCGGACCGTTTCCCTGCTGGTCATCAGTGTTGTTGTGATTGTTAGACGACATAACGCTTAACCAATTCCTTTCATCAGAAATGCTGTGGTTTCTGAATACATTGCGCCCGATTCAAATCCCGACACGTTTTTGGTGCCGGGCCACACCGAATTCGGTGACAGATCGTGAAACGCGAGCCAGCGACTATACCATTTTCACCTGAAGCGAACAAATGGCCTCATAACGACCGGCTTCACGACGTGAAGCGCGGCAACATTTCTGCCGCCAGCGCGCGCGCGGAGCGATCAATTTCAAGGACAGCGTCCACCGAATCAGGCTCCGGACACACCTGTGCCGCCATCACCGCGCTATTAAGCGCCGCGATGTCGGTGAAGCGGATCTGGTGATGCAGGAAAGCCGCAACGGCAACCTCGTTGGCTGCATTCAGCGTGGTGGTCGCCGCCTGCCCTGCATCACAGGCATCAATGGCCAGTTTCAGGCAGGGATAGCGACTAAAATCAGGTTCTGCAAAGCTCAGCGCCGACATGCGGGTAAAATCCAGCGGCGTCACGCCTGCTTTGATACGCGAAGGCCAGGCCATGCTATGGGCAATGGGCGTACGCATATCGGGAGAACCTAACTGAGCCAGCACGCTGCCATCGCAGTATCGCACCATAGAGTGAATCACCGACTGTGGATGAAGGATCACTTCCATCTGCGCTGCGCTGGCATTAAACAACCAACGGGCTTCAATGTACTCAAGACCTTTATTCATCATGGTGGCCGAATCGACAGAGATTTTTCTCCCCATCGACCAGTTCGGATGAGCACAGGCCTGATCCGGCGACATGGCGCTGAGATCCGTTAAATCTGTGTCACGAAAAGGACCACCCGATCCCGTAAGGATAATTGACTCAATGCCATTATCCCGCAGGTCAGCGTAACCTAACTGATGCTGGATGGTAGCCGGTAAACTCTGAAAAATGGCGTTATGCTCGCTGTCGACCGGTAGTAACTGCGCGTTATGATGACGCACCGCCTCCATAAACAAACGGCCGCAGGTGACAAGCGATTCTTTGTTGGCCAGCAGTACCGTTTTACCGGCGCGAATGGCGGCCAGCGTTGGCAGCAAACCTGACGCACCGACAATGGCCGCCATCACCTGATCCACCTCATCCAGCGCGGCCAGCTCACAGGCTGCCTGAACGCCGGAGAGCACTTCAGTATTGACCCTGATTGCTCTCAGTCGCTCACGCAGCGCAGCGGCAGAAGTGTCGTCTGCCATACAGGCGTAGCGTGGCGTAAAGACCGCACACTGTTCGGCCATCAGCGCCACGTTATGGCCAGCAACCAGCGCCGTAATCTGATAAAGCTCTGGGTTGGCGCGAACCACCGCCAGCGTACTGGTGCCGATCGAGCCAGTGGATCCCAGCAGAGTTAATCGCTTCATGAGGCTTTCCGTGTGAAGTCAGCGTGCCCGCAGGCACAATGTAAAACGCCGCCAGATGTCGCATTCATATGAATACCTCTCTGTACGGCGTTTTGTCCGGCAGTGATGGAATCAGAAATCCATCAGCTCCGTCTCTTTTTCTGACAGTGCAGCATCAACTTTCTTGATGTACGCATCGGTCATTTTTTGCACTTCATCCTGCGCACGACGTTCGTCGTCTTCGCTGATTTCTTTATCTTTCAGCAGCGCTTTGATTTTATCGTTGGCATCGCGACGGACGTTACGTACCGACACCCGGCCCTGCTCGGCTTCGCCGCGCACGATTTTAATCAGATCTTTACGACGCTCTTCTGTCAGCGCTGGCAGCGGAACACGGATGTCAGTACCGGCTGAACTTGGGTTCAGACCGAGATCGGACTTCATGATCGCTTTTTCGACTGCCTGGCTCAGTGAACGATCAAACACGTTGATTTTCAGCGTGCGTGAATCTTCCACAGTGACAGAAGCCAGCTGACGCAGTGGCGTCGGCGTGCCGTAATATTCGACGACGATGCCGTCGAGCAGCGAAGGTGACGCACGACCGGTACGCACTTTGCTGATGGTAGTTTTGAATGCTTCAACGCATTTTTCCATGCGCGTGTCAGCATCTTTTTTGATGTCGTTAATCACGTTGAAACCCTTGGATTCGGTTTGACCTGGCCAGTTCCGGCATAACCGGAAGCGGGATCGATAATCATCGATAATCCTGACTGGTGCGCGATGCATTCTCATCGCGCTGACAGAATATACCTTATTTTATCTCGCCTCGGGTATTAATGCGTAATCAGGGTGCCTTCTTTTTCACCCATCACTACGCGACGCAGTGCGCCAGGTTTATTCATGTTGAAAACACGGATAGGTAATTTGTGGTCACGTGCCAGGGTAAAGGCCGCCAGATCCATCACTTTCAGCTCTTTATCCAGGACTTCGGCATAGGTCAGTTGATCATACAGCGTCGCGTCCGGGCTTTTCACCGGATCGGCAGAGTAGACACCGTCAACCTTGGTCGCCTTCAGTACCACGTCCGCTTCAATCTCAATGCCGCGCAGACACGCCGCAGAGTCGGTGGTAAAGAACGGGTTGCCGGTACCGGCGGAGAAGATGACGACGCGGTTGTTACGCAGCAGGCTGATGGCTTCTGCCCAGCTGTAGTTGTCACAGACGCCATTCAGTGGAATCGCTGACATCAGGCGTGCATTCACATAGGCGCGGTGCAGTGCATCACGCATCGCCAGGCCGTTCATTACGGTTGCCAGCATACCCATGTGGTCACCTACGACGCGGTTCATACCTGCCTGCTGCAGGCTCGCGCCGCGGAACAGGTTCCCTCCGCCAATTACCACGCCAACCTGAATGCCCAGTTCAACCAGCTCTTTTACCTCTTGTGCCATGCGGTCAAGCACACTCGCGTCGATACCAAAACCTTCAGCGCCTTGCAGAGCTTCGCCGCTGAGTTTAAGCAGGATACGTTGATAAACAGGTTTTGCGTTGGTCGCCATGGTCAGTTCTTCCTGGAAGATTGGGTGTAAAGGAGAAGTAAATTCTGATCGATCATCCGCTTACCGCAAAGAAAATGCTATTGGGATGAAACTGAAAACGTGTCTGTTGCGATTCACAGACAAAAAAGAACCGCCATCTGGCGGTTCTTTCAGAGCATTAAGACTGTTTGGACATTGCTGCAACTTCTGCAGCGAAGTCAGACTCAACTTTCTCGATGCCTTCGCCCACTTCGAAGCGGATGAAGTTGATCACGTCAGCGCCCTGCTCTTTCAGAGCCTGGCCAACGGTTTTGCTTGGGTCGATAACGAAAGCCTGACCTGTCAGAGAGACTTCGCCGGTGAATTTCTTCATACGGCCTTCAACCATCTTCTCTGCGATCTCTTTTGGCTTACCAGACTGCATCGCGATATCCAGCTGAACCTGGTACTCTTTATCGACCACGTCAGCAGAAACGTCTTCTGGCTTAACGAATTCAGGCTTGCTCGCTGCAACGTGCATCGCGATCTGTTTGATCAGATCTTCGTTAGCGCCTTTCGCTGAAACCAGAACGCCGATACGCGCGCCGTGCAGGTAGCTGCCCAGCTCTGCGCCTTCCAGGATGGCAACGCGACGGATGTTGATGTTCTCACCGATTTTAGCAACCAGTGCAACGCGCTCTTCTTCGAACTGCGCTTTCAGAACTTCAACGTCAGTAACGCGATCAGCGGCAGCCGCATCCAGAACTTTGTCTGCGAACGCCTGGAAACCGCCATCTTTTGCTACGAAGTCAGTCTGGCAGTTAACTTCCAGGATCACGCCGTAGTCGCCAACGATTTTGGTTTTGATTACGCCATCAGCAGCAACGTTGCCTGCTTTTTTCGCTGCTTTGATTGCGCCAGACTTACGCATGTTCTCAATCGCCAGCTCAATGTCGCCGTTCGCTTCAGTCAGCGCTTTTTTGCAATCCATCATGCCAGCGCCAGTACGCTCGCGCAGTTCTTTCACCAATGCAGCGGTAATGTCAGCCATTCCAGAATCCTCGGTTCGTGCCTGTGTACATAGGTACCTGCAGACACTTATTTGCGGAAAATTTACTCTGTCCCGCCGTCCGGTTGGGGGCGTAACAGACTTAGATAAATAAAGGGGCCACTATCGGCCCCTTACAGATCACATCTGAATGCTAAGGGCTCTTATGCAGAGCAAACCTTAATTAAGCGTTTTCTAAAGACGCTTCTTCAGCTTGCTCAGCCAGGTCCTGAGAGCGGCCTTCGCGAACGGTGGTCGCAACGGCAGTCAGGTACAGGTTTACAGCACGGATCGCATCGTCGTTACCTGGGATAACGAAATCAACGCCATCTGGATCTGAGTTGGTATCAACGATAGCAAATACCGGGATACCCAGGTTGTTTGCTTCTTTGATTGCGATGTGTTCGTGGTCAGCATCAACAACAAACAGCGCGTCTGGCAGACCGCCCATGTCTTTGATACCGCCCAGGCTGTTTTCCAGCTTGGCCAGCTCACGCGCACGCATCAGCGCTTCTTTTTTGGTCAGTTTGTCGAAAGTACCATCCTGAGACTGAGTCTCCAGATCTTTCAGACGTTTGATTGACTGACGCACGGTTTTCCAGTTAGTCAGCATGCCACCTAACCAGCGGTGGTTTACGAAGAACTGGTCGCAGCTCAGTGCAGACTCTTTTACCGCTTCAGCAGCAGCGCGCTTAGTCCCTACGATCAGGATCTTACCTTTACGGGAAGCGATCTTGTTCAGTTCAGCCAGAGCTTCGTTGAACATAGGAACCGTTTTTTCCAGGTTGATGATGTGAACCTTGTTACGAGCACCAAAGATGAATGGCTTCATTTTTGGGTTCCAGTAACGGGTCTGGTGACCGAAGTGAACACCAGCCTGGAGCATGTCGCGCATGGAAACAGTTGCCATGATAAAACCTCTAAAGTTTGATTGGGGTTGGGCCTCCATGTATCCCATACGACCGACCTCTTTCAAGGCACCCCGGCGTATGTGTCGATACATGTGTGTTTTAGTACACATAATGAGAGTTATGCGTTTCCTGCTGACCGAAACGGCCATACAGAGAATCGTCGGCGCGCTTTATATCACAACCAGCCCAGTGACGCCAATAAATGATCGCTGCCAGAGGCCAGCGCGTTCTCTATTTGGCAGCCCATTTGCTGGCTGCTAACATGACAGCACAGAACTTATTATTGTCGAAAATTTCGACAAATGCGGATTAATTTAATGGCAATTTCAATTAAAACCCCTGAAGAAATCGGAAAAATGCGCGTCGCGGGCCGACTGGCCGCCGAGGTGCTGGAGATGATCGAACCCTACGTGAAACCGGGTGTGACCACCGGTGAACTGGACCGCATCTGCCACGAGCACATTACCCAAAAGCAACAGGCGGTCTCTGCCTGCCTCGGCTATCACGGCTTTCCGAAGTCGGTCTGCATCTCCGTTAACGAAGTGGTGTGCCACGGCATTCCCAGCGATGACCGACCATTGAAAGAGGGTGATATCGTCAATATTGATGTCACCGTGATTAAAGATGAGTACCACGGTGATACCTCAAAGATGTTTATCGTTGGTAAACCGACCATTCAGGGTGAGCGACTGTGCCGCGTCACGCAGGAGAGCCTTTATCTTTCCCTGCGTCTGATTAAGCCCGGCATTCGTCTGCGCGAGCTGGGTCGTGCTATCCAGAAGTATGTGGAAGCGAATGACTTCTCTGTTGTGCGCGAATATTGCGGTCACGGCATCGGCAAGGGCTTCCACGAAGAACCGCAGGTGCTGCATTACGATGCCGATGATAGCGGCGTGGTGTTACAGGCGGGCATGACCTTTACAGTAGAACCGATGGTCAATGCCGGTGATTACCGCATCCGCACAATGAAAGATGGCTGGACGGTAAAAACCAAAGATCGCAGCTTGTCCGCACAGTATGAGCATACTATTGTGGTGACGGAAAACGGCTGTGAGATTTTAACCCTGCGTAAAGATGACACGATTCCTGCCGTGCTCGTTGCTGAAGGGTAATGTTCCTCACACAGATCAAGCCGGCGATGAGCCGGCTTTTTTTTGGCTAAAAAACAGAGAAGAGCTGCATGAGCGTGAGTCTGTCGGAAGAGGTAAAAAACGGTCTGGTCGATTCGCCGGCCGAATGGGGTGACGATCAGCTGACCCGCGACATGCTGAAGCCGCGGCTGGAGCAGTTTCAGCAGCATCTGGCTGCCGCATTTGATGCCGGTGAAGCCGTTGAACCGCTGATAGATGCCCGCACGCTGTTTATCGATCGGCTGCTGCGTCGCCTGTGGCGCTTCTATGGCTTTGATGCGATGCCCTCTATTGCGCTGGTCGCCGTGGGGGGCTATGGCCGTGCCGAACTGCATCCGCTCTCTGATATTGATGTCCTGATCCTCAGCCGCCTGCCGCTGAATGAACAGGCTGCCCAGCGTACCAGCGATCTGCTGACGCTGATGTGGGACCTCAAGCTGGAAGTGGGTCATAGCGTCCGTACGCTGGAAGAGTGTCTGCTTGAGGGGCTGTCTGACCTGACCGTTGCCACCAACCTGATTGAGTCGCGGATGCTGACCGGCGACGTGGCGCTGTTTCTGGAACTGCAGAAAAACATCTTCAGTGACGGCTTCTGGCCCTCATCCACCTTCTTTGCCGCCAAAATCGAAGAACAGCAGGAACGCCACAAGCGTTACCACGGCACCAGCTATAACCTTGAGCCGGACATCAAGAGCAGTCCGGGTGGCCTGCGCGACATCCACACGCTGCAGTGGGTCGCCCGACGCCATTTTGGCGCCACGACGCTGGATGAAATGGTTGGCTTTGGTTTCCTCACCGACGCGGAGCGCAGCGAACTCAATGAATGCCAGGAATTTCTCTGGCGCATCCGTTTTGCCCTGCATCTCTCCCTGCCCCGCTACGATAATCGCCTGCTGTTTGATCGCCAGCTCAGCGTGGCGCAGCGCCTGAATTACCAGGGCGAAGGCAATGAGCCGGTCGAGCGGATGATGAAAGATTTCTATCGCGTCACGCGGCGTATCGGCGAACTGAATCAGATGCTGCTCCAGCTGTTTGATGAGGCGATTCTGGCGCTCTCTACCAGCGAAAAACCGAGACCTGTCGATGACGATTTCCAGCTGCGTGGCAATTTGATCGACCTGCGAGACGAAATGCTGTTTACCCGCGAACCGCAGGCTATTCTGCGTATGTTCTATGTCATGGTGCGCAACGACAGCATCAAAGGGATCTACTCCACTACCCTGCGTCATCTGCGCCATGCGCGTCGCCACCTTAAACAGCCGCTGTGCCAGATTCCGGAAGCGCGACGTACCTTTATGTCAATTCTGCGCCATCCCGGCGCGGTCAGTCGGGCACTGGTGCCGATGCACCGCCACAGCGTATTATGGGCTTACACGCCGCTGTGGGGCCATATTGTCGGACAGATGCAGTTCGACCTGTTCCACGCTTACACCGTGGATGAGCACACTATCCGCGTGTTGCAGAAGCTGGAAAGCTTTGCCAATGAAACCACCCGTCCGCAGCATCCGCTCTGCGTAGAGTTATGGCCGCGTCTGCCGCAGCAGGAGCTCTTGCTGATGGCAGCACTGCTGCACGACATTGCTAAAGGGCGCGGCGGCGATCACTCTATTCTCGGCGCACAGGATGCGCTCGATTTCGCTGAAATGCATGGCCTGAACTCGCGTGAAACGCAGCTGGTGGCCTGGCTGGTTCGCCATCATCTGCTGATGTCGGTGACGGCGCAACGGCGCGATATTCAGGACCCCACGGTTATCCAGCAGTTCGCTGAGGTGATGCAGAATGAGAACCGGCTGCGCTATCTGGTTTGCCTGACCGTCGCCGATATCTGCGCCACCAACGAAAGTCTGTGGAACAGCTGGAAGCAGAGCCTGCTGCGTGAGCTCTTTTTCGCTACCGAGAAGCAGCTGCGACGCGGCATGGAAAACAGTCCGGACCTGCGTGAGCGGGTGCGTCACCATCGCCTGCAGGCGCTGGCGCTGCTGCGGATGGACAACATCGATGAAGAGCACCTGCACCAGATCTGGAATCGCTGCCGCGCAGATTATTTCCTGCGCCATACGCCGAATCAGATTGCCTGGCATGCCCGCCACTTACTGGTTCACGACCTGAAGAAACCATTAGTGCTGGTCAGCCCACAGGCCACACGCGGCGGAACCGAAATTTTCATCTGGAGCCCCGATCGTCCGCACCTGTTTGCCGCCGTCGCCGGAGAACTCGACCGGCGCAATCTCAGCGTCCACGACGCGCAAATCTTTACCAGCCGCGACGGCATGGCCATGGATACCTTTATTGTGCTTGAGCCGGATGGCAGCCCGCTATCACCGGATCGCCATCCGATGATCATTCAGGCGCTGGAGCAGGCGATCACCCAGTCTGACTGGGTGCCGCCACGAACCCGTCGTCCGTCGGCCAAACTGCGGCATTTCAGCGTGGATACCGAGGTTAATTTCCTGCCGACGCACACCGACCGTCGCAGCTACCTTGAACTGGTGGCGCTGGACCAGCCTGGCCTGCTGGCGCGGGTGGGTGAAGTCTTTGCCGATCTCGGTGTCTCACTGCACGGCGCACGCATCAGCACCATCGGTGAGCGGGTCGAAGATTTATTTATTCTGGCCAACAGTGAACGTCAGGCTCTGGACGAAGAAATGCGCAAAGCGTTGCAACAACGGTTGACAGAGGCCCTTAATCCAAACGATAAAGTGTGACCAGACTCGATTTGTAAACATTAATCTCTTTACTTGTGTCGGGTTATTGCCCGGCATCGCACATGACAGATCAGGAAAAAAATATGCAACAGTTACAGAGCGTTATTGAATCCGCCTTCGAACGTCGCGCTGACATTACCCCTGCCAGCGTTAACAGCGAAACCCGTGATGCCATCAACCAGGTGATCTCTCTGCTGGACAGCGGTGAGCTGCGCGTTTCTGAGAAGATCGACGGCGAGTGGGTAACGCATCAGTGGCTGAAGAAAGCAGTGCTGCTCTCTTTCCGCATCAATGATAACCAGGTGATGGAGGGTTCAGAAACCCGCTTTTACGACAAAGTGCCAATGAAATTTGCCGGCTGGGACGAAGCGCGTTTCAAAGCAGCAGGCTTCCGCGTCGTGCCGCCTGCGGCTGTGCGTCAGGGTGCCTATATCGCCCGCAACACGGTACTGATGCCTTCTTACGTCAACATCGGCGCATTCGTAGACGAAGGCACCATGGTAGACACCTGGGCGACCGTCGGCTCCTGTGCGCAGATTGGTAAAAACGTTCACCTTTCTGGCGGCGTGGGTATCGGCGGCGTGCTGGAACCGCTGCAGGCCAACCCGACCATTATCGAAGACAACTGCTTCATTGGCGCACGTTCTGAAATCGTTGAAGGCGTGATTGTTGAAGAAGGCTCAGTGATCTCAATGGGCGTTTACATCGGTCAGAGCACCAAAATTTATGACCGCGAAACAGGCGAAGTACACTATGGTCGTGTACCGGCCGGCTCCGTCGTGGTCTCAGGTAATCTACCGTCCAAAGATGGCAGCTACAGCCTTTACTGTGCCGTGATCGTGAAGAAAGTCGATGCCAAAACGCAGGGCAAAACCGGTATCAACGAACTGCTGCGCATCATCGACTGATTTAACTGACGGGCTGGAAACCAGCCTGTCATCTTTTCTTTACAGCCATAACCAAAGAACATGCTTCGCGACGCGAATTAACTGGTGCGTTTAGTTTTTATCCAGGTCATAATCCGCGCCAGTTAAATCCTGTCGCGCAATGTTCATCCCGCTTATTTATGTCTACAGTTGACGGACGTCATGAACAAGTCTGCGCGCTTCTCACTTTTGATGGAAACAACGCTATGTATGACAATCTGAAAAGCTTAGGTATTAGTAACCCGGACGACATTGACCGCTACAGCCTGCGTCAGGAAGCTAATAACGACATTCTGAAGATCTATTTCCGCAAAGATAAAGGCGAGTTTTTCGCGAAGAGTGTTAAATTCAAATATCCGCGCCAGCGCAAAACTGTCGTTGCCGATCACGCGACGCAGGGCTACAAAGAAGTTCAGGAAATCAGCCCGAATCTGCGTTATGTCATCGATGAACTGGACCAGATTTGCCAGCGCGATCAGGTTGAAGTGGATCTGAAACGTAAAATTCTGGATGACCTGCGTCACCTGGAAAGCGTGGTCGCCCACAAGATCTCAGAAATTGAATCGGACCTGGAAAAATTAACCCGTAACAGCCGTTAATGTCCTGTCCGACAAGAGAGGCCAGCTTTGCTGGCCTTTTTTTATGTCGCAAACCTGCCCCTTACCCCTGCTCATCCAGTTGCAAAGCCACATAGAGCAACAGCCTGTCGTCAAAATGGCCCAGATTCAGCCCGGTCAGTTCAGAAATCCGGTTCAGACGGTACTCCAGCGTATTGCGATGAATGAACAGCGCACGTGCGGTAGCGCTCGGCTGAACGTTATGGGTGAACCAGGCGATCAGCGTGCGGCGCAGCAAGCCATTGTTATCCATGCTTTTAAGTTTCGCCAGCGGCCGGGCGAGCTCATTGGCCTGCCAGCCGCCGCGCAAGCTGTCGAGCAGCACCGGCAGTACCAGATCCTGATAAAAATAGCTGCGCACCTCGGGCATACGCTGCTTGCCCACCATCATGGTGGTGCGCGCAGTCCGGTAGGAGCGTGCGATGCTGCCTGGCCCGGTAAAGAAGTTACCCAGCGCGATGCGCATCCGGAGATGTCCGCTCTCTTTCATCCGCTGCAGCAACTGCCCCACGCGGCGGCGATGATCATCCTGATCGTAACGCCCATGCCCATTCAGGGCTGGTTTTAGCACCACCATTTCGGTCAATGACACAATGGCGATCAGATTATCGCGCTCCGGTGTGGTCAGCAGCGTTTGCAACTGCTGTAGCTCTGACATCGCGCTGTCGACGCCAAGCTGACCGCTATCAACCTCCAGAACGGCCACCACACGCGGTTGATTGAGATCGATGCCGAGCCGCTGAGCCCATTCGGTCAGCTGTGGCGACAGGGTATCGCTGCGGATGAGATTCAGCACCAGCTCTTCACGCAGACGACTGTCCTGTGCCAGCATATGCAGAAGCCGCGCCTGCTCCAGCATCATCTCTGCGGTCATGCAGACCAGCTCGCCGTAGTGCCGCAATGCCAGCGGCTCGCCGGTCAGGCCAATCACCCCGACGATATCACCATCAATGCGCAGCGGCAGGTTAATACCAGGCCGTACGCCATGAAGATGTTTAGCCACCGCATCATCAATGTCGACTACGCGACCCTGCGAAAGCACCAGCAGCGCACCTTCGTGCAACTCCCCAATGCGTTCCCGGTCACCGCTGCCGATAATGCGGCCCCGCGCATCCATCACATTGACATTGCTGTCAATAATTTTCATGGTGCGCGCCACGATATCCTGTGCCAGCCGGGCATCAAGGTGATAGGTAGCCATCCATTACTCCTGAAAAAGAGGGGGAGAAACAGAATACGCATGGAAGGCAGGCTGAACATTGTGCATTTGCACAGAGCCAGGCGGTCATTTGCCGAATTTGCGGTGAGCATCACACTCTGCCAGGGCAAATCCCGGGCATAAAAAAGCGGACCGCAGTCCGCCTCTTTATCAGTAGTCGTTCCGCTACTGCATCAGCAGGTAGATGCTGCTGTCGCCGCGCTTCACATTCAGCGCCAGAACGGCTGGCTTAGTGTCGAGGACTTTGCGCAGCTCGCCGAGGTTGGTTACCGGCTGCTGGTTGACGCCCTGAATCACGTCACCCTTCTTCAGGCCGATACGCGCTGCGGCACTGCCCGCTTTCACATTATCAACGCGAACGCCTTTGTCACCGGTTTCAACATTGCTAAGGTCAGCCCCTTCAATGCCGTTGTAAATGGTGGCGGACTGCACTTTCGCCTGGCTGCTCTGCTGCAACTGAACAGAAACATCGACCGGTTTGCCTTCACGCAGCAGACCCAGTTTCAGGGTAGTGCCCACCGGCAGTGAACCCACTTCTGCACGCAGCGAAGCAAAGCTGCTCAGCGGTTTGCCGTTCATGGAGACAATCACGTCACCCGCTTTGATGCCCGCTTTTGCAGCTGCAGAGTCTGGCAATACCTGGCTGACAAATGCACCACGCTGTGCATCGACTTTCATCGCTTTTGCCAGTTCGGAGTTCAGTTCCGTGCCCTGCACGCCCAGCTCGCCACGTTTCACCTGTCCGAACTCAACCATCTGCGCCGTCAGGTTTTTCACCATGTTGCCTGGAATAGCAAAGCCGATACCGATGTTACCGCCATCCGGCGCCAGAATCGCGGTGTTAATCCCAATCAGTTCACCGTTAAGGTTAACCAGCGCACCACCGGAGTTGCCCCGGTTAATTGCCGCATCCGTCTGGATAAAGTTTTCGTAATTTTCTACATTCAGGCCGCTGCGTCCCAGTGCCGAAACGATACCGGAGGTCACGGTTTCACCCAGTCCATACGGGTTACCGATGGCCACGGTGTAGTCACCGACGCGCAGATTGTCAGAGTCAGCGATTTTCACGGCGGTCAGATTTTTGGCTTCCTGCAACTGAATCAGTGCAATGTCAGAGCTGGGATCTTTACCGATGACTTTTGCGTCATAGCGGCGACCGTCGCTGAGCTGCACCTGAATTTTGGTGGCATTATTCACCACGTGGTTGTTGGTCACCACATAGCCTTTTTCGGCATTGATAATCACGCCCGAACCCAGTGCCCGGAATTTTTCCTGCTGGGTATCAGGGGCTGGTGCGCCACCGTTACCGCCTGCACCGCCACCGTTCTGGCACATGGGTGAATCCTGGAATGGGGAACCGTCCTGACAGAATGGCGAATTGTCGCCAAAGAATTGCTGAAACTGCTGCGGCATGCGTGGGGTTTTTACTGTGGTAGTGCCCTCAACGCTGATACTGACCACAGACGGCATCACCTTCTCCAGCATGGGAGCCAGGCTTGGCAGTTGCTGGCTTTCGGAAGAGGCCGTTTGCGCAGCAGAAACAGTAACAGGGGCGAGCGCCATGCTCAGGCTCAACGCCAGCGCACTTAACACTAAAGTCTTTTTTTTCATTTTTCGTTTCTCAATAAGATTACTGTTCAGACCATTGCTGTGGTCGAAAGGTGAGATAAATGTTTTAGCGCGAAGTTCCTTTAAAAGTTTAAGTCAAAGGTAAAAATTTATTCGCGCTCTTTACAATCGGCGGCTTATTCTACTGCCATCAGCCGCCGGTACTCATCCCAGGCATAGAGATCGGTCATGCCGCTAATATAATCCTGAATAAGCCGGAAGCGATAATAACGCTCCCACAACAGCCGCTGATATTTATGCTCCACAACCAGATTACGCATCTTGTGCAAATAGGCTTTGCGGTGTTTCCCCGAGAGTTTATGAAAAAGCCGCGTTTCAATCGGGTGCTGGCGTAAAAAATCCTCATTCATCAGCGTGCTAAAGGCTTCATAATTCAGGCGCATCAACGGCTGATAGATCTCCAGCAGCCCTTTAATCACGCGGTAGCCCTGCAGCTCCAGCTGTTCAACTTCGGAGTGATTAAACACCTGCTGGCGCGCAACGGTCTTAAACAGTTGCAGTAAACGGCCCTCTTCACCCTCATCTTCCAGCAGCGCATGGTTAAAACTTCCCTCGAATATTGCAGGAAGATTATCAACAAAACGTTTCACCGCGTAACTGACCAGCACGCTCTGAACATTTACGCGTAATGACATAAAAAATTGATCGCTGCGGCTGCGGCGTTTTTTACTGCAGGCTTCACGCCAGGCTTCGCCAATAGTCCGGCTAAAGGCGTCATTATTTTTCACCGGCCCCCAGGCTTTATTGAGAAATTCAAACAAACTCTCAACATTAAAGATATCTTTTTCTACAGCGTCGTCCAAATCGGCAATGCAATAGGAGATATCATCCGCCGCTTCCATTATATAGGTGAGCGGAAAGCGATGATGTTCTTCCATATTGGTGGCAGCACGCAAATCCGCAATATAATCCTGCTCAGAGAGATAAAAGCCAGGTTTCTTCATTAAGACGCTAAATTCAGCGGGCTTTTCCCCCTGCCACCAGGCAGGTGCAGTATATTTGAGGATACAGGCGACCTGAGAGTAGCTAAGATTGAGCTGCAGTAGCGTATGCACCATACGGATAGCCTGCGCGTTGCCCTCAAAATGGCAGAGATCCTGGCGGATCATGGCATTCAGCTCATCAAAGGCTTTACGCTGCGTATCCCCTTCAACGCCCGCCACCAGCGGATCGACCAGTTCGGCAGCCAGGTTCTCTTCAAACCAGTCGTTAATGGCTGCCTCGCCAAAATGACCAAACGGCGGATTACCCACGTCATGCAGCAGACACGCCATTTCGATCAGGCTTTCAAATGCGCCTTCAAGCTCATCCAGACCATACTGCGCCAGCCCGCCCTGGATCTTCAGGGTTTGCAGGATCTCTTTGGTAATGTAGCGTCCGGTCTGCTGCACCTCCAGCGAGTGCGTCAGTCGGGAACGGACAGCGGCATTGCGCTCCAGCGGAAAGACCTGCGTTTTCTGCTGGAGTCGCCGGATGGCAGCTGAGTTGATAATCCGTCCACGGTCGCTCTCAAAATGGCGGGTAATGTAATATTCACCTTCCGGATCTTTTCGACTGGTATAAGGGCGCGAGAAGCTGATCTTCTTCCTGAAATTGATCGCCGACATGAATTACCCCTGACTTTTTCGTGAATTAATCCCCTGGATGCCATGGTAGACTATGCCCTAAATTTTGATTCTTTACATTAGCGGAACTCACTATGAAAGCAGGCATTATTGGCGCGATGGAGCAGGAAGTCACACTGCTGCGCGACAAAATTGAAAACCGTCAAACGCTGTCGCTGGCGGGTTGTGAAATCTATACCGGCACCCTGCAGGGCGTTGAGGTTGCACTGCTGAAATCGGGCATTGGTAAAACTTCTGCGGCGCTGGGCACCACGCTGCTGCTGCAGCTCTGCAAACCCGATGTGGTGATCAACACCGGTTCGGCGGGCGGCTTAGCGCCGTTGCTCAGCGTCGGCGATATCGTGGTGTCAGACGAAGTACGTTATCACGATGCTGATGTCACTGCTTTTGGTTATGAGCCGGGTCAGATGGCGGGGTGTCCGGCCGCATTTGTGGCAGACAGCAAGCTGATTGCTGCGGCGGAAGCCTGCATTAAGCAGCTGGATTTGAATGCCGTACGCGGTCTGGTGGTGAGCGGTGATGCTTTTATCAATGGTGCCGAACCACTGGCGCGCATTCGCAACCTGTTCCCTCAGGCAATTGCCGTTGAGATGGAAGCGACTGCCATCGGTCACGTCTGTCATCAGTTCCAGGTACCGTTTGTGGTGGTCCGTGCGATTTCCGATGTGGCCGATAAGGAATCGCACCTCAGCTTTGATGAGTTCTTAAGCGTAGCGGCGAAGCAATCTTCGCTGTTAGTGGAGAATCTGCTGGCGCATCTGGCGCGTGGCTAAAACGCTGCTTTTCTGCTGGCTGCTGCTGTTGAGCGGCAGCCTGCTTGCCTCACCGCCCCGTGTTATCACCCTCGCTCCCCACCTTACCGAACTCGCCTTTGCTGCCGGGATTACGCCGATTGCGGTCAGTGCATGGTCTGACTATCCGCCGCAGGCGAAACAGATTGAGCAGGTTGCCAACTGGCAGGGCATCAAAGCCGAACGCATTCTGCAGCTCAAACCGGATCTGGTCTTAGCCTGGCGCGGCGGTAATCCGCAGCGGCAGATCGATCAGTTGCAGCAGCTCGGCGTACGGGTTAAATGGATTGATCCGCTGACGCTGGATGAAATGTTCACGGCGCTGGCCGATCTGGGCCGCTGGAGTCCCAGTCCGAAGCAGGCAAGCAGAGCTGCCCAGGCGTTACGACAGCAGGAAGCCGCACTGCGTCAGCGCTATACTCACCTGACTGCAGTTCCGCTGTTTTTGCAGTTTGGACAACAGCCGCTCTTTACCGCCGCCACAGCCACGCTGCAGAATGAGATTATTACATTATGTGGTGGCAGGAATATCTTTGCCGACAGTCGCGTCAGCTGGCCACAGGTCAGCCGTGAGCAGGTACTGATGCGCCATCCTCAGGCCGTAGTGACAGCGGGCAGTGCACAGCAGACTGAGAACATCCGTGACTTCTGGCGGCCACAGCTCACTGTGCCGGTGATTGCCATCAACGAGGACTGGCTGAGCCGGCCAGGCCCCCGACTGCTGCTGGCGGCGCAGCAACTCTGTGTGGCCCTGCATCCCGCTGAATAAGTCGGCGAAATGATTAAAGTTGCTGCACTTTTTGCCGTTAATCAATACCAGAGACGAGCCGGCCACGTATGCTTGCCGTCCTTTTAGCGCCACGGCGCTTTTTTAAAACACCAGGAACCATCTATGACCAGAGCACTGCTGCTGGCCATAGGGCTATCGATCGCCGGATCTGCATTTGCGGGCTCGATTAATGGCTCTATAGGCGCCAGGCTTGTCATCTATTCACGCTGTGAAATCAACACGGCTAACGGTCAGCCCGCGCCGCAGGTGAACTGCGGCAGACAGGCAAGCGCGCAGCCACGCGTAACCCAAAGTCAGATTCAGTCGCAGGGAAGTGTGAAACAGAGTAACCGGCTGGTCACAATAGAGTGGTAAACGAGGCCGTCGCGATGACGGCCTTCGTCATCAGATACTGAATGAAGAGCCACAGCCACAGGTGGTTTTGGCATTCGGATTGGTCACGATAAAGCGTGAGCCTTCCAGACCTTCGGTGTAATCCACCGAACCGCCCACCAGATATTGCAGGCTCATCGGGTCAACCACCAGCGAGACGCCCTGCTTTTCGATCGTCATATCGCCATCATTCAGCTGATCATCAAAGGTGAAGCCGTACTGGAAACCACTGCAACCGCCACCGGTGATATAGACGCGAAGTTTCAGCGCCGGGTTCTCTTCGTCGGCAATCAGGTTCTTCACCTTGGTGGCTGCGGCGTCGGTAAACTGCAACGGCAGTGCTACTACTTCATCACTCATGTTTTACTCCGGTAAACGCCCAGGTCAGAAAACGACCTTAATTACGCTATTATCAGCCAGCACCTCAGCGCAATCAAGCTCTGCCCTTCGCACTCTGTGCCGCTTTCACCTTCATTAAGGGCGCTGCGGGTGAATCCGCCTTTCGTCTGCTGTCCCTCTTCCGTAGAATGGCGCAATATTTTTTATGAACCGCTGGAGCCGAAAATGAGTAAGTCCGAACAACTGTTTGCTGAGGCACAACGCCTGATCCCGGGCGGGGTAAACTCGCCAGTACGCGCATTTACCGGTGTGGGCGGCGTTCCGCTGTTTATTGAACACGCTGATGGCGCGTATCTCTATGATGCCGATGGCAAAGCCTATATCGACTACGTCGGCTCATGGGGCCCAATGGTGCTGGGTCATAATAACGCGGCGATCCGTAATGCCGTGATCGAAGCGGCCCAGCGCGGCCTGAGCTTTGGCGCACCGACCGAAATGGAAGTGACCATGGCGCAGCTGGTATGTGAGCTGGTTCCCTCCATGGAGATGGTGCGGATGGTCAACTCCGGCACCGAAGCGACCATGAGCGCGATTCGTCTGGCGCGTGGCTTTACCGGCCGCGATAAAATTATCAAGTTTGAAGGCTGCTATCACGGTCACGCTGATCACCTGCTGGTGAAAGCCGGTTCCGGTGCCTTAACGCTGGGTCAGCCAAACTCGCCGGGCGTACCGGCTGATTTTGCTAAACATACCCTGACCTGCACCTTTAACGACCTGGACTCAGTGCGCAGCGCCTTTGAGCAATATCCTGACGCCATCGCGGCCATCATCGCTGAGCCGGTTGCCGGCAACATGAACTGCATTCCGCCGCAGCCGGAATTCCTGCCAGGCCTGCGCGCGCTCTGTGATGAGTTCGGCGCACTGCTGATTATTGATGAAGTGATGACCGGTTTCCGCGTTGCGCTGGGCGGCGCGCAGGCTCACTACAATGTGCGTCCTGACCTCACCTGTCTCGGAAAAATTATCGGTGGCGGAATGCCGGTTGGCGCATTTGGTGGCCGTCGCGACGTGATGGCCGCGCTGGCCCCGACCGGTCCGGTTTATCAGGCGGGGACGCTTTCTGGTAACCCAATTGCCATGGCCGCCGGTTTTGCCTGCCTGACGCAGATCGCGCAGCCTGGTACGCACGAAAAGCTGGATGCCCTGACCCGCCAGCTGGCTGAGGGTCTTCGCGAGGCAGCCCAACAGCAAAATATCCCGCTGGTGATCAACCATGTGGGCGGGATGTTTGGCCTGTTCTTCACCGAGGCTGACAGCGTGAGCTGTTATGCCGATGTGACCCGCTGCGATGTAGAGCGCTTTAAAACCTTCTTCCATCTTATGCTGGAGGAAGGCGTTTACTTTGCGCCTTCAGCCTATGAAGCAGGCTTTATGTCACTGGCGCACAGCGAAGAAGATATTCAGCGCACGGTTGACGCTGCGCGTCGTTGCTTCGCGAAGCTGTAATTTCGGCGGCGCTAAAGACGAAGACCGGCAGCAGCCGGTCTGAGATTTTTGACAAAGTCTGCCCAGCCCAGCTGTGAGACCGAGCCTGCGAAGGGAACACGGGCAGATCGGAAAGTCGCTTAAACCATCCATGACCGCTCGGCCCGCGCGATTACGCACCTCATCCCTAAGGTGCGCCCGTAAACGGGCCAACGCGTTGCGTTGTTCAAAAACGCTCCCGGCGTTTTTGTCCCTGCCGCGGGACGCTTTCCTCCTCTGCCCATGTTCCCTGCGCTTTTAGCTAATGCATTACTGCCAGAGCAACACTCATTGGGTTTGTCAGCAGTCTGAGACCGGCTTGCGCCGGTCTTTTTTTAACCTGAACGCCGTAGCAGCCAGATAAAGTAAGGCGCACCTAAAAACGTCGCCATCAGCCCGGCAGGGATTTGATCGGGGAATGCCAGCATCCGCCCGCACCAGTCAGCCAGCATCATCAACCCGCCTCCCAGCAATCCTGACAGCAACAGCTGTGGCAAAGCCCGCCGGAATCCCAGCATCCGCGCCATATGCGGAGCCATCAACCCGACAAAACTCAGCGGACCGATAGTCAGCGTCGCGCTGGCGGTCAGTGCTGCCGCCAGCAGCAGCAGACTCAGCCGTGCAGGCGTTAATGCCATGCCCGCCGAGCGCGCGGTCGCACTTCCCAGCGGCAGCAGCGTCAGCCAGCGACTCGCCAGCGGGGCCAGCGAGACCAGCACCAGCGCGCAAATTGCGCTCTGAACTGCCTGACTGCCGCTGATGTTATAGGTCGAGCCGGAGATCCAGCTCAGCAGCCCGCCCATACGCGGATCGCCGCTGGCCAGCAGCAGCATCAGCAGGGTGACAAAGGCGCTGTTAAGCGCCATACCTGCCAGCAGCATCCGCTCCGGCGAGAAGCCGCCACGGCTGGCTACCGCCATAATCACCAGCAGCGTCAGCGCGGCACCCACCGCACCGGCGGGCAGCAGCCAGGCCATCGCATCGCCTGGCACAAAGAACATCATGACCACTACGCCGCAGGCGGCCCCGGAACTGATGCCCAGCACTTCCGGGCTGGCCATGGGATTGCCGGTCAGCCGCTGAATGAGACTCCCCGCTACGCCCAGCATCAGACCGGTTACCAGCGCCGCCAGCACGCGCGGTGCGCGCCACGGCAGCAGTGATTGCAGCATCTCGCCTGCGGACCCGCTCCAGCCCTGCGCATCACGCCCAAACGCGAGCGCCACCCATCCCAGCAGCGCCAGAACAGCGAGACCGATCAGCGCCCAGCGCAGCAGGTTCTGTCGCTCGGCGGGCACATTGTCACCCTGATTCAGCGCAGGCGGCACTGAACCGGTGCGCAGTCGCGGCAGCAGCCACAGCAGAATCGGTACGCCAAGCAGGGCCGTGGCCGTGCCGGTCGGGATATCGCGCCAGTGCGTGCTGAGCCACAATACGCAACTGTCTGCCAGCCACAGCAGCAGCGCGCCAGTCAGCGGTGCCAGCAGCATCCGGGTGAGGAGTCGTCGTCCACCCAGCAGCTTCGCCAGCAGCGGTGCAAACAGCCCGATAAAGCCGATGATACCGGCGATATTGACCAGCTGTGCGCTGAGCAGAATCGCCAGTCCCAGGCCGCCAATCCGCGCCACAGAGAGCGCCAGACCCAGGTTTTTAGCGACACCATCATCCAGCCCCATCAGCGTCAGCGGACGCAGCAGCGCCAGCGCCAGCACAAACGCCAGCATCAGGCGCGGCCAGAGCTGCTGCACGTTTTCCCAGCTCATCTGATTCAGCGCGCCGGTGCTCCACAGAAACATGTTCTGCAGCTGATCGTGATTGAAGATTGCGAAGATTTGATTCACTGCGCCGCTGTACAGGCTCAGTACCAGCCCGGCCAGAATCAGCGTCACTGGCGACAGACGTTTGCCCCAGGCCACACCAAACACCAGCGCGCCCACCAGCAGCGCCCCGCTAAGCGCAGCAAACTGCTGTGTCAGCGCCCCGCCCGGCAGATGCCACAGCGTCGCGACGGTAATGCCCAGCTGCGCGCCGGAAGAGACGCCCAGCGTGGTCGGCTCCGCCAGCGGGTTGCGCAGGATCTGCTGAAACAGCAGACCGGCTAACCCCAATCCGGCACCCACCAGCAGCGCCAGCGCCGTACGTGGCAGCAGGCTGTAGTGAAACACCATCTGCGGCAGGCTATCGACAGCCGGCGACCAGAATGCCTGCCACCATTCAGCCTGTGGCAAGGCGTGGTGCAGATTAACCAGCGTCAGGCTGAGTGAGAGCAGAAACAGCAGGCTGAGGAGGCCTGCGGGAAACAGAGCATGGCGCATCAGTGCGTCTCCAGCGCGCGTTCCAGCACGCGAACAAAGTGCAGCGCCGAGAGCGTCGCACCGTAATACCAGACCGCCGGGACGCGCTGAAAGCGTCTGGTGCGGACAAACGGCATGGCCTGCCACAGCGGACTGCGCATCAGCTGCTGCATCTCCACGTCGTTGTCGTGATCGAAACAGATGACATCCACCTCCCCGGCCTGCGCCAGCTGTTCGATGCCGATCACTGCGCTGCCCCAGAAATTAGTCTCACCCTGCCAGCCATTTTTCAGGCCCAGCAGGGTCATCACTTCCAGGAACAGACTGTTTTTACCGAAGGTAATGGCGTGACGACTGTCGAGCAGCGACATCAGCAGAAGCGTGCGTCCGGCATAGGGTGCCAGTCGCTCACGCGCCGCCGCCAGCTGATCATCGACCTCGCGCAGATGCTGCTCCGCCCGCTCGCTTAATCCCAGGCGCGCCGCCAGTTGACGCAGCGATGCGCGCGCGGCGGTGAAGGGTTTTCCGTCGCCGCTATGAAGGTCGAAGCCCATGATGGGTGCGATGCGCGTCAGTTTCTCTTTAGGCGGGCCATAGCCGTTGGAACAGAGGATCAGCGATGGTTGCATCTGCGCCATCAGCTCAAGATTGGGTTCGGTGCGCAGACCCACATCGATCACGCCCGCAGGCAGCGGCGGCTCTCCGACCCAGATGTTGTAGTTGTGCAGATCGGCCACACCCCAGGGCGTAACGCCCAGTGCGATCAGCAGTTCGGTGGGAAGCCACTCCAGGGCAATAATCCGGCCCGGATTCGGCGTGGCGGCACGCAGGGGGAGCATACAAAACAACGGCGAGGCCGCCAGTGACAGTAACAATCGGCGACGATAAAGATCGGGCATCTTCCTTTCCTTAACAGACAAAACTAACCGGCGCGCCGCCCTGTGGATGCGGTAAAATGCCCATCGGAATGCCATAAATTGCACCCAGTACCTCAGGCTGCATAATCGCTCCGGCGTCACCTTCGGCAATCATCACGCCCTGACGCAGCGCCACCAGATGATCGCAGTAGCGTGCCGCCATATTGATATCGTGCAGTACCGCAATCACGGTCAGGCCACGCTTTTGACTCAGATCTTTTATCAGCGCCAGCACCTCAACCTGATGGGCAATATCCAGCGCCGAGGTCGGTTCATCCAGCAGCAGACAGCGACTGTTCTGCGCCACCATCATCGCCAGCCAGGCGCGCTGACGCTCGCCCCCAGACAGACTGTCCACCAGCCGACCGGCAAAGGGCTTTAGCCCGACCTGCGCAATCGCATCCTCAACCCTATCGCGATCCTCCTGACCAAAGCGCCCCAGCGCCCCGTGCCAGGGATAGCGGCCAATCGCTACCAGCTCACGCACCGTCATCCCTTCGGCTGCCGGTAACTGCTGCGGCAGATAGGCCACCTCGCGGGCAAAGGTTTTACTGTTCCAGCGCCCGACCGGCTGCTGATTCAGCAAAACCTCTCCGCTGCTGGCCGCATGATGACGGCCCAGCATTTTCAACAGCGTCGATTTGCCCGAGCCATTGTGACCAATCAGCGCGGTCATTTTACCCGGTGGAAAAGTCAGCGACAGGGGCTGAAGGAGAGTGCGGCCTGGCACCTCGAAACTGGCATTCTCCAGCCTGAAGGTTGCCTCTTCTGCGTGCGGATGCGGCATGATTATCCCTGTGAACGGGCGCCAGAGCGCCCGGTTAAATCAGAATCTGAAGGTCGCGGTGCCGACAATCTGGCGTTCCGCACCCCAGTAGCAGGCGTATTCACGGTAGCAGCTGGCGACATACTCGCGGTTGAACAGATTGTTAACGTTGACGCCTACCGTCGAGCCAGGCAGGCCGAAGCGACCCAGATCATACTTCAGCGCCGCATCCACCGTGGTGTAACCGGCTACCTTAAAGTTCTGGGAGCGAATAGAAACGATAATGATTATTATAACGCTTAGATAATATGCGAACTTCAGCGACGACTGCAAGCAGAAATCCCAGCAGTGACGCCGTTTGCAGGGCCATTTACCCATATCGATCAGAAACAAAAAAAGGGCGCCGAAGCGCCCTTTTTAACCTGCTTAACCTGTCTGACTGAATTATTTGCCAAACATATCTTTTATCCACCCTGCTACGCCGTCACTGTCTTTCTGCTCCTGCGGTTGCTGGGCCGGTTGCTGTTGCGGCTGTTGCTGCTGTTGCTGGTCAAACAGCTGTTGCTGCTGCTGGACCTGCTGCTGCTGTTGCTGACACAGCGCATTCGGATCCAGCGCCCACACAGGCAGAGAACGCCAGGTGCTGCTGCCCGTACCGCAGACAAAGTTACCGGCTGAATCCACATTCATCAGTGACACATCTTCCGGCGGCGTCAGCTGCAACGGCATCGGTGCCTGATTGTCGAGGTAACGACGGTAAAGCTGCATCGCACCGCTGGCACCATAGAGTCTGGTCGGCTGGTTGTTATCGCGTCCCACCCAGGTGATCGCCACTTCTTTACCATCAATACCGGCAAACCAGCTGTCGACCAGATCGTTAGTGGTACCGGTTTTCCCGGCCAGATGGGCATTCGGGAAACGCGCGCCCAGGGCACGGGCGGTACCGTGGTCAGCGACCTGCTGCATGGTATAGAGCGTCAGATAAGCTGCCTGCGCCGGTTCCACACGCTGCGCCTGCGGATAGCTCTGGTAGAGCACGCTGCCATCTTCTGCAATCACTGAACGCACCGCAGACAGTGACGCGCGGTTACCGCCGCTGGCGATCGACTGGAACGCCTGCGCCACTTCAACCGGCGTCAGGTTCAGGGCACCCAGCAGCATCGCCGGCACCGGATGCAGCTGCTCTTTCGGCACGCCCAGTTTGTTCCAGGTATCGACCACCGCATCCAGCCCCAGCGTCATACCGAGGTTAACCGTCGGCACGTTCATGGAGTTGGTCAGCGCATCCACCAGCATCACTTTGCCGCTGAAGCGACGATCGTCGTTCATCGGTTTCCAGATGGTGCCATTTGGCTGCTTCAGCGCAATCGGCTCATCGGCGATCCAGCTGTTCAGCCGATAGCTGTTTGGCTGGCTCAGCGCGGTGAGGTAGGTCGCCGGTTTCGCCAGTGAACCGATAGAGCGACGCGCCTGCAGCGCACGGTTGTAACCGGCGTACTGCGGATCGGCACCGCCGACCATGGCACGGACTTCGCCGCTGAAGCGGTCAACCACCACCATCGCGGTTTCCAGATCTTTCAGGCCGCGCTGTTTTTTCAGCGTCGGAATGCCATCAACCACCGCTTTTTCAGCTGCATCCTGCGACACCGGGTCCAGCGTGGTGAAAATTTTCACGCCGGAAAGATCTTTAATTTTGTCGCCCAGTTTTGCCTGAAGCTCGTTACGCACCATCTGCATAAAGGCAGGCTGAGGCGTGATCACGCCCCCTTTTGGCTGCACGCCCAGCGGACGGGCCGACAGCATGTCATACAGCTCCTGGTCGATCACTTTCTGCTGCTGCAACAGGCGCAGTACCAGGTTGCGGCGTTCCAGCGCCAGTTTCGGGTTGCGCCACGGGTTATAGAGCGACGCCCCTTTCACCATGCCAACCAGCATCGCCTGCTGATCCAGACTCAGTTCATCCACCGGACGGCCAAAGTAGTAGAGGCTCGCCAGCGGGAAACCGCGGATCTGATCGCTGCCCGCCTGACCGAGATAGACCTCGTTCAGGTAGAGCTCCAGGATACGATCTTTGCTGTAGCGCGCATCCATGATCACCGCCATATAGGCTTCACGCGCTTTACGCCACAGCGAACGTTCATTGGTCAGGAACAGGTTCTTTACCAGCTGCTGCGTCAGCGTACTGCCGCCCTGCACCGCTTTTCCGGCCGTGATGTTCGCCAGGAAGGCGCGGCCAATGGAGTACGGGCTGATGCCGTCATGCTCATAGAAATGGCGATCTTCAGTGGCGATCAGCGTATCAACCAGCAGATCCGGGAAACCGGTGCGCGGCACGAAGAGCCGCTGTTCACCATTAGGCGACTGCAGCATGGTGATCAGACGCGGATCGAGGCGGAAAAAGCCAAAATCACGGCCGGTTTCAAGGTTTTTAATCTCGCTCAGCTCATCTTTCGTGAAGCTCATACGCGCGTGGATCTGCCCCTCTTTACTGTCGGGGAAATCAAACGGGCGACGCAGCAGATCGATGGTGTTGCCCTTCACCGAAAACTCGCCGGGGCGGGTAATCCGGGAAACTTCGCGATACTGAGTCCCTTCCAGCAGCGCCACCATTTCACTTTTGTTGTAGGCCATGCCCGGTTCCAGACTGACCATGCGGCCATAGACGGTGGCGGGCAGCTGCCAAACCTTACCGTCAATACGACTGCGGATTTCCGAGTCAAGGTAGATGCCCCATGCGGCCATAACCACCACAAACACCAGGAACAGTTTTATTATCCATCCCAGCCAACGGCGTTTGCCGCGCGGCGGTTTTCCACCTTTACCTTTACGTGGCACCGGCGCTTCCTCCTCGTCATCATTAAAATCGTCCTGATTGATATCCTGTTCGATATCCCTGCGTCGTCCCCGGCCCGCACTACTGCGCGGCGGCAACGGTTTACCTTTGCGCCCTATTGGTTCGCGATCGTTCCCAGACATGACTTTTCTTCTCCAGGCAGTGCTTACGGCAGCGCCGCTACTCTAACTGCTTTCTCGCGTGCCGCATGGCAGAACCCTCTGAATTCAATCCAGCGGACTCAACCCTGCGGGGACATTTTTTTGGTTCGCCTTGTTGGCAAAGCGGTGGCCGGATCCTCTGGCCAGAGGTGTTTCGGATAGCGTCCCTTCATCTCTTTCCTGACCTCCGGCCAGGCACCGCGCCAGAACGCCGCCAGATCGCGGGTGATCTGCAACGGGCGCTGGGCGGGCGATAACAGCTCCAGCACCAGCGGGATACGTCCTTCCGCTACGGTGGGATTCTGCGCTTCGCCAAACATCTCCTGAATCCTGACCGCCAGCGCGGGCGGCTTATCCGCATCGTAGCGAATCGGCAGCCGGCTTCCGGTCGGCACAGTGTAATGAGTTGGCAGCACACTATCCAGCCGCTGACGTTGTGACCATGTGAGTAAATGTAAGAGTGCCGTAGTCAGGTTTACCGCCTGCAGGCTGCGGAGATCGCGTACCGCTGACATCTGTGGCAACAGCCACTGCGACAGGCTCGCAAGCAGGCTTTCATCGTCCATAGCGGGCCAGCTCTCTTCCGGCAGCCACTGTGCCGCACACTGGATGCGCAGGCGCAACTGTCCGGCATCCGGCGTCCAGCCTAATACCGACAGACCTTTTTCAGCGATCCAGCGCAGCATAGCGGCGTGCAGCACGTCCGGCTCCGGGCGCGCCATCGGCTGAGTCTTCAGGATCAGCGCGCCAATCTGCTCACGTCTGAACGCACGCAGCGTGCCCTTCTCTTCATCCCACTCCACTTCAGTCCGGCGCTCGATCAGTGCGGTCTGCTGCTGGCACAGCGTTTCAATGTCGACCGGCAGTGCCAGCAACATCCGGGCATCTGGCGTCGCACTGCCCTGCAACAGCGCAGGTGCAATCAGCCATTCGTTGCGCGTCAGGCCATCCTGCTCCTCGAGCCTGGCCCCCAGCCCGTTGGCCAGCTGATAGCGACCGCTCTGGTCGCGACGCCGTGCCAGCCGATCGCCAAATCCCACCGACAGCAGGCCAGCGAAGCGATCTTCGTCGACCCGTCCGCCACGAATGTTGAGTCGCTGCTGCCACTGCTGCGCCCGCCGCTGCCATTGAGCCTGAGGCCGATGCAGCGCATCACGCAGATCGGCACTGCCGCTGCGCGGCGGATCTTCCAGAATCGCCACCAGCAGCGCGGCGCTGGCGACCGCATCCGGCTCATCGCCTGCGGCACAGAGCATAGCAGCAAGCCGCGGATCGCAACCCAGCTGTGCCATACGCCGTCCCAGTGTGTTAAGCAGGCCGTTGCTGTCCAGTGCACCCAGACGGATCATCTGCTGTTGTGCCGCGTCCAGATTTCTGGCGGGCGGCTGATCCAGCCACTGCAGCTGTTGCGGCCCGGTACAGCCCCACTGCAGCAGATCCAGCCACAGCGACGAGAGATCGCTGTTCACGATTTCCGGTTCGCTCTGCGCTGCTGCACGTGACGCCTGCTCCTGCGGCAGCAGATGCAGACAGATTCCCGGCATCAGTCGCCCGGCGCGACCTGCGCGCTGAATCATTGAGGCCTGGCTGATGCGCTGGGTCTGCAGACGCGTTACGCCGCTGCGGGCGTCAAACAGGGCGCTACGCTCCAGCGCACTGTCGACTACCAGGCGAATCCCCTCAATGGTCAGGCTGGTCTCGGCGATATTGGTGGCGAGCACCGCTTTGCGACGCCCGGCGGCGGCGGGCAGGAGCGCCCGTCGCTGCGCCACCAGCGGCAGCGCGCCATAGAGCGGTGTCAGATCCACATCGTCACTGATGCGTGATTCCAGCTCACGTTTCACCCGTTCAATTTCCGCCACGCCCGGCAGAAACAGTAGTAGTGAACCCTCTTCATCGCGCAGCAGCTGAGCGACTTCACGCGCCACAGCCTCTTCAAAGCGAACGTTCTGATTCAGCGACGCGTAACGCCGTTCAACCGGATAGCTGCGCCCTTCTGAAATAATCAAGGGCGCATCCGGCAGCAACGCCGCCAGCCGGGCATTATCCAGCGTGGCCGACATCAGCATGATTTTAAGATCGTCGCGCAGCCCCTCCTGCACATCGAGCAGCAGCGCCAGCGCCAGATCGGCCTGCAGGCTGCGCTCGTGAAACTCATCGAGGATCACCAGCGACACGCCCTCAAGCATCGGATCGCGCTGAAGCAGGCGCGTGAGCATCCCTTCGGTAACGACTTCCAGCCGGGTTTCTGGCCCAACGCAGCTTTCGCCACGCATCCGGAATCCCACCGTGGCACCCGGCTGTTCGCCGAGCTGCTCCGCCAGCCGCTGCGCCACATTACGTGCCGCCAGCCGGCGTGGCTCAAGCATAATGATGCGTCCCGGCAGCGCCGCCTGCTGCAACAACTGCAGCGGCAGCCAGGTCGATTTGCCCGCGCCGGTAGGGGCGGCCAGCAGGATTTGAGAAGCGTCACGCAGCGCCGCCAGGATGTCTGGCAGCACCGCGCTGACCGGTAAATCGCTCACAGCAAACTCCGCTTCTGCCTGTGCTAAGATGGCGTGCATTGTAGCACGTGATATTTGCCGGAGAGCGCCATGGCGACACAACGCTTATTTTTTGCCATCAGCCTGCCTGACGAAATGCAGCAACAGCTGGTGCGCTGGCGGGCCGACACCTTTCTTGCAGAGGCAGGTCAGCCGGTGGTCGCAGCGAATCTGCACCTGACGCTGGCGTTTCTGGGTGAGGTCGCACCGGAAACCTCACAGCGCCTGCAGACCCTGGCCTCCCGCATCGTCCAGCCCGGTTTCGATCTCGACCTGGATGATGCCGGGCACTGGCCACGTCCCGGCGTGGTCTGGCTCGGCTGTCAGCGTGCGCCTCGCGGCCTGCTTCAGCTCGCCAGCCTGCTGCGGGCGCAGGCTGCCCGGCATGGCTGTTATCAAAGCCCACAGCCGTTTCATCCGCACATCACGCTGTTACGCCAGGCCATTCAGCCGGTTGCATTGCCACCACGCGGCTTTCACTGGCGTTTTCGCGTCTCCACCTTTTCACTGTTCGCTTCTGACTATTCCAGAGGTCGTACCCGCTATCGCGCACTGGCCAGCTGGCCATTAACGTCTCAGGATCCGCATGCACTTCTTTCCGCCCCTTAAGTCCGCCCGCCTGATCGCCCGTTACAAACGTTTCCTGGCCGATGTCGAGACGCCAGAAGGCGAACTGCTGACGATTCATTGCGCCAACACCGGTGCCATGACCGGCTGCGCCACGCCGGGCGATACAGTCTGGTATTCCACGTCCGACAGCCTGACGCGCAAATACCCTCACAGCTGGGAGCTGACCGAAACACAACAGGGCCACTGGATCTGCGTGAACACCCTGCGCGCGAACCAGCTGGTGGCTGAAGCGCTGGACCAGGATCAGCTGTCATTGCTGGCTGGTTATTCGCATCGACAGGCGGAAGTGAAATATGGCAGTGAAAAAAGCAGAATTGATTTCCTGCTCAAAGCAGAGGCACGGCGCAACTGCTATATTGAGGTGAAATCCGTAACCCTTTTACATGAAGGTAAAGGCTATTTTCCGGATGCGGTGACGATTCGAGGACAAAAACACCTGCGCGAGCTGGCGACAGTGGCGGCAGAAGGTCATCGGGCCGTTATTTTGTTTGCCGTTTTGCACTCGGGGATTGAGGACGTTTCCCCGGCACGTCACATCGATGCGGCGTATGCAGAACAACTGGCTCAGGCGCAACGGGAAGGTGTAGAGGTTTTAGCGTATCAGGCAGACTTATCGGCGGCGGGAATGTTTCTTAAATCGCCGATCAACGTAACCTTGTAATATCTTTTGCAATTTTATGTGGTAAGAATGTTCTGAGCTAAGGGCTGATTACGCTGCTCCTCACAGGTTTGTCAAGGTGTGTTCATGAAGAATTGCCAACCCTGACTGCTTCTGTTATTTATAGCGGCCTGTTTTTTTCCCCAATGGGGGATCGATGTACCCCGCAGACATCAGATGCAGGCCGGCAGCAACGCCCCTGCGGGATGTCAGTCTGAGGGTATAGTGCGTGTTATCCAGGAGAAGCAACATGCAAGAAGGTCAAAACCGTAAAACATCGTCCCTGAGTATTCTCGCTATCGCTGGCGTTGAGCCTTATCAGGTTAAGCCTGGCGAAGAGTATATGAACGACGCGCAGCTGACCCATTTTCGCAAGATTCTGGAAGCCTGGCGTAATCAATTGCGGGACGAAGTCGATCGTACCGTATCGCACATGCAGGATGAAGCCGCTAACTTCCCGGACCCGGTTGACCGTGCCGCGCAGGAAGAGGAGTTCAGCCTGGAGCTGCGTAACCGCGATCGTGAACGTAAACTGATTAAAAAGATCGAGAAAACACTGAAGAAAGTCGAAGACGACGACTTCGGTTATTGCGATTCCTGTGGCGTTGAGATTGGTATCCGCCGTCTCGAAGCTCGTCCTACTGCCGATCTCTGCATCGACTGTAAGACGTTAGCAGAAATTCGCGAGAAACAAATGGCCGGCTAATGTCGCGTCCAGCCTGTTACCACGCAGTGGAAAAACCGTTGTGTTGTCCGCTGCGTGGTCACTTCTGAACCCTATGTCATCCTCCTGCATTGGTCGCTTCGCCCCTTCTCCCTCTGGTGAACTTCATTTTGGCTCGCTGATAGCTGCCCTGGGCAGTTACCTGAGCGCGCGCGCGCAAAACGGCATCTGGCGGGTGAGAATTGAAGATATCGATCCACCACGGGAAGTGCCGGGTGCCGCCAGCCGCATCCTGCATCAGCTGGAACACTATGGGTTAATGTGGGATGGCGAGGTCCAGTGGCAGTCGCAACGTCATAAGGCCTACCGTGACGCGCTGGCCTGGCTGCAGCAGCATCGTCAGAGCTATTTCTGCACCTGTTCCCGACGTCGCATTCAGGAGATTGGCGGTTTCTATGATGGTTACTGCCGTGAACGGCAACGCGGACCAGAGAATGCCGCGCTGCGTTTACGCCAGCATGCGCCGGTCTTTGCCTTTGACGATCGATTACGGGGTCGCGTGGAGGCGGACAGGCGTCTGGCACAGGAGGATTTTATTATTCACCGTCGCGATGGCCTGTTTGCCTACAACCTGGCGGTGGTGGTCGATGACCATTTTCAGGGTATTACCGAAGTAGTGCGCGGCGCAGACTTGATTGAGCCGACGGTACGGCAGATTGCACTTTATCAGCAGTTTGGCTGGCCGGTGCCGGCCTGGCTGCACCTGCCGCTGGCGCTTAATCATGATGGCAATAAGTTATCGAAGCAGAATCATGCGCCTTCGCTGCCCGATGGCGATGCCAGACCCCTGCTGGTAGCAGCATTACGCTTCCTCGGACAGCCTGTTTCAGGCGGCTGGCAGGACTTAACGCAGGACAAACTGCTGTCTGATGCGGTGTCACAGTGGAATATCGCTTTGATGCCGCAACAGAACGCCCTCAAACCGGATGCATAGACAACAGCATTCTCAAACGGTTCTCAACAGGCTATGATTAGCCGCTGATTTTACCTACACCCTAATTGCCACTGTCGAGGTGTCCCATTTTTACCCGAGTAGCTAATTTTTGCCGGAAAGTCCTGAAGCGTGATGAAGAGGAAGCCCCAGCAGAGGTTGAACCAGAGCGTCTGATGACCATCATCCCTCGTGAAAGCCATACCATCTCACGTAAAGACATCAGCGAAAATGCCCTCAAAGTGCTCTATCGCCTGAACAAAGCCGGTTATGAAGCCTATCTGGTAGGCGGTGGCGTGCGCGATTTGCTACTGGGGCAAAAACCCAAAGATTTCGACGTGACCACTAACGCCACGCCAGAGCAGATGCGCAAGCTGTTCCGCAACTGTCGTCTGGTCGGTCGCCGTTTCCGGCTGGCACACGTGATGTTTGGCCCGGAAGTGATCGAAGTCGCCACCTTCCGTGGACATCATCAGGTTGAAGAGATTGCGGAAGATCGCAACAGTTCGCAGCGCGCCCAGAGCGGCATGCTGCTGCGCGACAATATCTTCGGCTCTATCGAAGATGATGCCCAGCGCCGCGATCTCACCATCAACAGCCTCTACTACAGCGTGGCTGATTTCAGCGTGCGCGACTACGTTGGCGGCATCAGCGATCTCGAACAGGGCATCATTCGCCTGATTGGCGATCCGGAAACCCGTTACCGCGAAGATCCGGTGCGCATGCTGCGCGTCGCGCGCTTTGCCGCCAAACTTAATATGAGCATTGCGCCGGAAACCGCCGAGCCGATTCCACGTCTGGCCTCGCTGCTGCGTGATATCCCCCCTGCGCGCCTGTTTGAAGAGTCCCTGAAGCTGTTGCAGGCGGGTTATGGCTACAGCACTTATTTAAAGCTGTGTGAATATCAGCTGTTCCAGCCGCTGTTCCCGACGCTGGCGCGCAACTTCACGGAAAACAGTGACAGTCACATGGAGCGGATGCTGGCACAGGTGCTGAAAAACACCGACAACCGCATTCATAACGACATGCGCGTGAATCCGGCGTTCCTGTTTGCGGCGATGTTCTGGTATCCGCAGCTTGAAGCGGCCGAACGCATTGCGCAGGAGAGTGGCCTGACCTACTTCGAAGCCTTTGCGATGGCGATGAATGATACGCTGGACGAAGCCTGCCGTGCGCTGGCGATTCCAAAACGTATTACCTCGCTGATCCGCGATATCTGGCTGCTGCAGTTACGCATGTCGCGCCGTCATGGTAAACGCGCCTGGAAACTGATGGAGCATCCGAAATTCCGCGCCGCATACGATCTGCTGGCGCTGCGCGCAGAAGTGGAAAACAACCCGGAACTGCTGCGTCTGAGCCAGTGGTGGGGTGAATTCCAGGTCGCTGCACCGCCGCATCAGAAAAACATGCTGAATAATCTGGGTGACGATCCGGTGCCGCGCAATAAATCGCGCCGTCCGCGCCGCCGCTCTTCTGCGCCACGTCGTGACAATCAAAACGTGTCATGACACGGGTTTACCTCGCGTTAGGCAGTAATCTGGCGGATCCGCTGCATCAGATTGATGCAGCGCTGACGGCACTGGATGCGTTGCCGCTGACGCAACGCATCGCGACCTCGCCGTTCTACCGCACGCCGCCTTATGGCCCGCCCGATCAGCCCGATTTTCTCAATGCCGCCGTGGCGCTGGAAACCGATCTCAGCGCTGAAGCCCTGCTTGACCATACCCAGCAGATTGAACGCGATCATGGCCGGGTGCGAAAGGCCGAACGCTGGGGGCCCCGCACGCTGGATATCGATCTGATGCTGTTTGGCGACGCAGTCATTAACACTGAACGGCTGATTGTGCCGCACTACGACCTGCTGAATCGCGCCTTTATGCTGGTGCCCCTGCTGGCGATTGTGCCGGATGCCCGCCTGCCCGATGGCCGCGCACTCCGCGCCCTTCTCGCCACCCTCGACAGCAGCAACATCGCGCTATGGAACGACTGATCAGACAAACGCACATCTCTGATTCCGCTCTTTCACGCTATCCAGTAAACTGCGCCCATCTGAATTCCTGAGTTGAGAGCGCCATGAAACCCACCACGATTTCACATCTGCGTCAGGCGAAAGCCAGCGGTAAAAAATTCGCGACGCTGACCGCCTACGATTTCAGTTTTGCCCGCCTGTTTGCCGATGAAGGCATCCAGGTGCTGCTGGTTGGTGATTCCTTAGGGATGACGGTCCAGGGGCACGACTCCACCCTGCCGGTCACGGTCAGCGACATCGCCTATCACACCGCCGCCGTGCGCCGTGGTGCACCACAGGCCCTGCTGCTCGCCGACCTCCCCTTTATGAGTTATGCCACACCAGAGCAGACCTTTGAGAGTGCCGCACAGCTGATGCGTGCCGGTGCCAATATGGTGAAACTGGAAGGCGGCAGCTGGCTGGCAGAGACCGTGCAGATGCTGACCGAACGCGCCGTGCCGGTGTGTGGCCACCTTGGGCTGACCCCGCAGTCGGTGAATATCTTTGGCGGCTATAAAGTGCAGGGCCGTGATGAGGCCGGTGCCGATCAGCTGCTGGCCGATGCGCTGGCGCTGGAAGCGGCAGGCGCACAGCTGATGGTGCTGGAGTGCGTGCCGGTGTCGCTGGCACAGCGGATCACCGAGGCGCTTACCATTCCGGTGATCGGCATCGGTGCCGGTAACGTGACCGATGGTCAGATTCTGGTGATGCATGACGCGCTGGGGGTGACCGGCGGTCACATTCCCAAATTTGCCAAAAATTTCCTGGCGGAGACCGGCGACGTTCGTGCGGCGATTCGCCACTATATCGCCGAAGTCGAGGCCGGAACCTATCCGGCGGCAGAGCACAGTTTCCAGTAATTCAGGAGAGTCACCGTGTTGATCATTGAAACGCTGCTGATGCTGCGCCAGGAAGTCCGTCGCTGGCGCCAGCAGGGTAAACGCATTGCGCTGGTGCCGACCATGGGCAACCTGCATGAAGGCCATCTGACGCTGGTGGATGAAGCCCGGTCGCGCGGCGACATCGTCATTGTCTCGATTTTTGTCAATCCGATGCAGTTCGATCGTGCAGATGATTTAGCGCGCTACCCGCGCACGCTGCAGGAAGATTGTGAAAAGCTGAACCGCCACCAGGTGGATGTCGTCTTTGCCCCCTCCCCGGCTGAAGTCTATCCGCAGGGCGCGCAGAATCAGACCTTTGTTGAGGTGCCGGTGCTCTCTTCCCTGCTGGAAGGGGCGACGCGTCCAGGCCATTTTCGCGGCGTGGCAACCATCGTCAGCAAACTGTTTAATCTGGTGCAGCCCGATATTGCCTGTTTCGGTGAAAAAGATTTTCAGCAGCTGGCTATCATTCGTAAGATGGTGGCTGATATGGGCTTCGACATTGAGATTGTTGGCGTGCCAACCGTGCGGGCCAAAGATGGCCTGGCGCTGAGTTCACGCAACGGCTACCTGACAGACGATGAGCGCAAGCTGGCCCCGGTGCTGAGTGAGGTGATGCATCAGATGGCTCAGCGACTTGAGAACGGCGAGCGTCATATTGAAGAGATCATCGAGGCCGCCAGCGAGTCTCTGCTGTCACAGGGATTGCGTCCTGATGGCCTGGCAATCTGTGATGCGGAAACGCTGCAGCCGCTGACGGTGGACAGTCAGCGTGCGGTGGTGCTGATGGCCGCCTGGCTGGGTAAAGCCCGACTGATTGATAATCAAACTGTTGACCTGACGCTGTAAGTACGCCCGCTGCAGGTTATTTTATTTCTCTGATAAGGTTTCTGGCTATGATTCGCACAGTTCTGCAAGGCAAATTGCACCGCGTAAACGTGACGCAGGCGGACCTCAATTACGAAGGCTCCTGCGCTATCGATCAGGATTTCCTGGAGGCTTCCGGCATTCTGCAATATGAAGCGATCGATATTTATAACGTCACTAACGGTCAGCGCTTTTCCACCTACGCTATCGCGGCTGAGCGTGGTTCGAAAATTATTTCGGTCAACGGTGCGGCTGCCCGCTGCGCCTGTGAAGGCGATATTTTAATTATCTGCTCGTATGTGCAGGTAGAGGATGCCGTAGCGCGTCAGTGGCAGCCTAAAGTCGCCTATTTTGAAGGTGATAACCAGATGAAGCGTCTGGCGAAAGCATTGCCGGTACAAATTGCCTGATTAATTGATCGCCTGACAATAAAAGGGCCGCCATTAACATGGGCGGCCATTTTATTTCTGCTTCTGCAATTAAACCGCTTTGGTCGTCATCGGCTTCGATGACTTTTTCATCGTGAAGAGGAAATTAAACCAGCCGCGTTTTCTCATCAGACATAATGCCAATGGCAGCGCCAGCGCCACCAGAAACGCTGAAATGAATTTCAGGTCATTCACCCAGGCTGACGGACTTTCAAACTTCACAATCTTACTGAAGAACTGAATCGCCAGATAATGCGACAGGTAGAAGACGATAGAATTGACGCCAATGTAGTAGACCAGCTCAGATTTCAGCTTCAGCGCAATCCAGACAAAGAATGGCACCGATAAGAGTGCAAGCGGTGATAATAACGCCTGGGAATGACGCTCCAGAATAAAGATATTCAGGCAGGAGAGCAGCACAAAACTGATCGCTGAGATTAACAGCGTCGGGCCATGCTGTACCTTCTCTGCGATATCCACCTGCTTACGCACCACGTAATCACCCAGGTAGAAAAAGACAAACAGATAAAGCGATTTGTTGATGTGCGTATTGTCGAAGCTGGCCAATACGCCATCCGGATCGATGGCCGGCAGCGCCCAGCTCAGCGCCATACAGATAGCAAACACCAGCAGGAATGGCAGGTGGCGGGCAAAGATAATCACTATAAAGAAGATAAATAGCGAGTGCAGGAACCAGGTCATATCCCCGCCGCCAGTCAGGTGCGAAAGAATAATATTCATCGGTGACTGCGGCGTATTTGCCATCGAGCTGAACAGAATCTTTAATCCGCCATAGACCGCCACCCAAACCATAAACGGATAGAGAATACTGCGCACCTTGTTATTAAAAAAAGGACCCAGGCCTTTTCTCAATCCGGCATCGACAAACAGGCCCGAAACAAAGAACATCAGCCCCAGTCTTACCGGTGCCAGCATCTCATTTAACAGGCTGCTGAAGGCGGTAAAATGTCCGGCATTATTATGTACGGCAATAGTGCTATGCAAAAAAATAATTGCGAGAATACTCAATCCCCGCAGATTATCGATCCACGTTATACGATTCATCTTTTCCTGCCTTTGATTAAAAACTGGCCCTGTTTAAGATGCCATTTTGTTTATTAAGAAGACTCTTAACCCACTCGTTCATCCCTGAGCAGAGGAATAACTTTAATCCGGCAGTATTTTGATAATTCATAATCAAATAAACAACAGCCAGACTTTAGGCCTATTCTTAAAAAATATTTAACAGTTAAGAATCATTAAGATAGCGAAAGATGACTGATTATTATCAGATAATACTTAGGGTTATTTTTTGTGAAAAAGGATGAAAGCGAGGCCGTGAGCGGCTTCAGAGACAGAAAAGAGATGACCAGGCAGGTTTTAACGTCGTTTTTAAGGCCAGGGAGCACCGTAGCTCGGATTGTTTTTCACTCACTAAAAAAAAGCCACGCCCTCATTGCAGCGTGGCCCTTACCATTCAACATATTGTCAGGTGCGCAGTCCGCGTCCGCGCTGAATCAGCGCATAGACCAGCCAGTAGAACACCAGAATAAAGGCCACCAGTACCGAGAGCGTAAAGACCAGCGGCACATCATTAATACCCAGGAAGCCATAACGGAATCCGCTAATCATATAAACGATTGGATTCAGTTTAGAGACAGCCTGCCAAATCGGCGGCAGCAGACTCAGCGAATAGAATACGCCGCCCAGATAGGTCAGTGGCGTCAGCACAAAGGTCGGGATCAGGCTGATATCGTCAAAGGTGCGCGCAAAGACGGCGTTGAGCAGACCGGCCAGTGAAAACAGAATCGCGGTCAGCAGCAGCGTGATCGCCACCATCGACCAGGAGTGCACGTGGAACGGCACAAAGAACAGCGAGATAGCCGTCACCAGAATGCCGACGCAGACGCCGCGCGCCACACCGCCGCCTACATAGCCGGCAATGATAATGTGGGTCGGCACGGGTGCAACGAGCAGCTCTTCAATGTTGCGCTGGAACTTGGCACTGAAGAACGATGATGCCACGTTGGCGTAGGCGTTGGTGATCACCGCCATCATGATTAACCCCGGCACAATAAACTGCATATAGCTGAAGCCGTGCATCTCACCAATGCGCGACCCAATCAGGTTGCCAAAGATGATGAAATAAAGCGTCATGGTGATGACCGGCGGCACCAGCGTCTGGATCCAGATACGGGCGAAACGGTTAACCTCTTTGGCCCAGATGCTTTTCAGCGCCACCCAGTACAAATGTGTCATGCTTTTGCTCCTGTTTTTCCCTGCGTCGTCAGGCCAACGAACAGCTCTTCCAGACGGTTGGCTTTATTGCGCATACTCAGCACCTGCACACCCTGCGCACTCAGCTGGCTGAAGACGCTGTTAAGGCCCTGCTCACGCAGCACTTCCACTTCCAGCGTTGAGGTATCGGTCAGCCGGTACTGGAAGCCCTCCAGTTTCGGCAGCGGACTGCGCGGTGCCAGATCCAGGATAAAGGTTTCCGATTTGAGCTTGGACAGCAGTTCTTTCATCGAGGTGTTTTCCACCAGCTCACCGCTCTGGATGATGCCGATGTTACGGCACAGCATCTCGGCTTCTTCCAGATAGTGGGTGGTGAGAATGATGGTAGTGCCTTTGGCATTGAGATCTTTCAGGAACACCCACATTGAGCGACGCAGTTCGATATCCACGCCAGCCGTCGGCTCATCCAGTATCAGCAGTTTTGGCTCATGCATCAGTGCTCGGGCGATCATCAGGCGGCGCTTCATCCCGCCGGAGAGCATGCGCGCACGCTCAGTGCGTTTGCCCCACAGGTCGAGCTGCTTCAGATATTTTTCCGCACGCTCATTGGCTTCACGACGCTCAACGCCGTAGTAACCCGCCTGATTCACGACGATCTGCATCACCGTCTCAAACGGGTTGAAGTTAAACTCCTGCGGCACCAGGCCGAGCTGGCGCTTGGCATTCACCACATCTTTTTCCAGATCGTAGCCAAACACCCGCACGCTACCTTCGGATTTATTGACCAGCGAACTGATAATCCCGATGGTGGTCGATTTACCGGCACCGTTTGGCCCGAGTAGTGCATAAAAGTCACCCGCTTCAACGTTAAGATCGATGCCCTTCAGCGCCTGCACGCCGCCGGGATAGGTCTTGGTCAGCCGGGAAAGTTCCAGTGCATAAGTCATTCTGCATCCATACCCTGTTTTGATGGCATTGCAATGCCGTTTAAATTTATCAGGCCCTGGCATATAGTACGCGCGCGCACTTTGCGCAGTAACCGGTCGCTCAACGCCATGACAGACATCAATACCCTGATCAGAAACAACCGCGAATGGTCAAAACTGCTGGTTGAAGAAGATCCCAGTTTTTTTGAGCGACTCGCCCAGGCACAAAAACCGCGCTTCCTGTGGATTGGCTGTTCTGACAGCCGTGTCCCTGCCGAGCGCCTGACCGGACTGGAACCGGGCGAGCTCTTCGTTCACCGCAACGTTGCCAATCTGGTGATCCACACCGATCTGAACTGTCTGTCCGTGGTGCAGTACGCTATCGAAGTGCTGGAAGTGGAACACGTTATCGTATGCGGCCACTACGGCTGCGGCGGCGTGCAGGCGGCGATGGATAACCCCGAGCTGGGGTTAATCGACAACTGGCTGCTGCACATCCGCGACCTCTGGTACAAGCATAGCGTGTTGCTGGGGGAACTCCCGCCGGATAAGCGCCTGGACAAACTGTGCGAAATCAACGTTATTGAACAGGTCTATAACCTGGGGCACTCGACCGTTCTGCAATCTGCCTGGAAGCGTGGCAAGGATGTCTCCCTGCACGGCTGGGTTTACGGCATTCAGGATGGCTGCCTGCGTAACCTGGATGTCACGGCAAACAGCCGGGAGATCCTTGAACAGCGCTATCGTCACGGCATTGCTAATCTGCAGATGAACGGCGAGGCCTGAGCCGATCGCGGCGTAAAGCGCGACATAGCCTACACCAGGCATCGGGTGCAGGCTTTGGAAGAATGTGCGGTCAGAGCAGTATCAGGATTCCAGCGGCACCACTTTGCCGATGTAAGGCAGATGGCGATAGTGCTGAGCGTAGTCGATACCAAAGCCCACCACGAACTCATCCGGAATGGCAAAGCCGACATACTCGACATTGACTTCAACTTCACGGCGCTCTGGCTTATCCAGCAGGGTACAGATCGCCAGTGATTTTGGCTGACGCAGCTGCAGAATCTCACGCACTTTGCTCAGGGTGTTGCCGGAGTCGATGATATCTTCAACGATCAGCACATCCTTGCCACGAATGTCTTCATCCAGGTCTTTCAGGATTTTCACATCACGCGTGCTGGACATGCCGCTGCCGTAACTGGACGCCGTCATAAAGTCGACTTCATGCGGCACATCAATGGCGCGACAGAGATCAGCCATGAACATGAATGAGCCGCGCAGCAGCCCCACCAGCACCATATCGCTGCCGCTGTCACGGTAGTGCTCGTTAATCTCTTTGCCCAGTTCAGCGATGCGCGTGGCGATTGCCTCTTCAGGGATCATCACTTCAACAGTGTGTTTCATTGCGTTCAGCCCGGTTACGTCAGAAAAGCCCCGAAGTCTATCACAGACACAACCATGAGGGCTGTGCCGGCAGCTGAGCAAACGATTACGTCGTGAAAATTATTACCTGCTGCCAGCGGCTGGCTGAAATGCGCATTACCTTAGAACATTCTGGCATTTACCAGCATGATTCGCTGCGTGCTAGCCTTTATCCAACATATCGTTACCCTACTCGTGCCGCTGGCCGGAGATCACAATGACTTCATCATCAAGTAAAAAGACGCATATTGGCGACAGGCCGCTGCACCCCGAAACCCAGATGCTGAACTATGGCTATGATCCCCGCCTCTCTGAAGGTGCGGTGAAGCCGCCGGTGTTTCTGACTTCAACCTTTGTTTTTAACAGCGCCGAAGAGGGACGGGACTTCTTTGATTACGTCTCTGGTCGTCGTGAGCCGCCGGAAGGTAAATCAGGCGGGCTGGTCTATTCCCGCTTTAACCATCCTAACAGTGAAATTGTTGAAGACCGGCTGGCGGTTTATGAGCAGGCGGAGAGCTGTTCGCTCTTCTCTTCTGGCATGGCCGCCATCTCCACGGCACTGCTGACGTTTGCCCGCCCGGGCGAGGTGATCCTGCACTCCCAGCCCCTGTATGGCGGCACCGAAACGCTGCTCAGCAAAACGCTGCACAATCTGGATATTAAAGCGGTTGGTTTCAGCGATGGGAATGATGCGGTCAAAGTGCGTGAGGCCGCTCAACAGGCGATGGTCCAGGGCCGGGTGGCGGTCATCCTGATTGAAACACCCGCAAATCCCACTAACAGCCTGGTCAATATCCGTCTGATGGCGCGCATCGCCGATGAGATTGATCAGCAGCAGGGTTCACGACCGATTATCGCCTGTGATAATACCCTGCTCGGCCCGCTGTTCCAGCAGCCGCTGACGCTGGGCGCGGATCTGTCGCTCTACTCGCTAACCAAATATGTGGGCGGTCACTCTGACCTGATTGCGGGCGCGGCGATGGGCAGCAAAGCGCTGATGGCGAAAGTCCGCGCCCTGCGCAGCGCCATCGGCACGCAGCTGGACCCGCACTCAAGCTGGATGCTCAGCCGCTCGCTGGAAACATTATCGTTGCGGATGGAGAAAGCCTTTCACAATGCCGAAGCGGTCGCGGCGTTTCTGCGTGATCAACCGAAAGTGGCGAAGCTGCACTGGCTGCCCTATCTGGATGCAGAGAGCGCCGAAGGGAAAACGTATCGCGAGCAGTGCAGCGGTGCAGGCTCGACCTTCTCGTTTGATATCGTCGGCGATCAGCCCGCTGCGTTCCGTTTTCTCAATGCGCTGTCGCTGTTTAAGCAGGCGGTGAGCCTGGGCGGAACCGAGTCGCTGGCCAGCCATCCTGGCAGCACCACCCACTCCGGCGTGCCGCAGGCGGTGCGTCAGCGTATTGGTATCACTGACGCCACGGTGCGGCTGTCGATTGGCATTGAGAACGCCGGTGACCTGATTGAAGACATCAGGCTGGCGCTGGATCAGGCGTAATCAGCTCACGGTAAAGCCCAGCATCATGCCGGTATCTTCATGCTCCAGCAGATGACAGTGGGCCATATAAGCGTGTTCAGCGGCGGCGACATAGTTGAAGCGCACCAGCACTTCACTGCGCCAGCCGTCGACATTCACCATATCTTTCCAGCCCTGCCGATGCGGGGCGGGCGGTTTGCCGTTCTCGGAGAGAATGCGGAACTGGGTGCCGTGAATATGAAACGGATGCAGCATGGCGTCACCTTCCCCTGAAATTGTCCACTTCTCATAATCACCCAGCTTCACCGCAAATGACGGCTTCGTCATATCAAAAGCCTGGCCGTTAATCTTATTGCCGTTGCGGAAATCGTAAACGGCGGGCTTCGCCATGCCGTGCATGCTGTGATCCATCCCTTCCATGTTTTCCATCGGCTCTGCCGCCGTTTTCTGCGGCGTCTGCGGCATCGAATGATGACCGCCCTTGCCCATCGCTTTCTCACCGTAGCGCTGCATTAACGCCTGCATCCCCTGCTGATCCAGCTGCGGGTCCATCATCAGTTGCAGCCAGCGAGTCGGCAGCCCGTCGGTGGACGGTAGCGCAGGCAGCGTCGCCAGCTTATCCGACAGCGTGGCGCTGGCCATCACCCGCAGCGGCAGGATCTGTACCAGCGGCAGCGGCTGGTCAAACGGCGGCAGCGTCATGCCCATCTGTTTGGTCGGCAGCGTCACCAGATCAAACGCTTTACCGTCAGAGGTCTCGATCATCACTTCAAAACGCTCGCCCGGCAGGATCGGCAGTGTGTCGAGCTTCACCGGCTCAGCCAGCAGGCCACCATCGCTGGCGATTACATAAAGAGGACGTTTATCACTGGCGGCAACCTGCAGCGAACGGGCATTACAGCCGTTCAGCAGACGCAGCCGCAGCCAGCCGCGCGGCACCGCATGCTGCGGATACTGTACGCCGTTGGTCAGCATCATGTCGCCAAACCAGCCCACGGCCGCGCGCATCACGTCGAGCTGATAATCGATGCGGCTGCCATCTTTGGTCAGTTGCTTATCCTGGAAAATCAGTGGCACATCATCCACGCCCCACTGCGTGGGCAGGCGCAGCGTGCCGCTCTCCTTATCTTCCAGCAGAATCAGTCCTGCGAGTCCCTGTGCGACCTGATGCCCGGTTTTGCCATGCAGATGCGGATGATACCAGCAGGTTGCGGCGGGCTGGTCAGGGGTAAAAGAGACCTGACGCGAAGCACCAGGCGCAATCACTGCCTGCGGACCGCCATCTACCGCGCCGGGGATTTCCAGCCCGTGCCAGTGCAGGGTAGTCGCTTCGCTGAGCCGGTTATGGATGTTCACCGTCACCGGTTTGCCGCTCTGCAACTTCAGTACCGGTCCCAGCAGGCTGCCGTTGTAGCCCCAGGTCGGCACCGCTTTGCCGTTCCACTGCGTGGTGCCCTGCATCGCGGTAAGGCTATAGCTGCCCCTGGCATCCGCTTCCAGCAGTGACGGAATCGGCAGCAGCGGACGGGTGGCTGCCATCAGCGAACGGCTCCAGAGCGGCAAGGCTCCGGCTGCACTCAGTGCGGCGGTAAGTTTCAGGAAGTGACGACGTTGCATGGTGATCATCCTTGTGGCATCAGAGCGCACAGCCTAAACCCTGACCTTATGGGAAGGTCAAGTGTTAGCCGTGAGAATCTGATGAAAAAAGGCGGTGCAGCAGCTTACAGCGCCAAATTAATCGAAAACCTGAGAATAACTGTGCTAACGTCATGAGCAATATCCATTGAAGAGAACGACTATGAAGCAAAGTATCAGGATCCTGCTGCTGACGGGACTCCTTGGCTTCTCCTCCACCAGTTTTGCCCTGAGCGAATCCGAAGCGGAAGATCTGGCCGATCTCACGGCGGTTTTCGTCTATCTGAAAAATGATTGTGGTTATCAGGATTTACCGGACGCACAGATTCGCAAAGCGCTGGTCTTTTTTGCTCAGCAGAACCGCTGGGATTTAAGCAACTACAGCAACTACAACATGAAAGCGCTGGGTGAAGATAGCTATCGCGATCTCAGCGGCATCGCCATCACCAACGACAAAAAGTGCAAGTCACTGGCCCGCGACTCACTGAGCCTGCTGGCCTACGTCAGGTAATTACTCTGCCCTCTGCTGCCGTACATTGACCGTGCAACCACGGTCAGTGTTAGCTATCATGTGCCGCCCATCTTCATGGCGATGTCATCAGAGGAGAGCACCATGGCCCATAATGAAACGTGGTATGAAACCCTTCATGCCGGTTTTGGCCAGTATTTCACGGTAGATAAAGAGCTGTACCGTGAAAAGACTGCGCATCAGGATTTAATCATTTTCGAAAATGCCGCGATGGGCCGCGTAATGGCGCTGGACGGCGTGGTGCAGACCACCGAACGCGACGAATTTATCTATCATGAAATGATGACCCACGTTCCGCTGCTGGCGCACGGCGCGGCGAAGAGCGTCCTGATCATCGGCGGTGGTGACGGCGCCATGCTGCGTGAAGTGTCACGTCATCCGGACATCGAAAAGATTACCATGGTGGAAATCGATGCAGGCGTGGTGACCTTTTGTCGCCAGTATCTGCCGAACCACAGCGCAGGCGCCTATGACGATCCGCGCTTTACGCTGGTGATCGACGACGGGGTTAACTTCGTTAATCAGACGCAGGAAAAGTTCGATGTCATCATCTCAGACTGCACCGATCCGATTGGTCCGGGCGAGAGTCTGTTTACCTCCGAATTTTATGCCGGCTGCAAAGCGGCCCTTAATGAAAATGGCATCTTCGTGGCGCAGAATGGCGTCTGCTTCCTGCAGCAGGATGAGGCCGTAAACAGCCATCGCAAGCTGGGCCATTACTTTTCGGATGTCAGTTTCTATCAGGCGGCGATTCCGACCTATTACGGCGGCATCATGACCTTTGCCTGGGCGAGTGATAATCCGGCGCTGCGCCAGCTCGATACCGCCACCCTGCAGGCGCGTTTCGGGGACGCTGGCCTGACCTGCCGTTACTACACACCAGCGATCCATACCGGCAGCTTTGCCCTGCCGCAATATCTGTTAAATGCGCTATCGGCCGCGTGCTGACAGGGCATTTTTAAGGGGGTGAACAAAATTGCAAAAGCTAAAACTGCATGGCTTCAACAACCTGACGAAAAGCCTGAGTTTTTGTATTTACGATATCTGCTATGCGAATACTGAAGCTGAACGCGATGGTTATATCGCCTACATTGATGAACAATATAACGCCAACCGTCTGACGGAAATCCTGACCGAGACCTGCTCCATTATCGGGGCTAACGTACTTAATATTGCGCGCCAGGATTATGAACCGCAGGGGGCCAGCGTTACGATTCTGGTCAGCGAAGAGCCGATCGATCCCAAAGATATCGATAACTCCGAGCATCCTGGCCCGCTGCCCAATTCGGTGGTGGCACATCTGGATAAAAGCCATATCTGCGTGCACACCTATCCGGAAAGCCATCCTGAAGGCGGGCTCTGCACCTTCCGTGCGGACATTGAAGTTTCAACCTGCGGCGTGATCTCACCGCTCAAGGCGCTTAACTACCTGATCCACCAGCTGGAGTCAGACATCGTTACCGTCGATTACCGGGTGCGCGGTTTTACCCGTGACGTAAAAGGGATGAAGCACTTTATCGATCACGAGATCAATTCGATTCAGAACTTCATGTCTGACGATATGAAAGCGATGTATGACATGGTGGATGTGAATGTCTATCAGGAGAACATCTTCCATACCAAGATGCTGCTGAAAGAATTTGACCTGAAACACTACCTGTTTAACACCCGCCCGGAAGATCTCAGCCCGCAGGAGCACAAGCGTATTACTGACCTGCTGTGGAAAGAGATGCGTGAGATCTATTACGGCAGAAATATCCCTTCAGTGGGCCTGAAGACCCTCTGATGATCCGACGCGCAGCGTGACACCCCATAACCTGCGCGTCTCTTCCCGCTTATCCCTTCGACTTTTCATCACGGCAACCGCCGTAATTCCCTGATCGCCAGCAATAATTTGCCTGTCAGATTTCAGCGCTGAACGCTTATTTCTCAACCCCTACAGGCAAAAAAATGGCAAGAATTAACATTAATGATTTCGCTGCCGTTCCGCACGCCACCTCACTTTCCACTCAGGCGATACAGCGAGCGATTGATAGCGCATCAGCCGGCGACACGGTGCTGATCCCGGCTGGCCGCTTTCTGACCAGTGCGCTGTTTCTGAAAAGTGAGATGACGCTGGAGCTGGCGAAATAGCGGGCGTAACGAATCTGCGGTTTGAGCGGGTTACGGTAGACGCACCGGCAATGACGTGCGAAGAGCATGACGCCTGTGCGCGTTAATGGCAATGGCAAAAGATAAACGCGCGGTGCTGCTCTCGCCCTGCTTTACGATAAGGTCAGAGAAGCACGGCGCGTTCAGTTCAGGCAGAGGTCAGCGCCAGCGTAATACCGTGCTCGCGCAGCGTGCGGCAGACATCCTCATCTAACCGGCTGTCGGTCACTACATCGGTCAGGTCACCCACCGGCGAGGCGCAGAACAGCGACCATGAGCCATATTTACTGCTGTCCGCCAGCAGGACCCGGCGCGCCGCATTGGCCAGCAGGTCATGTTTCAGCCCCGCTTTCTCTTCAGTCGGCGTGGTAATGCCGCGCTCGAGGCTCCAGGAGTTACAGCTGACAAACGCGATATCGGGATTGATGCTGCGCAGCAACCGCCGTCCATGTTCACCCACACAGGACTGACTGGAGTCGTCGATCCGGCCGCCAATGATCGTCACTTCGATCTGCTTAAACTCAGACAGAAACAGCGCAATGTGCAGGTCGGCCGTAATCACCCGCAGCGGCAGATGCGTGAGCTGTCGCGCCAGCTCCAGCATGGTGGTTCCTGCATCCAGCACCACCGCATCGCCTGCCCGGACAAAGCTGGCGGCGCACTCGGCGATCGCCTGCTTCTCGGCCAGGTTCCGCTGCATTTTCTCCAGCGTGGTCGGCTGGGCAGGAATAAAACGATTCAGAGTGACGCCGCCATGACTGCGGCTGATCACGCCCTCTTTATCCAGCTTAATTAAATCACGTCGAATCGTGGCGGGTGAGGCGGAAATCGCACTGACCAGTTGCTCAACAGTCACCAGATTATGGCTTTTCAGGTAATCCATAATCTGGTCAAGACGGCTCTGTCCCTTCATATTTCCCTATGCGAGCTGCATCGCGAGTTTAATCGAGATCGCCATGCTGTCAGACTTCGCTTTACCTGTCCAGGCGATATCAAATGCCGTGCCGTGGTCAGCAGAGGTGCGGATAAACGGCAGGCCTGCGGTAATATTCACGCCATCATAGAAGCCCAGCAGTTTAAGCGGGATATGCCCCTGGTCGTGGTACATCGCCACCACCATGTCATAGCGTCCATCCTGGCACTGCAGGAACACCGTGTCCGGCGGGCAAGGCCCGGCGACATCAATCCCCTGTGCTTTCATCGCCTCAATCGCGGGGGCAACGGTGGTCATCTCCTCATCGCCAAACAGCCCGTTCTCACCGGCGTGCGGATTGACACCCGCGACGGCGATACGTGGTGCGCTGTAGCCGACACGACGCAGGAAAGTATCGGCCATACCAATCACCGTTTTGATGCGCGTCTGGTTGAGCGTGTCGAGGAACTTACGCAGCGCAATATGGGTTGTGACATGAATCACCTTGAGCTTATCGGTGTAGAGCACCATGGCGTAATCTTTGGTGTTGGTAAGGTGCGCCAGCAGTTCGGTGTGCCCCGGATAGAGATGGCCCGCCGCATGCATTGCTTCTTTGTTCAGCGGCGCGGTAGCAATGGCATGCACGTCACCGGCCAGCGCCAGTTCGGTGGCACGCTTCACGCAGCGCCACGCCAGATCCCCGGCCTCTTTCTGTACCACGCCAGGTTTCAGCGTGTCGGGATCGGTCAGCGGCTCATCGATCACATTGATAATGCCAGGCGCAAAGCGCGCATCGGCTACCCGGTCCAGCACCCGCAGCTCGGCCTGGGGTGTGATGTTCATCGCCATAATGCGGCGCAGCGTACTGGCACAGCCAATCACCACAGCAGGGATGCCATTCAGCTCACCTTCAGAGAGCGCTTTGATGATGATTTCCGGGCTGATGCCCGCCGGATCGCCCATGGTGATCGCAATAATTTTACTCACTCGACTTCTCCTCAATAAAACCAATGGCTGCTACCAGGGTGTTTTCATCACCAAAGCCACCCGCTTTGGTCATCACCGGCAGAGTAAATTCACTGTTAAGCAGGACCCCGTGCGGCACACAGCCCGCCACCAGACCCTGAATTTTAAAGCCGCTGGCCCCCAGTGCCTGAGCGACGGCAATCGCCACGTCGCCGCCCGACAGATAGAGCGCGTGCGGCAGCTGTGCCTGGCACAGACTCAGGGTCATTTCACCCAGCAGCTGACAGATTGCCTCGCCCAGTTGCTGGCGCGTCACGCGGTGCAGCTGGCAGAGATCCTCTATCTCATGTCGCTGGGATTCATGCTGGCAGGTGCGGATCACCGTATGGCGACCAGCGCGCAGTGCGGCAACCGCCTGTTCAATCCAGCACTCCCGGTCGGGCCAGGCGGGCTGCTGAAACAGCTGACGGATCCCGACATCTACTATCTCAACGGCGCGCTGGTTAAGCAGCGTGGTGATCTGCTGCTCTGCCTGACGGCTCATCGATCCCACTACTGCCAGCACGGGCCGCAACGGGCGAACAGAGAGCCCAGCGCCCAGCGCATCGCTTAATCCGGCGGCCCCGACCAGCAGAGGCTTCTCTGCCAGCCGCGCCGCAGCGGCGATCAGTCGCGCCAGGTCGGCCTCCGTTTCGGCATCCACGACTACGATGCCCTGCGCCGCCACCAATACCGCATTCAGTCGATCGCTGCGCAGCGTGGCGAGATCGATCACCATGCCGTCGATCTGCATCTGATCGAGAATGCAGGCGCTGAGGATCGGGGTTTTGGGATCGCTGGCAAATTCGGTATCCGTCAGTAACCGCTGATTGACCCACACCCTGCCCTCACGTGTGGTGCGGCCCAGTCGCGGCACGGCCGGTGCCACCAGCGCCAGCCTTTTGCTGCTGGCGCGCAGTGCCGCCGCCGTTTCAGCACCGACATTGCCACGCAGCGTGGAGTCGATCTTTTTAAACAGCCAGCCCTGCTGAAGCTGTGCTGCGTAATGCTGTACCACCTGCGTGACACGCTCTGCCGCCTGAGTGGCACTGACAGCCCGGCTGTCGGTGCTGATTACCAGCACATCTGCCGCCTCATCGGGCTGCGGCGCGGCGGTGCCGAACAGCACATGTACACGGGCGCCAGCCTGTGCCAGTCCACTACCTGCATCGTTGGCACCGGTAAAGTCATCGGCGATGACCAGCACCGGGGTTTTCCATACTGATGAGCCCATCCTCACTCCTGTCAGGCTATTGCCGCTGCATTTGATTATATTCAATCATAATTGATTATATGTGAGCAAGTTCAAATTAATTGAAATCGATATGCCTTATAAAATTAGCCACAGAGAGTGACTGACATCGCATTGCGCTGAGCAAAATTAATCATCTGCTCAGTCATGACAGAAAAAAGGTATGAAATGAACATTAACAGCACGGTGATTAGCGGTTATCAGGCGTTAAACGACATGCGCTATCTGCTGAATGGGGTAACGACAGCGGTAGTGGTGACTGACCGGAATATTGAAGCAATTCCGGCGGTACAGGCGCTGATGGGGCAACTCCGGGATCAGATTCCGCGTATCAGCGTGGTCAACAGCGTTCCGCCTGAGCCGAGCCAGCATGATGTGGCCGCGATTATAGAAACGCTCTCGCAGCGCCAGGCCGACATGGTGATTGGCATCGGCGGTGGCAGCGTGCTGGATGTGGCGAAGCTGCTCTCGGTGCTGTGCCTCGACGGGGCACCGTCGCTGGACGCCCTGCTGGCAGGCGAAAAACCGCAGCGACGCACCCGTTCAATGCTCATCCCGACCACTGCCGGTACCGGTTCTGAAGCGACCCCGAATGCGATTCTGGCGATCCCGGAGAAAGAGACCAAAGTCGGTATTATTTCACCCGTGATGCTGCCCGATGTGGTGGCACTGGCGCCGGAACTCACCACCAGCATGCCACCGCACATCGCCTCGTCTACCGGCATTGATGCTCTGTGTCACCTGATCGAGTGCTTCACCGCCAACGTGGCCAATCCGGTCAGTGACAACTATGCGCTGATTGGGATGAAGAAGCTGTTCGCGAATATCGAAACGACGCTGCGCGAGCCGGAGAATCTGCAGGCGCGGCTGGAGATGCTCTGGGCCTCTTATTATGGCGGCGCATCGATAGCCCATGCCGGGACGCATCTGGTGCATGCGATGTCCTATCCGCTTGGCGGCAAATATCACCTGCCACACGGCGTCGCCAACGCCATTCTGCTGGCCCCCTGCATGCGCGTTGTCCGTCCGGCCGCGGTGAGCAAATTCGCTCAGGCCTATGACCTGCTGCCCGACGCTGACGTCCGTTTAAGCGATGAAGAGAAATCACACGCGCTCGTCGACTACTTCACCGCGCTGGTTGCGCGGCTGAAGTTGCCTGCCAGCCTGGAAGCACTGGGCATCGGTCCGGATCACCTGCCTTATTTAGTGGAAGCGGCACTCGACGTGCAGCGCCTGATGAAAAACGTGCCGATGGCGGTCACCGCCGACGATGTGCGCGCCGTCTACCTGACGCTGTTTCCTTCCTGCCAGGCGTAATGAGGATTGTCATGAATAAGAAAATCAACGGCGTACTGACCGCCATCGTCACCACCTTTGACCGTGAAGGTGGCTTTGATCCGGTAAGACAGCGTGAGCAGGTCAGACGCCAGATCAACGCCGGAAACGGCATCTTCTGTGGCGGCACCAACGGTGAATTCTTTGTGCTGAATGAGCAGGAGAAGATCGCCGTCACCACCACCTGCGTCGATGAAGTCAACGGCCGCGCAGCCGTCGTGGCGCACATCGGAGAGATTTCGACCCGTGAAACGATCCGGCTCGGCAAACAGATTGCCCGCCTGGGTGTGGATGCCGTCTCGGCGATCACGCCATGGTTTGTGCCGCTGAAACAGCAGGAACTGATCGACCACTATCAGCGCGTAGCGGACGCGCTGATAGTGCCGCTGTTCCTCTACAACATTCCGGCGCGAACCGGCAATACCCTGCAGCCAGAGACCGTTCGTACGCTGGCCGCGCACCCGAACATCATCGGCATTAAAGACTCCGCAGGCAGCTATGAAAGTCTGAGCGGATTCCTGCAGGCCACCGCCGACTGTGAGGGCTTTGATGTGCTGAACGGCCCCGATTCGCTGATTCATCAGGGATTCGTCGATGGCTGCTCCGCCTCCATTTCCGGGCTGGCAAACGTGGCACCGGAGGCGATTAACGCCATCTGGGCGCGCTTCAGTGCCGGCGATATTGCCGGTTCGCATCAGGCACAGGAGAACGTCACTGGTCTGCGCACCGCGCTGTACAGCATCGGTTTCTCTCCAGCCGCCGTGAAAAAAGCAGTCAGCCTGCAGGGCTTTGAGGTGGGTGAAAGCCGCTATGCGGTGCAGTTCAGCGCCGATGAGCAGCAGCAGATCCGTCAAATCGTGAACCACTACCTGCAATAACGTCCATCGCCTTTGTACCCTATCGGTCAGATGAGAACGAACCTGATGGTCGCCATCTGCCAGAATAATCGAGGTCATGATGAAAGCATTTTCAACTGAGAGCACCTTACTGATCGTCGGCATGGTGCTCGCCTATATCCTGTTCACCACCTGGCTGACCTGGCGGCTGCGCAGTAAAACCAGCGGAGACTTTATGGAAGGCTCCCGCGCCATGCCCGCCTTTATCGTCGGCATTATGCTGATGTCAGAGTATATCGGGGCAAAATCGACCATCGGCACGGCGCAGGCAGCCTTTGAGGATGGCTTCGCCGCCTCCTGGTCGGTGATTGGCGCGGCGATTGGGTTCCCGCTGTTTGGCCTGATTCTGGTCAAACGCATCTACAACACCGGGAAAATCACGATCTCCGGTGCCATCGCCGAAAAATATGGCAGCTCGACCAAGAACATTATCTCGTTGATCATGATCTATGCGCTGCTGCTGGTGAATGTCGGGAACTACATCAGCGGTGCGGCGGCAATCTCCACCGTGCTGAAGATCGACCTGACGCAGGCTGCCTTTATCACGGCGGTGGTCAGTACCTTCTACTTTGCGTTTGGCGGCATGAAAGGCGTCGCCTGGGTTACGCTGCTGCACAGCGCCATTAAGTACATCGGGATTCTGATTATTCTCTATGTGGCACTGAAGATGACCGGCGGCGTGGCCCCGATGATCGAGAAAATGCCGGCGTTCTACTGGACATGGGATGGTCACGTCGGTGCCAGTACCATTGTGGCCTGGCTGATCGGGACCGTGGGATCGATCTTCTGTACGCAGTTTGTGATCCAGGCGATCTCATCCACCAAAGATGTGAAGTCCGCGAAGCGCGCCACCTGGGTCGCCTTCATCTTCTGCCTGCCGATCGGTCTTGCAATGGCGCTGATTGGCGTAGCGGCGAAGTTTGCGCATCCCGATATCAAGAGCCTCTATGCGCTGCCAGTGTTTCTGCAGGATATGTCACCGTGGCTGGCAGGGATTGTCACCACCTCGCTGGTGGCCTCGATTTTCGTCAGCGTCGGCACCGTTGCGCTGGCCATCGCCTCGCTGGTCGTCAAAGATTTTTACGTGCCTTACCGTAATCCGACACCCGAGCGCGAATTTAAAATGACGCGCTGGATCTCCATTGGCATCGGCTTCTTCCCGCTGCTGTTTGTCCTGTTCTTCCCGGAAGTGCTGAAGCTCTCGTTCTTTACCCGCGCGATTCGCCTGTCGATCACCGTGGTGGCGATCATGGCATTCTATCTGCCGTGGTTTAAGAGCACGCGCGGTGCCAACGCCGGTCTGATTGGTGCCTGCGTGGTCACGTCCGTCTGGTTCCTGATGGGTAACCCGTTCGGTATCGACAATATGTATGTGGCGCTGATTACGCCGGCCATTATTATGGTGATTGACCGTTGTATCCCGTCACGCCAGTCCCAGCCGCAACACAATGCACAAAATAGTGGAGCCTAATATGACTCAGGATACCATCACCGCAGAACGCACCGGCCTGGTTGCGCCGCACCCGCAGGATAGCGCGCAGCAGGTTGCGATGCTGCCCTCCTCCTGCCCACAGAACCATGCGGCTAACCTGCTGCCATTGCCCGATGGGGATCTGCTTTGCGTCTGGTTTGGCGGGACACAGGAAGGGATCGCCGATATCTCAGTCTGGTGTTCCCGGCTGCCAAAAGGCAGCAATCGCTGGAGTGACGCGCAGAAGCTCTCTGACGATCCGGGTCGCTCAGAACAGAACCCGGTGCTGTTTCTCGATCCCGATCAGGTACTGTGGCTGCTCTGGACGGCGCAGAAATCGGGCAATCAGGATACCGCGATTGTGCGCTATCGCCAGTCTCACGATTTCGGCAAGCGCTGGGGCGAAATCAAAACCCTGCTGGATAAGCCCGGCACCTTTATTCGTCAGCCGATTGTCGTGCTGTCCAACGGCAACTGGTTACTGCCGGTGTTTTACTGCCTGACGCAGCCCGGCGAAAAGTGGGTCGGTAGCTATGACGTCAGCGCGGTAAAAATCTCAGAAGATAAAGGCCAGAGCTGGCGCGACGTCAGCGTACCTGACAGCACCGGCTGCGTTCATATGAACGTGACCCTGCTGGATGATGGCTCGCTGCTGGCGCTCTACCGCAGCCGCTGGGCCGACCATATCTACCAGAGCCGCTCGTTTGATCAGGGTGAAAGCTGGAGTGCGCCTGAACCGCTGTCGCTGCCCAACAATAACTCGTCCATTCAGGTCACGACGCTGCGTAACGGTCATCTGGCGCTGGTGTTCAACGCCATGAGCGCCGAAGGGGCCAGCGAGCGCCGGTTGTCACTGTATGACGAAATTGAAGATGATGAAGAAGACGGTGACGTTGCGGTTGCCGCCGAGCCGGTGGTGCATAGCGGGTGCACCGCCTTCTGGGGTGCGCCACGAGCGCCAATGACGCTGGCTATCTCAACGGATGGCGGCAAAAGCTGGCCGCTGCAGCGCAATCTGGACGAGGGCGACGGCTACTGCATGACCAATAACTCTCAGCAGAAGTTAAACCGTGAGTTCTCTTATCCCAGCATCAAACAGGGCGTGAACGGCGAACTGCATATCGCCTACACCTGGTATCGCCAGGCGATCAAGTATGTGCGGGTCGGGGAGTCCTGGGTGCAGGGAGGTGATGCGTGATTGAAAAGATGGCGCTGGTGACCGGAGCCAGTTCCGGCATCGGCCAGGCGATTGTGGCGCACCTGCTGGATGAGGGCTGGCAGGTTACCGGCCTGAGCCGCTCGGCGATAAACCGGGCAGACACGGGCTGGCAGAGCCATCAGATCGATATCAGCGACAGTGCGGCATTGCAGGCTTTACTGGACAAACTGCCGGTGCCGCAGGCGGTGATCCATGCAGCGGGAATGATGCAGGCCGCGCCGCTCGGGGAGCTGGATCTGAACATCAGCACACGCCTGTGGCAACTGCATGTTGCCGCTGCAGAACAGCTGGCCAATCATTTTGCGCCCCGGATGAGCGCGGGCGGCAGAATCGTGCTGCTGGGCAGTCGCACGTCAGGCGGCGCGTCGGGCCGCAGTCAGTATGTGGCCACCAAATCGGCGATGATCGGCATGGTGCGCAGCTGGGCGGCAGAGCTGGCACCGCGCGGCATTACAGCCAATATCGTGGCGCCCGGTGCTACCGAAACGCCGATGCTGAAACAGCCGGACCGGGCCAGTTCCCCACCGCGCTTGCCGCCAATCGGGCGCTATATTCAGCCGCAGGAAGTGGCCGGGCTGGTCAATTTCCTGCTTTCGCCTGCGGCCGCGGCGATCACCGGTCAGCAGCTGGTGATGTGCGGCGGTGCGTCGCTGAGTTAATGAACAGGCCGGGTGAGTCGGGTGGCCCGGCCTGTATCAGCGTAAGAATTACCGAACGGGTTTACCGTACTGGTTCACAAACTGGCGATAGGCGGCGATCACCAGCAGAAAATCTTCAATGCCGCAGAAGGAGAGGCTCTCTTCGTCGTAATAGTTCATCCCCTCTTCCATCCCGTCATCTTCCAGTGCCAGCAGATTGGCGCGAATCATCACCTCTTCCTCATCCAGCAGGATGGTGTACTCGCTGCCAATGCGCTGCCACTGACGCACGCTGCCTTTGACGTCTTCGATTGCGGCTTCCACTTCATCCAGCAATCCTGGATCGTTTTTCACCTCTTCGTTGAACCAGTGGCCGACCGCTTCATGATCCATCGACATACGAACCTTAATCTGTCCGGTCACATCGCGTAAAAATTCATATTCCATCGCCCGTTCCTTTTAACGTCATCGCGTCACTAAATGCGTGTCAGCGCTGCCTGCGCGGCATAGTGTGACACGTCACGCATTATTACAGGCTGTCTGGCGAAATCCAGCTTTTGATCAAACCGCCCTCAATGCACAGACGTAAAAAAGGGGCGAATCATCGCCCCTTAGTCATGACTGGCAAGTGAAGAATCAGACCGCAGTCTGGAAAATCACGCCGTCAGCTTTATCGGTGTACTGCGCCAGCTGGTCGAAGTTGAGATAGCGATAGGTGTCGCTGGCCGTTTTATCGACCTGCGCCATAAATTGCTGATACTCATCCGGCGTTGGCAGACGGCCTAACAGTGAAGCCACTGCCGCCAGCTCTGCAGATGCCAGGTAGACGTTAGCGCCGGTACCCAGGCGGTTCGGGAAGTTACGGGTCGAAGTGGAGACCACCGTCGAACCATCAGCCACACGTGCCTGGTTACCCATACAGAGTGAACAGCCCGGGATCTCAATACGCGCACCGCTTTTACCAAATACGCTGTAGTAGCCCTCTTCGGTCAGCTGTGCCGCATCCATCTTGGTTGGCGGAGCCACCCACAGACGGGTTGGCAGCTGGCCTTTGTGGCTATCCAGCAGTTTACCAGCAGCACGGAAGTGACCAATGTTGGTCATGCAAGAGCCGATGAACACTTCGTCGATCTTCTCGCCCTGAACGTCGGAGAGCAGACGGGCATCGTCCGGATCGTTTGGCGCACAGAGGATCGGCTCTTTGATGTCAGCCAGATCGATTTCGATCACAGCAGCATATTCAGCATCGGCGTCCGGCTCCAGCAGTTGAGGATCGGCCAGCCATTTCTCCATGCTTTCAACGCGACGCTCCAGCGTACGACGATCGCCGTAGCCTTCTGCGATCATCCACTTCAGCAGTACGATGTTGGAGTTCAGGTATTCGATAATCGGCGCTTTATCCAGCTTGATGGTACAGCCCGCAGCGGAACGCTCGGCTGACGCATCGGACAGCTCAAACGCCTGCTCGACTTTCAGATCCGGCAGACCTTCAATCTCCAGGATGCGGCCTGAGAAGATGTTTTTCTTCCCTTTCTTCTCGACGGTCAGCAGACCCTGTTTGATGGCATACAGCGGAATGGCGTGAACCAGATCGCGCAGGGTAATGCCCGGCTCCATCTTACCTTTGAAGCGCACCAGCACTGATTCCGGCATATCGAGCGGCATGACGCCCGTCGCCGCAGCAAATGCCACCAGGCCTGAGCCCGCCGGGAAAGAGATGCCGATAGGGAAACGGGTATGGGAGTCACCACCGGTGCCCACGGTATCCGGCAGCAGCATACGGTTCAGCCAGCTGTGGATAATGCCGTCGCCCGGACGCAGTGAGACACCGCCACGGTTCATGATGAAGTCAGGCAGCGTATGGTGCGTGCTCACATCCACCGGCTTAGGATACGCGGCGGTGTGACAGAAGGACTGCATCACCAGATCGGTCGAGAAGCCCAGGCAGGCCAGATCTTTCAGCTCATCACGGGTCATCGGACCGGTAGTATCCTGCGAGCCAACTGAGGTCATCTTCGGTTCGCAATAGGCACCCGGACGAATACCGGCGACGCCACAGGCACGGCCAACCATTTTCTGCGCCAGTGAGAAACCACGGGTACTTTCCGCGACATCTTTCGCATGACGGAACACGGTGCTATGCGGCAGACCCAGCGATTCGCGCGCTTTGGTGGTCAGACCGCGACCGATGATCAGCGGAATACGGCCACCGGCGCGGACTTCGTCAATCAGCACTTCGGTTTTAAGTTCGAAGCTGGCCAGCAGGTCGTTGGTTTCATGGTTGCGGACTTCGCCTTTAAACGGATAGATGTCGATGACATCGCCCATGTTCAGGTCATTGACGTCCACTTCAATCGGCAGTGCGCCCGCATCTTCCATGGTATTGAAGAAGATGGGTGCAATTTTGCTGCCCAGCACCACGCCGCCGCCTTTTTTATTCGGCACGTTCGGGATGTCGTCGCCCATAAACCACAGCACCGAGTTGGTGGCGGATTTACGAGAAGAGCCGGTGCCGACAACGTCACCGACATACGCCAGCGGGAAGCCTTTGGTCTTGAGTGTTTCGATCTGTTTGATCGGGCCGATGTTGCCTGCTTCATCCGGCTCAATACCTTCACGGGCATTTTTCAGCATCGCCAGGGCGTGCAAAGGGATGTCAGGACGTGACCAGGCATCCGGGGCTGGAGAGAGGTCGTCCGTGTTGGTTTCGCCAGTAACTTTGAACACCGTAACGGTGATCTTCTCAGCCAGCTCAGGGCGTGACAGATACCACTCCGCATCGGCCCAGGACTGCATCACCTGCTTCGCGTATTCATTACCCGCTTTCGCTTTTTCTTCAACATCATAGAAGTTGTCGAACATCAGCAGCGTGTGTGAAAGGGCTTTCGCCGCGATGGGCGCCAGTTTGCTATCGTCCAGCGCTTCGATCAGCGGATGAATATTGTAACCGCCCTGCATGGTGCCGAGCAGTTCAACCGCTTTTTCAGGAGATATCAGAGGAGAGGTTGCTTCGCCTTTGGCGACAGCCGCCAGGAAACCGGCTTTGACATACGCCGCTTCATCGACGCCAGGTGGGACTCGGTTGACCAATAAATCGGTCAGAAATTCTTCTTCACCCGCAGGTGGATTTTTCAGCAGTTCAACCAGCGTGGCCATCTGGGAAGCCTCTAAAGGCTTAGGTACAATTCCCTGGGCAGCACGCTCGGCAACGTGCTTACGGTATTCTTCTAGCACGACGTTATCCTCGCTCTCATTATGTAGGGCTTTCCGACCACCTTGCTCACTTATGGAGAACACACTTCCCTTTCTCGTCCAGGTTGAGGTGCCCGGTTTCGCGGAGGGCAGAATAGCAGGATTTCGTCTGTTTGTTAATCTGTTTACAAAAATACAACATAATCCACTGCCGCGATTCTTTCCGCCTGTTTTCCCTGTTCAGCCAGCGAAGTGAGCTGAAATGGCTCCCGGCAGCGTAGCGTATTCCACTGAAATGTCAGGATGATGAGATCAATATTGCCGCATTTTAAGCGAAGTGATGCGGTGCGATCGATAACCGAAAGGAATAGAACCTGGCCCGCATGCGGCTCAGTAAAGCGTTCCCTGCGGTTCGCCGCCGGTTATCAGCCATACCAGCCTGTGCGTCCGCGAAAATGCCCCCTGAAACGACTGACGTTGCAGGGGGCCGGAACGATCAGAAAGAGGCCATTATGACCACTCTCTGGCAGGTTGATTTTTCAGGTTTTTCGGAAAATTGGCGGGCAGCTGATCAGGCGGGCAGTCAATCACGCTTTCGTTGTTTTCACCGACATCACGAATCACGGTCAGCGTCGCGAACTCATCAATCACTTCAGTTGGATAAGCCGGACCCGCTTCGCGGAATTTCGCCATCTCTTCCAGGTGATTATTCTGGAAGCAGACGGTTTTTTCCGGATTGTTCATGACCCAGCGTGGGAAGAAAATGGTGCCGTGGAAAATTTTATCCGCCAGATTAACGGCCAGGCTGACATCAGTGCCGGTGGGTTCAGTCCAGGAGACTTTATAGACATCCTGCGCCAGCCGAACCACATAAACATGCTGATTTTTAACCCAGCGATTGCCGACCATGCCACTGTGAATGCGATAGTCGATGGTGCTGGCATTTTTAATGTAGAGCTCGTAGTTCCAGCCGTTGTCATAAGTGTAAACCAGATGTTTGCCAACGATGCCAGACAGGTCATGTTTATCAAAAGTGCTCATGATTAATTCCTCATTTGTTTTCCCTGAGGTGATTATTGCGCGTTACAAAGTCGATAAATAACGCTATTTTTAGTACTGAATAATTCAATTTTTAGATGATTCACCATGTACAAAACAACGCTGGAACAGTGGTATCTGCTCGACGCCGTCGTAAAGGAAGGGAGTTTTGCGCTGGCAGCGGAGAAGAATAATCGTAGCCAGTCCTCATTGAGCTATCAGTTGAGTCTGCTTCAACAACGACTGGACATAGAACTACTGGAGCAGGTGGGACGCCGTGCCGTCCTGAGTGCTCAAGGACATCAGTTACTTGCACAGGTACGTCCACTACTGGAAGGATTTAGCGCGCTTGAGGCTAAGGCCAGTGCCCTGCGACGGGGTGAACGTTCGCGTATTGATTTAATGGTGGATGCCACCTTTCCTAAACCTCTGCTGTTTGATGTGCTCAATATATTTCAGCAACGCTATCCACATGTGCGCATCTGGTTCAGCGAAATTGTCCGCAGCGAAACACCAGACAGGCTGGCGGAACAACAGGCCGATCTCTGGCTGGTGGCACAATATGGCGCTGAGCCATTGGCTGGCGAAAGCCTGATGAGCGTCGATTTTGTCGCCGTCGCCCATCGCGATCACCCGCTGCACAGTGAACCTGCCCCGCTTAATGCTGCCACACTGGCGCGCTGGCCCTGCATTACCATTCTGGATCGCCAGCAACAGCAGCAGTCAGAGGTGAGTGGCGATCAGGCAGAGAACTGGTCATTCACTACCCTGTCGGCAGCGATTGAAGCGGTCCAGCACCAGCTAGGCTATGGCTGGCTGCCAGAACAGAATATCGCTGGCCTCTTAGAGAGCGGTGAACTCCGTCCCCTGCCGCTGCTTCAGGGCCGCCGGCGCAGTAGTACGCTGGTGATGTACATCAATGAAGAGAGGCTGCCCGGTAACAGCGCCATCGCTGAACTGGCGCAGATGTTTGTGGAGCGGGTGGCGCAGGAAAAGCGCATAGCTGAGCGCTAAGGAGGCTGAGTTTGTTTCCGTTGACGCGGGGAACACGCAAAAAACACGCATTCCAAAGATTAAGCTGCGGTTTATCCCCCCTCAAGCGTGGAACACCAGATTGTCGATCATTGGAAGGCCCCTGATTGGGGCTATATAAGGCTGTGGTGAAGGCCGGAACGCTGCTCAAGTAATAGAAATCATTGAGTACAGACTATAGTAATCTATATCTTAATTGACCTGCTCCCAGTATTAGATACAACTTTCAGTTAGTAATGTCGGTTGATTTTTCTTCATGTTTCCCGTTACGCCAGCCTGCTGCAAATTCAGATGGCGTCTGGTAATTCAACGATGAATGCGGTCTGGACTCGTTATAGTCCTGCCGCCAGTCATTAATGATTTTCCGGGCATGAAGAACATCGCTGAACCAGTGCTCATTCAGGCATTCATCCCGAAAGCGACCGTTAAAACTCTCAATAAATCCGTTCTGAGTTGGCTTGCCCGGCTGGATTAAGCGCAACTCAACACTATGTTCAAAGGCCCATTGATCCAGCGCGCGGCAGGTAAATTCCGGGCCCTGATCCGTTCTTATCGTCGCAGGATATCCACGAAACAGCGCAATGCTGTCCAGAATACGCGCGACCTGTACACCTGAAATCCCAAAAGCGGCGGTGATCGTCAGACACTCCTTCGTGAAATCATCCACACAGGTTAGGCACTTAATCCGGCGGCCGCTGGCAAGTGCATCCATGACAAAATCCATCGACCATGTCAGGTTCGGCGCATCCGGGCGAAGAAGCGGAAGCCGTTCAATCACCAGACCCTTACGGCGCCGCCTGCGTTTTACACCCAGACCGTTAAGGTGATAGATGCGGTAAACCCGCTTGTGGTTGACGTGAAGGCCCTCCCGACGCAATAACTGCCAGATGCGCCGGTAACCAAACCGGCGGCGTTCAAGTGCCACTCTGTGATGCGTAGAGACAGTTGCGCGTCAGCAGCCGGACGCTGAGCGGAATAACGGCAGGTTGAAAGTGACAGACCGGCCAGCCTGCAGGCACGGCGTTGGGACAGACCCGTTGTCTCACACATGACTTCCACGGCTTCCCGCTTCTGGTCTGTCGTCAGAACTTTCGGCCCAGAGCCACCTGAAGCGCCTCCTTATCCAGCATGGCTTCAGCGAGCAGCTTCCTGAGGCGGGCGTTCTCTTCCTCAAGTGACTTCAGGCGCTTAACCTCGGGCACCTCCATACCGCCATACTTCTTGCGCCAGGTGTAAAAGGTGGCGTCAGAAATGGCGTGTTTACGGCAGAGTTCACGTGCAGAAACCCCGGCTTCTGCCTCGCGGAGAATACTGATGATCTGTTCGTCGGAAAATCGCTTCTTCATGGGGATGTCCTCATGTGGCTTATGAAGACATTACTAACATCGCGGTTTATTAATCAACGGGGAGCAGGTCAAAACTGCTCGTAAAGCCTTTAAGCAAGAAGGCCTCATAGACTTTAGGCACAGCCTTCACCGGCTTGAGTTTAACCACTGCTATGATCGAGTGGTGGTTTACTCTCTTAGAATCCCTGCTGACAGCAACTTTACTGTATCAAGGGTTGATAAAATCACAATACAGGACAGCGAGAGTCATTGGCACTTACTCAATATTGAAAGCATTGAGATAGACCGTGTTCCTTACGATGCGATCAACAATGGCACAGTCGGCATCAAGGTTGATAGGATAGTGCCGGGAGCAAGGGACTACTATGTAGTCAAAGTAAGCGAGGATAAGGGGCTTCAGGATGCGTAGCTACAGTGAGATCGCGAAGCGTATAGCCAAAATCATCATATCACCTGAATCTGCTATTGGGCTCGTTCACGGTATCTTGTCTGTACCTACAGACATTGGCTATCTTGGGTATGGCTTCATCGATACCGACAGCCGCTATCAACGTGAAACAGAGAAGATTAGGATGATCGGGGCTATCCGGCATGGCATTCTGGAAAATCACAACTTCATGAAGACTATCGAGATTATACTCAATATCTTCAACAAGAACGTGCCTGAAGCCAGGCAGAACGCTATCTATAGCAAAACGATGGCTTCAGTTGCTGGCCGGACGCTTACGAACTCACTAATAGCAGGAAGGTTAGCAACTACCATTGCGCAGCGTAGCTCGTTTCTTGTTGCGGTCAGAGGTGGCCTAATTGGTAATGCTTTACTCATCGGTGGCATGACAGAGAGATGTGTCTACACCTCTGAAAAGCTGCAAAAGAGCAATCCTGAAGTCTATAATGCATTACGCGTGCGGAACTATGATTTACTCTACTTCCTACTTGAGCCAGCTCTGAACCCGTTCTTAGAAGCTCTCCATGTGAAGCGAACGCAAGGGCAACCGGCTTTTGAACGGATCATTGAAATGGTAGAGAAGGAGGTAAACGCTAATGCGAGATAATGAGTCTACCAAGCTGAGCTTAGGTAAACGCATAATGTATAGCCTTATAGAGGTGTCAGGTGCGATCATAGGCGGGTTGCTGCTCCTTCTGTGCTGCTACTGGTTCTTTCACTATGAAACCTGGCATGAGCGGCTGATGGCGATTGGTCTGTCTATCGGGGTTGTCTATCTGATAGGTAAGGTCTTACCTGAACGGCCAAATCAGTAAGCCCCTCATGGGGCTATACTCAGTTTTATCAGCTCAGACTTCACCTGGAAGTTACCCGTTATTTATACAGGTATTTATCAGAGTACATTTGGATTGAATTCTTCTCAGCCCCGAGGCCTTTTCCATCAGGTAATATTTCCATAAGCGTCCGGCCAGGGCACATTTTCCCCTGATGAGTTCGCTAATTATTAAGTGAGCCAGCCAGTCATCAAGATCAGATTTTAATGTGTCGGGTTCACCATACAGCTTTTTGCGGAACGTCACCTGTTATAATTCCTGCAATATCGTCATGTGGAACCGCATCGCAGATGCCGTTCGTCTGTGGTGACATCGCTTTGGTCTTCGTATGGTCTATATCATTTATTGCCAGACAAAGTTGATAATCATGCTGCTCCACTTTGCCACAGTACTCTATGCCTCCTTCGGTCAGTATTCTTAGAATTAGCAGGTCCTGAGACGCATAAAATGATAATACACGGTCATTCAGCAGATCTGCCGTTGCAATAATACGTGTCACGTGGGATACCCATGATTTACAGGCGGTTTATCCCCCGCTTATGCGGGGAGCACTCTAAATTTATTGCCTGATTACTAAATACTTATTCGCACTCAAAAATTCCACCAAATTTAACGTTCGGATTTCACTCAACACCCCATCTAATCCCAGCCCATAATCCAGACCAAAAAAAAGCCCCCATAATGGGAGCTTTCTTTTTTCAGCAGCAGAAACTTACTTCTTCTTCGCTTTCGCGTTAGGCAGATCGGTGATGCTACCTTCGAAGATTTCTGCAGCCAGACCGACTGACTCATGCAGGGTCGGGTGAGCGTGGATGGTCAGCGCAATATCTTCCGCATCACAACCCATCTCAATGGCCAGACCGATTTCGCCTAACAGCTCGCCGCCGTTAGTACCGACAATCGCGCCACCGATAATACGGTGCGTCTCTTTGTCGAAAATCAGCTTGGTCATGCCGTCTGCACAATCAGAAGCGATAGCACGGCCAGAGGCAGCCCACGGGAAGGTGGAGGTCTCATAGCTGATGCCCTTCTCTTTCGCTTCTTTCTCGGTCAGACCAACCCAGGCAACTTCTGGCTCAGTATAGGCAATTGAAGGGATCACTTTCGGATCGAAGTAGTGCTTCAGACCAGAGATCACTTCAGCCGCAACGTGGCCTTCATGCACGCCTTTGTGCGCCAGCATTGGCTGACCGACGATGTCGCCGATAGCGTAGATGTGTGGAACGTTGGTGCGCATCTGTTTGTCGACGCGGATGAAGCCGCGATCGTCCACTTCCACGCCCGCTTTACCGGCATCCAGACCTTTACCGTTCGGCACACGACCAATAGCAACCAGCACCGCGTCATAACGCTGCGCTTCGCCTGGTGCTTTTTTACCTTCCATTGAAACGTAAATGCCATCGTCTTTTGCTTCAACGGCGGTCACTTTCGTTTCCAGCATCAGGTTAAATTTCTTGCTGATTTTCCTGGTAAAGACTTTCACCACGTCTTTATCCGCAGCCGGGATAACCTGGTCGAACATCTCAACCACATCGATCTCTGAACCCAGCGCGTGATATACCGTCGCCATTTCCAGACCGATGATACCGCCGCCCATGACCAGCAGACGCTTCGGCACTTCTTTCAGTTCCAGCGCATCGGTAGAGTCCCAGACGCGTGGATCTTCATGTGGAATGAATGGCAGTTCGATTGGGCGTGAACCCGCAGCAATGATGGCGTTATCGAAGTTGATGGTGGTCGCGCCGCCTTCTCCTTCAACCACCAGGGTGTTAGCACCGGTGAATTTACCCAGGCCATTCACCACGGTGACTTTACGACCTTTTGCCATACCAGACAGGCCGCCAGTCAACTGGTTGATAACCTTCTCTTTCCAGCTGCGAATCTTGTTAATATCAGTAGATGGCTGGCCAAACACAATGCCGTGCTCTTCAAGTGCTTTCGCCTCTTCAATCACTTTAGCAACGTGCAGCAGCGCTTTAGATGGGATACAACCGACGTTCAGACAAACACCACCGAGGGTGCTGTAACGCTCTACCAGTACGGTTTCCAGACCTAAATCCGCACAACGGAAGGCTGCAGAGTAACCTGCAGGACCTGCCCCAAGTACCACGACCTGGGTTTTAATCTCTGTACTCATCATGACCTCTTAATTGATATCCGGCGGGTCAGACGTTCTTATAATGCCCTTGTTCCACCGGGACTTTCACCGCAAGAGTTTACAGAATTGTTAACAGACTGCCAACAGCGGCGCGACGAATCGTTACAGGAAGGCCGGCATCCGCCGGCCTTCTTCACATTTACATAACTAAACGACGAATGTCAGACAACATATTGCCGATAATGGTGATGAATCGCGCACCATCAGCACCGTCGATCACGCGGTGGTCGAAGGAGAGAGAAATCGGCATCATCAGACGCGGCGTAAACTCTTTACCATTCCACACCGGTTCCATCGCCGATTTAGAGACACCCAGGATAGCCACTTCCGGCGCGTTAACGATCGGCGCGAAATGTGTGGTACCCAGGCCGCCCAGGCTGGAGATGGTGAAACATCCGCCCTGCATGTCGCCCGCTGTCAGTTTACCGTCACGCGCTTTCTTCGAAATCGCCATCAGTTCACGCGACAGCTCGGTGATGCCCTTCTTGTTCACGTCTTTGAAGACCGGAACAACCAGGCCATTTGGCGTATCAACCGCCACACCGATGTTGATGTATTTCTTCAGCGTCAGTTTCTGTGCATCTTCAGACAGCGAGCTGTTGAAGCGTGGCATCTGCTCAAGCGCCGCAGCGACCGCTTTCATGATGAACACGACAGGCGTGTACTTCACATCCAGCTTACGCTTCTCTGCTTCAGCATTCTGCTGCTTACGGAACGCTTCCAGATCGGTGATATCGGTTTTGTCGAAATGCGTAACGTGCGGGATCATCACCCAATTACGGCTCAGGTTCGCGCCAGAAATTTTCTGGATACGACCCAGTTCGACTTCTTCGATTTCGCCAAACTTACTGAAATCAACTTTCGGCCATGGCAGCATGCCCGGCAGACCACCGCCGCTTGCTGCAGCAGGTGCTGCTTCAGCGCGTTTCACGGCATCTTTCACGTAAGTCTGGACGTCTTCTTTCAGAATGCGACCTTTACGGCCGGTGCCTTTGACTTTCGCCAGGTTAACACCGAACTCGCGTGCCAGGCGACGGATCACCGGGGTCGCGTGAACGTAAGCATCATTCTCTGCAAACTCACCTTTGCTGTCGGCTTTGGCTGCTGGTGCCGCGTCGGCTGGCTTAGCATCAGATTTCGCAGCAGGCGCCGAGGCGGCTTCCTGTTTCGCTGCCGCAGGGGCGGCCGGAGCAGCACCTTCGACTTCGAACACCATGATCAATGAGCCGGTGCTGACTTTATCGCCGGTTGCGACTTTCAGCTCTTTGACCGTACCTGCAAACGGCGCAGGGACTTCCATTGAGGCTTTGTCGCCTTCAACCACGATGAGTGACTGCTCAGCGTCAACTTTGTCGCCAACTTTAACGAGGATCTCGGTGACTTCGACTTCATCACCACCGATATCCGGCACGTTGACTTCTTTTACGCCCGCAGCAGCGGCGGGTGCTGATGCCGCTTCTTCTTTCACTTCTGGCTTCGCGTCAGAGGCCGGTGCTGCGCCTTCTGCTTCAAAGACCATGATGGCTGAACCGGTGCTGACTTTGTCGCCGGTCGCAATGGTGATCTCTTTGACCACACCCGCGAACGGAGCCGGAACTTCCATTGAGGCTTTATCACCTTCCACCACAATCAGTGACTGCTCGGCTTCGACTTTGTCGCCAACCTTGACCAGAATCTCAGTGACTTCGACTTCGTCACCGCCGATATCCGGAACCGCCACTTCTTTGCTGGCAGTGGCCGCAGCAGCGGCTGGCGCTGGCGCCGCGTCCGCTTTTTTCTCTGCGGCCGGTGCCGGTGCTGCTTCAGCAGCACCTTCAGCATCAAACATCATGATCAGTGAGCCGGTCTCAACTTTGTCACCGGTAGAGATCGTAATCTCTTTCACTACGCCAGCCTGTGGCGAGGGCACTTCCATTGAGGCTTTATCGCCTTCCACGGTGATCAGCGACTGCTCGGCTTCCACCTTGTCGCCAACTTTCACCAGAATCTCGGTAACTTCAACTTCGTCAGACCCGATATCCGGTACCTTAATTTCGATAGCCATTACTCTATTACCTCTTAAGCCAGACGCGGGTTAACTTTATCGGCATCGATATTGAATTTGGTGATCGCATCGGCCACCACTTTCTTCTCGATTTCGCCGCGTTTAGCCAGCTCACCCAGCGCGGCAACCACCACATAAGATGCATCAACTTCGAAGTGATGACGCAGATTCTCACGGCTGTCAGAGCGACCAAAGCCATCGGTACCCAGTACGCGATAATCGCTGGCCGGGACATAGCTACGAACCTGCTCAGCGAACAGTTTCATGTAGTCGGTTGAAGCAACAGCTGGTGCGTCGTTCATCACCTGAGCGATGTAAGGTACGCGCGCTTCTTCAGTCGGATGCAGCATGTTCCAGCGCTCACAATCCTGGCCATCACGCGCCAGTTCGGTGAACGAGGTCACGCTGTAGACATCAGAGCCGATACCGTAATCTTTCGCCAGGATCTGCGCCGCTTCACGCACGTGACGCAGAATAGAACCTGAACCCAGCAGCTGCACTTTACCTTTGCTGCCCTCTACCGTTTCCAGCTTGTAGATACCCTTACGGATACCTTCTTCCACTCCCTGCGGCATGGCTGGCATATGGTAGTTTTCATTCAGCGTGGTGATGTAGTAGTAAACGTTCTCCTGCGCTTCGCCATACATACGCACCAGACCGTCATGCATAATGACTGCGACTTCATAAGCGTAAGATGGATCGTAAGAGATACAGTTCGGGATAGTCAGCGACTGGATATGGCTGTGGCCATCTTCGTGCTGCAGACCTTCGCCGTTCAGGGTCGTACGACCCGAGGTGCCGCCGACCAGGAAGCCGCGCGCCTGCTGGTCGCCCGCCAGCCACATCAGATCGCCGATACGCTGGAAGCCGAACATCGAGTAATAGATGTAGAACGGAATCATCGGCAGGTTGTTGGTGCTGTAAGAGGTCGCTGCAGCCAGCCAGGATGAACCTGCGCCCAGCTCGTTGATCCCTTCCTGCAGAATCTGGCCTTTCTCGTCTTCTTTATAGTAAGCGACCTGCTCACGGTCCTGCGGGGTGTACTGCTGACCGTTCGGGCTGTAGATACCAATCTGACGGAACAGACCTTCCATACCAAAGGTACGCGCTTCATCGGCAAGGATCGGAACCAGACGATCCTTGATCGACTTGTTCTTCAGCATCACGTTCAGGGCACGCACAAAGGCGATTGTGGTCGAGATCTCTTTGTTCTGCTCATCCAGCAGCGCACTGAACTCTTCGAGCGCTGGCATTTCCAGCTTCTCAGTGAACTTCGGCTGACGCGTTGGCAGGTAGCCGCCTAACTTCTCGCGCTGACCGTGCAGATAAGCATGCTCTTCTGTGCCTTTCTCGAAGGTGACGTACGGCAGTTCTTCGATTTTATCGTCAGCAACCGGCACGTTGAAGCGATCACGGATATAGCGTACGCCATCCATGTTCATCTTCTTCACCTGGTGGGCAATGTTTTTGCCTTCCGCGGTGTCGCCCATACCATAACCTTTAATGGTATGCGCCAGGATCAGTACGGGCTTGCCTTTGGTATCCTGCGCTTTTTTCAGTGCTGCATAGATTTTCTTCGGATCGTGGCCGCCACGGTTCAATGCCCAGATTTCATCATCGGACATATCTTTAACCAGCGCCGCGGTTTCCGGATATTTGCCGAAGAAGTGCTCACGCACATAGGCACCATCACGGGATTTGAAGGTCTGATAGTCGCCGTCAACGGTTTCGTTCATCAGCTGAATCAGCTTACCGCTGGTATCTTTGCGCAGCAGCTCATCCCAGCGTCCGCCCCAGATGACCTTGATCACTTCCCAGCCAGCACCGGCAAAGATGCCTTCCAGCTCGTTGATGATCTTGCCATTACCGGTTACCGGGCCATCCAGACGCTGCAGGTTGCAGTTGATGATGAAGACCAGGTTATCCAGTTTTTCACGGGTGGCGATGGTGATCGCACCTTTAGATTCCGGCTCATCCATCTCGCCGTCACCCAGGAAGGCGTAAACGGTCTGAGCAGAGGTGTCTTTCAGCCCACGGTGTTCCAGATACTTCAGGAACTTCGCCTGATAGATCGCTGACAATGGACCCAGACCCATTGATACGGTCGGGAACTGCCAGAATTCCGGCATTAATTTCGGGTGCGGATAAGAAGAGAGGCCTTTACCGTCAACTTCCTGACGGAAGTTGTTCATCTGATCTTCAGTCAGGCGACCTTCAAGGAACGCACGGGCGTAGATGCCTGGAGAGATATGGCCCTGGAAATAGACCAGATCGCCGCCATCTTTGTCACTGCGCGCGCGGAAGAAGTGGTTGAAGCACACTTCATAAATCGTTGCAGAAGACTGGAAGGAGGACATATGGCCACCGAGTTCCAGATCTTTCTTGGATGCGCGCAGCACCGACATGATGGCGTTCCAGCGGATTGCGGAACGGATACGACGTTCAAGAGAGGTGTTGCCCGGATAATCGGGTTCATCTTCAACGGCAATAGAGTTGATGTAGTTGCTGATTGCAGACGAACCTGCAGCCACTTTTACGCCGCCTTTGCGGGCTGCACCCAGTACCTGATCAATCAGATACTGTGCACGTTCAACACCTTCTTCACGGATGACCGATTCGATCGCCTGTAGCCAGTCACGAGTTTCGATCGGATCCACGTCATTGTGTAAACGTTCTGACATGGGTGTGTTCCTTATCTGTGTCTAATACGTTGAATAATCGGGAGCCTGTTAAAGCAGATGCAGGCAGCCTCGTCTGATGTCCGTACGATCTTTGTCGCACGTTATTCCTTACGTTGCTGTAAACGACGCAGGGAGCGTTCCCGACGGCTCTGCTCCCGACTTCTGTCCAGCAAGATTTCCTCTATGAACGCCAGGTGACGGTGTGAAGCCTCGCGCGCTTTTTCTGGCTCACGAGCCACAATCGCCTCAAAGATTCTGGCGCGGTGACCGCTCACTTTTGCCAGCATTTCCCGGCGCGAGTAGAGCAATTCGAAATTCTGACGGACGTTTTGTTCCAGCATAGGGCCCATTGAGCGTAGCAAATGTAAAAGCACAACATTATGGGCCGCTTCTGTGACAGCGATCTGATACTGCATCACTGCGTCCGCTTCAGCGTCTAAATCGCCGCTGTCCTGTGCCTGCTGGATGTTCACATGGCAGTCGCGAATGCGCAGCAGGTCTTCCTCTGTGCCGCGCAGTGCCGCGTAATAGGCGGCGATGCCTTCTAAGGCATGGCGCGTTTCCAGCAGATCAAATTGTGATTCCGGATGGTCGGCGAGAAGCTCAACGAGGGGATCGCTCATGCTTTGCCAGAGATGCTCCTGTACAAATGTTCCGCCACCCTGTCGGCGCAGCAATAATCCTTTGGCTTCTAAGCGCTGGATCGCTTCGCGAAGAGATGGACGTGAGACATCGAATTGTTTAGCGAGTTCGCGCTCAGGGAGAAGCTTCTCTCCCGGACGCAGGGTCCCTTCCATAATCAGGGATTCGAGCTGTTGCTCGATAGCATCGGAGAGCTTGGGTTGGCGAATCTTACTGTAAGCCATCATCCCTTCTTATTAAGCCAATCGTCCGGAGTAAATTGGTAATACCAATTGTAAAGAGGTGCCGGTAAAGTAACAAAGTATTCACCTTGTGTCTATATGGTGTCTGCGACATTCACCTCCCTCGCAAGCCTGTGCTGACGCTAACTCGCGGTTAAAAAAATGAAAAATCCACGTTTCTGTAAATGTTAAATAAATGCACTTTTACCAAACCTTACACCCACCCAGGGCCTGAGCGCAGCGATAACCATAAGTGAAAGCTATTCGTCATTAACGGCATTTCATGGCAGAAGTTTGCGGGGGACAGACGTGACCGGGACGGCGTTTTTTCAGTCAACTCTCAGCACGAAAAGCAAAAGCAGGTGCAAAGCGATTCGCTTATCACTATTCTTGTCGCCAGGGTAGCAGATGGCAGCATTCAGCACGCCAGATACCGTAAAATAATCAATACGTTATTGTAACTACTTCATTACAGCGGACTGCGCTGCGAACGAAGAATAAAAACATTACGAGGTTTGTATGGAACAACAGCAAGGCGAAGCGCTGAAACGTGGTCTTAAGAACCGCCATATTCAGCTCATCGCGCTGGGTGGTGCAGTGGGAACCGGGCTGTTTCTGGGCAGCGCATCGGTCATTGAATCCGCCGGACCGGCCGTTATTCTGGGCTATGCGATTGCCGGTTTTATTGCCTTTTTAATCATGCGTCAGCTGGGTGAAATGGTGGTGGAAGAGCCGGTCGCCGGGAGCTTTAGCCACTTCGCGTATAAATACTGGGGAAACTTTGCCGGCTTCGCCTCGGGCTGGAACTACTGGGTCCTTTACGTACTGGTTGCCATGGCGGAACTTACCGCCGTCGGTAAATATATCCAGTTCTGGTGGCCAGACTTTCCGACCTGGGCCTCAGCCGCCATCTTCTTCGTGATGATCAACGCCATCAACCTGACCAACGTGAAAGTGTTTGGTGAGATGGAGTTCTGGTTCGCCATTATTAAAGTGGTCGCGGTCATCGGCATGATTCTGTTTGGTGGCTGGCTGCTGTTCAGCGGTCACGCGGGTCCGCAGGCGACCGTGCGCAACCTGTGGGAACAGGGCGGCTTTTTCCCGCACGGCATTGGCGGTCTGGTTGCGGTCATGGCCATTATCATGTTCTCATTCGGCGGACTGGAGCTGGTGGGTATCACCGCTGCAGAGGCTGACAACCCGGAAGTAAGCATTCCAAAAGCAACTAACCAGGTGCTGTGGCGTATCCTGATTTTCTACATTGGTTCACTGGCGGTGCTGCTGTCTCTGATGCCGTGGAGCCGTGTCACGTCAGAAGTCAGCCCGTTCGTCTTTATTTTCCACGAGCTGGGCGATGCCATGGTGGCGAATGCCCTGAACGTGGTGATCCTGACGGCGGCCCTGTCGGTCTATAACAGCTGCGTTTACTGCAACAGCCGCATGCTGTTTGGTCTGGCACAGCAGGGCAATGCGCCGAAAGCGCTGCTGAAAGTCGATCGTCGCGGTGTGCCGGTCTTAACCATTCTGGTCTCGGCTGTCGCCACTGCGCTGTGCGTGCTGATCAACTACCTGATGCCGGGTGAAGCATTTGGCCTGCTGATGTCGCTGGTCGTCTCCGCGCTGGTGATTAACTGGGCGATGATCAGCCTGGCGCACCTCAGGTTCCGTCGTAAGAAAGATCAGCAGGGCGTCACCACCCGCTTCAAAGCGCTGCTCTATCCGGCGGGTAACTGGATTTGCCTGGTCTTCCTGGCGGCGATTCTGGTGCTGATGGCGACCACGCCGGGCATGGCGATCTCTGTCTGGCTGATCCCCGTCTGGCTGGTCATTCTGGGTATTGGTTACTTTATCAAGAACCAGACGCAAAAGGCCTGATGCCTTACCGCATACTGCAACCTCCTGTGGGGGTTGCAGTATGCCACCCGCGTTTCCCTGCCCCCTCTTCAGCCCCGATCCAGCTCACACTTCTCTTCCTGCACCTGTTTTGTCCATCTTCATGACGAATTACTCCCGTTCATCTCGCTGATTTGATGACAATAATTCCTGTTCACACAGGATGCGCAGGAGAAAACCATGAAAGGTGCAGCCCTCCCGTTTCGGGAAAAACTGGGATATGGCATGGGTGATGCCGGATGCAACATGATTGGCGGTGCCATCATGCTGTTCCTGAACTACTTCTATACCGATGTTTTCGGGCTGGCCCCGGCGCTGGTGGGGACCCTGTTGCTCTCAGTCAGAGTGCTGGATGCGGTCACCGATCCGATTATGGGTGCCATCGCCGATCGTACACAGAGTCGCTGGGGCCGTTTTCGTCCCTGGCTGCTGTGGGTTTCCGTGCCCTATGTGGTCTTCAGTGTACTGATGTTCACCACGCCCGACTGGACTTACCACAACAAGGTGATCTGGGCCTTCGTCACCTACTTCCTGATGTCGCTCACCTACACAGCGATAAACATTCCTTACTGTTCTCTGGGCGGCGTGATTACCAACGATCCCGGTGAGCGTGTCTCCTGCCAGTCATACCGTTTTGTCATGGTCGGCATCGCCACGCTGATACTGTCTCTGTCGCTTCTGCCGATGGCGGAGTGGTTTGGCGGTGAAGACAAAGCACGCGGCTACCAGATGGCGATGGCGGTACTGGCCACCATTGGTCTGGCGATGTTTCTGTTCTGCTTTGCCACGGTGCGGGAACGTATTCGCCCGGCCGTGCCGAGTAATGATGACCTGAAGAAAGATCTGCGTGACGTCTGGAAAAATGACCAGTGGGTGCGCATTCTGCTGCTCACCTTCTGCAACGTCTGCCCTGGCTTCATCCGCATGGCGGCCACCATGTATTACGTGACCTGGGTGATGGGTCAGTCAACGCACTTTGCCACGCTGTTTATCAGCCTGGGAGTCATTGGCATGATGTTTGGCAGCACGCTGGCAAAACTGCTCACCGATCGCTGGTGCAAACTCAAAGTCTTCTTCTGGACCAATATCGCGCTGGCCCTCTTTTCCAGCGCCTTCTACTGGATCGATCCCCACGCTACCGTGATGGTTGTGGCCGCCTATTTTGTGCTGAACATTCTGCATCAGATCCCCTCTCCGCTGCACTGGTCGCTGATGGCCGATGTGGATGACTACGGCGAATGGAAAACCGGCAAACGTATTACCGGTATCAGCTTTTCCGGCAACCTCTTCTTCCTTAAGGTAGGACTGGCAGTCGCCGGTGCGATGGTCGGCTTTCTGCTGTCGATCTATGGCTACAATGCAGGCGCTAAACAGCAGTCACCTGAGGCGATTAACGGCATCATGCTGCTGTTCACCGTTATTCCGGGCATCGGCTATCTGATTACTGCAGGTGTGGTGCGGCTGATGAAAGTTGACCGCAAAATGATGATTACCATCCAGCAGGATCTTGCGCTGCGCCGCGAAAACTTCCACGCGTTACACACTGTTCGCCTGCGCAACGATGTTGTCACGCCAACCGGAGATGTTAAATGACCGCAATCCTGCCGAATCCTTTTATCGAGCAGCGCGCCGATCCCTTTATCCTGCGCCATGAGCAGCACTACTATTTTGTGGCCTCGGTGCCGGAGTATGACCGGCTGGAGATCCGTCGCGCTACCACGCTGGCTGGCCTGCGCAGTGCCGAGCCAGTGGTGGTCTGGTGTAAGCCCGGGAGCGGTCCCTGCAGCGAGTTAATCTGGGCACCCGAGCTGCACTACATTGATGGCCAATGGATCATCTATTTTGCGGCAGCACCCACACGCGAAATCAAAGAAGGACTCTTTCAGCACCGGATGTATGCGCTGGTGTGTGAGGCGGCAGATCCGTTGCAGGGCGAATGGCAGCCCTGCCGCAGGGTCTCCACCCATTTGGACAGCTTCTCACTTGATGCCACCCACTTCGTGCATCAGGGCAAAAACTGGTATCTCTGGGCGCAGAAAGATCCTCTGATTCCCGGCAACTCTAACCTCTACCTGGCTGAGCTGCTGAATCCCTGGACGATAAAAGGTACGCCCGTAATGTTGAGCCGGCCGGAATATGAGTGGGAGTGTGCAGGGTTCAGCGTTAATGAAGGACCGGCGGTCATCCGTCACGGCGATCGGCTGTTTGTGACCTATTCCGCCAGCGCCACCGATGAGAATTACTGTCTGGGGATACTGTCGATCGCCGCGGATGCCAACCCGCTTGATGTCGCTGCCTGGCAGAAATCAGCGCGGCCGGTATTTGTAACCAGCTGGAACAACCACCAGTACGGGCCGGGCCACAACAGTTTTACCCAGGATGAGGCAGGACGCGACGTGCTGGTTTACCACGCGCGTAATTACACTGAGATTGAGGGCGATCCGCTCTGGGATCCGAACCGCCATACCCGACTGAAATATTTCAGCTGGCGGGAAGATGGCACGCCTGATTTCGGCGTGCCACCTGCCGATTACACCAGCGCGCCGTAAATCGTCAGCAACGCGACGGCAACAACCAGCACCAGCGAAGTCCGTTTCGCTAACGCCACGGCCACCCGTGGCGTTTCAACTTTATCGGTGTGCGGATCGCGTGACAGGGAGAACTGCGCCAGCGTCGTCAGCACGTGATACTGAGAACGGTGACGATCGGTCAGCGAGGCAAACCAGGCGGGCAGCGCTTTTTCGCCATGGCCCAGCAACGCGTAAGCGACACCCGCCAGCCGCACCGGGATCCAGTCGAGCAGATGCAGAAGCGCATCCACGCCTGATTGCACTCGCGCCATTGGTGTGCCGAATTTTGCCAGCCAGCCTTGCCAGGCGCGCAGAAACGCGTAACCCACCAGCAGCACCGGCCCCCACGGCCCACCCACCACCAGCCAGAACATCGGGGCAAGATAGAAACGGAAGTTTATCCAGATCAGCGCATTCTGCAGCTCGCGCAGGAACTCACGTTCGCTGCACTCCACCGGTACACCATGGATTAGCGTCAGCTCAGCCGCCATCGCCTGATGTGCCGCGTCGTCGTCATGGCTGGCCGCTTTCAGGTAGCTATGGTAGTGCTGACGTACTGAGCCGGCACCGATGCACAGCAGTCCGGCAACGATCCAGAACAGCAGTTGCAGTACGCCAAACAGCAATCCTTTCAGACTCCAGACCACCAGCGCGGTCAGCGCCATCGCCAGTACGGTCATCAGCAGGGTTCGCATCATGGAGTAATGGCGGCGATGGCGAAAAATCGGCTCCAGCCGGTGTTCGAGCTGCCAGTGCTCGCCCAGTTTAAACAGGCGCTCCCAGCCTAAAACTAATAATAAGGTAAACAACGTCATACTGACTCCGCAAAAATCACGATTTTTGCTGCGTTAACAGCTGTTTGTAGTAGTCCCAGTCAAAAGCAGGTCCGGGATCAGTTTTACGTACCGGCGCGATGTCGCTGTGCCCCGTGATACGTGAAGGCGTCACCGGATAGTGTTGCAACAGTAACAGCGTGACCTGCTGCAAGGCCCGATACTGCGCCTCGCTATACGGCTCGCTGTCAGTTCCTTCCAGCTCAATACCGATGGAGAAGTCGTTGCAGTTTTCACGTCCTTCAAACTGCGAAATGCCTGCATGCCAGGCGCGTTTGTCAAAGGGGACATACTGCACGATCTCCCCGTCACGACGAATCAGGCAGTGTGCTGCCACTTTCAGCGCGGCGATATCCGCAAAATAGGGATGGGCATCGGGCGGTAATGTGCCGGTAAACAGTCTGTCGATCCAGGGGCCGCCAAATTCACCGGGTGGCAGGCTGATATTGTGGATCACCAGCAATGAAGGCGCCTCATTGTCAGGGCGTTCATTACAATGCGTTGACGGCACGTGACGCACACCGGTCAGCCAGCCCTGTTTAATTTTCATACCGATTTTCCTTATATCGTCAGGCTGAGAATAGCATGAATAATAAAGGATTCTTGCCTCTTAGTGTGTCGGTCCGGTGACATTCGATTGCCCTTTGTTAAGGATACTAAACAAAATGCTATCCGTTGCTGGAACATGGTGCCAGTTCAGGCTATTGTGACCGCCTCTGTCCTTCCTGTTTCTGGAGTAAAATGCCTATGTCATGCCGTGGTTACGATCCCGACAGCCGCCGTCAGGCTCTGATTAAACGCATCGAAAGTGACATCCCGGCTGCCGTTGCACGGGCGTTAAAAGAGGATCTCGGTGGTGAAATCGACGCTGATCGCGACATTACCGCGCAGCTGTTACCTGCTGAAACGCAGGCCCATGCGCAGGTCATCACCCGTGAAGCCGGTGTTTTCTGTGGTAAACGCTGGGTTGAAGAGGTGTTCATTCAGCTTGGCTCGCATGCGACTCTGAACTGGCATGTTGAAGATGGTGATCGAATCGAAGCGGATCAGTTGCTGTTTGAAATTGAGGGGCCTGCCCGCCTGCTGCTGACCGCCGAGCGCACGGCGCTTAATTTTGTACAGACGCTCTCGGGCGTTGCCACTGAAGTCAGCCGCTATGTTGCGCTGCTGGCGGGAAGCCAGACGCAGCTGCTGGACACGCGCAAAACTCTGCCAGGACTGCGCACTGCGCTGAAATATGCCGTACTGTGCGGCGGAGGCAGCAATCATCGCCTGGGCCTCTCTGACGCCTATCTGATCAAAGAAAACCATATTATTGCCAGCGGATCGATTGCTCAGGCAGTGGAAAGAGCGCAATGGCTGCAGCCCGATGTGCCGGTTGAAGTTGAGGTGGAATCACTGGAGGAGTTGCGTCAGGCGCTGGAGGCCGAAGCCGACATCGTGATGCTGGATAACTTCAGTCTGGAAGCGATGCGTGAAGCCGTCGAACTCAACCAGGGGCGGACGCTGCTGGAGGTCTCCGGCAACGTCACCGAAACCACTTTGCCGCAGATTGCCCTGACCGGCGTGGACTACGTCTCGGTTGGTGCGCTGACCAAGCATGTGCGGGCGCTGGATCTCTCAATGCGTTTCAAACAAAAATAGCCTGAGCCGTCATCCAACACGGCGATTTTGCGACCCCGCTTCCGGCGCAGTTTCGACTGCGCTGAAATTCTGAAACCTCTTCACATTACGCTTTCCAGTTCGCCGATCTCTGACTGTCTTTTACCGCCCCCGATTTTTACCCTGTCGCCTTCTTAACTCAGGAGACGATATCATGGATTATCAACGTGGATTTACGCTGGTTGAACTGATGATTGTGGTGGGTATTGTGGCGATCTTAAGTGCCATTGGCCTGCCCGCTTATCAAAACTATCTGCAGCGCGCCGCCCTCACCGACATGCTGCAAACGATGGTGCCTTATAAAACCGCAGTAGAGCTTTGCGCCATGGAGCGGGGTGGCCTCACACAATGTCAGGCCGGAGAAGCAGGCATTCCGGCAGCCAGAGGATCGCGCTATGTCTCATTACTGAGCGTGACCAACGGGGTGATTACGCTGACTGGCCAGGAGAGTCTGAATGGCCTGAGCGTTGAAATGCTCCCGATCTGGGACAGCGCAGAGGGCGGCATCAGCTGGCAACGCAGCTGCACAAGCAGTAACACCAGCCTGCAGGACAATTGCCGGGAACAATTCCGCTTTGCGGATAAAGGAGCCAGCGATGAGCAAGCCTGATGAGACGATTACGGCATTATGCCAGCGCTATCGCGCTCTGCTTCTGCACCATGATGCCAGTCTGCTGCACGTTGCCGTTGCGGAGAGCGTGCCGCCCGGACTGGCTGAAGCGCTCAATTTTGCCAGCCAGTGTCAGATTGAGATCGAATGCTGGCCGCAGGCCCGGCTTGACCAGCTCCAGCACGCTGATAAACCGCTGGTTGCGCGCGAAGAGACACCTGCCGAGTCAGCAATTGAAGCGACACAGCTCATCCTGCGTCAGGCGCTGGAGCGACGGGCCTCCGATGTGCATATCGAACCCTGCCGCGAGGGTCTGCGTGTGCGACTGCGCATTGATGGCGTACTGCATCCGCTCTCTTCACTGCCTTCGACTGAGCCTGCGGCGTTGCTGGCACGACTGAAGATCCTTGGCGGGCTGGATATCGCCGAACGCCGGTTACCGCAGGATGGTCAGTTCAGCATGGAGATTGCCGGTAAACCCGCCTCTTTCCGCCTGGCGACCCTACCCATCTATGGCGGCGAGAAAGCAGTGGTCCGGCTGTTGCAGAGTGAAAGCGCGGCGCTGTCTCTGGATAAGCTTGGCTTACCCGCTGCCCAGTTGCGTCTGTTCTGTGCCGCACTGGCCCAGCCACAGGGACTGATCCTGGTCACCGGCCCCACCGGCAGCGGCAAGACGTTTACGCTCTATAGCGGACTCAGTGCCCTGAATAAACCAGGAAAAAATCTGTGTAGCGTTGAAGATCCTATTGAGATCCCACTACCCGGCATTAACCAGACGCAGATCCATACCAAAAACGGTCTCGATTTTAACCGCGTGCTGCGGGCGCTGCTGAGACAGGATCCGGATGTGATCATGGTGGGCGAGATCCGCGATGCCGAAACAGCGGAGATTGCGGTAAAAGCGGCGCAGACCGGCCACATGGTGCTGTCGACGCTGCACACCAACTCCACCGCCGAAACGCTAACCCGGCTTCGACAGATGGGGATTCCCGGTTATCTGCTTGGGTCGGCACTGAAACTGATCGTTGCGCAGCGTCTGGTCCGACGCCTCTGCCCCCATTGCCGTCAGCCTGCTGAGGCGGTGGCGCACTATCCTGCGGAACTCTGGCCCGGCACCCTGCAGACCTGGCGGGCCCCCGGCTGCGACCACTGCTTTTCCGGCTATTTTGGCCGGCTGGCGCTGTTTGAGCTGCTGCCGATCAATGCCAAACTGCAGAATGCGATTGCAGCCGAGATGCCGCTGGAGAATCTGCTCAGTCTGGCGAAACAGCAGGGATTGCGCACTTTACTGGTTTCCGGCCTGGAAGCGGTAAGCCGCGGCGATACCTCGCTGGAAGAGATGCAACGGGTGATTGGGCTGGACGATGGCTAACGCAGCTTTATTCAGCTGGCTGGCGGTCGATAGCCAGGGCCAGTTATGCAGTGGTCAGCTACTGGCTGTCGACACTGACAACCTGCTGCAGATGCTGTCGCAGCGCGATCTTCTGCCAGTGAGCTGGAAGCGGGAAAAGGTCTGGCGTCAGAGAGAGTGGAAGTGGCAGCACAAAACTGACCTGATTCGTCAGCTGGCGACCCTGCTCAAAGCTGGCCTGCCGCTGGCTGAGAGTCTGGCTTTACTGGCTGAGGGGCATCCTCACGCAGGCTGGCGCGCCCTGATGCTCGCCCTGCATCATCGGATACTCAGCGGTGCCCCTTTTTCACAGGCTTTGCGTGAATGGCCGCAGATTTTTCCGCCGCTCTATCCGGCGCTGATGGAAGTGGGCGAACTGACGGGACAGCTGGATGTCTGCTGTAGTGAGCTGGCTCAGCAGCAGATCCGCCAGCAGCAGTTATGGCATCAGGTGGCAAAGGCATTGCGCTATCCGCTGTTCATTCTGCTGGTGGCGATAGCTGTCACCTGCGGCATGCTGTTGTTCGTTCTGCCAGAGTTTGTTGCGGTGTATGACTCCTTTAACGCGCCCCTGCCCGCTTTTACAGCCGCGGTCATGCAGTTATCTGCCGCGCTTCAGGAATGGGGCGGTGTGCTGGCCTTTAATATTTCGCTGATGCTGGCTGGATGGCATCAGCTGCGACGACGCTCTCCAGGCTGGCAACGCCGTGAACAGACGCTTTTCCTGCGCATCCCGCTGCTTTCCGGGTTGTGGCGAGGCACGCAACTGACGCAGATCTATACCATCCTGAATCTCACGCAGCGCGCCGGGTTAACGCTGTTACAGGGGCTGGCCGCCGTGGAAGTCACGCTCTCCTCATTACTCTGGCGGGAAGCGATGGCCGGACTGCAGCAGCATATTGCTCAGGGAAGTCCTCTGCATCAGGCGCTGATGCAGCATCCGCTGTTCACGCCCTTATGTGGTCAGTTGATTCGGGTGGGTGAAGAGGCGGGCGCACTGGATTTGATGCTGGCCCGCCTGGCGGAATGGCACGAGGCAGAAACGCGAGAGCGCGTTGACACACTGGCGGCATCACTGGAACCGATGATGATGGTGGTGATAGGTGGCATTGTCGGCACGCTGGTAATTGCGATGTATCTGCCGGTGTTCGGGCTTGGAGATGCGATGCATTAAGGGGGCGCAGAGTGCGCCCCGAAAGACTATCGATTGAAAACGCGGTTTTCCTGCTCGTTAACCCGGATAAAAGTCGTGCGCTTGGTCAGCTCTTTGAGGCGCTCAGCCCCGACATACGTACAGGCGGAACGCAGTCCACCCAGAATATCACGCGCGGTGTCAACCACCGGACCGCGCAATGGCAGCTTCACGGTTTTACCTTCTGCGGCACGGTATTGCGCGACACCGCCGACATGACGCTTCATTGCCGATTCGGAACTCATGCCGTAAAAGAGCATGAAGCTTTCACCATTCTCTTCGACCACCTGCCCTTCACACTCATCATGCGCCGCCAGCATGCCACCCAGCATCACAAAGTCAGCGCCGCCGCCAAAGGCTTTTGCGATATCGCCCGGCACGGAACAGCCACCATCACTGACAATCTGTCCGCTTAAGCCATGCGCCGCATCGGCACACTCAATGACTGCAGAAAGCTGCGGATAGCCCACGCCGGTTTTCACCCGCGTAGTGCAGACCGAACCCGGGCCAATACCGACTTTAACGATATCCGCGCCGGAGAGGATGAGCTCCTCCACCATTTCGCCCGTGACCACATTACCGGCACAGATGGTTTTAACCGGGAACATTTCACGCGCGCGCTGCAGGAAATCGACAAAATGCTGTGAGTAGCCGTTAGCCACGTCAATGCAGATAAACTGCAGATCGTCGGACAGCGTCATAATCGCGACCAATTTAGTGAGGTCGGCTTCTGAGGTGCCGGTTGAAACCATCACATGGTTCAGGACTGTCGCAGGCACGCGCTGAATAAACGCCCGCCAGTCGTCTATGCTGTAATGCTTGTGGACGGCAGTAAGGATATTGAAACTGGCCAGCGCCTCGGCCATCGAAAATGTGCCGACGGTATCCATGTTGGCGGCGATGATGGGTACGCCGCTCCAGCTGAGACATGAATGTCTGAAGGTAAAGCTGCGCTCTAGCTCAACCTGTGAGCGACTTTGCAGCGTTGAACGTTTGGGGCGGATCAAGACATCTTTAAAGCCCAGTTTCAAATCTTCTTCAATACGCATAAACAGTGTCCTGGTAAGTGGCAATGAATCGTCGTTCACGAAATAAGCACAGCTCCAGTGACGTTATGATACGCGCCTCTCGCTGCGCGACAAGACTGCGAATTTCACTTTATTTACGCTACAATCCGTTAAATTTAGTTGTGCTTTATCGGTGTGATCTGCCGCGCATTTTTGCCTTTTTTAGCCAGATCATTACCCTGAACTTATGTCGGAATATGAAGCCAGGTGAGAAACATGCCCTATATCGTCGCGCTTACAGGGGGAATCGGCAGTGGAAAGAGTACGATTGCCCAGGCATTCGCCGCGTCTGGCGTGAACATTATTGATGCTGACCTGATCGCCCGTGAAGTTGTTGAACCTGGCACGCCCGCTTTGCAGGCTATTCAGTCACGCTATGGCTCATCAATCGTGGCGGAACAGGGTATGCTTGATCGTAAACAGCTTCGCGACATTATTTTTCAGCAGCCTGAAGAGAAAAGCTGGTTAAACGCCCTGCTGCATCCGCTGATTAACGCCCGGACACGCGAACTGATCGCCCAGGCCACCTCACCTTATGTGCTCTGGATGGTGCCGTTACTGGTGGAAAATCAGTTACAGCACCAGGCTGATCGGGTACTGGTGGTAGACGTTGATGAAGCAACGCAGTTAACGCGCACCCAGCAGCGTGACCACCTTTCCGTCGAACAGGCGAAACGTATTATTGCCGCACAGGCCACGCGCCAGCAGCGCCTCGCCTGTGCCGATGACATTATTGATAACAGTGGTGAGCCCGACGATGCCTTGCCACAGGTTGCCGAACTCCATCAGCGCTATCTCAGGCTGGCGGCAACGAAACAGGATTAATACCATGAGCACACCCGTTCTGTTTGAACACCCACTGAATGAAAAAATGCGAACCTGGTTACGGGTTGAGTTTTTGATTAATCAGTTAGATGAAACGACACCACTGGATAAAACCGTTAATGCGCTGACCTTTTTTCGCCTGACTGGCGAGTTACTCGATATTTTTGAGCGCGGCGATATGCGGACAGAACTGTTGAAAGAGCTTGAGCGTCAGCAGCAAAAATTACGGGCGTGGGCTGACGTGCCTGGCGTCGATATGAGGCTGGTGGATGCTCTGCGCGATAAACTCAAAATTCAGTCAACGCTGTTGATGAATGCACCTCGTATGGGCCAGCAACTGCGCGAGGATCGTCTGATTGCCCTGGTGCGTCAGCGACTGAGCATCCCAGGCGGATGCTGCAGCTTTGATTTGCCGGGACTGCACATCTGGCTCCATCTGCCGCAGGAAACTCGCGATGCGCAGGTCGAGGCCTGGATGCAGACGCTGGAGCCTCTGCATCATGCGCTGGCGATGGTACTGGATCTGATCCGCCAGTCCGGCGCGTTCCATATGCAGACCAGCCTTAATGGTTTTTATCAGGATAATGCCGAGGATGCCGATCTGCTGCGACTGCAGTTGTCGCTGGACGATGCGCTCTATCCACAGGTGTCCGGACATAAAAGCCGTTACGCCATTCGTTTTATGCCACTTGATAGTGAGCGCGGTGAAGTTCCGGCCCGCCTTAACTTCCAGCTGGCCTGTTGTTAGAGGTAAATATGCAGCAAGAAGTGATGACCGTTTCCTGTCCGCAGTGCGGCAAAGATGTGATCTGGGATGAGCTCAGCCCGTGGCGCCCTTTTTGCAGTAAGCGCTGCCAGCTCATCGATTTAGGGGAATGGGCCGCAGAAGAAAAACGCATTCCCAGCAGCAACGACATGAACGACAGTGACAACTGGAGCGAAGAAGAAGATCGTTGATGAGATGGGGCGCATTGCCCCATCCAGTCAGAGTTCGCCCGCGACCAGACGCGCAATGAGCTGGTGATTCGCGGGTGGAAACTCCTCCGCCACCAGCGCATGCTGATCAACCCAACGCTGTGGCTGACCCTCTTTGCCCCACGGCTCGCCTTTCCAGCCTTCAACCAGGAAGAAATGCAGCGTTACGCGCAGATCGTCATAGCTGTGGTCTGCATGACCAATCGGGCGCGCCTCAGTGACGTCAATTCCGGTCTCTTCGTGTAGCTCCCTGATCAGCCCCTGTTCGGCGCTTTCGCCCGCTTCAATCTTACCACCAGGAAACTCCCACTTGTTCGCCATGTAAGAGTTTGCCGCGCGCTGGGCAAGGAAAATCTGTTTATTGGCATTGCGAATGATGCCAACTGCAACCTGCAGGTGCTTCATGGAAACTATCCGGTCTAGGTGAATGAAGGCTGATTCTAGAGCATGCCGGAGCGGAAGTTAACCGCTTTAGCTCTGCGCTGGCGAAGAGATTACGTTAGCAGAGTGCATAAAAAAGGAGCCATCGGCTCCTTTTTCATCAGCATTCAGTCTCAGGCAATACGGCCATGACACTGCTTGTACTTTTTACCGGAACCGCATGGGCAGGGATCGTTGCGGCCGACTTTGCGTTCGCCACTCTGCTCCGCCACAGGCTCGGCTGCCAGCAGATCTTCTTCTACATGGCTTAGCTGCTGTTGCTGCGCCAGACGTTCAGCTTCTTCACGACGCTGTTGCTCCATCGCTTCAACTTCTTCTGGCATGCGCACCTGCACTTTGCTCAGCGTACTGATCACTTCATATTTCAGTGATTCAAGCATTGCGGCAAACATAGCGAAGGACTCACGCTTGTACTCCTGCTTCGGATCTTTCTGCGCATAGCCGCGCAGATGGATACCCTGACGCAGATAGTCCATCGCAGCCAGATGCTCTTTCCACAATGAGTCCAGCGTCTGCAGCATCACGCCTTTTTCGAAGTTGCGCATCATCTCTTCGCCAACGATCTGCTCTTTCTCTGCGTAGCTTTCCGTGGCGTGGGTCATGATGCGCTCACGCAGCACTTCTTCATGCAGGTCAGGCTCTTTATCCAGCCATTCTGCAATCGGCAGGTTCAGATCGAAGTCAGCACGCAGACGCTCTTCCAGACCCGGCACGTCCCACATCTCTTCCAGCGACTGCGGCGGAATATAGGTATCGATGGTGGCTTTATAGACATCGTGGCGAATACTGTTAATGGTTTCGCTAACGTCAGAGACATCCAGCAGCTCATTACGCTGACTGTAGATCGCGCGACGCTGGTCATTCGCCACATCATCATATTCCAGCAGCTGCTTACGAATATCGAAATTGCGGCTTTCAACTTTACGCTGTGCGTTGGCAATCGCTTTGGTGACCCATGGATGCTCAATCGCTTCGCCTGGCTTCATGCCCAGTTTGCGCATCATGTTGGAGACGCGGTCTGATGCGAAAATACGCATCAGCGCATCTTCCATCGACAGGTAGAAGCGTGAAGAACCGGCGTCACCCTGACGGCCGGCACGACCACGTAGCTGGTTATCGATACGACGCGATTCATGACGTTCGGTACCGACAATGTGCAGACCACCTGACGCCAGCACCGCATCATGACGAATCTGCCAGGCCGCTTTGATCTCTTCGATTTGCGCTTCAGTCGGTTCTTCCAGTTCAGCCACCTCCGCATGCCAGCTACCGCCCAGCATAATATCCGTACCCCGTCCGGCCATGTTGGTGGCGATAGTGACCGCACCCGGCTGACCGGCCTGCGCCACGATGTCCGCTTCGCGGGCGTGGAATTTGGCGTTCAGGACGTTATGTTTGATACCGGCACGGGTCAGTTCGTTAGAAACCACTTCTGATTTTTCAATCGAGATGGTTCCCACCAGCACTGGCTGACCGTTGGCAGTACGCTCACGGATATCTTCGATAATGGCATCGATCTTCTCTTTCTCGGTCATGTAGACCAGGTCGGCCAGATCTTTACGCACCATCGGACGGTTGGTCGGCACCACAATGGTGTCGAGCTTGTAAATAGAGCTGAATTCGAACGCTTCGGTATCAGCAGTACCGGTCATACCGGCCAGCTTCTCGTAAATACGGAAGTAGTTCTGGAAGGTGATGGAGGCCAGCGTCTGGTTCTCGTTCTGAATTTCAACGCCTTCTTTCGCTTCAATCGCCTGATGCAGACCATCGGACCAGCGACGGCCCTGCATGGTACGGCCGGTGTGTTCATCAACAATCACCACTTCGCCATCTTTCACGATGTAATCAACATCGCGGGTAAAAAGTGCGTGCGCACGCAGCGCCGCAGTGACGTGGTGCATCAACATGATATTGGTCGGTGAGTAGAGAGACTCGCCCGCTTCCATGATGCCCTGGCTGACCAGCAGCTCTTCCACTTTCACCAGACCACGCTCAGACATGTGAGCCTGACGCGCTTTCTCATCGACCCAGAAGTCACCTTCACCCTGATGGGTTTCGGTATCTTCTTTATCCTGGCGAACCAGATGAGGGATGATCTTGTTCACTTTGGTGTAAAGCTCAGAACTGTCTTCTGCCGGACCGGAGATAATCAGCGGCGTACGCGCTTCATCGATCAGGATGGAGTCGACCTCATCCACCAGCGCATAGTGCAGTTTACGCTGTACGCGCTCTTCCGGGCTGAAAGCCATGTTGTCGCGCAGATAGTCAAAGCCATATTCGTTGTTGGTGCCGTAGGTAATATCAGCAGCATAGGCTTCACGCTTCGCCACCGCCGGCAGGCCCGACATGTTGATACCGATGCTTAAACCCAGGAACTCAAACAGTGGACGGTTATTTTCCGCATCACGCTGTGCCAGATAGTCGTTGACGGTCACAACGTGAACGCCTTTGCCGGACAGCGCATTCAGATAGGCTGGCAGCGTTGCGGTCAGGGTTTTACCTTCACCGGTACGCATTTCAGCGATGCAGCGGTCGTTAAGCACCATGCCACCGATCAACTGCACGTCGAAGTGGCGCATGCCGAACACACGTTTACTCGCTTCACGCACGGTCGCGAACGCTTCCGGAATCAGGCTTTCCAGCGATTCGCCTTTTTTCAGGCGCTCGCGAAACTCATCGGTTTTCGCTTTCAGTTCATCGTCAGAGAGCTTCTCAAAATCGGGCTCCATCTTATTGATGACGTCCACCACTTTACGCATACGGCGCAGCGTACGATCGTTACTGCTACCAAAAACCTTGGTCAATATTTTGCTTAACATAGTAAATATATTCTCAATTCAGCCGGCGCATTCCGGACTGCAACATCTAAACAGAGTGAATAAAACCAAAAATATTAGCAGAACAATCGGGCGGGTCCGGCGCGAATGCCATGCACGCTGGCATGCCATTCTACCCATGAGCGGGTAGCGGCTGTGAAAAGAGGGGGTACAGATATCTGCTGCGGTGCAGTGTGCAGCGCAGAATGTGATGTCAGTAAATTATGCAGTGAGTCGATCAGCGCCAGCTTTTGTGCCGCCAGCGGTAACTGCTGTTGCTCCGCCTGCACCTGAGGTGCCAGCGTGAAAGAGAGGTGACGAATAACGGTGCGGATGGCGTGCTGATGCCAGTAATCCACGCTGAAGCCTGGACGCCGGGATGTTTCCTGAAGCCGGATTAAATGATCAAAGCGGGTAGCATTGCCGAGAAAAAGACTGCTGACCGGCGATTCAGACGAGGCGTTGAGTTCGGAGCTTTGCGCACAGGCTGGCAAGCCAAAGCTGGCCGCTACCATCCCTAACAGGAGATGGGGCCAGAAGTAGCGTCTACCTAATTGTCGCCAGCGCAGAAGAATTCCGATCACAACTTTTCCATCGCGCATGCTCTGTTGCGCTCTTGATTTCGTGTACCCGCCGCGAGCCGCAACGGATTTCGGCCTGTAAAAGCGCCACAGATAGTAACATTAATGTGGGGCATCCACACCTGGGATTAAAGCGGCGGCGTGAGAAAACGCGTGTGATTGTTCAGCAATTCAGCAGAACAGACAACGCTTTGCGAGCAAGGTCGCAGTCATCAGGTGTGTTAAGGAAGGCGATAAAAAAACGGCTGGTGACGCTGACCGGAGAGGGTGTCAGCATAACCAGCCGTTTCACGTTCTGGGGTAGTTAAGCCAGAACCAGATTCGGTGCTTTGAATGCCACTGGCAGTTCAGCTTCGTCTTCGAAGGTTGCCCATTCCCAGGCTTCCTGCTTAGCCAGAACCGCCTGCAACAGTTTGTTGTTCAGCGCGTGGCCCGATTTGAACGCAGTGAATGCGCCAATGATGTTGTGACCACACATAAACAAGTCGCCAATCGCGTCCAGCATTTTGTGACGGACAAACTCGTCTTCAAAACGCAGACCTTCTTCATTCAGTACACGGAAATCATCCAGACCTATCGCACAATCTAAGCTACCGCCCAGGCACAGGCCTTTAGACTGCAGATATTCGATTTCATGCATAAAGCCAAATGTACGCGCCCGGCTGATTTGACGAACAAAGGCGTCAGCGGAGAAGTTCATCGCGTAGCGCTGTGAGCTGGAATCGATAGCCGGGTGTTTAAAGTCAATGGTGAAATCGAGCGAGAAACCGTTATACGGTTTGATCTCAGCCCATTTGTCACCCTCTTCCACACGCACGGTCTGCTTAACACGCACAAATTTCTTCGCACTGTTGAGCTGCTCGATACCCGCATCCATCAGCAGATAGATAAACGGTGCTGCGCTGCCATCCATGATCGGAATTTCTGGCGCATCGACTTCAACAATAATGTTGTCGATACCCAGACCCGCCAGGGCGGCATTAAGGTGTTCAACTGTTGAAATACGCACGCCTTCATCATTCACCAGGCAGGTACTCAGCATGGTGTCGCGCACGTATTTTGCATCAGCCGGAAAATCTACCGGTGGATTCAAGTCGGTGCGACGATAGATGACCCCGGTGTTAGCCGACGCAGGGCGTAATGTCAGTGTGACTTTTTTGCCGGTATGTAAACCGACGCCAGTCGCCTGAACAATACGTTTTAATGTCCTTTGTTTGATCATCGCATTATCTCGCAGTATCACCTTTCCGACCGCCAGTATACTTTACCAGCGGACAGACACTTTAGCACAAAGAGCGGAGAATCCCAATTATAGGGTTAATCCTAGTCGGCCTGCTTACGTAAAAAGGCCGGAATATCAAGATAGTCTGGCTCTTTATTCGACTGCGCAGCCTGGTCGTTAACGACTTTGGCAGCAGGCTTCTGCTCCTGCGGCAGCGGTGACATACCGTGCTGCTGATAGCGATGATCCATCACGGGCTGGCTGGCTGGCTTGTTAGTGACCAGCGTGATTTCCGGACGCTTGTCCATGCCAATACCGGTTGCCACGACAGTGACGCGCAGTTCGTCGTTCATTTCCGGATCCAGCGACGTACCAATTACCACGGTCGCGTTGTCAGAAGCGAAGGCGCGGATAGTGTTACCCACGGTTTCGAACTCATCCAGACGCAGGTCGAAGCCCGCAGTAATGTTGACCAGCACGCCACGGGCGCCAGACAGGTCGATATCTTCCAGCAGCGGGCTGGAGATCGCCATTTCAGCCGCTTCTTCCGCACGATCTTCACCACATGCCACGCCTGAGCCCATCATTGCATAGCCCATTTCGGACATCACGGTACGCACATCAGCAAAGTCGACGTTCATCAGGCCCGGGCGGGTGATCAGTTCGGCAATACCCTGGACTGCGCCTTTCAGCACGTCGTTGGCCGCACCAAACGCATCCAGCAGGGAAATGCCACGACCCAGCACTTTCAGCAGCTTGTCGTTCGGAATGGTGATCAGTGAATCGACATGCTTGGAGAGTTCAGCGATCCCCTGCTCGGCAAACGCCATGCGTTTCTTGCCTTCGAAGTTGAATGGCTTGGTGACAACCGCCACCGTCAGGATACCGAGATCCTTGGCCACTTCAGCGACTACAGGTGCTGCACCGGTACCGGTACCGCCGCCCATGCCTGCTGCGATGAAGACCATGTCTGCCCCTTCCAGCGCAGCCCGCAGTGCTTCGCGATCTTCTTCTGCAGAGTTACGGCCCACTTCCGGGTTCGCACCCGCACCCAGACCTTTGGTAATGTTATTACCGATCTGGATGGTCTGGCCGACCGCTGTTTTACGCAGCGCTTGCGCGTCGGTATTCACAGCAAAGAATTCCACACCTTCGATACGTTCGCGTACCATGTGCTCTACGGCGTTACCGCCGCCGCCACCGACGCCGATGACTTTAATCACCGCGTCGTTGGTTAATTCCATAGGTTCAAACATGATTTCTCTCCGTTATGTGCCTGTCGCCTGGAGATCACTAAAGAAAACAGCATGATCCCCTTTTACAAAAATTAAAACTCTTTTTTTAACCAACTGTTAATACGCTTGAACCAGTTACCTACTGAAACCCGTTTTTCGGTCTCTGCATCACCGTTCATGTGCGACTCTTTGCCGTAATGCAACAGTCCCACGGCGGTGGAGTAGTACGATTCCTGCGCATAATCAGTCAGGCCGGTAATATTCAGCGGCTGTCCGATACGCACCTGCGTATGGAATACGCGTTGCGCACAGGCCGCCAGTCCTTCGATTTGCGCTGCACCACCGGTCAGGACAATGCCTGCGGCCAGATGATGTTTCACGCCCTGCTGACGCAGTTGTTCCTGTAACTGCAGAATCTCGTCATTGACCAGATTCAAAAGTTCGGTATAACGCGGCTCAATCACTTCCGCCAGCGTCTGACGTTGCAGGCTGCGCGGTGGGCGTCCGCCTACGCTTGGCACTTCAACGTTCTCATCTTTGCCGACGATCGAGCCCAGCGCACAGCCATGGCGCACTTTAATCGCCTCAGCATCCGTTGGTGGCGTACCAAACGCATAGGCGATATCGCTGGTGACGACGTTGCCTGCATACGGAATCACCTTAGTGTGCCGTAAAGCGCCGCCGGTATATACGGCTATGTCCATTGTACCGCCACCAATATCGACAACACAGACGCCCAGCTCACGTTCGTCTTCAGTCAGAACCGCAAAACTGGAGGCGAGGCCGGCAAAAATCAGCTGATCCACTTTCAGTCCGCAACGCTCAACGGCTTTAACGATGTTCTTCGCCATATCGTTGTGGCAGGTGATCAGGTGCACTTTTGCCTGCATGCGCACGCCGGACAGTCCGACCGGATTCTTAATCCCTTCCTGATAATCGATTGCGTATTCCTGAGGAATCACGTGCAGGATGCGGTGCTCGTCACGTACTCTCACCGATTTGGCGGTATGTACAACGTTCTCTACATCATCCTGAGTCACTTCCTCTTCCGAAATCGGAACCATCCCGATTTCGTTCTGACAACTGATATGTTTGCCCGATAAAGCAAGGTAGACAGAGGAGATCTGGCAATCTGCCATCAGCTCAGCCTGATCGATGGCGCGCTGAACGCATTTCACCACCGACTCAAGGTCGTTTACGCCACCTTTATCCATACCGCGGGAAGGGCAGCTGCCCACCCCAATAATGTTGACCATACCATCGGGCAGAATTTCCCCAACCAGGGCGGCAACCTTTGCAGTGCCGATTTCGAGTCCAACTACCAGTTTTCTGTCCGTTGCCTTGATCATTGTTGTTTAGCCTGTACCTGGTTCTGTTGCTGATTACTGTCCTGTGGCTCCATCACGACCGGTGTCCAGCCAACAGAAGCGCCAGAGTCGTATCGCAAATCCACGTAGCTGATACGTTTGCTCTCATTCTGACCTTGCTGTTGCAGCACCGGGTAGAGCTCAATAAAGCGATTCAGTCGTTTCATGGTGTCACTGCGGCCCAGTTCGATACGTACATCATCGCTGGTGACCAACTGCCATGAACGACGGGCCGTCATCGACGCCACCTTCAGGGTAAACTTCCGGGCTTTCAGCACATCATCCATGCTGTGATAGCCCGCCAGGACCTCTTTCTCACTCCCTTCTGGCCCATACAACATCGGCATTGTTTCTTTGCCGGCATGACTGGCGGGTACGCTGAAGGAGACACCTTCAGCATCCACCATATGCAAATCGTTCCAGCGCGCCACTGGCGTGTACTCCACCAGATGGATTTTCAGTTCGTCTGGCCACTGCTTACGGACGCTGACCTGCTTAATCCACGGCAGCCGCTCAATCTGCTGCTGCAGGATATCCACATCCTGAGACATAAACGTGCCAGGCGGACCCAGCGACAGAATCGCCTGGCGGATATCGTCATGGGTGGTGTAGTGCGTCTGTCCTGTCACCACCAGTTTTGATAGCGGCAGTCGGGACGCATCATTCATCCACTTCAGCACTACCAGCCCGCCGGCAACCATAATTCCGATAACCATCAGCAGAAAAACAATGCCGAACAGTCGGGCTCCGTTACTGCGCCCGGTGCGAATACGCTCCTGCGGTTCACGGTTTCGAACTCTCATCGCCGCCTGTGACATATCAGTCGGCCAGCTCCAGAATATGGGCAACCAGCTGCGGGAAACTCATGCCCGCCTGTTTCGCTGCCATAGGAACCAGACTGTGACTGGTCATACCCGGAGAGGTATTGGCTTCCAGTAGCTGGAAATTCCCAGCCCCATCCGTCATCACATCAACCCGTCCCCAGCCACGACAGCCCAGTGCACGCCAGGCCGCCAGCACCAGCTGTTGTAATTCAGCTTCACGTTCAGCGCTTAAATCGGCCGGACAGACGTACTGAGTATCGTCAGAAATGTATTTAGCTTCATAGTCATAGAACTCACTGGCGCTCTTTATTTCAATTGAGGGCAGAATGCGATCGCCCACAATCGCGACGGTATACTCTGCGCCGCTGAGAAACGCCTCGACCAGTACGTCATCGTCGTGCTTAAACGCCATTTCCAGTGCGGCAGGCAGCGCGCTCAGATTGTTAACCCGGCTGATACCCACGCTCGAGCCTTCACAGGCTGGCTTAACAAACAGTGGCAGCCCCAGTGCGGTAATCGCCGCATTGCTCTCTTCATCCAGCCCGGATTGAAACTGCTGACGCGTCAGCCAGACAAATTTTCCTGACGGTAAACCGCGACCCTGCCACAGCAGTTTGGTGCGCAGCTTATCCATGGTCACAGCCGATGCCATTACGCCGCTGCCGGTGTAAGGCAGTTGCAGGAACTCAAGCACAGCCTGCATTGTGCCATCTTCTCCGCCCCGGCCATGCAGCGCGATAAATGCTTTGGTAAAGCCCTGCTCTTTCAGCGTCAGCACTGACACATCACGGGTATCGACGCCATGCGCATCGATGCCCATCTCCCGCAGTCCGGCGACGACGGCCTGACCCGAGTTCAGCGAAACCTCACGCTCTGCTGAGGTGCCGCCCATTAATACGGCAACTTTATCCACCATGACGATCCTCCGCTTTGCGTTCCGGCTGGAGCTTATTCTCCGCCAGCTTGCGGGCAACCTTGCCGACGTTACCGGCACCCTGCACCAGGATCAGATCATTGCCTGACAGTAACGGCGCCAGCATTTCTGGTAGCGCGTCATGTTCCGGCACCAGAATCGGATCAACCTTGCCCCGGTTACGAATGGCACGGCACAGCGACCGGCTGTCGGCACCCGGAATCGCGGTTTCACCGGCGGAGTACACATCCAGCATCAGCAAAACATCGACATGCGAAAGCACGTTGGCGAAATCATCAAACAGATCGCGGGTGCGGCTGTAACGGTGCGGCTGAAACACCATCACCAGTTTTTTATCCGGCCAGCCTGCGCGCGCGGCTTTAATCGTCGCGTCCACTTCAGTGGGATGATGTCCGTAATCATCTACCAGCATCGCAGTGCCCGGCTGACCGTTGACCGGCTCTGTCGGGAATTCACCCAGCAGATCAAAGCGTCGGCCCGTGCCCTGGAAACTCTCCAGCGCAGCCAGGATGGCATTGTCTTCAATGCCCTCTTCACTGGCGACGGCAACCGCGGCAGCCGCGTTCAGGGCGTTGTGGCGACCCGGCGCATTCAGCGTAATCTGCAGCGGCGCTTTGTCCTGACGAATCAGGGTGAAATGCCCCTGCGCGCCACTCTGCTCGTAATTTTCAATGCGCAGATCCGCATCGTCACTGAAACCGTAGGTGGTGATATGACGGCCCACGCGCGGGATCAGGTCACGGATGACCACATCGTCCACACACATTACTGCACGACCGTAAAACGGCAGGTTGTGCAGGAAGTTAATAAACGTCTGCTTCAGGTTCTCAAAATCACCCTGATAGGTGTCCATATGGTCAGCTTCGATGTTGGTCACAATGGCCACCATTGGCTGCAGATGCAGGAACGACGCATCGCTCTCATCCGCTTCGGCAATCAGATAGCGGCTGTTACCCAGACGCGCATGGGTACCTGCTGCTTTGACCAGGCCGCCGTTAACGAACGTCGGATCAAGACCGGCTTCCGCATAAATACTCGACACCATCGCCGTCGTGGTCGTTTTGCCATGCGTACCCGCAACGGCGATGCCGTGACGGAAACGCATCAGTTCAGCCAGCATCTCAGCGCGTCGGATCACCGGGATACGCTGTTCACGAGCCGCAACCAGTTCCGGGTTATCCTGCGATACGGCGCTGGAGACCACGACGACGCTGGCATCGGTCACGTTTTCGGGGCGATGGTTAAAATAAATGGTGGCGCCCAGGGCAATCAGATTCTGTGTCACCGGGTTAGGGGCCAGATCTGAACCGCTGATATGGTAGCCTTCATTTGCTAACACTTCGGCAATACCGCCCATGCCAGCACCACCGATGCCGACAAAGTGGATGTGCCGGACGCGACGCATCTCGGGCACGATAGAACGCAGTTTTGCCAATTGTTGTGTATTCATCGCTCTCAGTTACCTGCTATTTCAGTTTGTACCCACTTTGGGTACAGGTCAGACGCGCTGACCGGAATGATTACTTTGCGGCGCGAGCCACTTCCTGAGCGACCCGTTCAGTCGCATCGGGGATCGCCACCTGACGGGCCTGCTCAGCCATCGTCAGCAGTGTTGCGCGGTCCCAGTGGCGTAGCAAATCCGCTACAGCCTCCGCAGTAAATTGCGGCTGCTCAAAAATTCTGGCGGCGCCCGCTTTCTCCAGCGGCAGCGCGTTCCAGTACTGCTGGCGATCTTTGTGCTGAAACGGCACGAAAATCGCCGGTAAACCAGCGGCAGCGACTTCGCTCACGGTTAATGCGCCGGAGCGACATACCACCACATCAGCCCAGGCGTAGGCGGCAGCCATGTCATCAATAAACTCAGTGATCTTATGCTGCGTCTGTCCGGCCTGCTGATACGCTTTCTCTGTTTCGGGCTGTGCCCCTTTACCGGTCTGATGCCACAGGGTGATCTCATCACCTACCAGTGCCGCAACCTGCGGCAGCGTCTGGTTCAGTATTCGCGCCCCCTGACTGCCGCCAATCACCAGCACCCGAATCGGGCCATGACGATCCGCCAGACGTTGCGCGGGTAAAGGCAGCGCCAGAACATCGGTACGAACCGGATTCCCCACCACATCGGCGGCGGGAAACGCGCCCGGAAACGCCTGCAAAACTTGGGTGGCGATTTTCGCCAGCCATTTGTTAGTCAGCCCGGCGATTCCGTTCTGCTCATGCAGCACCACTGGAATCCCGCAGCTCCAGGCCGCTAAGCCGCCTGGTCCTGAAACGTAGCCGCCCATCCCCAGCACAACATCCGGCTGCCAGGCTTTCATAATGCGACGCGCCTGGCGCCAGGCATTGAAGATACGCAGCGGTGCCAGCAGCAGTGCTTTCATCCCTTTCCCACGTAACCCGCTGATGCGGATAAAGTCGATGTCGATGCCGTGCTTTGGCACCAGATCGGCTTCCATACGATCGGCAGTGCCTAACCAGCGAACCTGCCAGCCCTGTTCCATCAGATGATGGGCGACAGCCAGACCGGGAAAGACATGTCCGCCGGTTCCGCCTGCCATCACCATCAATCGCTTACCGCTCATCGACCACCTCGGGTAAACGCCTGCGCTTTCGTCAGGCGCGTTTCATAATCTATGCGTAATAAAAAGACGATGGCGGTCGACATAATGATCAGACTCGAACCACCGTAACTGATCAGCGGTAAGGTCAGGCCTTTGGTCGGTAACATACCGGCTGCAGCCCCGACGTTAACCAGTGCCTGGAAGCTGAACCAGACACCGATTGAACAGGCTAAAAAGCCGGAAAAACGCTGATCCAGTTCCAGAGCACGACGGCCAATCGACATCGCACGAAAAGCGACGAAGAATACCATTAAAAGTGCCAGTACCACACCGACATAGCCGAGTTCTTCCCCGATGATGGCGAAAATAAAGTCGGTATGCGCTTCCGGCAGATATTCCAGCTTTTGCACCGAGTTACCGAGTCCCTGCCCCCAGAATTCTCCGCGACCAAATGCCATCAGAGACTGCGTCAGCTGGTAGCCACTACCAAACGGGTCTTCCCATGGATTCCAGAACGAGGTCACACGGCGCATACGATAAGGTTCTGCAATGATCAGCAGGATCACCGCAAAAATGCCGGAGCCGATGATGGCCATGAACTGCCACAGCTTGGCACCGGCCAGGAACAGCATTGCCAGCGTGGTGACAAACAGCACCACCACCGTACCCAGGTCCGGCTGCGCCAGCAGTAACACCGCCAGCACGACCATCACGCCCATCGGCTTACAGAAGCCCCAGAAGTTGTTTCGCACCTCTTCCACTTTGCGCACCAGGTAGCTGGCGAGATAGCAGAACAGAGAAAGCTTCGACAGCTCCGCTGGCTGGATACGCAGCGGACCCAGCGCGATCCAGCGCGAGGCACCGTTAACCGAGCTGCCGACCACCAGAACAATCAGCAGCATTGCCACCGTGACCATCAGCATCACGTTGCTGTAGCGCTGCCAGAAATCCATCGGCACCCGCAGTGTGACCAGCGCCATACCTAAAGCCAGTGCGATGTAGAACGCATCACGCTTGGCGAAGTAAAAGAGGTCATCATTCAGACGCTGACCTACCGGCATTGACGCCGACGTCACCATCACAAAACCAATTACCGCCAGGCCCAGCGTCAGCCATAACAGAGTGCGGTCATAGAGCACCAGCGATGAATCATCACTTTCGCGTGCGCCCATCACCCAGTTTTTCAGGCGTCCTGAGAAGTAACCCGCCAGTCCGGCGCCAGGAATTCGCATCAGCTCAGCTCCTTCGCCAGTTGCGCGAACTGCTCACCACGCTGCTCAAAGTTACGGAACTGGTCAAGACTGGCGCAGGCTGGCGACAGCAGAACCATATCGCCGGTGTTAACCTGTGGCGCGATCTGCTCCATTGCCTGTCGCATCGTTTCCGTGCGCACGGCAATGTCAGGACGCAGCGCGGCCAGCGCATCGCCGTCACGGCCAAAGCAGTAAAGGCGTACGTTGTTGCCCTGCAGCCAGGGGATCAGCGACGTGAAATCGGCTGATTTACCATCACCGCCCATCAGCAGCCACAACGTTCCTTTTACCTGCAGGCCATTCAGTGCCGCTTCGGTGCTGCCGACATTGGTCGCTTTGGAGTCATTAATCCAGCGCACACCCTGGTGTTCATGGACCAGCTGGAAGCGATGCGCCAGACCATTAAAGTGCGTTAAGGCCGCCAGGCTGGAGGCGCGTGGCAGACCGACCGCATCGGCCAGCGCCAGCGCAGCCAGCGCGTTGGTGTAGTTATGCTGTCCCACCATCTTCATTTCAGCGGTGTTCAGGACTTTCTCGCCTTTCACCCGCAGCCAGATACTGCCCTGCTGCTTGTTAAGGTGGTAGTCACCAAAATCGACACCAAAGCTGACACAGCGCTTATCCGCACCCCGTACCGGCATCGTCAGCGCATCATCGGCGTTAACGATGCAGATCTGCGCATTCTCATAGACCCGCAGCTTGGCGGCACGATACTGCTGCATACCCAGCGGATAGCGATCCATATGATCTTCGGTGACGTTAAGCACGGTTGCCGCAGCCGCTTTCAGACTGTGGGTGGTCTCAAGCTGGAAGCTGGAGAGTTCCAGTACATAAAGCTGGGCCGGTGATTGCAGCAGACTCAGCGCGGGCAGACCAATATTGCCGCCGACGCCTGCCTGCCAGCCTGCGGCTCTCGCCATCTCACCCACCAGCGTGGTCACGGTGCTTTTGCCGTTGGAACCGGTAATTGCCACAATGGGTGCCTGCGCCTCGCGGCAGAACAGCTCAATGTCACCGACGATTTCAATTCCGGCTTCTACCGCTTCGCTGAGAATCGGATGCGCCAGCGCGACGCCAGGACTGGCAACAATCAGATCGGCCGCCAGTAACCAGTCGCCGTTAATGCCGCCCAGATGGCGTTCAACCTGCCCGGGCAATTTATCCAGCCCCGGCGGCGAGACACGGGTGTCCATCACGCGAGGCGTGACGCCCTGCGCTAAAAAGAAATCAACACAGGAGAGCCCGGTAAGGCCCAGTCCGATGATGACGACTTTTCTACCCCGATAGTCAGCCATGATTAACGCACCTTCAGCGTGGCCAGGCCAATCAGCACCAGCATTAGCGAAATAATCCAGAAGCGCACGATGACGCGAGGTTCCGGCCAGCCCTTAAGTTCATAGTGGTGATGGATCGGCGCCATGCGGAAAATACGCTGGCCGCGCAACTTAAACGATCCCACCTGCAGGATCACCGACAGCGTTTCAACCACAAATACGCCGCCCATGATCACCAGTAAAAATTCCTGACGCAGTAACACCGCGATGGTTCCCAGCGCGCCGCCTAAAGCCAGCGAGCCGACGTCACCCATAAAGACCTGAGCCGGATAGGTGTTGAACCACAGGAAGCCCAGCCCTGCCCCGACGATGGCGGTACAGACAATAACCAGCTCACCGGCGTGCCGCAGATAGGGAATATGAAGGTATTCAGCAAACTTCACGTTACCGGTTGCCCAGGCAACCAGCGCGAAACCCGCAGCAACAAAGACGGTTGGCATAATCGCCAGGCCATCCAGGCCATCGGTCAGATTGACCGCATTACCCGTTCCGACAATCACAAAGTAGGCCAGCAGCACATAAAACAGGCCAAGCTGCGGCATGATGTCTTTGAAAAACGGCACAACCAGTTGAGTCGCAGGGGTATCTTTGCCCGCCGCATAAAGTCCGAACGCCACACCCAGCGAAATCACCGACATCCAGAAATATTTCCAGCGGGCAATCAGGCCTTTAGTGTCTTTACGCACCACTTTGCGGTAGTCATCGACAAAGCCGATGATGCCAAATCCGACTAACACGAACAGCACGCACCAGACATAGGGGTTCGACGGATAGGCCCACATCAGTACCGAAATGGTGATGGAGGTCAGAATCATGATGCCGCCCATGGTAGGCGTCCCGCGCTTACTGAAGTGCGATTCCGGACCGTCGTTACGGACGACCTGGCCAATCTGTAATTTCTGCAGCCAGGCGATGAGGCGCGGCCCCATCCAGAGCGAGATAAATAACGCGGTCAGCAGGCTGACAATGGCGCGAAACGTCAGATAAGAAAAGACGTTGAAGCCCGAATAAAAAGCGACCAGATGCTCGGCCAGCCAAACTAACATGTTCCTTTCTCCTTTAAGCTCTGTACTACCTGCTCCATGGCGGCACTACGTGAACCTTTTATCAGGACGGTAATTTCTGAGTGTTCGGACAACAATTCTCGCAAACGTTCAGTCAGCGCCGTCTTATCGCCGAAATGTTCACCAACACCACTGTTTTCACTGATGAAGTGGCTGAATTTTCCACAGGTCAGTACGCGGTCAAGGCCTGCTTCGCGTGCCGCTTCACCGATTTCGCGATGACATTTTTCAGTCTCTTCACCCAGTTCCGCCATATCACCCGCGACCAGCACCTGGTAACCTGGCATCTCTGACAGGACCTGGACGGCTGCGGTCATTGAGCCGACGTTCGCGTTGTAGCTGTCATCCAGCAGCAGCTGATGCGCAGAGAGGCGCACCGGAAACAAACGACCCGGCACCGATTGCAGGTTTTTCAGTCCCTGCTGAACGGCGCTAAGCGGCGCATCCACTGACAGGGCCAGTGCCGCCGCCGCCAGAGCATTAGCAATGTTATGACGGCCCGGCAACGGCAGAACGATCTCAGCCGTGCCGCGCGGTGTGTTCATCACAAAATGGGTGCCATCCTGCATAATACGGATATCACGGGCGGAGAAATCACACTCTGCCGCCTGCGGAGAAAAGCGCCACACGGTTTTATCCTGCAGCGTGCTCTGCCAGTTCGGCCAGTCGTTGCTCTCCGCGTTGAGAATGGCAATGCCGTGAGCCGGCAGGCCCTGAAAGATCTCACTTTTCGCTTTAGCCACACCCGCCAGCGAACCAAAACCTTCCAGATGGGCCGCGGCCAGGTTATTGACCAGCGCGCTTTCCGGTTTAACCAGGTCAGTGGTGTAGGCGATTTCGCCCTGATGATTTGCACCCAACTCGATGACCGCATACTGATGTTCTGCGGTCAGGCGGAGCAGGGTCATCGGTACGCCATAATCGTTGTTGAGATTGCCTGCGGTGTAGAGCGTTTCGCCGCACTGACGCAGAATCGCTGCGGTCATCTCTTTGACCGAGGTTTTGCCGGAGGAGCCGGTCAGCGCGACTACGCGGGCGGTCGACTGCTGACGAACCCAGGCACCCAGTCGGCCAAAGGCAATACGGGTATCTTCAACCACCACCTGAGGCACAGCGACAGGTAAATGCTTACTTACCAGCAGCGCCTGTGCGCCATTCGCAATGGCCTCTCCGGCGAAGTCGTGTGCATCGAAGCGTTCGCCCACCAGCGCGACAAACAGGCTGCCCGCCGTCACCTGGCGGGTATCGGTAGTCACATCGTTCAGGGTTAAATCGCTGCCGTGCAGCGTGCCGCCGGTAATTTCCGCCAGGGTCTTTAATGAAACCGGAATCATGCTGCGCCTCCCAGCAGTGCCGCTACCGTGGCACGATCGGAGTAGTCGAGACGACGGTTGCCGATGATCTGATAATCTTCATGGCCTTTGCCCGCCACCAGCACGATATCGTCAGGCTGTGCCTGCATAATGGCGTTAGTGACCGCTTGCGCACGTCCCGATACCACCCGGGCGCGGCCCGGATCCAGCAAACCGGTCAGAATGTCTTTTACTATCGCCTGCGGATCTTCGCTGCGCGGATTGTCGTCGGTAATCAGCACCACATCCGCAAATTGTTCAGCAATCGCCCCCATTAACGGGCGCTTACCTTTGTCACGGTCGCCGCCGCAGCCAAACAGGCACCAGAGTTTTCCTTTGCAATGCAGACGTGCCGCTTCCAGCGCTTTTTCCAGCGCATCCGGCGTGTGGGCATAATCCACCACGACCGTCGGTTTTCCTGCAGCGCTGAACACTTCCATACGCCCGTTAACGGGCTGTAACTGTGGTGCAACGCTTACCAGCGTCGCCAGCGGATAATCCAGTGACAGCAGGGTCGCCAGCGCCAGCAGCAGATTGCTGACGTTGAACGCGCCCATCAGCGGGCTGTCAATTTCACCGTTGCCCCAGCTTGAGCTGAAACGGATATGAGCCCCGTTGTCGTGATACTCCACCGCATCGGCTTTCAGCCAGCGGCCATGGCAGCCCGGTTGAAGGTTATCTTCCATGGTGACGGCAACCGCATCAGGTAAGCGCGTCAGCCAGCGACGGCCGATTTCATCATCAGCGTTAAGAATCGCCTGTCCGACCTGATGCTCAGAAAACAGCAGCCATTTGGCCGACTCATAGCTCGGCATGTCACCGTGGTAATCGAGGTGATCGCGACTGAGGTTGGTGAAGACCGCCGCAGCAAACGGCAGCGCCGCAACGCGATGCTGCACCAGACCGTGTGACGAGACTTCCATCGCGGTCAGGGTCGCCCATTTTTCAGCGAGCTCGTGCAGCATATGCTGAACGTCCACTGCTGAACCGGTAGTATTTTCTGCAGCGACTAAGTGACCTACCAGCCCGTTGCCAACGGTGCCCATCACTGCGCTGGTCTCACCCAGCAGCGTCGCCCACTGCGCCAGCAGCTGGGTGGTCGTGGTTTTACCGTTGGTGCCGGTGACGCCAATCAGCGTCTGCTTCTCGCCCGGCTGCTGATAAAAACGTCCTGCTAAAGCCGACAGTCGCTGATGCAGCTGTGCCAGATAGATAACCGGTACGCCGTGCATTTCACGGATTTCGCCGTCGGTCGCTTCACCTTCAGCTTCAGCCACCACGGCGGCTACGCCCTGCGCAATCGCCTGCGGAATGAAACGGCGGCCATCAACCTGATGGCCTGCAACAGCGACAAACAGATCGCCAGACGCCGCAATGCGGCTATCCAGGGTCATGTCGCGCAGTGGGCGCGCCGGCGCGCCTGGCACCCAGGGGCCGAGTAAGTCGCGCAGGTTACGATCTGTCACTTGATTCCTCACTTCTGTTAGTCACCAACTCATTCCTGTCATTGGTCGTCGGTAATGCGTCCGGCTCGATGTTCATGGTGCGCAGTACGCCGCCCATGATGGCACCAAACACCGGTGCAGAAACCGCACCGCCGTAATACTTGCCGGCCTGGGGATCGTTGATCACCACCACCAGCGCGAATCGGGGATGACTGGCAGGCGCAACGCCTGCGGTATAAGCAATATATTTATTGACGTAGCGTCCGTCCGGCCCGACTTTTTTCGCCGTACCGGTTTTTATCGCGATGCGATAACCTTTAATTGCCGCTTTAACGCCACCGCCACCGGGCAGCGCCACGCTTTCCATCATGTGCATCACGGTTTTAACCAGTGACTCATCGAAAACGCGTTGTCCCGCGACGGGCGGATCCACTTTGGTAATCGACAGCGGACGGTTAATGCCATAGCTGCCAATCGTTGCGTAGACTCGCGCTAACTGTAACGGCGTTACCATTAGCCCGTAGCCGAAAGAGAAGGTGGCCCTCTCTATGTCAGACCACCGTTGTTTTTTAGGGTATAAGCCACTACTTTCCCCGACCAGCCCCAAATTGGTCGGTTTGCCCAGTCCAAAGCGCGCGTAAGTTTCTACCAGCGCTGAGGAAGGCATCGCTAACGCCAGACGTGAAACACCGACGTTACTCGACTTCTGTAAAACCCCTGTCAGGGTCAATTCGTTGTAGCGCGCCACATCTTTGATCTCATGACCATTGACGCGATACGGCACGGTATTCAGGACGCTGTTCTCTCTGACCACGCCACGCTGCAGCGCGGTCATCACCACCATCGGCTTCACGGTAGAACCCGGCTCGAAGATGTCGGTAATCGCGCGGTTACGCATCAGATCTTTAGGCGTATTGGTGAGATTATTCGGGTTGTAAGCCGGACTGTTGGCCATCGCCAGCACTTCACCGGTATTCACATCCACCAGCACCGCCGTACCCGATTCCGCTTTGTTAAAAGCAACGGCGTTATTCAGTTCACGGTAAACCAGCGCCTGTAAGCGCTCATCAATGCTCAGGGTCAGGTTATGGGCGGCGCGGCTGTCCACAGAGGAGATATCTTCGATGACGCGGCCATAGCGATCTTTGCGCACCGTCCGCTCGCCCGGCGCACCGGTCAGCCATTTATCAAAGCTCTTTTCAATGCCTTCGATGCCCTGGCCGTCGATATTGGTAAAGCCAATCAGATGAGAGGTGACCTGCCCGGCAGGATAGTAACGACGCGACTCTTCGCGCAGATGAATACCGGGAAGTTTGAGTTTTTTGACGTATTCACCGATGGCCGGATTAACCTGGCGCGCCAGATAGACAAAGCGGCCTTTAGGGTTGGCATTAACGCGGGCCGCCAGTTGGTCAAGTGGAATAGAGAGCGCATCGGACAGTGCTTTCCAGCGACTGTCGAGCGTTACGCCACCACCGGCATGCAGCTCTTTTGGATCAGCCCAGATGGCATTAACCGGTACACTGACAGCCAGTGGGCGACCAGCGCGATCGCTGATCATCCCGCGCGAAGTCGGCACTGCCTGAACGCGCAGCGAGCGCAGATCGCCCTCTTTTACCAGCTTGCCGGGATTGATGACCTGCAGCCAGGCCACACGCGACAGCAAACCGCCCAGCGCCAGTAAAATACAGCCGCACAGCAACGCAAAACGCCAGCTTACAAAGCTGGCTTTATCTTCCGGTTTCTTTAACTTCAGCGTTCTGCCTGTGCCGCTCATTCGCTATCTGAAATCCTTATTTCTGCACCACGATATTTTCTTGTGAAGGATCAACGTGCTGCAGCTGCAGCTTCTCTGTGGCAATGCGTTCAACCCGGCTATGGTCGCCCAGCGCATTCTCTTCCAGAATCAGGTTACGCCACTCGATATCCAGCGCATCCCGCTCCAGCACCAGCTGTTCGCGCTGCGCAGTCAGCAGTCGTGTTTTATGGGTGGTGGTGACCACCAGCACGGCAGACACCACTACAGCGATCAGCAACAGCACCGGAATCTTGCCTTTTCGCAGCAAATCCCCGCCGATGACGGCGGGCAGACTGTGGCGCTCATTACCGATCATGCGTCGGTTTTCTCCGCGATACGTAAGACCGAACTGCGCGCACGTGGATTCTCAGAGACTTCAGCATCTCCTGGCGACATCTTGCCAAGTAGCTTCAGCTCACGCCCGCCCAGGGCACGCAACTGATGTTCAGTCATCGGTATCCCGGCAGGCACCTGTGGCCCGCGACTCTGGTCGCGCATAAAGCGTTTCACCAGCCGATCTTCAAGTGAATGGAAGCTGATAACAGAGAGGCGACCCTGCGGTGCCAGGACTTCAACCGCCCCTTTCAGAGCAATATCGATCTCTTCCAGTTCGCTGTTAATCCAGATACGAATCGCCTGGAAGCTGCGTGTAGCCGGATGCTTAAACTTATCTTTTACCGGCATGGCGACAGAGATGACTTCAGCCAGCTCCCGGGTGCGGGTCATCGGCTGTTCACGATTACGCTCGACGATGGCCCGGGCAATACGTTTAGCAAATCGCTCTTCACCGTAGGTTTTCAGGACGAAAGCGATATCTGCTTCTTCCGCGTGCAGCAACCATTCTGCGGCAGAGTGACCGCGCGAAGGGTCCATTCGCATATCCAGCGGTCCATCACGCATAAAGGAGAAGCCGCGCTCGGCGTCATCCAGTTGCGGTGATGAAACCCCCAGATCGAGTAAAATGCCGTCAATTTTCCCGACTAAATCCCGTTCAGCGACATACTCTGCCAGCGCGGAAAAAGGGCCATGAATAATTGAAAAACGCGGGTCAGTGATCTCCGCTGCAGCGGCGATAGCTTGCGGATCGCGATCGATGGCGATCAGCCTTCCCTTCTCTCCCAGTTGCGAAAGAATCAGGCGTGAATGGCCACCACGGCCAAAAGTGCCGTCGATATAAATACCGTCTTCCCTGATATTGAGGCCGTTAACCGCCTCATCCAACAGTACGGTGGTATGTTTGAAATTTTCCTGCATAGCTATAGCGACAAGTCCTGCAACCGCTCAGATAAAGGTTCCTGAGCCGACTGTTCTGCGTCAATATCGTCCCTGACTTGTTGATACCAGGTCTGTTCATCCCACAGCTCAAACTTGTTGAACTGCCCAACCAGCATCACTTCTTTGGTTAATTTTGCATGCTGCCGAAGCGTATTTGCCAGCAGCAGGCGGCCTGCATTGTCCATCTGACATTCACTGGCATGTCCCAGCAGCAAACGCTGCACGCGGCGCTCAAGCGGATTCATGCTGGAAAGGCGTGCCAGCTTTTTTTCAATGATTTCCCATTCGGGCAGGGTATAAAGCAACAGGCATGGCTGGTGGAGGTCGATGGTACAGACCATCTGCCCCTGAGATTCCCCAATCAGCAAATCGCGATATCGCGTAGGTACGGCGAGCCGCCCTTTGCTGTCGAGATTGACTAACGTTGCTCCGCGGAACATGCCAGTCTCTCCTCCTGGTCACCCATTTACGCCACTTTATCCCACTTTTTACCACGAAACGAGTTTAAGGATCCCATGAAATCCTTGTCAAGCCGGAGCGGTAGTTGAATATCACTCTTTACAGAGCGCAAAATTAATCTCTGGCGACGATATAAACGAATAAAAAGGGAAAGTAAAAATTAAGCCAATGAATACCTGAATAAAAATAAGGACCCGCGAAAAAACGACTAAAAATGAAACAATATGAAGCGATGAATATTTATCGTCGTTTCTGAGACAGCGGCGGCATTTTAGGGGATTTCCGAAAGGAAGCACAGCAGCTTCAGGCGAGACGGGGCAGGAAGTTTGTTGAAGTTGTAAGCAGATAATAAAAATAAGCCGATCGACTTTGTTAGATTTGATGAGCAGAATTTACGCTTTTTTACGTCGACCTGTTTATTTAATCAGTATATCACGGAAATAAAATGGGCGGGCAGCTTAATACTGCCCGTTACTCATTTAACTTTTCTGCTTAATTGTCCGCGACGGTATAAATTACGACGAATGCGGGTTAAACCCGGTTTCGGTTTTCTGGGTTCATCCAGCGAGGCTAAAACTAATTCCAGTACACGCTCTGCCACGTCACGATGACGCTGACCCACCGCCAGTACCGGACACTCAAGAAAGTCCAGTAATTCGTGGTCGCCAAAAGTGGCAATAGCCAGCTCGGTCGGCAGCCTTCCGTCACGTTTCAGCGTCACATCCATGACACCCTGCAGCAGACCAAATGAGGTGGTATACAGCGCCTCCGGCATCGGGTGATCTTCAAGGTATTTTTCAAACAGCGCGGCAGCGGCGGTGCGTTCAAAGCTGTTGCAATAGATATAGTCAATCGGACGAGGATCGTCTTTCCAGGCATCGCGGAACCCCATCTCACGCAGGAAACTCACTGAGAGCTCAGGTAACGCGCCAAGGAACAGCACATTTTTAACCTCAAGCTGACGCAGTTCAGCGGCCAGCGTCTGTGCATCATCCTGATCGGCACCGACCACGCTGGTAAAATGTTCACGATCCAGCGCGCGGTCTAACGCGATAATCGGCAGGGGATCGTTGATCCAGCGCTGATAAAAGGGATGCTCTGGCGGTAATGAGGTAGAGACGATAATCGCATCGACCTGCCGCTGTAACAGATGTTCAATGCAGCGCATCTCGTTATCAGGCTGGTCTTCAGAACAGGCAATTAGCAGCTGATAGCCGCGCTGACGCGCCTGGCGCTCCAGATAGTTCGCAATACGGGTATAGCTGGTATTTTCCAGATCGGGAATCACTAACCCAATGGAGCGCGTTCGCCCGGCGCGTAGCCCGGCAGCCACCGCATTAGGGTGATAATTATGCTCACGCACCACCGCCATGACTTTCTCAACGGTTTTGTCGCTGACACGATACTGCCGCGCTTTGCCATTGATCACATAACTGGCCGTGGTGCGCGACACGCCTGCCAAACGCGCAATTTCATCCAGTTTCACAATAACCCCACCATCAAATCCGCTTTAACGGCAAAAATAGCCGCAGTTAAGCTATGGATAACTTATGACTATCATCTAACAGCAGAAAAGTGCGCGGAGCAACCGCTTTTCTGAATGTAACCCGCCTGGCGCATAAAAATTAAAAAAACCCGGCATTTCGCCGGGTTAGGTGAGGATTGATGATGACGGGGCGTAATTAACGCATGATGCGATCGCCGCGCGAAACGCCCACGATCCCGGAGCGTGCCACTTCAACAATTTCGGCAACATCGCGGACGGTGTTCAGGAAGGCGTCCAGTTTGTCACTGGTACCTGCCAGCTGAACCGTGTACAGCGTCGGCGTCACGTCAATGATCTGACCGCGGAAGATCTCGGCGTTTCGTTTCACCTCTTCACGGCCATAACCGCTGGCCTGAATTTTCACCAGCATGATTTCGCGCTCAACATAGGCGCCCTGCCCCAGTTCGGTAACGCGCAGCACATCCACCAGCTTGTGCAGCTGCTTTTCAATCTGCTCCAGCACCTTCTGATCGCCCACCGTCTGAATGGTCATCCGCGACAGCGTCGGATCGTCGGTCGGTGCCACGGTCAGGCTTTCAATGTTATAGCCGCGCTGCGAAAACAGACCGACGACACGGGATAATGCGCCGGATTCGTTCTCCAGCAGAACTGATAAAATGCGACGCATAATTATGTCCTCTCCGTTTTGCTTAACCACATCTCATCCATGCTGCCACCGCGAATCTGCATCGGGTAAACGTGCTCGCTACCGTCAACGGTGACATCCACAAACACCAGACGTCCTTTTGCCAGCGTTTCCAGCGCCAGCGTCAGCTTCTCTTCCAGCTCAGCCGGATGTTCAATCGCGATGCCGACATGACCGTAGGCTTCCGCCAGACGCACGAAATCAGGCAGCGACTCCATATAAGACTGGGAGTGACGACCGGAATAGATCATATCCTGCCACTGCTTCACCATGCCCAGCACCCGGTTATTCAGGTTCAGCACCAGCACCGGCAGATCGTACTGCAGTGCGGTAGAGAGCTCCTGAATGTTCATCTGGATACTGCCATCGCCCGTTACGCAGATGACGGTCTCTTCCGGCAGCGCCATCTTCACGCCCAGCGCTGCAGGCAGACCAAAGCCCATGGTGCCGAGACCGCCAGAGTTGATCCAGCGGCGCGGTTTGTCGAAAGGATAATAGAGCGCAGCAAACATCTGATGCTGGCCCACATCCGACGTGACATAAGCATCGCCTTTGGTCAGGCGGCTGATGGTTTCAATCACGGCCTGTGGCTTAATTTTGTCGCTGGTGCGATCAAATTCCAGGCAGTGACGACGGCGCCAGCCTTCGATCGCCTGCCACCAGTCGTGCAGGCTTTCAGCACGCGATGGCGTCTCGCTTTGCGCCAGCAACTCCAGCATCTGCTGCAGTACCTGTTTCGCATCGCCCACAATCGGAATATCCGCCGCAACCGTTTTGGAAATAGAGGTAGGGTCGATATCGATGTGCATCACCGTGGCGTCAGGACAATATTTCGCCAGGTTGTTGGTGGTGCGGTCATCGAAGCGAACACCAATACCAAAAATCAGGTCGGTATTGTGCATCGTCATGTTGGCTTCGTACGTGCCGTGCATACCGAGCATGCCGACGCACTGACGGTGGGTACCCGGAAATGCACCCAGGCCCATCAGCGAAGTTGTCACCGGAATATTCAGGCTTTCGGCCAGCTGTAACAGTTCCGCTTCGCAGCCTGCGGTAATAGCCCCGCCACCCGCGTAGATCACCGGTTTTTTCGCGGCCAGCAAGGTGGTCAGTGCGCGCTTAATCTGCCCTTTATGGCCCTGAATGGTCGGGTTGTAAGAGCGCATGCTTACCGAATCCGGCCAGTGATAAGGCAGTTTGTTAGCCGGATTCAGAATATCTTTTGGCAGGTCGATCACCACGGGTCCCGGACGTCCGCTGGAGGCCAGCCAGAACGCCTTTTTCAGTACGGTTGGGATCTCTTCGGTGCTTTTCACCAGGAAGCTGTGCTTCACGACCGGACGAGAGATGCCGACCATGTCGCACTCCTGAAAAGCATCATAGCCAATCAGCGACGAGGGAACCTGACCCGACAGGATTACCAGCGGAATCGAATCCATATAGGCGGTAGCGATACCGGTAATCGCATTGGTTGCACCGGGTCCTGAGGTAACCAGCACCACGCCGACTTCACCCGTAGCACGCGCCAGACCGTCAGCCATATGCACCGCGCCCTGCTCATGGCGCACCAGAATGTGATCGATACCCCCGACGGTTTGCAGCGCATCATAGATATCTAAGACTGCGCCACCCGGATAACCGAATACCTGCTTAACGCCCTGATCGATTAACGAACGGACGACCATTTCGGCTCCTGACAACATCTCCATCTTCTGCCTCCAGGCTTGAGGACCCGGCCCGGTTACTACGCTCGTTGGTGCGTAACACGTTGCCCTGGTGCCTGCTTTGCCAATCAAAATCTTATGTTTATGCACGACAGCGAAAACATGTGCCGCTGTCCTGTTACAGAGAAATCTGTTGAGTTCATTGTTCTGAGAGTAGGTCAATTACCATAACCGCAGTTAACCGGGCAGGCAAACCGCAAACCCGCGTAAATTAAAAGGCCGGGACGTAAAGGCTCTGCCTGATAAGAATTGGCTGCGCGGATTAAACTAATTACGTCGCAGAACTGCAGACGAAAATGCTAAGTAAGAAATTATTTTCAGCGTGATATAAGAAATAACGAAAACTTATTACCGCCTGCAATAGCCCACAATCCCCTGACATTTTTCTTTTCTGGCGTAATTAACCAGTAAATCACGCAAGTGCATTCAATTATGCTAACCGGCAGGTGATAAATCCTGTGCCACCGCCGGACAAAAAACGAAGAAAATTATTAATTTTCAATCAAATAAAGCTTTAATAAGTTCGTGAAAGGCGGCATTCCGGAGCTGATTGCTTACGCAGTGACTGACGCGCTGTTCATTACGCTGCCTGACCGTCAAATAACAGAATATCTTCCTTCATCGTCCCGGATAATACCCCTGCATTGAAGGTTGACATCCCTGAACAATTCCAGTACCAATATGTACAGCACAACATTTTATAAGGTTTGAATCCATGTTTCGTTCTGTTCGCCTTCTCGGTCTACTACTAAACGCACTTAGCTTGCGCGGTAGACTTGTGGGCGGAATCAAACACTGATTCAAACCTGCTGAAAGTTAAAAACCCGCGCCTGTCGCGGGTTTTTTTATGCTCGTTGCCAGGCCCGAAAAAAGCAAAAGGATGAATACGATGAGCCAGCAAGTCATTATTTTCGATACCACTCTGCGCGATGGTGAGCAGGCATTACAGGCCAGCCTGAGTGTGAAAGAAAAATTGCAGATTGCCTTAGCGCTGGAGCGTATGGGCGTGGACGTGATGGAAGTTGGTTTCCCGGTCTCCTCCCCAGGCGACTTTGAATCAGTACAGACCATTGCCCGCACCATCAAAAACAGCCGGGTCTGCGGGCTGGCGCGTTGTGTGGAGAAAGACATCGACGCGGCATACGAATCACTGCGCGTTGCCGAAGCCTTCCGTATCCATACCTTTATCGCGACGTCACCCATGCACATCGCCACCAAACTGCGCAGCACGCTGCCGGAAGTGATTGAGCGCGCGGTGCATATGGTGAAACGTGCGCGTAATTACACCAGTGACGTTGAGTTCTCCTGTGAAGATGGCGGCCGTACGCCAATTGATGACCTGTGCCGGATGGTAGAAGCGACGATTAACGCCGGTGCGACCACCATCAACATCCCGGATACCGTTGGCTACACCCTGCCAGGCGAGTACGCACATATCATAAGTGAACTGATGAACCGCGTTCCTAACATCGATAAAGCGATTATCTCTGTGCATACCCATGATGACCTGGGGATGGCAACCGGTAACGCTCTGGCTGCTGTTCAGGCCGGCGCGCGTCAGGTTGAAGGCACGATGAATGGCCTGGGTGAACGTGCCGGTAACTGTGCGCTGGAAGAGGTAATCATGGCGATTAAAACCCGTCAGCAGATCATGAACGTGCACACCACTATTAATCATCAGGAAATCTATCGCACCAGCCAGATGGTCAGCCAGATCTGCAACATGCCGATCCCGGCTAACAAGGCAGTCGTCGGTTCCAACGCCTTTGCCCACTCCTCCGGTATTCATCAGGATGGCGTGCTGAAGAATCGCGAGAACTATGAAATCCTGACGCCGGAATCAATCGGCTTACACAAAATCCAGCTGAACCTGACCTCACGTTCAGGCCGTGCGGCGGTAAAACATCGCATGGAAGAGATGGGCTATGCCGGACAGGATTACAATCTGGATACGCTGTATGACGCCTTCCTGAAGCTGGCTGATAAAAAAGGTCAGGTCTTCGATTATGACCTGGAGGCGCTGGCCTTCATCAACAAACAGAATGAAGAGCCGGAGCATTTCCAGCTGCACGAATTTAACGTCCAGACCGGTTCCGGCATCACCGCCACCGCCTCTGTCAATCTGGGCTGCGGCGATGTCGCTAAATCGGATGCCGCCACCGGCAATGGCCCGGTTGATGCAGTCTATCAGGCGATTAACCGCATCACGCAGTTTGACGCTGAGCTGGTTAACTACACGCTGACCGCGAAAGGCCACGGCGAGAACGCGCTGGGACAGGTCGATATCGTTGTGAGCTACAACGGCCGCAAATTCCACGGCATTGGTCTGGCGACCGATATCGTCGAGTCCTCTGCGAAAGCGATGGTCAACGCCCTGAACAATATCTGGCGTGCCCGTCAGGTTGAACAAGAACTGCAGCGCAAATTCAAAGATCAGAAGGAAACCGTATAACCATGTCCACCTCCTCTCATATCGCAGTTTTACCGGGTGACGGTATCGGCCCGGAAGTGATGGCACAGGCGATGAAAGTACTGGATGCCATTCGTCAGCGCTTTGATATGCAGATTACCACCCAGGAATATGCGGTCGGCGGCATTGCTATCGATCAGCACGGTGAACCTCTGCCGCCCGCCACCGTTGCTGGCTGTGAGCAGGCTGACGCGATCCTGTTTGGCTCCGTTGGCGGTCCAAAGTGGGAGCATTTACCCCCGGCATCACAGCCGGAACGCGGTGCGCTGCTGCCGCTGCGAAAGCATTTTAAGCTGTTCAGTAACCTGCGTCCGGCGGCGCTCTATAGCGGACTGGAAGCCTTCTGCCCGCTGCGCGCCGATATCGCCGCAAAGGGCTTCGACATTCTGTGCGTACGTGAACTGACCGGCGGCATCTATTTTGGTCAGCCTAAAGGACGCGAAGGCAGCGGCCCGGAAGAGCGTGCCTTTGATACCGAGGTCTATCACCGTTTCGAAATTGAGCGCATCGCCCGTATCGCGTTTGAATCGGCGCGCAAACGTCGCAACAAAGTCACCTCGGTGGATAAAGCCAACGTGTTGCAGACCTCGGTGATGTGGCGTGAAATTGTTAATGAAGTGGCGAAAGAGTACCCGGACGTGCAGCTGAGCCACATCTATATCGACAACGCGACCATGCAGCTGATCAAAGACCCGTCGCAGTTTGACGTGCTGCTCTGCTCCAATCTGTTCGGTGACATTCTTTCTGATGAGTGCGCCATGATCACCGGCTCGATGGGCATGCTGCCGTCAGCCAGCCTGAATGAAGCGGGCTTTGGCCTGTTCGAACCAGCGGGGGGTTCAGCGCCGGATATCGCCGGTCAGAATATTGCTAACCCGGTCGCCCAGATTCTGTCGCTGTCATTACTGCTGCGTTACAGCCTGAATGCCGATGCGGCAGCCGACAGTATTGAACGCGCCATCAGCCGTGCGCTGGAACAGGGCTACCGCACCAAAGATTTAGCCGGTGATGGCCCTGCGGTCAGCACAGATGAGATGGGCAGCATCATTGCCCGCTTTATCGCCGAGGAAAAATAAAAAAATGAAAACTTTATACCAGAAGTTATTTGATGCACATGTCGTCCACGAAGCGCCCAACGAAACGCCGTTACTCTACATCGATCGTCACCTGATCCATGAAGTGACCTCGCCACAGGCCTTTGATGGTCTGCGTGCACACGGACGTAAAGTGCGTCAGCCGGGCAAAACCTTTGCCACGATGGATCACAACGTCTCTACCCAGACCAAAGACATCAATGCGTCGGGCGAGATGGCGCGTATTCAGATGCAGGAGCTGATGAAGAACTGCGAAGAATTTGGCGTACAGTTGTATGACCTGAATCACCCATTCCAGGGTATCGTCCACGTTATCGGTCCTGAGCAGGGTATGACGCTGCCGGGCATGACCATTGTGTGCGGCGACTCGCATACCGCCACCCACGGCGCGTTCGGCTCGCTGGCCTTTGGTATCGGCACCTCTGAAGTGGAACATGTGTTTGCGACCCAGACCCTGAAACAGGGTCGGGCGAAAACCATGAAGATTGAAGTACTGGGCCAGGCGTCCACCGGCATTACCGCCAAAGATATCGTGCTGGCGATCATCGGCAAAACCGGCAGCGCAGGCGGCACCGGCTATGTGGTTGAATTCTGCGGCCCGGCCATTCAGGCGCTGAGCATGGAGGGTCGTATGACCCTGTGCAACATGGCGATTGAGATGGGCGCGAAAGCGGGCCTGGTGGCACCGGATGAAACGACTTTCAACTACCTGAAAGGTCGTCAGTTCTCGCCACAGGGCGAGAACTGGGAGCAGGCCGTTGAATACTGGCGCACCCTGAAATCTGATGAGGGCGCGAAGTATGATGCGGTAGTGACGCTGCATGCTGAAGAGATTGCACCGCAGGTCACCTGGGGCACCAACCCGGGTCAGGTGATTGCCGTTGATCAGCTGATCCCGAACCCAGCCTCATTCGCCGATCCGGTTGAGCGTGCCTCAGCGGAAAAGGCGCTGGCCTACATGAACCTGCAGCCGGGCATTAAACTGACCGATGTTGTGATTGATAAAGTGTTTATTGGCTCCTGCACCAACTCACGTATTGAAGATCTGCGTGCCGCCGCCGCCATCGCCAAAGGCCGCAAAGTTGCGCCTGGTGTGGTCGCTATGGTGGTGCCGGGTTCCGGCCCGGTGAAAGCGCAGGCTGAAGCGGAAGGTCTGGATAAAATCTTCCTGGAAGCGGGATTTGAATGGCGCCTGCCTGGCTGCTCAATGTGCCTGGCGATGAACAATGACCGCCTGAATCCGGGCGAGCGCTGTGCCTCAACCAGCAACCGTAACTTTGAAGGTCGCCAGGGCCGTGGTGGACGTACCCATCTGGTCAGCCCGGCGATGGCCGCGGCGGCTGCCGTGACCGGCCACTTTGCCGACATCCGTGAAATGACGACAGGAGCTTAAGTCATGGCGAATAAATTTACTCAGCACACCGGCATTGTTGCGCCGCTGGATGCCGCGAACGTCGATACGGACGCGATCATTCCCAAGCAGTTTTTGCAGAAGGTCACCCGCACCGGTTTCGGTCAGCATCTGTTCCATGACTGGCGCTTTGAAGATGACGCCGGTACGGTGCCAACGCCCGGCTTTGTGCTGAACAAGCCCGAGTTCAAAGGCACCAGCATCCTGCTGGCGCGCGAGAACTTTGGCTGCGGCTCTTCACGTGAGCATGCGCCCTGGGCGCTGACCGATTTCGGTTTCCACGTGGTGATTGCGCCCAGCTTCGCGGATATTTTTTACGGCAACAGTTTCAACAACCAGCTGCTGCCGGTGAAGTTAAGCGAAGAGGAAGTGGATGAGCTGTTCAGACTGGTTGCGGCCCAGCCGGGTATCAGCTTCACGGTCGATCTGGAAGCGCAAACGGTCACTGCAGGCGATAAAGTCTATCCGTTTGAACTCGACAGCTTCCGCCGACACTGCATGATTAACGGGCTCGACAGCATCGGCCTGACCCTGCAGCACGAAGCCTCGATTTCGCAGTACGAGCAGAATCAGCCCGCTTTCCTGTGCTGATTCACTTAAAGCAGGCCTAATCTGGCAGCAACGATTAAGTTTAACGCGCCGGGAACACGGGCAGAGGAGGAAAGCGTCCCGCGCCATGGACGGCGCGGGCCGAGCGGCCAGGGATTGGCTTAAGCGACTTTCCGATCTGACCGTGTTCCCTGAGCAGGCTCGATATCACAGATGGCCGGGCCAGATTTCGTGAATAACTTCAAATAAGGGCGACATCCGGTCGCCCTTCTCTTTTAAACGTCGCGCACCCGCGCCGACATCACCAGCGCCACAATCGCCAGTCCGAATGCCAGCCAGTAAACGGCCTCATGCCCCAGGCGCTCACTCAGCGTTCCCTGAATCACTCCGGCCAGAATCATGCCGGTCGAGATCGAATTAGTGAACATTGTGGTCGCCGCGCCAGGCCGCCCGGGCATCAGATCCTGGAACCACAGCATCCCGATACCCGCGATAATCCCAACAAACACCGCGTTAAACAGCTGCAACACCATCAGCGAAGTGCGGGAGTTGAACAGCACCAGCCCCAGGTAAAACAGCACGCCCGCCGCCACTGCGATCAGCATTAAGCGGCGCTTTCCAATGCTACGGGCGTAATGACCCGCCAGCAGCATCACCGGAATCTCCAGCCCGGCCGCCGTCCCCATCAGCAGACCGGCCAGCTTCTCCGGCAGTCCCAGCGTGGTGCTGATATAAAGCGGCATATCGATGATATACATCGTGTTGCAGGTCCACATCACGACGGAGGCGATGAACAGCAACCGCACATCCCGATCGCGCCAGCCGCTTATCGGCAGCCCGCCGCTTTGCATCAGCGGCTGCGTGCGTGGCACAGACGGCAGCGTAAACCAGACCAGCAGGATACAGATCAGAAACAGCGCGGCGGCCACCATAAACAGCGTCACAAAGCCGTAGTTCAGCGCCAGCGCGAACGATAACGGCGGCCCGATTACCCAGGCCAGTGACAGCTGCGCACGCATCACCGAACTGAACATCACCGCTTCCCGTGCCGACTGATCGGCATACTCACGCGCCAGCGCAAACAGCTGAGGCATAGAGACGCTGGCCAGCGCCGAGAGCAGCACACCCAGCGTCAGCAGGGTGAGATAGTGGCGGGTAAAGGCAAACAGCAGCGCATTCATCAGCGCCATCAGGCAGCAGATGAGAATGATATGCCGACGATCGCCAACACTGTCTGAGCGCTTAGCCACCAGCATACTCACCACGATACCGGCCACCGCGTTGATGGTGAAAAACAGCCCGACCCAGAAGGGCCGCGCCTGCACCTCGCGCGTCAGAAACAGGCTAAGCGTCGGCGCCTGTAATGCGCCCGCGATGCCCAGCATGAACGAGGCAACCATAAAAGCGAGGTAAACCGGATTGATGCGGCGCTGCCGCGTTAACAGCGATTTCATAGCGAAATCCCTTTCAGAACAAACAGAGGGAAAAAAGAAGGGTAGACGATACCGCGCAACATGAAAAAAGCCAGCAGAGATCATCTGCTGGCGGTGTAAATGCACCCTACTCAGAAAAGCACTCCACTGAACAGCGAAGTGAGGGTCGAACGCCATTCATTGCTGAATGCCTCCCGCTCTTCCCATAGCGCAAAGTTTGCTCTTAAAATGGGGCAGAAAAAACAGAGCGCTTTTCACCTGGAGTTCCCCTTTTATGTCCTCATCACGTCTGAAGCAGCAGTTCATTCGCCTGTGGCAGAGCTGCCAGGGGCAAACGCAGGAGATTACCCTCAGCGAACTGGCTGACCTGCTGCATTGCTCTCGTCGTCATATGCGTAATCTGCTCAACCGGATGCAGGCTGCAGGCTGGCTGATCTGGCAGGCGGAAGCCGGTCGCGGCAGGCGATCGCAACTCACCTTCTGCTACACCGGACTGGCCCTGCAGCAGCAGCGTGCCGAGGATCTGCTGGAACAGGATCGCATCGATCAACTGGTCCAGCTGGTGGGCGATAAAAATCAGGTGCGGCAGATGATCGGCGCGCATCTGGGGCGCAGTTTCCGCCAGGGCAAGCATATCCTGCGGGTGCTCTACTATCGTCCACTGCTTAACCTGCTGCCTGGTTCGCCGCTGCGGCGCTCGGAAACCCATATTGCCCGACAGATTTTTAACGGCCTCACGCGAATAAATGAGGAAAACGGGGAAATCGAGGCCGATATTGCACATCACTGGCAGCAGAGTTCCCCGCTTCACTGGCGCTTCTTTGTGCGTCCGGCGATTCGCTTCCATCACGGCAGAGAACTGGAGATGGAGGATGTGCTGGCCACGCTGGAGCGTCAGCGCGCCCATCCACTCTTTTCCCATATCGCGCAGATCGACTCGCCTGCCCCCTGGACGCTGGATATCCGTTTAAGCCAGCCCGACGAGGGATTGCCCTGGCTGCTGGGCAGCGTCAGTGCGATGATCCTGCCGCGCGAATGGCCGACACTGCGCGATTTCGCCCGTCAGCCTGTTGGGACGGGGCCTTATCGGGTAATCCGCAATCAGGAGAGCCAGCTGAAGATCGAAGCGTTTGATGACTACTTCGGTTTTCGCGCCCTGATTGATGATGTCTCTATCTGGGTCCTGCCCGACATCAGCGATGAGCTGGTCTATGCTGGTGTCCGGCTTCAGGGCGACAGCGTTGATGAAGTTCAGGAAGAGAGCCGCCTTGAAGAGGGCTGCTACTATCTGCTGTTCGATCAGCGTTCAGAACAGGGGTGCAACGAGGCGGTGCGGCGCTGGGTCAGCTACCTGTTTAACCCCATCGCCCTACTCAATCACGCCGGCGTCGGCTATCAGCGCTACTGGTTTCCGGCGTATGGTCTGCTGCCGCGCTGGCACCATCGGCGCGATCTGACGCCCGTGGAAAAACCGCCCGGCTTAACCCATCTGACGCTGACCTGGTACAGTCAGCATGTGGAGCACGAAGGCATCGCCAACGCGCTGCGGCCGCTGCTGGCAGCGCATGGCGTCACGCTGGAGACACGCGAGATCAGCTACGAGAGCTGGTATCAGGGCGAGGCGGAAAGTGACATCTGGCTGGGCAGCGTGAACTTTACCCTGCCGCTGAATTATTCCCTGTTCGCGCAGCTTTATGAGATTCCGCTGCTGCATCACTGTCTGCCGATCGACTGGCACAGCGATGCGGCCCGCTGGCGCGAGAAAACGCTGCCGCTGGCCGAATGGAGCAAGCAGTTAGTCGAAGAAGCCGGTCTGCATCCGCTGTTTCATCACTGGCTGCTGCTTGAAGGACAGCGCAGTATGCGCGGCGTCAGGATGAATACGCTGGGCTGGTTTGATTTTAAATCGGCCTGGTTCGCGCCACCGGCGCTGTGACGCTTTCGCCCCGGCGCTGAAATGACTAGAATGTGACGTTCTCAACGGGGTGCGGCCTGCCACAAGCAAGCCGCTGAGAGAGACCCGTCGAACCTGATTCGGTTAATACCGACGTAGGGATTTGAGAGGCCTCTGTGCTCAGATCCTTTGCGACTCATCCCCTATTCTCCTGAAGGAGCGCAAAGTGTTAAACAAAGTTCTGCCGGTGCTGCTGTTACTCTCCGCCCCCGTTCTGGCGGCTAAGCCGGTTCTCACGGTCTACACCTACGACGCCTTCTCCGCCGACTGGGGCCCTGGCCCGGCGGTTAAAAAAGCCTTTGAAGCCCAGTGTAATTGTGAGCTGAAATTCGTCACGCTGGAAGATGGCGTCTCGCTGCTGAACCGCGTGCGCATGGAAGGCAAAAACAGTAAAGCGGATGTGGTGCTGGGGCTGGATAACAATCTGGTGCAGGCGGCGCAGAAAACCGGTCTGTTTGCCCAAAGTCAGGTCGACACCTCAAGATTAAAACTGCCCGATGGCTGGCACAACACCACCTTCGTGCCGTTCGATTATGGCTACTTCGCCTTTGTCTATGACAAAACGCGGCTGAAAAATCCACCCAAAAGCCTGAAAGAGCTGGTCGACAGTCCGGAGAAGTGGCGGGTGATCTACGAAGATCCCCGCACCAGCACGCCCGGCTTAGGTCTGCTGCTGTGGATGCAGAAGGTCTATGGCGATCAGGCTCCGCAGGCATGGCAAAAGCTGGCGCAGAAAACCGTGACGGTGACCAAAGGCTGGAGTGAAGCCTACGGCCTGTTCCTGAAGGGCGAAGGCGATCTGGTGCTGAGCTACACCACCTCACCGGCTTATCACATCATCGAAGAGAAGAAAGAGAACTATGCTGCCGCGTCCTTTGCCGAAGGACACTATCTGCAGGTTGAAGTTGCCGCGCAGTTGGCCAGCAGCAAACAGCCGGCACTGGCACAGCAGTTCATGAAATTTATGGTCTCGCCTGACTTCCAGCGCACTATCCCCACCGGCAACTGGATGTACCCGGTGATCGACACGCCACTGCCTGCCGGTTTCACGGCGCTCAGCGTGCCTTCAACTGCTCTGCAGCTCTCGCCAGAGGAAGTTGCCAGCCAGCGTTCAGTCTGGATTAGCCAGTGGCAACGCGCCGTCAGTCGCTGATGCCGCGCTGGCTGATTCCCGGTTCCATCGCCACGCTGCTGTTAACCTGCGTGGCAATGCTGGCCTTCTGTGCACTGTGGAACGCCGCGCCGGACACGGACTGGCGCAGCGTGCTGCAGGATGATTACCTGCATCACGTTATCGCGTTCTCTTTCGGTCAGGCGCTGCTCTCCGCCCTGCTGTCGCTGCTGCCTGCGGTGCCGCTGGCGCGGGCGCTCTATCGACGTCGTTTCCCTGGCCGCCACCTGCTGCTGCGCCTGTGCGCCATGACGCTGGTGCTGCCGGTGCTGGTCGCGGTGTTTGGCCTGCTGACCGTCTACGGTAGCCATGGCTGGCTGGCGCAGCTGTGCCAGCTGGCAGGGTTGGATTATCACTTCTCCCCCTATGGTCTGCCGGGCATTCTGCTGGCACACGTCTTCTTTAACCTGCCGCTGGCGACCCGCCTGATGCTGCAGGCGCTGGAGAGCATCCCGGCGGAACAGCGTCAGCTGGCGGCTCAGCTCGACCTGCGCGGCTGGCACCATTTTCGTCTGCTGGAGTGGCCGTGGCTGCGGCGTCAGCTCTTGCCAACCGGCGCGCTGATTTTCATGCTGTGTTTCGCCAGCTTTGCCACCGTGCTGTCACTGGGCGGCGGTCCTCAGGCCACCACCATTGAGCTGGCGATTTTTCAGGCGCTGAGTTATGACTACGATCCCGGGCGTGCTGCGCTGCTGGCACTGATCCAGCTCGGCTGCTGTCTGACGCTGGTGCTGCTCAGCCAGCGCTTCAGCAAGGCGATTCCCGCCGGAACCAGCCAGCTGAACGGCTGGCGTGACCCGCAGGATTCGCGCGGCGCACAGCTGGTCGATACGCTGCTGATCGGGCTGGCGCTGATCCTGCTGCTGCCCCCGCTGGCGGCGGTCATCGTTGATGGTCTGCACGGCGGACTGCGTGGCGCGCTGGCGCAACCTGCACTGTGGCAGGCCACCTTTACCTCATTCCGCATCGCCATGGGTGCCGGTTTACTCTCAGTGGTGCTGACCATGATGCTGTTGTGGAGCAGTCGGGAACTGCGTCTGCGTCAGCGTCCGGCGGCGGCACAGTTGATCGACAGCAGTGGCATGCTGATTCTGGCAATGCCAGGCATCGTGCTCGCCACCGGCTTTTTCCTGCTGTTCAACGCCACCATCGGCCTGCCCGAGTCGGCCGACGGGCTGGTGATCTTTACCAATGCGCTAATCGCCATTCCCTATGCGCTGAAAGTGCTGGAAAACCCGATGCGGGATGTCGCAGAGCGCTACGGCAGACTTTGCGATTCACTGGATATCCACGGCTGGAACCGGCTGCGGCTGATCGAGCTGCGGGCGCTGAAACGCCCACTGGCCCAGGCGCTGGCCTTTGCCAGCGTGCTGTCTATTGGCGATTTCGGCGTGGTGGCGCTGTTTGGCAATACCGACTTCCGCACACTGCCGTTCTACCTTTATCAGCAGATTGGCGCCTATCGCGGCGCAGATGGCGCGGTCACCGCCCTGCTGTTGCTGCTGCTCTGCTTATTGCTGTTCACACTAATGGAAAAATTACCAGGCCGCCATGCTGACACTTGATAACCTCACTTACCTTTATCAGCATCTGCCGATGCGCTTCAGCCTCAGTGCCACGCGTGGGGAGCGCATCGCGATCCTCGGACCCAGCGGGGCGGGTAAAAGTACGCTGCTGAGCCTGATCGCCGGTTTCCTGCCGGTGAACCAGGGCACTCTGATGATTGACGGTCAGGAGCACACCCACAGCGTCCCGGCCAGACGACCGGTTTCCATGCTGTTTCAGGAGAACAACCTGTTTCCACACCTCAGCGTACAGCAGAACATGGCGCTGGGGCTGCATCCGGGATTAAAACTCAGCGCTGAGCAGTGTCAGCAGTTGGCCGCGCTGGCCGACCAGGTGGGATTAGGCGATCTGCTCAACCGTTTGCCGGGCGAACTGTCAGGCGGACAGCGTCAGCGCGTGGCGCTGGCACGCTGTCTGCTGCGTGACCGACCGGTGCTGCTGCTGGATGAGCCTTTTTCTGCGCTGGATCCGGCGCTGCGTGGCGAGATGCTGCAACGAGTGGGTTCAGTGTGCGAAGCGCGCAGCATCACGCTGCTGATGGTGTCGCACAGTCTGGAAGATGCACAGCAGATTGCACCGCGCAGTGTGGTGATTGTGGATGGACGGGTCTACTGGGATGGCGAAACCCGACAGTTGCTGTCGGGCGAGACGCGGGAGGCTGAGGTGCTAGGCATCCCGCGTCGCTAAGCTTTTACGCGAAGAAAACCTGCCACAGCAGATGACGGAAAACCGGCATCATCGGATGGAACTGAATGCTAACAAACGCTGCGACGGCGATTACCAGTCCCAGCGGACCTGCCCAGCGTAAACGTTCAGGCGGCAGCCAGGCAGTGGCCCAGTCGCGGCTCTTGCCGCTGCGCCACCAGCGCCAGCATAACCAGCCGCCCAGCCAGATCAGCAGTGCTGCGCCGAGTAACAGCCATTTAAAGCTGCTGCCCTGCGCGGCTTTGGGCACATCGATCGCCACCCCCGCCAGAATACCGGGCAGCAGATAGAGCGGCGGCCAGAGAATGCAGCCAATAATGTTCGGCGGCAGGAATTTACGCACCGGCAACTCCAGCATACCTGCCGCCAGCGGAATCAGCGGACGTGTCGGCCCCACAAAGCGCCCGACCAGAATCGTAAACATGCTGTGCTGATGCAGGGCGTGCTCGGTTTTATCCAGCAGGCCTTTATATTTTTGCAGATACTTCCAGCGATGCAGCGGCCCCTGAAATTTCCAGCCAATGCCGTAGGAGACCCAGTCACCAATCAGACAGCCGGCAAAGCCCGCCGCCCAGGCAGGATAAAGGCCAAGCTCGCCACTGCCGACCAGCGCGCCCAGACTTGCCATCATCACCGTACCTGGCAGCAACAGCCCGACCAGCGCCAGCGACTCCAGAAACGTCACCAGCGCAACGGCAAACAGCGCCCATTCCAGGGACTGCGTAATCAGTTGTTGAATCCAGGCTTCCATAGTCGTCCTTAGTCAAAGCAGAAGGCTGGATTGTCCAGAGCCAGCCACACAGCGTCAAGGCAAGAATTGTAGGACAATGTTGACAAAAGCGGCGGCGGGAACTGTATAAATATCCATGATATACTAAAGTCGTTTTCTCATCCCTGAATTGCTGAGTCCGGAGAACATCTGAATATGGCCCGCGCAGGTTTTCTGCTCACCCGCCACTGGCGCGACAGCCCGCAAGGCACCGAAATTATCCTCTGGCTCGCCACGGATGCTGGCGCGCAGCGCGTGGTACTGCCGGTACAGGAGTCCGTTGCGTTTATTCCCGAGGAGTTTCAGGCGCAGGTCAGCGAATTACTCAAAGATGAACATCAGTTTCGGATTCAGTCGCTGGCGCTGAAAGATTTCCGCCGCCGCCCGGTTTTTGGCCTCTACTGTCCGCAGAACCGTCAGCTACAGCACATCGAAAAACGGTTGCGCGAACAGGGCATTCCGGTCTACGAGGCGGATATCCGCCCGCCGGAGCGCTACCTGATGGAGCGTTTCATCACCGCCCCGGTCTGGTTTGACGGCGAGCAGCGCGGCGACAGCGTGGTCAATGCGCGGCTCAAACCCCACCCCGACTATCGCCCGCCGCTGAAATGGGTCTCACTGGATATTGAAACCACGCAGCATGGTGAGCTTTACTGCATCGGGCTGGAGGGTTGCGGTCAGCGCCAGGTCTTTATGCTCGGCCCGCCAAACGGTGATGCCAGCACGCTGGACTTCGAGCTGATCTATCTCGACAGCCGCCCGCTGCTGCTTGAAGCGCTGAATCAGTGGTTTGCAGAGCATGACCCGGACGTGCTGATTGGCTGGAACGTGGTGCAGTTTGACCTGCGGGTGCTGCAGAAGCATGCCGATCGCTACAGTATCCCGCTGCGTCTAGGCCGTCAGCAGACCACGCTGGAGTGGCGCGAACATGGCTTCAAGCCCGGCGTTTTTTTTGCGCAGGCCAGCGGCCGGTTAATTATTGACGGCATCGACGCACTGAAATCGGCGTTCTGGGATTTCCCGTCGTTCAGCCTGGAGTCGGTGTCGCAACAGCTGCTGGGTGAAGGGAAAGCGATCGACAATCCATGGCAGCGCATGGAGGAGATCAACTGGCGCTTTGCCAACGATAAACCAGCGCTGGCACGCTACAACCTGAAAGACTGCGAGCTGGTGACGCGCATTTTTCACAAAACGGCGATTATGCCGTTTCTGCTGGAGCGCGCGGCGGTGAATGGCCTGGCCGTCGATCGCCACGGCGGTTCGGTGGCGGCCTTTGGCCATCTTTATATTCCGCGGATGCATCGCGCCGGTTTTGTCGCCCCGAACAGGGGTGATGTCGCCCCGGAAGCCAGCCCGGGCGGCTATGTAATGGATTCGCGCCCCGGCCTGTATGACTCGGTGCTGGTGCTGGATTACAAAAGTCTCTATCCGTCGATTATCCGCACCTTCCTGATCGACCCGGTGGGTCTGGTAGAGGGACTGGCCCATCCGGATGATGCCGATTCAGTTGAGGGTTTCCGCGAAGCGCGCTTCTCACGGCATACCCACTGCCTGCCCGCGATTGTTGAGCAGATCTGGCTGGGTCGTGAAGCGGCTAAAAAGCAGAATAATCAGCCGCTGTCCCAGGCGCTGAAGATCATCATGAATGCCTTTTACGGCGTGCTGGGCACCAGCGCCTGCCGCTTCTTTGATCCGCGTCTCGCCTCCTCGATTACCCTGCGCGGTCACACCATCATGCAGCAGACCCGCACGCTGATTGAAGCGGAAGGCTACGACGTTATCTATGGCGATACCGACTCCACCTTTGTCTGGCTCAGGTCGGCGCACAGTGAAGAAGATGCTGCCGCGATCGGTCAGCAACTGGTGCAGAAAGTAAATGCCTGGTGGCGTGACCACTTACAACAGACCCACGGGCTGACCAGCGCGCTAGAGCTGGAGTATGAAAGCCACTACTGCCGCTTCCTGATGCCGACCATTCGCGGCGCGGAACAGGGCAGCAAGAAACGCTACGCCGGACTAATTCGTGACGCTGCCGGTGAGCGCATGGTCTTCAGGGGGCTGGAATCGGTGCGAACCGACTGGACGCCGCTGGCCAAACAGTTTCAGCAGCAGCTCTACCATCGCATTTTTCATCGTGAGCCGTGGCAGGACTACATTCGCACCACCGTAGCGCAGCTGCTGGCGGGTGAACTCGACGATCAGCTGATCTATAAAAAGCGTCTGCGGCGGCCGCTGAATGAATATGAACGAAACGTGCCCCCGCATGTGCGTGCCGCCAGGCTGGCCGATGAGCAGAATCGTAAATTAAACCGGCCATTGCAGTACCAGAAGGGAGGCCGTATTCGTTATGTTATGGCGACGGCAGGCCCGGAACCACTGGAAGCGCGCAGCACGCCACTGGATTATGACCACTATGTAACGAAGCAACTCCAGCCGGTCGCGGAGGGGATTCTGCCCTTTGTTAAAGGGGACTTTGCTACACTGATTACAGGGCAGCTGGGGCTTTTTTGACAGGTGACGAACGCCCTGCCATCCAGTACCATAGCGCCCCTCCTGAAACTCACCGCTCTTACTTCCGCTCCAGACCTCATTTGTCTGGCGGTAACGCTATTGCCTGAGCTTTGGGAACACCTCTGAAAACGTTAAAATTTGAGCATAAAATATATGGTTTTTACATTAGGTCAGCGCTGGATTAGTGATACGGAAAGTGAACTGGGACTGGGCACCGTGGTGGCGATCGATACCCGCATGATCACCCTGCTGTTTCCGGCCACGGGGGAAAACCGCCTCTACGCCCGCAACGATTCGCCGGTTACCCGCGTCATCTTTAATCCGGGTGATACCATCACCAGCCACGAAGGCTGGCAGATGCGCGTCGATGAAGTACGCAACGAAAATGACCTGATGACCTATATCGGTACCCGGCTGGATACCGAAGAAAGCGACGTGATGCTGCGCGAAGTGATGCTCGACAGCAAGCTGGTATTCAGTAAGCCGCAGGATCGCCTGTTTGCCGGCCAGCTCGACCGGATGGATCGTTTCGCCCTCCGCTTCCGCGCCCGTAGATACCAGAGCGAGCAGTACCGCCTGCCGATCAGCGGCTTACGCGGTATGCGCACCAACCTGATCCCTCACCAGCTGCATATCGCCCACGATGTCGGCCGTCGCCATGCGCCGCGCGTGCTGCTGGCCGATGAAGTTGGCCTGGGGAAAACCATTGAAGCCGGGATGATCATCCAGCAGCAGCTGCTGGCGGGTCGTGCTGAGCGCGTCCTGATCGTAGTGCCTGAAACCTTACAGCATCAGTGGCTGGTCGAAATGCTGCGCCGCTTCAACCTGCGCTTTGCGCTGTTTGATGACGATCGCTATACCGAAGCGCAGCATGACAGCGATAACCCGTTTGAAACGGAGCAGCTGATTATCTGCTCGCTGGACTTTGTGCGCCGTAACAAACAGCGCCTTGAGATGCTGGCCGATGCGGAATGGGATTTGCTGGTGGTAGATGAAGCGCACCATCTGGCCTGGTCAGAAAGCGAGCCAAGCCGCGAATATCAGGTTATCGAAAAGCTGGCCGAGAAAACCGCCGGCGTTCTGCTGCTGACCGCAACACCAGAACAGCTGGGTATGGAGAGCCACTTCGCCCGTCTTCGCCTGCTCGACCCGGACCGTTTCCATGACTTTGCCGCCTTTGTAGAAGAGCAGCAGCATTTCCGCCCGATTGCCGATGCCGTCACAGCGCTGCTGGCGGACAACGCGATCTCCCAGGAGGAGCTGAACCGGATCAACGATCTGGTCGGCGAGCAGGACATTGAGCCGCTGCTGCAGGTCGCGAACAGCGACCGTGATGGCAAGCTGGAGGCGCGTCAGGAGCTGATCGCCATGCTGATGGATCGCCACGGCACCAGCCGCGTACTGTTCCGTAACACCCGTAATGGCGTCAAAGGCTTTCCGAAACGTGAGCTGCATCAGATCCGCCTGCCGCTGCCTGCACAGTATCAGACGGCGATTAAAGTCTCCGGCATAATGGGTACGCGTAAAAGCGTCGAAGAGCGGGCGCGTGACCTGCTCTACCCTGAGCAGATTTATCAGGAATTTGAAGGCGACAGCGGTACCTGGTGGAACTTCGACCCGCGCGTCGAATGGCTGATGGGCTATCTCACCAGCAACCGTAAAGAGAAAGTGCTGGTCATCTGCGCCAAAGCCGCCACTGCCCTGCAGCTGGAGCAGGTGCTGCGCGAGCGTGAAGGCATCCGCGCGGCGGTGTTCCACGAAGGTCTGTCGATCATTGAACGTGACCGCGCAGCCGCCTGGTTCGCCTCCGAAGAGAACGGCGCGCAGGTGCTGCTGTGCTCAGAGATCGGTTCTGAAGGCCGTAACTTCCAGTTTGCCAGCCGTCTGGTGATGTTCGACCTGCCGTTTAACCCGGACCTGCTGGAGCAGCGTATCGGTCGTCTGGATCGTATCGGTCAGGCGCACGATATTCAGATTCTGGTGCCGTGGCTGGAGCAGACCGCACAGGCGGTGCTGCTGCGCTGGTATCACGAAGGGCTGGACGCGTTTGAGCACACCTGCCCGACCGGCCGTGCCCTCTATGACAGCGTCCATTCGCAGCTGATCGGCTATCTGGCCGCGCCGGAGAACAATGAAGGCTTTGATGCTTTTATTACTGACTGCCGTAAACAGCACGACGCGCTGAAATCGCAGATGGAACAGGGTCGCGATCGCCTGCTGGAGCTGAACTCCAACGGCGGTGAATCGGCGCAGCTGCTGGCGAATGCTATCAGCGAGCAGGATAACGACACCGGCCTGGTAAACTTCGCGCTCAACCTGTTTGATATCGTCGGCATCAATCAGGAAGATCGCAGCGATAACCTGATTGTGCTGACCCCTTCCGACCACATGCTGGTGCCCGATTTCCCCGGCCTGCCGGAAGATGGCTGTACCATCACCTTTAACCGCGATCAGGCACTGTCACGCGAGGATACTCAGTTCATCACCTGGGAACACCCGCTGATCCGTAACGGACTGGATCTGATCCTGTCAGGCGATACCGGCAGCAGCGCACTGTCACTGCTGAAAAACAAGGCGCTGCCGGTGGGGACGCTGCTGGTCGAGCTGATCTATGTGGTTGAAGCGCAGGCACCGAAGCATCTGCAACTGACCCGCTTCCTGCCACCGACGCCAATCCGTCTGCTGATGGATACCAAAGGCACTAACCTGGCGGGCAAAGTGGAGTTCGAAAGCTTTAACCGTCAGCTGAATGCGGTTAACCGTCACACCGCCAGTAAACTGGTGAATGCGGTACAGCAGGATGTGCATGCGATTCTGACGCAGGCTGAAGAGAGTGTGGTCAGCGAAGCGCGCGCGGTGATTGTTGCGGCACGTGCGGAAGCGAACGAGAAGCTGGGTGCCGAGCTTTCGCGTCTTAACGCGCTGAAAGCTGTCAACCCGAACATCCGCGACGATGAAGTTGAGGCGCTGGAAAGCAACCGCGAACAGGTGCTGGAGAGTCTCGAGCAGGCCAACTGGCGTCTCGATGCGCTGCGCCTGATTGTGGTGACACACCAGTAAGCTCAGGGGCCGCATGGCCCCTTATTTTTGGAAAGCCCCATGGAACCTTACAATCCACCGCGTGAACCCTGGCTGCATATCCTTTATCAGGATACGCATATCATGGTAGTGAACAAACCCAGCGGTCTGCTCTCGGTACCCGGTCGTCTGGATGAGCACAAAGATAGCGTGATGACGCGGATTCAGCGTGATTTCCCGCAGGCCGAGTCGGTCCACCGACTCGATATGGCGACCAGCGGCGTAATGGTGGTGGCGCTGACTAAAGCGGCGGAACGCGAGCTGAAACGCCAGTTCCGCGAACGGGAGCCTTCCAAAACCTACGTGGCCTGCATCTGGGGGCATCCGGAGAAGGAAGAGGGACTGGTTGATCTGCCGCTGATTTGCGACTGGCCAAATCGTCCAAAGCAGATGGTCTGCTTCGAGACCGGCAAAGCCGCGCAGACGGAGTATCAGGTGCTGGAATATCGTGCGGATAACAGTGCGCGCGTGTCGCTGAAGCCGATCACCGGACGTTCACACCAGCTGCGGGTGCATATGCTGGCGCTGGGCCATCCGATTCTGGGAGATAACTTCTATGCGCACCCGGAGGCCAAAGCGATGGCAGCCCGTTTGCTGCTGCATGCGGAGTCACTGACCATTACCCATCCGGCATTTGGCAATGCCATGACGTTTCGTCAGCCCGCCGATTTTTGAGATGTTCGACCTGTCACCCTTGCCTCCTCTGTTGCAGAAGAGGCAAGGGGACACAGTGATTATTTAAAGCCTTTCTCTTTGCGAATCAGATCGTACGCCGCCTGAATTTCCTGCGCTTTCTGTTTCGCCATCTCCATCATCTCAGGCGGTAATCCTTTCGCCACCAGCTTGTCAGGATGATGCTCGCTCATGAGTTTGCGATAGGCGCGTTTAATGGTGGTGGCGTCATCACTGCTTTTCACTCCCAGTACGCTGCAGGCATCTTCCAGCGTTGGGCCGCGTTGCGCCTGCTGGAAACCGCCAGAACTGCGCTGACCACCACCAAACTGCTGGCCACCTTCCATCATGCGCAGGAACTGGTCGAACTGAACCCGTGAAATGCCCAGCTCTTCAGCAATCACATAGAGCACCTGACGTTCATTGGGATGCAGTGAACCGTCGGCAAAGGCGGCCTGAATCTGGATCTCCAGGAACATCCGAATCAGATCGAACCGGCCAAAACAGGCGCTGCGCAGTTCACGCAATTTGCTGCGTAACGGATAATCCGCCTGCTTGCCTTCGCGGAATGCGCGCTGGGCTGCACTGCGGGAGTCACCGTGCAGCTGCATCCGTTCCATTAACAACGAAGCAATCTGAATATCCGCTTCCGTGACGCGCCCTTTTGACTTGGTCAAATGGCCCATCACCTGAAAGGTCGTGCTGAAAAACAGCGTCTGTCGGGTCTGATTATTTGAGAAGTAAGCCTTGCCTTGTGCGCCGCGTACTTTGTCAATCATATGGCCAATGATCAAACCGATCACAATACCCCAAAAGCCTGCGCCGGAAAGTAATCCCACCGCCAGACCCATAACTTTTCCCCAGTAGCGCATAAACTCCTCAATTCGCCATGCTTGCGGCTGAAAATTGCATTATCATACCTGTCATTTATCTCAGCGCCTAACGGCAACGCTGACAGACCAGGATTAACACTGGCGCAACGCCGGGCAGTAAGTTAGTCTCTGACCCGATTGTCGGCATGATGCCAGTTTTCATGGAATTCTCGATACCGCGTATGAAAAAACATATACCTACCCTGCTGGCCACACTGATCGGCGCAGCCATTAGCCAGCAAGCCTTTGCCGACGATTTGATGTCGCAGTGTATGTTAGGCGTGCCGAGTTACAACCGCCCGCTGGTGAACGGTGATACGAACCAGCTGCCTGTCACCATTCACTCCGATGCCGCGAAAGGGAACTATCCCGATGATGCGGTCTTCACCGGCAATGTTAACATTGAGCAGGGCAACAGCCGTATGCAGGCGGATGAAGTTCAGCTTCATCAGCGTCAGCAGGAAGGCCAGACCGCGCCCGTGCGTACCGTCGATGCCCTGGGTAATGTGCACTACGATGACAACCAGGTCATCCTGAAAGGTCCGAAAGCCTGGTCAAACCTCAACAGCAAAGATACCAACGTCTGGAATGGTCAGTATCAGATGGTGGATCGTCAGGGACGTGGTAACGCCGATCAGATGAAGCTGCGCGGCGATAACCGCTATACCATTCTGGAAAACGGTACCTTTACCTCCTGTCTGCCTGGCTCCAACAGCTGGAGCGTAGTGGGTTCAGAAGTGATCCAGGATCGTGAAGAGGAAGTGGCGGAGATCTGGAACGCCCGCTTTAAGCTCGGTCCGGTCCCGGTGTTCTACAGCCCCTATCTGCAGCTACCTATTGGCGATCGCCGCCGGTCCGGTTTCCTGATCCCGAATGCTAAATATGGCAGCAATAACGGCTTTGAGTTCATTCTGCCCTATTACTGGAACATCGCGCCACAGGCCGATGCGACCATCACGCCGCACTACATCAGTAAGCGCGGCATGAAGTTTGAAAACGAATTCCGTTATCTGACCACGCTGGGTGCCGGTCTGATGGAGTTCGACTATCTCGGCTCCGATAAACAGTACGACAACGATAAAGCGCTGCGCGGCATCGCCGAAAATGACAGCTCCGATCGCTGGCTGTTCTACTGGCGTCATGCGGGTGTTTATGACCAGCACTGGCGTTTCAACGCGGACTACACCAAGGTCAGCGACAAATATTACTTCAACGATCTCGACTCGAAGTACTACAGCTCGACCGATAACTACGCCACGCAGAAATTCAGTGTTGGCTATGCCGACACCAACTGGGACGCTACGCTCTCTACCAAAGATTTCCAGGTATTTGGCAATACCACCAGCAATAATGTCTATCGCGCGATGCCGCAGCTGGACGTTAATCTGTATCAGAATGACATCGGCCCGTTTGATGGCCGTGTTTATGCCCAGGCGGTGAAGTTCACCAACGTCAACAGCCGCTATCCCGAGGCGACCCGCTTGCATGTTGAGCCAACGCTGAACCTGCCACTGTCCAATGGCTGGGCCAGTCTGGATACCGAAGCGAAGTTCCTGGCGACCCACTATCAGCAGACTGACGTTGATTACTATAACAACGCTGCTAATGGTCTCCGGGGTGATAAGAGCGGCGAACTGGATGAATCTGTAAACCGCACCCTGCCGCAGTTTAAAGTGGATGGCCGGCTGGTATTTGACCGCGATATGGACTCCGCGGTGGGCTATACCCAGACGCTGGAACCGCGCGTACAGTATCTGTATATCCCGTATCGCAATCAGAGCAACATCTATCCCTACGACTCAACATTGCTGCAAACCGACTATACCGGTCTGTTCCGCGATCGTACTTATAGCGGGCTGGATCGCATCGCGTCGGCCAATGAAGTGGCTACCGGTGTCACCTCGCGTATTTATGATACCGATCTGGTTGAACGTTTTAACGTTTCTGTGGGTCAAATCTACTCGTTTACCCCTTCTCGTACTGGTGTGAATCAAACCAGTAAAGAAGATGATACCGGCAGCCTGATTTGGGCTGGTGATACATACTGGAAAATCAGCGATCGCTGGGGCGTCAGAGGTGGGCTGCAATATGACACCAAACTCGACAACGTCTCCCAGGGCAATACCGTACTGGAATACCGTCGTGATGCCGACCGCATGGTACAGCTGAGCTACCGTTACAGCAGCCCGGAATATGTAGCGACCGCGCTGAACGATAGCAGCCTGGTGACAAATCCTATCTACAAAAACGGGATTTCACAGGTGGGTACCACGGCCAGCTGGCCGATTGCGGATGCATGGTCTGTGGTAGGTGCTTACTACTACGATACCCGCAACACGCGTCCGGCGTCGCAGCTGGTTGGGCTGCAGTACAGCTCATGCTGTTACGCGATCCGGGTCGGTTACGAACGCAAAATTAACGGTTGGGAAAATAACGACAGTAAATATGACAACCAAATCTCATTCAACATTGAGCTGCGTGGTCTGAGTCCTAACTATGGCTTAGGCACTAACGATATGCTGCGTCAGGGCATTATCCCTTACCAGCCCGCTTTCTGATGCAGTGATGTTTGACAGGCAATCCCGCAGTGCGGAACCAACAATGGATAAAGTATGAAGAACTGGAGAATGCTGATTCTTGGTGTGGCAATCAGTGCCAACACCGTGTTCGCAGCACCACAAGTCGTTGATAAAGTTGCAGCCGTGGTCAATAACGGCGTGGTTCTTGAGAGTGACGTGGACGGCATGATGGGCACGGTTAAATCTCAGGCCCAGCAGGCAGGTCAGCAGTTGCCGGATGATAAAACGTTGCGCCATCAGATTCTGGAACGTCAGATCATGGACAACATCATTCTGCAGATGGGTGAAAAAGCAGGGATCCAGATCAGCGACGAGCAACTGGACCAGGCGATTCAGAACATCGCTGCGCAGAACCGCATGAGCCTTGATCAGCTGCGCAGCCGTCTGGCTTATGACGGCATGAACTACAGCGTTTATCGTTCTCAGATCCGCAAAGAGATGACCATTGCTGAAGTACGCAACAACGAAGTACGTCGTCGTGTCACCATTCTGCCGCAGGAAGTCGATACGCTGGCTAACCAGATTGGTTCTCAGAACAGTCAGGGGACCGAACTGAACGTCAGCCATATTCTGCTGCCGCTGCCGGAAAATCCGACTCAGCAGCAGGTTGATGAGCAGGAAACGCTGGCGAAGCAGCTGGTTGGCGAACTGAAAAATGGTGCGGACTTCGGCAAGATGGCCGTAACCTACTCTGCCGACTCTCAGGCGCTAAAAGGCGGCAACATGGGCTGGGGTAAAATCGAAGAGTTACCAACCCTGTTTGCGCAGGCGCTGGCGACCGCGAAAAAAGGCGATATCGTCGGACCTGTTCGCTCCGGTGTCGGCTTCCACATCCTGAAAGTAAACGACCTGCGTGGCGAAAGCAAAAATGTCTCTGTCACTGAAGTCCATTCACGTCATATTCTGCTGAAGCCATCGCCGATTCTGACAGACGAACAGGCGCGCGCCCAGCTGGAACAGATCGCTGCTGATATCCGCAGTGGCAAAACCACTTTCGCCGCGGCGGCTAAACAGTACTCTGATGACCCGGGTTCGGCGAATCAGGGTGGCGATCTTGGCTGGACCTCACCGGAAGTCTTTGATCCGGCGTTCCGCGACGCGCTGTTGCGTCTGCAGAAAGGCCAGACCAGCCAGCCGGTTCACTCCTCTTTCGGCTGGCATCTGATTCAATTGCTGGACAGCCGTCAGGTGGATAAAACTGATGCAGCCCAGAAAGAACGAGCTTACCGTATGCTGTTTAACCGCAAGTTCGCGGAAGAAGCGCAGACCTGGATGCAGGAACAACGCGCCAGCGCCTACGTGAAGATTCTGGATGGCAATGCGCAGTAATCTTCGTGTGGTGGTCACGCCCGGCGAACCCGCCGGGATTGGTCCCGATCTCACCGTTCAGCTGGCTCAGCAGTCGTGGCCAGTTGAACTGGTGGTGTGCGCCTCGCCAGCCCTATTGCAGCAGCGTGCGGCTCAACTCGGTCTGTCGCTGACGCTACGGACCTACCAGCCTGACGCAGCGGCAGAGCCGCAGCAGGCGGGTACACTGACTGTCCTGCCTATCGAAACGGCAGAGACGGTTACGCCAGGTGAACTCTGCGCCGCCAACAGCGACTATGTACTGGCTACGCTGGCACGCGCCTGTGACGGTTGCCTCAACGGTGAATTTGCTGCCCTGATAACCGGCCCGGTGCACAAAGGTGTTATTAATGATGCTGGTATCGCCTTTACCGGCCATACCGAGTTTTTCGCCGATCGCGCAGGTGGCCATCGCGTAGTCATGATGCTGGCGACAGAAGCGTTGCGCGTCGCACTGGCGACGACGCATCTGCCGCTGAAAGATGTCCCTGCGGCGGTCACCCGTGACTGTCTGCATGAAGTGATCACGATTTTGCATCGCGATCTGCAGCAGAAATTTGCGATTGCCGAGCCGCATATTTACGTCTGTGGTCTTAACCCTCATGCGGGTGAAAGTGGCCACATGGGACGTGAAGAGATCGAGACCATCACGCCGGCACTCAATGAACTGCGTCAGCAGGGCATTAAACTGACCGGTCCGCTGCCTGCGGATACGCTGTTCCAGCCTAAATATCTGCAACATGCCGATGCGGTGCTGGCGATGTATCACGACCAGGGCCTGCCGGTCCTCAAATTTCAGGGGTTTGGCCGGGCGGTAAATATCACCCTGGGTCTGCCCTTTATCCGGACATCCGTCGACCACGGCACCGCGCTGGAACTCGCCGGTCTGGGTCAGGCCGATCCGGGCAGCTTCATCACGGCGCTTAACCTCGCCATCACTATGATCAAGAGCAGTAATGAATAATCGCGTCCATCAGGGGCACTACGCCCGTAAACGTTTCGGGCAGAACTTCCTGAACGATCAGTACATTATCGACAGTATTGTCTCCGCCATTCATCCACAGCGCGACGAAGCGCTGGTGGAAATCGGACCGGGCCTGGGCGCCTTAACCGAGCCGGTTGGTGAACGCCTCGATAAATTAACGGTGATAGAGCTGGACCGCGACCTCGCTGCGCGTCTGGAAACCCATCCGTTCCTTGGTCCGAAGCTGACTATCTTCCAGCAGGATGCCATGACCTTCGACTTCGCCGCGCTGGCGCAGGAGAGAGGCCAGCCGCTGCGGGTATTTGGTAATCTGCCGTACAATATTTCGACCCCGCTGATGTTCCACCTTTTCAGCTATACTGGTTCGATCAAAGATATGCACTTCATGCTGCAGAAAGAAGTGGTCAACCGTCTGGTTGCCGGTCCGGGCAGTAAAGCCTATGGCCGTCTGACAGTAATGGCGCAATATTACTGCCAGGTCATACCGGTGCTGGAAGTACCTCCGCATTCCTTTACGCCGCCACCGAAAGTGGACTCGGCCGTCGTGCGGCTGGTGCCGTTTGCTGAGCCGCCTCATCCGGTCAGCGATGTGCGTATTCTGAGCCGTATTACCACGGAAGCATTCGGCCAGCGTCGTAAAACGCTGCGCAACAGCCTGAGCCACATGGTGGCTGCCGGTGCACTGGAAGAGTTATCCATAGATCCGACCCTGCGTGCCGAGAACGTCTCCGTCGCGCAATATTGTCAGCTGGCAAACTGGCTGGCGAATCATCAGGGAAAATCGCAGGAGTAAGTCATGAGTGAAACGGCCCGCGTCTCCGTCCATGTGCAAAGCCAGTACGTCGCCTCACAATCCTTACCGGATGATGATCGCTACGTCTTCGCCTATACCATTACGATTCGCAATCTGGGCCGTTCCTCTGTGCAACTGCTGGGACGTTACTGGCTGATTACCAACGGTAATGGCCGTGAAACGGAAGTTCAGGGTGAAGGCGTGGTCGGTGAACAGCCATTTATTGCGCCTGGCAACGAATTTCAGTACACCAGCGGTGCCGTGATCGAAACGCCGATGGGCACCATGCAGGGGCATTATGTGATGGTCGACGAACAGGGTGATACCTTCCACGTCGAGATCCCGGTGTTCCGCCTCGCTATTCAGACCCACATTCATTGATTTACACGCTTTTCGCCCGTTAAGTCGGGCACCTTCCTGATGGATAAAACGTTATGAGCACATACCTGATTGGCGATGTTCACGGTTGCTACGATGAATTACGTGCGTTGCTGCAACAGGTCGATTTCAATCCTGAGCAGGATACGCTGTGGCTGACCGGCGACCTGGTGGCACGTGGTCCGGGCTCCCTTGACGTCCTGCGCTTCGTGAAATCGCTGGGCGACGCGGTGCGTCTGGTGCTGGGCAATCACGATTTACATCTGCTGGCGGTTTACGCCGGCATCAGCCGTAACAAGCCGAAAGATCGCCTGACACCGCTGCTGGAAGCGGACGATGCGGATGAGCTGATCAACTGGCTGCGCCGTCAGCCGCTGTTACAGGTGGATGACGAGAAAAAGCTGGTGATGGGCCACGCTGGTATCACGCCGCAGTGGGATATCGAGACCGCGAAAAAGTGCGCGCGTGAAGTTGAGGCGGTTCTCGCCAGCGACAGTTATCCGCTGTTCCTGGATGCCATGTATGGCGATATGCCGAACAACTGGAGTGAAGATTTGACCGGCCTGGCACGTCTGCGCTTTAGCACCAATGCCCTTACCCGTATGCGTTACTGCTTTCCCAACGGCCAGCTGGACATGATCTGCAAAGATGCCCCCGAATCCGCCCTTCCACCGCTGAAACCCTGGTTTACCATTGAGGGGCCAGTCGCACAGGACTACACCATCGTGTTTGGTCACTGGGCGTCGCTGGAAGGCAAAGGAACACCAGAGGGCATTATCGGTCTGGATACCGGCTGCTGCTGGGGCGGAACGCTGACCCTGCTGCACTGGGAAGATCAGCGTTATGTGGTGCAGCACTCCAATCGCGAAAAAGCGCTGGCCTCCAGCGACAGTCTGACACCGCCCACGTTGTAACTTTGATGCTGGCCCGTCAGACCAGCATCCTGTCTTATGCGCCGATGATGCCGCCATCTTCACGAGTGATCATGATCACCGATGAGCGTGGGCGTGGACTGTTATTGGGAAAGTTCGAGTCACCCTCTTCGCCGGGATGCTGCACGTTCACGAACAGCGTTTTGTAGTCGGGCGTGAAGGTAATACCGGTAAGCTCGCACGATTTGGGGCCGACCATAAAGCGGCGGATTTCTCCGCTGTCAGGATCCCCCACCAGCATCTGATTATTCCCCTGCCCCTGATAATCCTCTTTGTTACTGTACTTGCCGTCGGTCAGGATCCATAAGCGCCCCTGCGCATCAAATCCCAGACCATCCGGACTGTTGAAGGTGTTCTCCGCCGTGATGTTAGGTGTGCCGCGATAGATCCCCTCGGGATGCGCTATCGGGTTGCCGCACAACGCATAGATATCCCACTCAAAGGTCTGTGCCGTAGCATCGCCCTTCTCATCCCAGCGGATAATCTGACCGTAGATATTTTTGGGCCGCGGATTCGCCGCATTGACCGGCATGCCCTCATTGCCGCGCTTGTTATTGTTGGTCAGGGTGCAGTAGGCCCGGCCATCATGCGGGTTAACGGCAATCCACTCGGGCCGGTCCATCCGCGTGGCGTTCACCACATCGGCCGCAGCACGCGCATTGATCAGGACATCAGCCTGACTGTTAAAGCCCTTCTCAGCAGTGAGTCCATTTTCACCCCACTTTAGTGGCAGCCAGCGCCCGGTACCTTTCAGCGGTGTGCCCTGCGCATCGCCGTTGAACTGCGCCACATAGAGCGTGCCTTTATCCAGCACTCCCTGACTGGCTTTGGCATCATCCGGGATGACTTTGTCGTCAGAGACATATTTATAGATATATTCGCCGCGCTCATCGTCGCCCATGTAAACCACCAGTTGCCCGGTTTTTGCAACCGTCACAGCCGCGTTCTCGTGCTTAAAACGGCCCAGCGCGGTGCGTTTGACCGGCACGGCGTGAGGATCAAAGGGATCAATCTCGACAATCCAGCCGTGGCGGTTAAATTCGTTGGGGTTTTTCGCGATATCGAAGCGGGGATCAAAGTCAGACCAGTTGCGCTCCGGCTCGGCAGCATTCAGGGTGTAACGCTTCTGCTGTGGAGTCGGGTTAAAGTCTCCCTGATGAGTGCCAAAGTAGGTGTCGTAATTCTCTTCACAGGTGAGATAGGTGCCCCACGGCGTTTTACCGTTGGCACAGTTACCAAAGGTGCCAAGGACATGCATTCCCTGGGGGTCAGCGGCGGTCTTCAGCGCGTTATCACCAGCGGCCGGACCGGAAAACCGCATAGGCGTATTGGCAGTAATGCGGCGGTTGTAGTCAGAAGGGCGTAGCACCTGCCAGCGATTGTCTTCACCCCGTTTAACTTCAACGATGGAGACGCCGTGTGCCGCCTGTGACTTCCTCACATCTTCCAGGCTGGTCGCTTTACTGCCACCGTGGGCAAACAGCGTCGGCTCATTCACATACTCATTGTTAATCGCCATCACGCCGCGATGTTCATCAATGGCGAAGAAACTCATGCCATCGTTGTTATCACCGAACTGCTTTTCCTGCTCTTCTGCGCTGTTATTACCCAGCGGGTCAAACGCGGCCGCGCCATTCACCAGCGGATCACCCCAGGAGATCAGCACGTCAGCACGATAGCCGGGAGCGACCACAACCTCATCGGCCGTGGATGCGGCAATCGCCTGAAAGCCCAGCAGTGGGCTGCCAGCAGGCTTCGTCTGCGCCAGTGCGCTGAATGAGAGCGTCAGGCCGCCGCTGAGAAAGCCGGTCAGCCCTATCGCACCGGAACCGGCAAGAAATTTACGACGATGTGGATCACGAAGGCGGTCAGTGCTTAATGCGGAGAGTTCGGTTTTCATTATTGATTGCTTCCTTTATGACGTTCCCAGAAAAGAAGCAATGCTAATAAACAGAGATGACAGCCAGGTTACAGCCGGACTGGGAGAGGATTAACGGCGACGGTCAAGGATCTCAAAGCAGTAGCTGTGGGAGTTCTGCTCATCAGCGTCGTGGAATTCGCTGAACGTAGACTGCCACTCATCCGGCTCGTAATCCGGGAACTGCGTATCGCCTTCCACTTCCGCATCAATGTGCGTCAGATAGAGACGATCGGCGCGCTTCAGCATCTGCTCGTAGACACGTCCACCACCAATCACCATAATCTCTTCTGCATCACCGGCTGCCTGTAGCGCCTCATCCAGCGACGTAACCCAGGTGACGCCTTCCGCAGCGCCTGGCTTACTGCTGACAACGATGTTCAGCCGGCCAGGTAACGGGCGCCCGATGGATTCAAAAGTCAGTCGACCCATAATGACCGGTTTCTTCAGCGTATTGCGCTTGAACCATGCCAGATCGGCAGGCAGGTCCCACGGCATGGCGTTCTCCATTCCAATAATGCGATCTGCTGCTAATGCCGCGATAAGACTAATCATGTTAACCACTCACTGAAAAAAATTGGCGCCATGATACGTAAAGGTGAAACTTTCGTCGATAGGGGTGAAGGTCTAATTGCGTAAACCTTTTCAGGACGCCGTTTTTCACAGCCTGTGCAGCGTTTTTCACCGCGTAATCGCGTCAGTTTGCCGCAGCACGCCAGCGATTTGCCTCATGCTGGCACAAAAAGCGTGTGCAAAAGGAAACGGCTCCCGGAGGAGCCGTAAAGCCTGGTCTGGCTAGCGGTAAGATCGGTGCAGCACAGGGAACACAGTCAGATCGGAAAGACGCAAAAGCTGTCATCCATGACCGCTCGGCCCGCGCGATTACGCACCTCATCCCTGAGGTGCGCCCGTATAAGGGCCAACGCTTTGCGTCGTTCAAAAACGCTCCCGGCGTTTTTATCCGGGCGGCGGGACGCTTTCCTCCTCTGCCTGTGTTCCCTGCCCGTTAAGATCGTTTATCGCTGCAAGCCTGATTAAGGCTCGTCAGGATGATCAGAAGTCGTAGCGCAGGCGCACCAGATTCATATCACCCAGGTTATCAGTGCTGGAGGTGAAGACATGTTCGTAATCAACGCGGAAACCGTAGTCGAGGAACAGCGTCACACCCAGACCGTTGTCGATGCGCAGGTAATCACGGCCTGTCGCATACTCGATGCGGTCACCCATGACATAAGGCTGGACGGCTTTCAGACCATACTGCGCCACCGGGATCTTGTAGCCAGCGAAATATTCAATGCCCCACGCATCACCGGCAAAGTAATTATGGACATCTTTGCGTTTGGTGGTCATGAAGTTTTCATACCAGCCACCACCGGCTGACAGCGTCCAGTTGCCTGGTGTCCAGCTCAGTGCGGTGCCGTAAATGTTCTGATCGTAATCTTTGCTGTCGCCGTTGTTCGGGTTACGCATCGCGGCGCGGGTGTAGTTCCACGCCGTGCCCCAGCTTAGATCCTCAGTGATGTGGTAATCCACGCCCAGCGAGCCGCCGCCTTTGCGCTTATAGCGCAGGCCGTTGCCTGGCAGATACTCGTTATCGTCGAACAGATAAGAAGCGTAAATATCCGCGTCGCCGAAGCTGTTTTTGTATTTCAGCTGCTTACGTGAGCGGTAAGATCCGTCGTAGTCGCCGTTGATACCGTTGCCCGGTGCCTGGCCGATCATGTCGTAATCCCAGATATCGGTTTTGGCGCCCACGGTGTCGTAATAGACGCTGTTCTGCTGACCAAAGGTAAGCTGACCCCATGCTTTGCTTTTCAGACCGGTGTAGAGCTGGCGACGCGTGGTGTCATGGGCACCTTCCGCATAGTGACCATCCCAGCTGAAGACCGCCGGAACGTTAACGCCCAGCTCGTAGTAGCTGATCCAGCTCACGTCATCAAACAGGTAGTAGTCCGCGCCGAAACGGAAACGAGTGCCGCCATCGAAACCGTCGCGCTTGTAGGATTTGTCACCCACACCGGTCTGATGATTGACCTGAGCACGAATGCTGCCGCCAACATTCAGGGTAAGACGGCTAAGCGGATCGCCTGCCTGCGGATCCTGTTTCAACAGGGTAATTTCCGCCTGGCTGGCGAAAGGAAGAATAGCCATCAGTGCAGCCACTGCACTCAGAGAAAAAGTACGCATTTTCATTTTTTATTTATGTCCTGATACGCTCCAGTGATGAGCGGCAGGCATAGTACTGGCGAAAAACTCGCACAGGAAGTGTTTCTATTATAAATTTGTGCGAACCGGGGGCATTCGCACCTATAGCTAAAAAAATAAGTCAAATCAGTCACTTTAACGCAAATACCTTGCTTTTCCCGGACCTGTCTTTCGGATTATCGCCAGTGATATGGCAAAAAAAGCGGCTCCCGCAGGAGCCGCTTTTCACACTACATTGTCTTACATCGCCTTTATCTGAGCATGCATTTCCTGAACGGAGATAACCTGTTCCGTCGGGTCAGCATTCAGCGCCATCGCGGTGGCGAAGCCGCCGTTCAGCGTGGTGTCGTAGTGCACTTTATACTGCAGTGCGCTGCGGCGAATCAGCTTCGAATCTTCAATCGCCTGACGACCCGCCGTGGTATTGACGATGTAGCTGTACTCGCCATTCTTCAGGCGGTCCTGAATGTGTGGACGTCCTTCATGCACCTTGTTGACCAGTCGCGGATTGATGCCCGCTTCGCCCAGCACCACCGCCGTGCCGTGGGTCGCATCCAGTTCGAAACCAAACTTCTGCAGCTTAGCAGCCAGGTCGACGATACGTTTCTTGTCGCCTTCACGCACCGACAGCAGCGCACGGCCCGACTTCTTCATGTTGCTTTGTGCGCCCAGCATCGCTTTGGAGAATGCCTCAGCGAACGTGCGGCCCACGCCCATGACTTCACCGGTAGAACGCATTTCGGGTCCCAGAATCGGGTCAACGCCCTGGAACTTGTTGAACGGCAGAACCACTTCTTTGACCGAGTAGTAAGGCGGAATCACCTCTTCCGTAACGCCCTGCTCTGCCAGTGTTTTACCTGCCATCACGCGCGCGGCCACTTTCGCCAGCGGTACGCCGGTCGCTTTAGAGACGAACGGAACGGTACGCGCCGCTCGTGGGTTAACTTCGATCAGATAGACTTCATTGTCTTTCACCGCGAACTGAACGTTCATCAGGCCACGAACGTTCAGTTCAAACGCCAGCTTCTCAACCTGCTGGCGCATCACGTTCTGAATCTCCTGATTCAGCGTGTAGGCCGGCAGTGAACAGGCGGAGTCACCGGAGTGAACGCCAGCCTGCTCAATATGTTCCATGATACCGCCAATCAACACCCGCTCACCGTCGCAAATCGCATCCACATCCACTTCGACCGCATCATCCAGGAAGCGATCCAGCAGTACCGGCGCATCGTTGGAAACCGACACCGCCGTCTGGAAGTAGCGTCTCAGGTCGATCTCGTCATAGACGATCTCCATGGCACGGCCGCCCAGCACATAAGAAGGACGCACCACCAGCGGATAACCCAGGCCAGCGGCTTTCTCGACCGCCTGCTCCAGCGTCGCGACGGTGGCGTTAGCCGGTTGCTTCAGTTTCAGGCGATCAACCGCCTGCTGGAAACGTTCACGGTCTTCCGCTCGGTCAATGGAATCCGGGCTGGTGCCGATAACCGGTACGCCTGCGGCTTCCAGTGCACGCGCCAGTTTCAGCGGGGTCTGACCGCCATACTGGACGATGACGCCTTTAGGCTGCTCGATGCGCACAATCTCCAGCACATCTTCCAGCGTGACCGGCTCAAAGTAGAGGCGGTCGGAGGTGTCATAATCGGTCGAAACCGTTTCCGGGTTACAGTTGACCATAATGGTCTGGTAACCATCTTCACGCAGCGCCAGAGCGGCGTGAACGCAGCAGTAGTCGAATTCGATGCCCTGACCGATACGGTTTGGTCCACCACCCAGAATCATGATTTTTTCACGATCCGGACTCGGGTTGGCTTCGCACTCCTCCTCATAGGTGGAGTACATGTAGGCTGTATCCGTCGCGAACTCTGCAGCACAGGTATCCACCCGCTTATAAACCGGGTGCAGGTCAAACTGCTGACGCAGCTTGCGGATTTCGCTCTCTGCCACACCCGCCAGCGTCGCCAGCCGCGCATCAGCAAAGCCTTTACGCTTCAGGGTACGCAGGAGCGTGGCATCCAGGCTATTCACCCCTTCGCTTGCCACCTGATCTTCCAGCCGCACCAGCTCTTCAATCTGCACCAGGAACCAGCGGTCAATGTTGGTCAGATTGAACACACCATCAACTGACATGCCAGCGCGGAAAGCATCCGCGATGTACCAGATGCGGTCTGAACCGGCATCTTTCAGCTCGCGGCGGATGCGGGTTAACGCTTCCGGATCGTCGAGGTGCACTTTCGGGTCGAAGCCATTAGCGCCCACTTCCAGACCGCGCAGTGCTTTCTGCATAGATTCCTGGAATGTGCGGCCAATCGCCATCACTTCACCCACCGACTTCATCTGCGTGGTCAGGCGATCGTTGGCACCGGCAAATTTCTCAAAGTTGAAACGCGGGATCTTGGTGACGACGTAGTCGATTGACGGCTCGAACGAGGCTGGCGTTAAGCCGCCGGTGATATCGTTCATCAGCTCGTCGAGGGTGTAGCCCACCGCCAGTTTGGCCGCCACTTTCGCAATCGGGAAGCCCGTTGCTTTTGAGGCCAGCGCCGAGGAGCGCGACACGCGTGGGTTCATCTCGATGACAATCAGGCGACCATCTTTCGGGTTAACCGAGAACTGCACGTTGGAGCCGCCGGTTTCAACACCAATCTCACGCAGTACCGCCAGCGAGGCGTTACGCATAATCTGATACTCTTTGTCGGTCAGCGTCTGGGCAGGTGCGACCGTGATGGAGTCACCGGTGTGAATGCCCATCGCGTCGAAGTTTTCAATGGAGCAGACGATGATGCAGTTATCGTTCTTATCGCGCACTACTTCCATTTCATACTCTTTCCAGCCAATCAGCGACTCATCAATCAGCAGCTCATTGGTCGGAGAGAGGTCGAGACCGCGTTCGCAAATCTCTTCAAACTCTTCGCGGTTATAAGCAATACCGCCACCGGTGCCGCCCATGGTAAAGGAGGGACGGATGATGCACGGGAAGCCGACATCTTCCGCCACGGCCAGCGCTTCTTCCATGGTGTGTGCAATGCCGGAGCGGGCGGTATCCAGACCGATGCTTTTCATTGCCACGTCGAAACGACGGCGATCTTCCGCTTTGTCGATCGCATCAGCAGTCGCGCCAATCATCGTGACGCCAAACTCTTCCAGCACGCCATGACGTTCCAGCTCCAGCGCACAGTTCAGCGCTGTCTGTCCGCCCATCGTTGGCAGAACCGCATCCGGGCGCTCTTTTTCGATGATTTTGCGCACCACTTCCCAGTGAATCGGCTCAATGTAGGTTGCATCGGCCATTTCCGGGTCGGTCATAATCGTCGCCGGGTTTGAGTTCACCAGAATGACGCGGTAGCCCTCTTCACGCAGCGCTTTACACGCCTGCGCACCGGAATAATCAAATTCGCAGGCCTGGCCGATCACAATCGGACCGGCACCAAGAATCAGGATGGATTTTAGGTCTGTACGTTTTGGCATGAATTAGCTCCTGATTACTTCGCTTGCAGACGGAATGCGTCAATCAATTCAATAAAATGGTCAAACAGCGGCGCAGCATCACCCGGTCCCGGACTGGCTTCCGGATGCCCCTGGAAGCTGAATGCAGGTTTGTCAGTGCGATGAATGCCCTGCACAGTTTTATCGAACAGCGAAATGTGGGTCACACGCAGATTCGCAGGCAGATTGTTCTCATCAACCGCAAAACCGTGGTTCTGGGCGGTGATCATGACGCGATTGTTTTCGAGATCTTTCACCGGATGGTTGCCGCCGTGGTGGCCGAGCTTCATCTTCACGGTCTTAGCCCCGCTGGCCAGCGCCAGCAACTGATGACCCAGACAAATACCGAACACCGGAATTTCGATTTTCAGGAAAGCCTGAATGGCGCTGATGGCATAGTCGCACGGCTCCGGGTCGCCAGGACCGTTAGAGAGGAAAATGCCATCCGGGTTCAGCTTCAGGACCTCTTCGGCAGGTGTCTGTGCCGGAACCACGGTCAGACGGCAGCCGCGATCGACCAGCATGCGCAGGATGTTGCGCTTAGTGCCGTAGTCGTAAGCCACCACATGGTAAGGCAGCGACTCTGCAGAAGCCTGTTCTGGCAGACCCGCATCCAGCGTCCAGCTGCCCTGCAGCCAGCTGTAAGTCTCCGTGGTGCAGACCTCTTTTGCCAGATCCATTCCTTTCAGTCCCGGGAACGCCTGGGCTTTTTGCAGCGCCAGCGCAGCATCCGGATTGTCGCCAGCAATAATGCAGCCGTTCTGCGCCCCTTTCTCACGCAGCAGGCGCGTCAGCTTGCGGGTATCGATATCGGCAATCGCCACGATGTTGTTGCGCTGCAGGTAAGCAGATAAGCCCTCTTCGCTACGGAAGTTGCTGGCAATCAGCGGCAGGTCACGAATAACCAGGCCCTGCGCGTGAATCTGGCTGGATTCTTCGTCGGCGGCATTGGCACCGACATTACCGATATGGGGATAAGTGAGAGTAACGATTTGGCGGGAATAGGAAGGATCAGTGAGGATTTCTTGATAACCGGTCATTGAAGTGTTGAAAACGACTTCTCCCACTGCCGATCCTGTTGCCCCGATGGCCCGACCGTGGAATTGGGTTCCGTCTTCCAGAACCAGGATTGCTGACTTGATCAAAACATCCTCCAGGGAATAAACAGTCAATATATCTGCATATTAATTCAAAATAGCCGCCTGAATCAATGCAAAAACCGCCTGAATTGTCGATTTTTGGCAAATTGCGCGCATTCTAATGATCGCCCTGGTCATTGTCTACCCCAGAGCGGGATTTTTTGATGATTATCTGCCTTATGAGGAAAAAAACGAGTATAAGCGGCAAAAAGAGGAGAAAACCCGGCGGAATAATCGTTTGCCAGGCAGCATAAAAGCGAAACCGGCTCAGCAAGGCCTTTATTTTTGACCAAATGGTCAAAAATGATGTTTCACAGGGTTTAAAAACCCGAAAAACAGATAAAAATATGCCTCAGATAGAGATTTTAAATCAGAATGGTATTTTTCAGATAAAATTAAGGGCAATGAAAACATTGCCCCTTTTCAATCAATCAATTACCGATTGAAATAACCACATCACGATGGCTCACAACACTTACAACATCGACAAATCCAGCACATCACGCATATCATAAAGACCAGATTTCTTATCTTTCAGCCATAATGCTGACTTAACTGCACCATTTGCAAAGGTCATACGACTCGAAGCCTTGTGGGTTATCTCTACCCGCTCTCCGATATCTGCAAACATCGCTGTATGTTCACCGACGATGTCACCTGCGCGCACCGTCGCAAAACCGATTGTCTGCGGCTGACGTTCGCCGGTATGGCCTTCACGCGTATAGACTGCATGCTCATCCAGTTTCCACTGCATCGCGTCGGCTATCGCCTCACCCATCGCCAGCGCGGTGCCAGACGGCGCATCCACTTTATGGCGGTGGTGTGCTTCAACGATCTCAATGTCCGCGTACTCACCCATCACTTTAGCGGCCTTCTCCAGCAGCTTCAGCACCAGGTTAACCCCCACACTGAAGTTCGCGGCGAACACGATGGCGATATCTTCTGCCGCCGTGCGAATGGCCGCTTTGCCTGCCTCATCAAAACCGGTGGTACCAATGACCATTGCTTTACCCTGCTCACGGCAGATCGCCATATACTCCAGCGTGCCCTCCGGGCGGGTGAAGTCGATTAGCACATCAAAGTTGTTTATCACCGCGCGTAAATCGTCAGCGATGAGAATGCCGTTCTTGCCGATGCCCGCTAATTCACCAGCGTCGCTGCCGGTCAGCGATGAACCCGGCCGTGCCAGTGCTGCACCCAGTTCTACGCCCTCTGCCTGCTGCGTCGCCTGAATAAGATTACGGCCCATTCGGCCCGGCGCGCCCACAATAGCAATGCGGATAGTGTTCATATTTATTCATTCCTAAAACAAAAATATGCATCCAAAGCGTCATCAGGTTAACGATGAGTTAACAGTCACGCCACTATTAATCCGTGATAATAAGAATTTTATGCCAGCCGCCTGTGATTATCAGTAAAAGCAATCATAATGGTAAACAACGGCCTTTTCTGTCTGGCCAGAAAAACAAAAAAGGCCGAACAGAGTCGGCCTTTTTAGCAGTTAAATCATATCGCTACTGCACGTTGCGCACGTCGACACGTAGCTCTTTTGGCACTTCGAAGACGATATTCTCTTCACGACCAATCAGCTCAATCGCCGCTTCACCGCCCAGCTCACGCAGCCGCTGGATCACCTGCTGCACCAGAATATCGGGGGCTGATGCACCCGCGGTCACACCAATACAGGCCACGCCTTTTACCCACTCTTCCTGAATATCATCCGCAGAGTCGATCAGCTTCGCCAGCTTACCGGCACGCTGTGCCAGTTCAGCCAGACGGTTAGAGTTCGAGGAGTTCTTCGACCCTACCACCAGCACCACTTCCGCATCTTTCGCCAGCGTACGAACGGCTTCCTGACGGTTGGTGGTGGCGTAGCAGATATCATCTTTACGCGGCCCGATGATCGCCGGGAAACGCTGACGCAGGGCATCAATGATGTCAGAGGTGTCATCCACCGACAGCGTGGTCTGCGTCATGAAGCTCAGATTGTTTTCGTCTTTGACGGTCAGTCTGAAAACATCTTCCGGTGACTCCACCAGATACATGCCGCCATTAGGGTTGTTGTACTGCCCCATAGTGCCTTCAACTTCCGGATGACCTGCATGACCAATCAGTATCGCTTCCACGCCTTTACGACTGGCACGCGCCACTTCCATATGCACTTTGGTCACCAGCGGACAGGTGGCGTCGAACAGCATGGTCAGATTGCGCGCTTTGGCTTCGGCACGCACCGCCTGTGAAACACCGTGCGCCGAGAAGATCAGAATCGCGTCATCCGGCACTTCGCTAATCTCTTCAATGAAGATAGCACCGCGCTCACGCAGGCTGTTCACCACGTAACGGTTATGCACCACTTCGTGACGGACATAGATGGGGGCGCCATACATCTCCAGCGCGCGCTCAACAATACTGATGGCGCGATCAACGCCAGCGCAGAAACCGCGCGGATTAGCTAACAGGATTTGCATCGTTCGCCTCCAGTGCCGGATCGATTTCCAGCACCTCTACATCAAACTGAATACGACGACCTGCCAGCGGGTGATTGAAATCCACGGTGATAGAATCACCGGAGACTTCACGGATCACGCCTGGCATCTCACTTCTGCCCATGCCGCTGAACAGCATGATGGCACCCACTTCAGGTTCGCCTGCATCAATAAAGTCCCGACGCGAGAAATACTGAATCAGATCCGGGCTGACGCCGCCAAAGGCGTCTTCCGGTGCCAGGGTGAATTGTTTAGTTTCACCCGCGTTCAGCCCCAGCAGTGCCTGCTCAAGTGCCGCAGAGAGGCTGCCATCACCGAGACGGAACAGCGCAGGCTTGCCGTTTGCACGGGTCGATTCCGCCGTCGAGCCGTCTTCCAGCTTCAGCGTAAAATGCACCAACACCGCGCTTTCGCGCTGTACGGACTCAGTCATCACTTACCCTTTCTGTTTAGCTTGTTTGCCGTTCGGGCTGAAAAAGCCCTCCAGCACCACTAATGCCGCACCAATACAGATGCCGCAGTCAGCGATATTAAATGTAGCGAAGTGCCAGTTACCGACATAGAAATCGATAAAATCGACCACAAAGCCATGGTACGAGCGATCGAACAGATTGCCTGCCGCGCCGCCAATGATCAGAGCATAGGCGATGTTCGCGATCTTCTGACTGGCGTGATTGCGATACATCATCACCACCAGTGAGATCACGATAGCCAGCGCTATACCGGCAAAGAACCAGCGCTGCCAGCCACCTTTGTCGGCCAGGAAACTGAACGCCGCGCCGTAGTTGTGGGCGTAGAACAGATTCAGATAAGGCATCAGCGGCTGGGTTTCATGCAGCATCATGTTGTTCATCACCCACTGCTTACTGGCGAAGTCGACAACAATCACCACCAGCACCAGCCACAGCCAGCGCAATCCGGTTGATAAAATAGGTTTACGCATCAGGCAAATTCACGTTGTTCGCCGTCACCGGCTACGTTAGTGTAACAACGACCACAGACCTCAGCATGCTCAGGATTCTGTCCGACGTCGGTAGTGTAATGCCAGCAGCGCTGACATTTCTCGCCTTCCGCTTTGTGCAGCGCAATTTTCAGACCTTTCAGCCCGTCACTCTGCTGCGCTTCGTCGTTCGCCAGGGCGTAATCCGCCACCTGTGCGCCTGAGGTCAGCAGCACAAAGCGCAGCTCATTGCCCAGCGCCTGCAGCTTAGCGGCCAGTTCCGGATCGGCATACAGCGTCACCGTCGCTTCCAGCGCGCCACCGATACGTTTATCCGCACGCGCCTGCTCGATTACCTTGTTCACTTCACCACGCACTTTCAGCAGTTCAGCCCAGTAGGCGTCATTCAGCGCTTCATCTTCCGCCAGGCCAAACAGACCCTGATACCACTCTTCGGTGAAGACATACTGTGCACGTTCGCCTGGCAGGTAGCCCCAGATCTCATCCGCTGTAAAGGACATGATCGGTGCCATCCAGCGCACCAGCGCTTCGACAATATGCCACAGCGCAGTCTGGCAGCTGCGACGAGCCAGGCCATCGCCTTTCGCGGTGTACTGACGATCCTTGATGATGTCGAGATAGAAGCTGCCCATTTCAATCGAGCAGAACTGCATCAGACGCTGAATCACTTCGTGGAAATCGTAATTCTCATAGGAGGCAACGATATCGGCCTGTGCTGCCTGGGCGCGACCCACTGCCCAGCGATCCACTACGACCATCTCTTCCGGTTTCACCAGATCGGTGGCCGGGTTGAAGCCACTGAGGTTAGCCAGCAGGAAACGCGCGGTGTTACGGATACGACGGTAGGCATCGGCAGAGCGTTTGAGGATCTCATCAGAAACCGCCATTTCGCCCGAGTAGTCGGTTGAGGCCACCCACAGACGCAGAATATCAGCGCCCAGCTTGTTCATCACATCCTGCGGCGCAACGGTATTGCCGATCGACTTCGACATCTTGCGGCCCTGACCATCCACGGTGAAACCGTGTGTCAGTACCTGACGATAAGGCGCTTTGCCCTTCATCGCCGTGGAGATCATCAGCGAGGACATAAACCAGCCGCGATGCTGATCGGACCCTTCCAGATAGAGATCAGGCGCATGTCCGCCAAATTCAGGACGCGCATCCACCACGGAGTAGCTGGTAGAACCGGAGTCGAACCACACATCCAGCGTATCCGGCACTTTGACGTAATGATCGGCGTCGTCGCCCATCAGTTCGCGCGGGTCGAGATCCCACCAGGCCTGAATGCCTTCCTGCTCAACGCGCTGCGCCACTTTCTCCATCAGCGCCAGCGTGTCCGGATGCAACTCTTCGCTCTCTTTATGAACGAACAGCGCCATTGGCACGCCCCACGTACGCTGACGGGAGATACACCAGTCAGGACGGTTCGCCACCATCGATTCGATACGCGCCTGGCCCCAGTCCGGGATCCACTGCACACCTTTGATCTCTTTCAGCGACTGCGCACGCAGTCCTTTCTGATCCATGCTGATGAACCATTGCGGCGTGGCGCGGAAAATGATCGGCGTTTTGTGGCGCCAGCAGTGCGGGTAGCTGTGCAGCAGTTTCTCAACGTGCAGCAGCGCGCCCTTCTCTTTCAGCAGCTCAACGATCATGTCGTTAGCTTTAAAGACATTAATTCCATCCAGCGTCGGATACGTGCCGGGCAGATAGGTACCGTCCGGTCCGACCGGGTTCGCCGTTTCAATGCCATATTTCTGACCGATAACATAGTCATCCGGACCGTGGCCCGGTGCGGTGTGAACTGCACCCGTACCCGCGTCCAGCGTCACGTGATCGCCCAGCACCACCAGCGACTCCAGCGCCAGGAACGGGTGCTGGAATTTCTGCAGCTCCAGCGCAGCGCCTTTGCATTCGCCCAGTACCTGCCATTCACTGACACCGGCGCGCTTCATGACGCTCTCAACCAGCTCTTTCGCCAGGATCAGGGCGCGTCCCTCGATCTGGATCAGCTGGTATTCAAATTCAGGATGCAGAGAGATGGCGCGGTTAGCCGGTAATGTCCACGGCGTCGTTGTCCAGATCACCAGTGAGATCGGGCCATTGACCTGTGCTACGCCAAATGCCTGACGCACCGCGTCGGCATCGATAGCGTTGAACATCACATCAATTGACGGAGAGGTTTTGTCGTAATACTCGACTTCCGCTTCTGCCAGAGCTGAACGGCAATCCAGGCACCAGTGCACCGGCTTCGCGCCTTTATGCAGGTGGCCGTTGCCGATGATTTTACCCAGCGCACGGATGATGTTGGCTTCGGTGCCGAAATCCATGGTCAGGTAAGGACGATCCCAGTCGCCCAGCACGCCCAGACGGATAAAGTCTGCCTTCTGGCCTTCAACCTGTTCAGCAGCATACTTGCGGCACGCGGCACGGAATTCAGCGGCGCTGACTTTCTCGCCGGGTTTGCCGATCATCTGCTCAACTTTGTGTTCGATTGGCAGACCGTGACAGTCCCAGCCCGGCACATACGGCGAGTCATAACCTGCCAGACCTTTCGACTTAACGATAATGTCTTTCAGAATCTTGTTAACAGAGTGACCAATATGAATGCTGCCGTTCGCATACGGAGGGCCATCATGCAGGATAAAGGTTTTTTTCCCTTTTTTGGCTTCGCGGATGATGCCGTACAGGTTGTCGGCATACCAGCGTTGCAACATTCCCGGTTCGCGTTTGGCCAGATCGCCACGCATCGGGAATCCCGTTTCCGGCAAATTCAGGGTAGATTTATAGTCACTCATCAGATTCTCGATTCCGTTTTTCGCTCAGGTTAAAGCAGCCCAAAGAACTGCCGGGCCGTTACCACATCGTTCGCAATTTGTTCTTTCAACGCCTCCAGTGAGGCAAAGCGCTGCTCGTTTCGTATTTTCTGTTTCAGCACCACATCAATGTGACGACCATAGAGATCCATATTGATGTCGAGCAGGTGAACTTCAAGCTGCTGGCGTAAACCTTTTACGGTCGGACGGGTGCCGATATTGGCAACACCCGGCAGTGGCTTGGGCGTCAGACCCTGAACCTCCACCGCATAGACCCCTTTCACCGGTGAGACGCTGCGGCGTAAAGGAAGGTTCGCAGTGGGGAAACCCAGCGTGCGTCCCAGTGCATCACCGTGCACGACGCGGCCGGAAATGGTGAAAGGATGACCTAACAGCGACTGCGCCAGCGCTAAATCGTCTGCGGCCAGCGCCTGACGCACGGCGGTGCTGCTGATTCGCTTCCCGCCGTCACAGAAGGTTTCGGTGCTCACGACCTCAAAACCATACTCCGCACCGGCTTTCTGTAATAACAGGAAATCCCCCTGGCGACCAGCGCCGAAGCGGAAATCATCGCCTACTGCGAGGTACTTTACATCCAGCTTCTCTACCAGCAGATCACTGATAAAACGCTGGGCGGACAGGGCTGCGAAGCGACGGTCAAACCGCACACACAGCACTTTATCAACGCCGGCTTCCGCCATGTAGCGCAGTTTTTCACGCAGGCGCGTCAGGCGTGCCGGGGCTTTATCACCGGCAAACAGCTCCAGCGGCTGTGGCTCAAACACCATGACCACGACCGGCAGATTACGCTGACGTCCCTCTTCACACAGACGGGACATCAGCGCCTGATGCCCGCGGTGTACGCCATCGAAATTACCAATGGTCAGAACGCAGCCGCGATGCTGCTCGTTAAGATTATGAATACCGCGGATAAACTTCATGGCTGGCCCAAACCGGTGGAAATCGGCGGATTATACCCTTGAAAGCGACTCAGGTTAACCCGTCAGCACGCCTTTCATGCTTCAGGTGCTGCATTTCCTGTTGCAGATGCGCATGTTAAGAATTTTGTCGCGAAATACTGTATTCAGCGAGGGGAAGCTGGTAGAATCCTGCGCCATCAAATACGTAACCGAGTGCTGCTCATAGAGCGACGCTTATTTGCACAAATCCATTGACAAAATCAGGTTAGAAGGGCATAGTCCTCGGCCTTTGATTTGTCTCTATAGAACACATTTGGGAGTTGGACCTTGGCTAATATCAAATCAGCTAAGAAACGCGCCGTAACATCTGAGAAACGCCGCAAGCATAACGCTAGCCGCCGCTCAATGATGCGTACCTTCGTTAAGAAAGTATACGCGGCGATCGCTTCAGGCGACAAAGCTGCTGCGCAGAACGCATTCAATGAAATGCAACCACTCGTGGATCGTCAGGCCGCTAAAGGTCTGATCCACAAAAACAAAGCTGCACGTTATAAATCAAACCTGACTGCACAGATCAACAAACTGGCGTAATCGCCTGTTGTTAATCACTTTGTTGAAAAAGCCGGCTTACGCCGGTTTTTTTTCGTCTGTACTCTGGCGGGGAAAGAGTCCGCTGAAGTCAGCGTGACAGAGACGCTGCACTGCCGGATGCTGAATCATCCGCCCGGCGAAGAGTATGTGATACTCCTCTGACACCGCATCAAGCCGGCCAACTTCATAACTCCCCTCCTGCTGGTCCCTGTCCAGCGCTGCTGCTACAAAAATCGCTTTCTGGTGCGCACCAAATGCGTTCATCAGGGCTGCATCATCAAACTCCCCGAGAATCTCTACCTGTAGTCCCTGAGTTGTGATCCAGTTGAGGATTTTACGCCCCAGCATCGAGCGGCGACCCGGAATCAGCAGGGGATGCGTCTCAAGGCAGGCCGGAAAAGAGAGATCCGTGATGGGCTGCGCGGACCAGAAGCTGATCGGGCATTCCCCCAGCTTCACCGAAAACAGCCCTTCCTGCTGAGTCGGATCGATGGAGCAGTCAGAGATAATCATATCCAGCTTATGCTGACTGAGCTGCTCCAGCAGCATTTCGTGGGTCGACTCAAAACAGCGCAGGTGAATCTTCTCCCCGGCAGCCACTGCGGTCTCCAGCACCTTACTGACCAGCTGCTTAGAGAGCGCATCTGCCACACCAACATCCAGCAGCAGATGGGACTCTTTGCGGTAGTTAACGATATCCAGCATCTCCTGACCCAACATAAACATGCGGTCAGCGTAGCGGAACACCAGTTGCCCCAGTTCTGTCGGCACCAGTCCCCTTCCCTGACGCCGGAACAGCTTGCCCTGCAGGCGCTCTTCAAGCGCCTTAATCTGTCCGGTAATGGTCTGTGGCGTCAGCGAGAGGGCCTCTGCAGCACCCGCAATCGAACCTGCGCGGCAGGCGTGCCAGAAGTAGTAGAGGTGATTGTAATTAATGTGCGCCATAGGATGCCCTACGCCGCACGCTGCTTCAGACGCCAGCCAAGGACCACATAGCCCAGCACCGCCGACAGAATCGAGCCTGACAGAATCCCCAGCTTCGCCAGCGTCATCAGTTCAGCACTGATGTCGCCATAGGCCAGCGAGGCGATAAATATCGACATGGTGAAGCCAATACCGCACAACACCCCTACCGCCGCAATATCTTTAATGTGCGTATTTTCCGGCAGCCTGGCTATGCCAGTTTTGTCTGCCAGCCAGCAGAACAGCGTAATGCCCAGAGGCTTACCAATCAGCAGGCCGGCCATGATGCCCAGCGGCAGCAGCGAGAAGAGGCTGCCGAACGAAACACCCGTCAGTGACACACCCGCATTGGCAAAGGCAAACAGGGGCAGGATCACCCAGCGCACCCAGGGATGCAGCGCATGCTCAAGATGAATCGCCGGAGAGTGGCCCTCTTTCTTCGCCAGCGGGATCAGGAAGCCGACCACGACACCCGCCAGCGTCGCATGGACACCCGACTTCAGCACCGCCACCCACAGCACCAGCCCCACCAGCAGATAGAGACCGGTGTTGCGCACGTTGAGCAGGTTCATCAGCGCCAGGACGGCAATGGCAGCAGCGGCAACGCCCAGAGAGGCCATCGAAAGGTGATGCGTGTAGAACAGCGCGATAATCACGATAGCCCCGAGATCGTCGATAATCGCCAGCGCCATCAGGAAGATTTTCAGGGCAGGCGGCACGCGGCTTCCCAGCAGCGCCAGGATGCCCAGCGCAAAGGCGATATCGGTGGCGGTCGGGATCGCCCAGCCGCTGCGGGTAGCGGCATCGGCACCGTTAAACAGCAGAAAAATGATCGCCGGGGCGATCATGCCACCCAGTGCTGCAATCAGCGGAAACAGCGCCTGTTCACGTTTAGCCAGCGCACCCATCACCAGTTCGCGTTTGACCTCCAGTCCCACCATCAGGAAAAACAGCGCCATCAGCGCATCGTTAATCCATAGCAGCAGGTCTTTGCTGATATCGAGCGCGCCAAAGCGAAACTCCACCGGAATGGACAGCAGATCGTGATAGCCCTGCTGCGTCGCTCCGCTATTGGCCAACACCATCGCCAGCGCAGCCGCAATAATCAGCACCACACCGCCGGTAGCGTCGCTTTCCAGTATTTTTTTTAGTCTGATGTTCACACGCGTTGTCCTTAATCCAGAGGTCAATCAAAGGCCCTAAGAATAGCGGTTACGACAGCTCGAAAAAAACAGTTTATTTGGCGGGAATCATTCGGAAATAGCGAATTGAGAAGTGCAGTCAAAAAAAAGCCAGCGGCAGGCGCTGGCTTTCAGAGTGGATGAACTTAACGTGTCAGGTCATCAAAGAATTTTTTCACGCCGTCGAAGAAGCTCTTGGAACGTGGGCTGTTGTGCTCGCCGCTTGGGCCGCCAAAACTCTCTTCAAGTTCACGCAGCAGCGTTTTCTGTTTCTCATTCAGGCTGACCGGTGTTTCCACCACAACACGGCATAACAGGTCGCCGACTGCGCCGCCACGTACTGATTTGACGCCACGTCCACGCATGCGGAACAGCTTGCCGGTCTGGGTTTCTGACGGCACTTTCAGCTTCACGCGACCATCCAGTGTCGGCACTTCAATCTCGCCGCCCAGCGCCGCCATCGCAAAGTTGATTGGCACTTCACAGTACAGATTGTTCTCTTCACGTTCGAAGATCGGGTGTTTCTTCACCGATACCTGAACATAGAGATCGCCCGCTGGTGCGCCCTGCTCGCCCGCCTCACCTTCGCCACTCAGACGAATGCGATCGCCGGTGTCGACCCCGGCAGGGATTTTCACTGACAGCGTCTTCGACTTCTCAACGCGGCCATGACCATGACAGGCGTTGCACGGGTCTTTAATCACCGAGCCGCGACCATGACAGGTCGGACAGGCCTGCTGGACGGTGAAGAAGCCCTGGCGCATCTGCACCTGGCCTGCACCGTGACAGGTTGAACAGGTTTGTGGCTGCGTTCCCGCTTTCGCGCCGCTGCCGTGGCAGACATCACACTCTTCCAGGGTTGGAATGCGGATCTCTTTGGTCACGCCGCGTACCGCTTCTTCCAGCGACAGCTCCATGTTGTAGCGTAAATCGGCGCCACGGGCGGCGCGCTGACGGCGTCCACCACCAAAGATGTCACCGAATACGTCGCCAAAGATATCGCTGAAGTCTGCACCGCCGCCACCAAAGCCACCGCCGCCGAATCCACCGCCACCCATGCCGCCCTGTTCAAAGGCTGCATGACCATACTGATCGTAGGCCGCGCGCTTCTGCGCATCGGTCAGGATTTCGTAGGCTTCCTTGACCTCTTTGAATTTAGCTTCGGCTTCTTTGTCACCGGGATTGCGGTCCGGGTGAAATTTCATTGCCAGGCGTTTGTAAGCCTTTTTGATTTCACGCTCGTCCGCGGATTTGGCGACGCCTAAAATCTCGTAGTAATCACTCTTCGCCATGTTTTTTAGCCCTTAACATGATCGCACGGGCGTGGAGAGATCTCCTACGCCCGTGCTGGTTTCAACGGCTGTCAGGCCAACCGTCGCGCCCGGTCAGGGGCAATTATTTCTTGTTATCTTTCACTTCTTCGAATTCAGCATCGACAACGTCGTCATCTTTCTTCGCTGACGCGTCACCGGCATCCGCTGCACCCGCCTGAGACTGCTGTGCTGCTTCCATCAGTTTGCCGGACACTTCCATCAGCGCCTGCATTTTGGCGTCGATTTCTGCTTTGTCTTCGCCTTTCAGCGCAGTTTCCAGCGCGGCCAGAGCAGCTTCGATTGGCGCTTTGTCATCAGCTGACAGTTTGTCGCCTGCTTCGTCCAGCTGCTTACGCGTGCTGTGGGCAATCTGGTCACCCTGGTTACGCGTCTGTACCAGCTCTTCGAACTTACGGTCAGATTCAGCGTTCGCTTCTGCATCACGCACCATTTTCTGGATCTCTTCATCGCTCAGACCTGAAGAGGCTTTGATGGTGATCTTCTGCTCTTTACCGCTGTTCTTGTCTTTCGCCGATACATGCAGGATACCGTCCGCATCGATGTCAAAGGTGACTTCGATCTGTGGCATACCGCGTGGCGCATTCTGGATACCGTCGAGGTTGAACTGGCCCAGTGACTTGTTGTCATTGGCGCGCTTACGCTCACCCTGCAGCACATGAATGGTCACGGCTGACTGGTTATCTTCAGCCGTCGAGAAGACCTGGCTGTGCTTGGTTGGGATGGTGGTGTTCTTGCTGATCAGCGAAGTCATCACGCCACCCATGGTTTCGATACCCAGTGACAGCGGGGTAACGTCCAGCAGCAGCACGTCTTTCACATCGCCACCCAGTACACCCCCCTGAACCGCAGCACCAACGGCAACGGCTTCGTCCGGGTTCACGTCTTTACGTGGCTCTTTGCCGAAGAACTCAGTCACTTTGGCCTGAACCAGTGGCATACGCGTCTGACCACCGACCAGGATAACGTCGTTGATGTCTGAAACAGACAGGCCCGCATCCTGCAGCGCAACTTTCAGCGGCGCGATTGAGCGAGCAACCAGATCTTCAACCAGTGACTCCAGTTTAGAGCGGGTCACTTTGATGTTCAGGTGCTTAGGACCGGTTGCATCTGCCGTGATGTATGGCAGGTTAACGTCGGTCTGCTGTGCAGAGGAAAGTTCAATTTTCGCTTTCTCTGCCGCTTCTTTCAGACGCTGCATCGCCAGTGGATCGTTGTGCAGATCGATGCCCTGGTCTTTCTTGAATTCAGCAACCAGATAGTTAATCAGGCGGCTGTCGAAGTCTTCACCACCCAGGTGGGTATCACCGTTGGTTGCCAGAACTTCAAAGGTTTTTTCGCCGTCAACTTCGTCGATCTCAATGATTGAGATATCGAAGGTACCGCCACCCAGGTCATAAACCGCGATGGTGCGGTTGCCCTGGCCTTTATCCAGACCATATGCCAGTGCTGCAGCAGTCGGTTCGTTAATGATACGTTTGACTTCCAGACCCGCGATACGGCCGGCATCTTTGGTCGCCTGACGCTGCGCATCGTTGAAGTAGGCCGGTACGGTAATAACCGCTTCGGTCACTGGCTCACCGAGGTAATCTTCGGCGGTCTTTTTCATTTTCTTCAGCACTTCAGCAGAGATCTGCGGTGGTGCCATTCTCTGGCCTTTCACTTCCAGCCAGGCGTCGCCGTTGTCAGCGCCGGTGATTTTGTATGGCATGATTTTAATATCACGCTGCACTTCTTCGTCCTGGAAACGACGACCGATCAGACGCTTGATTGCGAACAGGGTATTCTGCGGGTTGGTCACTGCCTGACGTTTAGCCGGTTGACCAACCAGAATTTCGCCATCCTGTGTATACGCAATAATTGAAGGCGTGGTGCGGTCGCCCTCGGCATTTTCCAGCACGCGTGCTTTAGTGCCATCCATGATCGCAACACAAGAGTTGGTTGTACCCAGGTCAATACCAATAATCTTACCCATCTAAACATCTCCCACTTAAATTCGTTGCCAATTTGGGTTGTGAACCTTTTATGTGGGCGGGTTGTTTGCATTCAACCTGCCAGCACATGCTTTTTTTACAACGTTCACAACGCTCGATGACAAGTAAATGGGGCCGCTTCGATGCGCATCAAGGGCTAAACCAAAAAAAATTTTTCTACCTCTGGCCCTGCCGGGGTTAAAGAACACGGTTAACCTACTGAATATGATGCGTCGCCTTACTCCTTTCTGTAAGCAGGCTGACGTCCTTTTATTTCATTAACGATCATTTTACTGCCGAGGAACCAGGGCAAATTCAACGCTGGCTAATCCTGCCCCGCTGGGCTTAATGGGATTTGGCATGACAACCATTTTGCTGAACCTGCACAACACGGGTCTGTTTGACATGGACGTGGCAATTTTAGCGATGGGGATTTTTTATGGCGGGATCGCGCAGGTGCTGGCCGGTCTGCTGGAATTTAAAAAGAACAATACTTTTGGGCTGACCGCCTTTACCTCTTACGGCATGTTCTGGTTAAGCTTTGTGGCGATCCTGCTGTTACCGCAGATGGGTCTGGCGAAAGCGCCTGACGAACGCTTCCCGGGTGCGTGGCTGGCACTGTAGGCCATCTTCACACTGTTTATGTTTATCGGCACGTTGAAAGGTGCCCGGATGCTGCAGTTTGTCTTTGGCTCGCTCACGCTGCTGTTTCTGCTGCTGACCGCGGCTCACCTTATGCACCAGCCTTCGCTGATCGTGTCTGCGGGATGGGTCGGCATACTCTGCGGTGCCAGTGCCTGCTATATGGCAATGGGTGAAGCGCTGAACGAAACCTTTGGCCGCACTCTCCTGCCGATTGGCGCAAAGGCGCTTTAAGCGTGCTTCACGCATAAAAAAGACGCGGAGCCCGGCTCCACGTTTCCCTGTTACAACGTCTTAACGCCCTGCTGCAGGTCCGGCTCATGGCTGACATCACGCCGCAGCCAGATACCGGTCAGCAATCCCACCACCGCCAGCGCCATCACATACCAGCATGGCCCCATCACGGAGACATTCATCAGCAGCGACACAAAGATCGGGGTCAGCCCGCCAAAGATGGCATAGGAAAGGTTGTAGGAAAACGAGAGGCCGGTAAAACGCACCTCTGCCGGGAAGGCGCGCACCATCACAAAGGGCACGACACCGACAATACCGACGCTCAGGCCCGCCACGCCATAGAGCAGAAAGAGTTGCTGCGGATAGAGGGCAGTCAGGTGATAGAACTGCCAGCTACAGAGTGCCAGCAGCAGGCTGCCGACACATAACGTCCGACTGGCACCAAAACGATCGACAGCGAGTCCGGCAACAATGCAACCGATGCAGAGCATCACGGTAGCGATACTGTTGGCCTGCAGGGTCAGCGCGGGCGCGATGCCCAGCTGCTTCTGTAGCCAGACAGGCGACATCAGGATCACGACCACAATGCAGGCGGAGAGCAGCCAGGTCAGCAGCATGGAGATGACAACCGACTTTTTATGCTCCGCCAGCACGGTCTTCAGCGGCAGCGTTTCAGCCAGCGCTTTACGCTGCTGCATCTCAACAAAGACCGGCGTCTCATGCAGCCAGCGGCGCAGATACATTGCGATCAGACCAAACACGCCACCGAGGAAGAACGGAATACGCCAGCCGCCATCATGAATTGCCTGCTGCGACATCGAGGTATTAATCAGCGTCGCCACCAGCGACCCCAGTAAAATACCGATGGTCAGCCCGGCCGTCAGCGTGCCACAGGCGATCCCGATACGTTTGTAAGGCACGTGCTCAGCGACAAACACCCACGCACCTGGCACTTCTCCGCCAATCGCCGCGCCCTGCAACATCCGCATCAACAGCATCAGCAGTGGCGCAGCAATGCCAATCGTCTGCCAGGTAGGTAAAGCGCCCATCATCAGGGTTGGCAGCGCCATCAGCAGAATACTCAGGCTGAACATCTTTTTGCGCCCGAGCTTGTCGCCAAAATGCGCCATCACGATGCCACCCAGCGGACGTGCCAGATAGCCTGCGGCAAAAATGGCAAACGTCTGCAGCTGACGCAGCCATTCCGGGATATCGGAGGGGAAGAAGAGCTCGCCAATCACGGTGGCGAAGAAGACAAAGATGATGAAGTCGTAAAATTCCAGCGCGCCACCCAGCGCGGCCAGCGCCAGGGTTTTGTAATCCTTACCGGTCAGACGCTGCGTGTAAGTCAGATTCATAATAATCCAGAGCAAAAGAGACAAGGTTGTAAAGATACCCTTACTATATCGTCAATTTTTTGCCACACCAGCAGGACTATAGCTTATGCCTGAAATGCGGAATATTCAGTTATTTATCTCACGGATGGCGCTTTTAGGCCGAAATGCTGCTACCACGTCGGGATGCGTTTCAACGTAAGGTCCTTCCAGCAGCTGTAAACAATAAGGTACAGAAGCGAAGATACCGTGAACTTTTACTTTGCCCTGCTCATCTTTCAGCCCTTCCAGCGTCTCTTTAATCGACTTCGGCTGACCGGGCAGATTGAGGATCAGCGACTGTTTGCGGATTACCCCAACCTGACGCGACAGAATCGCGGTCGGCACGAACTGCAGGCTGATCTGACGCATCTGCTCACCAAAGCCGGGCATTTCCCGATCGGCCACGGCTAAGGTGGCATCGGGCGTGACATCACGTCGGGCCGGACCGGTGCCGCCAGTGGTTAACACCAGATGGCAAAAGCGTTCATCGACCAGCTCGCAAATCGCGTGCTCAATCATCGGCTGCTCGTCGGGTACCAGCCGGGACTCAATCTCAAACGGGCTGCTGATTGCGCTGCCAAGCCAGCTCTCCAGCGCGGGGATACCCTGATCCTGATAGATGCCGTTCGCGGCGCGATCGGAGACCGAGATCAGGCCAATGCGTAATGTATTCATGTTGAGCTTCGCTGTGATTTACCGCGGTGCGGTGGAGTAAAAGCGGAATAGCAGAAAGGATAATATAAAGTGAAAGGGTCGGAAAAGAGAAAACCGTGGCAGCCTGCGCCGCCACGGTCAGCAGATTACAGCAGTTCTGCCAGCATTTTCTCAAGTTTGCCCTGATCAACGGCAAAGTTGCGGATACCTTCTGCCAGCTTAGCCACCGCCATAGGATCCTGGTTGTGCTGCCACAGGAACTCGGACTCGGTCATGCGGGCCGGACGCGCTTTCACTTCGCCGCTGTAGCTCAGTTTACGCTCCAGGGTGCCTTCGCTCTCTGCCAGCTCTTTGAGCAGCGCAGGCGAAATGGTCAGACGGTCACAGCCAGCCAGCTCGATGATTTCACCAACGTTACGGAAGCTCGCGCCCATCACCACGGTTTCATAGCCGTGCTGCTTGTAGTAGTTGTAGATTTCAGAAACAGAAACCACACCTGGATCTTCGTGCGCGGCATACTCTTTCTTGTCTGTGTTGGCTTTGTACCAGTCGAGGATACGGCCAACAAACGGAGAGATCAGGAACACGCCCGCTTCGGCACAGGCACGTGCCTGAGCAAAGGAGAACAGCAGGGTCAGGTTACAGTTGATACCCTCTTTTTCCAGCTGCTCTGCAGCACGGATGCCCTGCCAGGTAGAGGCCAGTTTGATCAGGATGCGGTCATTGCTGATACCGGCATCATTGTAGAGTTTGATCAGGCTGCGGGCTTTCGCGATGCTGCCTTCAGTATCGTAAGAGAGACGCGCATCGACTTCCGTTGAGATACGGCCTGGGATCAGTTTCAGAATTTCCAGACCAATGTTCACGGCCAGCTTGTCAGAAACCAGCTGCAGCTGCTCATCTTTGTTACTGCTCTGCTCACGCGCCCAGCCGATCGCTTCATCGATCAGTTTACGGTATTCAGGGATTTGTGCGGCGTTAAGAATCAGAGAAGGGTTGGTGGTAGCGTCCTGCGGCTGATACAGCTTCATGGCTGCGATATCACCGGTGTCGGCGACGACGGTGGTAAGCTGGCGCAGGGAGGTAAGTTTGTCCGTCATGTTCTTTTCTCTTGGTTAACTGTCAGTGTGAAAAAAGGCTGTTGGGATAATATCACGCGCCAACGGTCGCGCAAGGTCAGGGAATGCCGTTTACGATAGTGCGAACAAATAGGTGTGATTCGTCATTCTTTGCGGCTTTTTTGGTACACTGCAGAGCCTGATAAGCAGCCAATGCCCTGTTAAACCAGGCATTAACCGAGGAAGTAACAATGTTGATGGTGATCTCTCCTGCCAAGACGCTCGATTATGAAAGCCCGCTGGCAACCACGCGTTTCACCCAGCCTGCGCTGTTAGAAAAATCACAACAGCTGATTGAGATTGCGCGCGAGCTGTCACCCGCCAGCATCGCCTCGTTAATGGGTATCAGCGACAAACTGGCGCACCTCAATACCGAACGGTTTAGCAGCTGGCAACCCGATTTTTCTCCGCAGAATGCCCGTCAGGCCATTCTGGCGTTCAAAGGTGATGTCTACACGGGTCTGCAGGCCGAAACCTTCAGTGATGAGGATTTCAACTTTGCTCAGCAGCACCTGCGCATGCTGTCAGGCCTGTATGGCGTGCTGCGTCCGCTCGATCTCATGCAGCCTTACCGGCTGGAGATGGGCATTCGCCTGGCGAATCCGGCGGGCAAAGATCTCTACACCTTCTGGGGCGACGTTATCACTGAAACGCTGAATGCCGCGCTGGCGGAACAAGGTGATGAGGTACTGATTAACCTCGCCTCGGACGAATATTTCAGAGCCGTTAAGCCGAAGAAGCTGCAGGCACAAATGATTAAGCCGGTATTCCTCGACGAGAAGAGTGGCAGCTATAAAGTGATTAGCTTCTATGCCAAAAAGGCGCGTGGGTTAATGAGTCGCTATGTGATTCAGCAGCGCCTGACTAAGCCGGAGCAGCTTAAAGCGTTTGACCTGGATGGCTACCGTTTTGATGCGGCCAGCAGCAGCGAGAGCGAACTGGTCTTTAAGCGCGCGGAGCAGTAATACCCCGCGCGTAATGTACTCCCTGCAAATGGGCTGCCCGTCACCGGGAAGCCATTCACAGAACTACTTCAGCAGGAACGCACGCAGTGAAGCGAAGTCCGCCTTCATCTCGTGCGACAGGAGCGGCAGGTCAGCGCGCTCCGCCAACTCTGGCGGCAGCGTCAGAGTCTGTTCAAGTATCGCTTCCACGCTTTCGCGGAATTTCGCAGGGTGCGCGGTACCCAGGAACACACCATATTCCCCTTCCTGCAGCTGATCGCGCAGCAGACGCCAGGCAATGGCAGCATGCGGCTCGGAAACGTAGCCAATCTCAGCCAGTTCACGCATTGCGGCACGCGTGGTCTCATCAGAGACCGCACCACAGGCGAGATCGGTTAAGCGCCAGGTTTTACGGCGGAACAGCTCTTCAACACGCGGCCAGTTGTTCGGCTGGCTAACATCCATCGCATTCGACAGCGTAGAGACCGTCAGGTTAGGCTGCCATTCGCCATTGCCAAGGAAGCGCGGCACCGTGTCATTGGCGTTGGTGGCGGCGATAAAGCGCTTGATCGGCAGGCCCAGCGATTTCGCCAGCAGACCGGCGGTCAAATCACCAAAGTTGCCGCTCGGCACGGAGACCACCAGCTGATTACGTTTTTCCTGCGGCAGTTGCGCGACCGCTTCAAAGTAGTAGCAGATCTGCGCCAGCAGGCGGCTGATGTTGATAGAGTTTGCCGAGTTCAGACCAATCGTCTTTTTCAGCTCTTCATCATCAAACGCCTGTTTGACCAGCGACTGGCAGGCATCGAAATCGCCGTCGATAGCGATAGTGTCAATGTTGCCCCCCAGGGTGCAGAAGAGTTTCTCCTGCAGCGGACTGATTTTGCCCTGCGGATAGAGGATCACCACGCGCACGTTCTTCATGCCGTAGAACGCGTGCGCCACGGCCGCACCGGTGTCACCGGAGGTGGCGGTCAGAATGGTGATCTGCTCATCGGAGCCTGAGACATACGACAGCATCTGCGCCATGAAACGGCCGCCGAAGTCTTTAAACGCCAGCGTCGGACCGTGGAACAGTTCCAGACAGGCGATATCTTCGCTGACGGCTTTCACCGGGGCCGGAAAAGCAAAAGCGGCTTTAACACGCTCATGCAGCTGATGGGCCGGAATCTCGTCGCCAATGAAAGCCGAGAGAATTTTGCTGCTGCGGCTGACAAAATCCATCTCCAGCATCGCGTCGATGTCGGTCAGTTCAAACTCTGGCAGTTCCAGCGGAAAGAACAGACCCTGCTGCGATCCCAGACCCTGTTTCACCGCCTGGGCGAAGCTGACCTGCTCGTTGTGATCCTTAAGATTGTAGAGTTTCATGCGTTATCCCAATTGTCGTGCGCCAGCCGTGTCGAGACGGCAGATATGGACGAAGCCTTCATCATTCTGCAGATAGTGCTGGCTCAGCCAGTCAGCCATCCGCTGTGCCGTTTCCATCTGATTGCAAACGGCGAAAAGTGTCGGACCAGAGCCGGAGATGCCGCACGCCAGTGCGCCAATCTCTTTTGCGGCCTGCCGCGCCTCGGCGAAGCCTGGCAGCAGCCGGGTCCGGTAGGGTTCTGCAATTACATCCTGCATAAGTTTAGCGGCCAGCTGCGGCTGACGCGTATGGCAGGCGTGAATGAAGCCGGCCAGCAGGCGGCCATGCTTAATGCAGTCCTCTTTGCGGTACTGCGCCGGTAAAATGGCGCGCGCTTCGGCAGTCGACACTTTAATGCCCGGATAGGCCATCACCCACAGCCAGTCGTCAAAGCCCGGTACCGCCTGGCTGATGATGTCATTTTCCTGCAGCATCAGCTGAATGCCGCCGAGGAAGCAGGGAGCGACATTATCATAATGCACGCTGCCGGAGATCCGCCCTTCCAGCTCACCCATCAGCGTCAGTAGCGTGCTGTCACTGAGTGGCTTGCCGCAGAACGCATTCATTGCCATCAGGCCGGCTACTACCGAGCAGGCGCTGGAGCCCAGACCGGAGCCGATGGGCATATTCTTCTCCAGGGTCATCGCCACCGGGATCGCTTTGCCAGTCGCCTCGCAGAAACGCTGCCAGCACTGATAAACGATATTCTCTTTAGGATCGGCGGGCAGCTTACTGACAAAGCGTCCGGCGTTGGTCAGTGAAAACTGCTCTGCCGCTTCCACGGAGACGCAGTCACCCAGCAGGGAGCCATCTACCGGCGAAACCGCCGCGCCCAGCACATCGAACCCGACGCTGACGTTACCAATCGAGGCCGGTGCGTAAATTTTTACCATGATTAAACTCCCAACTTCCATGACAGCGTGCGCAGCAGATCGGCAAAGACACCGGCCGCTGTGACATCATTTCCTGCACCGTATCCGCGCAGCACCAGCGGAATCGGCTGATAGTAGCGGCTGTAAAACGCCAGCGCGTTCTCACCGTTTTTAACTTTAAAGAGCGGATCGTTGCCGTCAACGGCATCGATCTTCACTTTGCAGACACCGCCCTCTTCAATCACGCCCACGTAGCGCAGCACTTTGCCCTCATTCTGCGCCTGTGCAACGCGGTCGGCAAAGGCGTTATCCAGCTCAGGCAGACGCTGCATAAACTGCTCCACATCCTGAATGTCGGCCAGGCTGGCGGGCAGCAGTGGCTCAATCTCAATATCACTCAGCTCCAGCTGATGGCCTGCTTCACGTGCCAGAATCAGCAGCTTACGCGCCACATCGGTGCCAGCGAGATCGTCACGCGGATCGGGCTCGGTAAAGCCCATCTCACGCGCCATGTTCGTTGCCTGCGACAGCGAAACCCCTTCATCCAGCTTGCCGAAGATGAACGACAGCGATCCCGAAAGGATACCGGAGAAGCGCAGCAGTTCATCACCCGCGTTCATCAGGTTCTGCAGGTTTTCGATCACCGGCAGCCCGGCCCCGACGTTGGTATCATAAAGGAATTTACGACGCGATTTGGCGGCGGCGGCGCGCATCTGCTGATAGTAATTCCAGGAGGAGGTGTTGGCCTTTTTGTTCGGCGTCACCACGTGGAAGCCCTCGCTGAGGAAATCCGCGTACTGATCGGCAACGGCCTGGCTGGAGGTACAATCCACAATGACCGGATTAAGCAGGTGATATTCTTTCACCAGACGGGTCAGGCGTCCGAGATTGAACGGCTCTTTCGCTTCGGTTAGTGCCGCCTGCCAGTTGCTTAAATCGATGCCGTGGACGTTTGTTAACAGCGCATGCGAGTTCGCAATGCCGCAGACCCGCAGGTCAATATGCTTCTGCTTCAGCCACGCTTGCTGGCGATGTAACTGATCCAGCAGCGCACCGCCGACGCCGCCGACGCCAACCACAAACACTTCGATCACCTGATCGGTGGCGAAAAGCATCTGATGCACCACGCGCACGCCGGTGATCACTTCGTCATTATTCACCACCACTGAGATAGAGCGCTCAGAGGAGCCCTGTGCAATCGCCACGATATTGATATTGGCACGTGCCAGCGCCGAGAAGAATTTTGCTGAGATGCCACGCAGGGTACGCATGCCATCGCCCACCACCGAAATCACTGCCAGGTTTTCAATGATATCCAGCGGATCCAGCAGGCCATCTTTCAGCTCAAGATAAAACTCTTCTTCCAGCACGTGACGCGCCCGCGCCAGCTCGCTCTGCGGCACGCAGAAACTGATGCTGTATTCGGAAGAGGATTGAGTGATCAGCACCACCGAGATACCGGTGCGCGACATCGCCGCAAAGACTCTGGCCGCCATCCCGACCATCCCTTTCATGCCGGGACCGGAGACGTTGACCATCGCCATGTTATTCAGGTTGGTGATGCCTTTTACCGGGCTCTCATCCTGTTCGCCTTCAGCACCAATCAGGGTGCCGGGCGCCTGCGGATTGGCGGTGTTTTTGATCAGGCATGGGATCTGGAACTGGGCGATAGGCGCGATGGTGCGGGGATGCAGCACTTTGGCACCGAAATAGGAGAGCTCCATCGCCTCCTGATAGGACATTGACTTCAGCAGGCGTGCATCCGGCACCTGACGCGGATCGCAGGTATAGACGCCATCCACATCGGTCCAGATTTCGCAGCAGTCGGCGCGCAGACAGGCGGCCAGTACAGCCGCTGAATAATCGGAGCCATTACGGCCCAGCACTACCAGCTCGCCGCGCTCGTTACCGGCGGTAAAGCCAGCCATCAGAATCATGTTCTGCGGCGGGATTTGGCTCGCTTCAATACGGCGGGTTGATTCAGGAATATCGACAGTGGATTCGAGGTAGTGGCCGATCGCCAGCAGCTTCTCGACCGGATCAATCACGCTGACCTCGTGACCGCGCGCCTGTAGCAGCGCTTCCATGATTGCAATCGAGAGTTTTTCACCACGACAGATAATCGCTGCGTTGACGCTGTCCGGGCACTGGCCCAGCAGGCTGATGCCGTGCAGTACCTGCTTCAGCTGCGCAAACTCCAGATCAACGCGGGTTTTCAGTCGATCAAACTCAAAGCCCGGCTGCGCAGCTGCGAGTCCCTGCAGCAGCTCGCTGAAGATGCGTTCGGCGTCGCTGATATTCGGCAAAGCGTCCTGACCACTGATGGTTTTTTCAATCATCGCCACCAGATGGTTAGTGATCTTCGCAGGTGCAGAGAGCACGGTTGCAACCTGTCCTTGTTGCGCATTGCTTTCCAGTATGTCAGCGACGCGAAGAAAACGCGCCGCATTCGCTACCGAGGTCCCGCCGAATTTCAGCACTCGCATAATATTAACTCTCCTGAATTTAAGCCGAAAAAAAAGCCCGCACTGTTTAGGTGCGGGCTTGTTTTCTGTTTTTCCTGTATGCGTCAGCCCGCACCGTTACCTGAGGTAATGGTGGTGGTAATAATTGTGGTGTTCAGGCTGATTTTACGCATTTAGATTTATTTTCTGTCTGTTTTTGTCTGTCCGTCTTGCGTCCAGAAGTAAAGCAAAGCGCACATTAAGTCAACCCGATTTGTCCGGAGGACAGTTTTCCGCCACTGCGCACAGCCTCCGGTTAAACCGCAAAATGCTGTTTAATCGTTTGCAATGCCGACATTCCCTGCGATCTGTTGCTGTAAAATCAGCTTTTTGCCGAGGATTTATCTGTGAGTTTTTTTTCAATATCGTGCAGCAGACGATGCAGCATCGCGCTGTCACGCTGTTCCAGCAGACCCACTCGCTGATCGATCCAGTCAGAGAGCTTCTCATCATCACTGACGTCGAGTTGCGCCAGCAACTGATGGAAACGCTGACGCAGCGCCTGCAGCTGCTGCCCGTCGGCGGCGGACGCAACCGGCGCTTCAACCTGATTCAGCTTCGACAGCTGATAGCAGTAAACCATCACTGCCTGACCGAGATTCAGTGAGGGATAGTCATTTGCCATCGGGATGCCGGTGAGCAGATCAACCTGCTCCAGCTCCTCGTTGGTCAGCCCGCTATCTTCGCGACCAAACACCAGCGCCATGCTGTTGACCCACTGACGCTTTTCCAGCAGTTGCGTTTCAACCTGCTCGGGTGTGGCGTAGTAACGGAACTTTGCCCGGCTGCGCGCCGTCGTCGCGACCGAAAAATCGATATCCGCTAATGCCTCGGCCAGGGTAGCAAAGGTCTGAACATTATCGAGGATCTCACCCGCGCCATGGGCTACCCGGCGTGCTGCCGGATCCTGCCAGGCGTCGCTGGCAACGATACGCAGCTGGCTGAATCCCATGGTTTTCATGGCGCGCGCCGCAGCGCCGATATTTTCTGGCCGCGCGGGCGAGACGAGAATCAGGGGAAAAAGCATATTTTTATTCCATGGGTCCATTTACATAACGCCATATTAACATGGCTGTTAATGATTCAGTTGTCAGAAGGTAATAAGAAAATCGGGTGTTAACAATGTAAAAACCAGTGAAAAGTGATGTCCTGAATATTTTTATCGCCGAAACCAGCCTTATTAAAGAAATCATCATTAATTCATTTAAATTCAAAGACATATAATGTAATTACCTACTGATTTCATTTTGGGTCACAAGCGTAATAAATGTAACGAAAATGATGCTTTTTGTGAGCTAAACAGTCAATCTGCGAGAAGTTTTTCACAAAAGTGTTAACGTGCTACAATTGCATTTGATATAAGTCAACGAAGCGTTGTTTTTATGCTTATCGGTTGTAGTTGGTGCTGTTAGGTTGCTGTTAATACAGTTAGGATATGCGCCATTATCATTAACGCCCGGGGCATGCAATTTTCATCCTGACTGGCTGAGCTAAACCTGTTGTTGACGTTGATAGATGGCTTATCAAAATATGATTTCGTACAACGGTTCAGCGCGGCCCGTCGCTCTCGATGATGGAGAACGCCATACCGCTGTACGCCCTGTTTTCAATTTGTTGGCAAATTTTAGGTAGCTAAACATGCAGACCCCGCACATTCTTATCGTTGAAGACGAACTGGTCACGCGTAATACCCTCAAGAGCATTTTTGAGGCGGAAGGTTATGTGGTGTACGAGGCGACTGATGGTGCTGAAATGCATCAGGTGCTGACCGACAATGACGTTAACCTGGTCATTATGGACATCAACCTGCCCGGTAAAAACGGCCTGCTGCTGGCCCGTGAACTGCGTGAGCAGGCTAATGTCGCCCTGATGTTCCTGACCGGCCGTGACAACGAAGTCGATAAAATTCTTGGTCTGGAAATTGGCGCTGATGACTACATCACCAAACCGTTTAATCCGCGTGAGCTGACTATTCGTGCCCGCAACCTGCTGTCACGCACCATGAACCTGGCGATGCCAGGCGAAGAGCGCCGTCAGGTAGAGAGTTATAAATTTAACGGTTGGGAGCTGGATATCAACAGCCGCTCGCTGATCAACCCGAACGGCGAGCACTACAAATTGCCGCGCAGTGAGTTCCGCGCCATGCTGCACTTCTGCGAAAATCCAGGCAAAATTCAGACCCGTGCCGACCTGCTGAAAAAAATGACCGGCCGCGACCTTAAGCCGCACGATCGCACCGTTGATGTCACCATCCGTCGTATCCGCAAGCATTTCGAATCCACGCCGGACACGCCTGAGATCATCGCCACCATTCATGGTGAAGGTTATCGCTTCTGTGGTGATCTGCAGGATTAATCCGCTGTCAGATGCGATAAATAAAAAAACGCCCCTGCGGGCGTTTTTTTATGCTCAATACAGCAGTTTAATCAGTGCCACGGCATAATCGGCACGGCGCTGAGCGCATTTTTCGGTGAACCATCGACCACTTTATCGGAGTAGCTCAGATAGACCAGAGCATTGCGCTTTTTGTCGAAGAAGCGTACAACCTGCAACTTCTTAAAGATTAAAGAGGTGCGCTGGCGGAAGACCACTTCGCCCTCCGCTTTGCCCTGCGCAATTTTATCACTCAGTTCGACCGGACCTACCTGCTGACAGGAAATCGCGGCATCAGAGGTATCTTCTGCCAGCCCCAGTCCGCCTTTGATACCGCCGGTCTTCGCCCGGCTGATATAACAGGTTACATTTTTAACGTCCGGGTCATCGAATGCTTCAACAATGATCTTGTGGTCAGGCCCGAATATCTTGAATACCGTATCAACAGAGCCAATCTGTTCGGCAAGCAGCGGGCTGGAAAAGGTGAGCGTGGTCAGCGCAGCGATCATAAGACGCGTTATTGTCATGGCGTTACCATTGCAAATGGAATAGATGAGAATGTAATGTACTGTTAATCGAACTAATGACCAAACTAAAACGGGTTTGAGCCCGTACTGATTTAGCACAACCTTCCCCGGAAAACGGCCCACGTCTTTTGAGCAATGAGTGCTAATATTCTTCGAATGCGTTTAGCTGCACTCACCAGAGTATGAGGATGTTTTATGGACCAAGCCGGTATCATTCGCGATTTGCTTGTCTGGCTGGAGAGCCATCTGGATCAACCCCTTTCACTGGACAATGTTGCCCAGAAAGCTGGTTACTCTAAATGGCATTTACAAAGGATGTTCAAGGACGTAACCGGTCACGCAATAGGTGCCTATATCCGTGCGCGTCGTCTGTCGAAAGCTGCTGTCGCGCTGCGCCTGACCAGTCGCCCGATTCTGGACATCGCCCTGCAGTATCGTTTTGATTCACAGCAAACTTTTACTCGCGCATTCAAAAAGCAGTTTGCTCAGACACCGGCCTGGTATCGTCGCGCTTCCGACTGGAACTCATTCGGTATTCGTCCCCCGATTCGCCTGGACGATGAGACGCAGCCGGAACCGGCTTTCGTTACCCTGCCGGAAACGGTCTTGGTGGGACAAACCCAGAACTACACCTGTATTCTGGAGCAGATCTCCAGCTATCGCGACGAGATGCGGATTCACTTCTGGAAGCAGTTCCTGCTGGAAACGGACACGGTTCCGCCGGTGCTGTATGGCCTGCATCAGGTGCGTGCCAGCCAGGACAAAGATGATGAGCAGGAGATTCTCTACACCACGGCGGTGCCTGCTGACAGCGCAGTCAACCTGCACTCCGGACAGAGTGTTATTCTGGAAGCGGGCGATTACGTGCAGTTCACCTATAATGGCCCGCGCGTCAATCTGCAGGAATTTATCCTGCTGCTTTACGGCACCTGCATGCCAACGCTGGGACTGACCCGTCGTCAGGGACAGGATATTGAACGTTTTTATACCGATGGTGGTAAAAAGCGCGCTGAACCACCGACCGAGATCCGGTGCGAATACCTGATTCCGATTCGCCGCCAGACCGTCGCCAGCTAAGGTCAGGGCTGCCGTCTGTGGACGGCAGCTTTCACGACATCAGCGTTGCAGCTCGTCGAGCGCAGGCGCGTCAAGATGGGAAATATCCCCCGCCGTCTCCACAATCCACCCTTCTGCCAGCCAGGCACTCTGCTGATAATCGACACGTGAGATTGAGCAGTTACGCAGTCGCAGGCGACGTTCGGCATACGCGGGCAGACCAAGAATCGTGCTGACCAGCGATCCCAGCGCCATACCGTGACTGACCAGCAGCGGGCGGCTTCCGGCAGGCAGTTCGAGGCAGGCATTCAGCGCGGCGTGCATGCGCGTCGCCATCTCCGTCATCGACTCGCCTTCTGGAATGCGACCGCCTTCGGTGCCGTTGACCAGCGTGGCGCGCCACTGCTCTTCCTCCGCCGTTAAGCCATCCAGCGGACGCTTCTCCAGCACGCCCATATTCAGCTCACGCAGCCGCGGATCCAGCGTCACTGCGCATCCGCAGGCATCCGCAATAATCTCCGCGGTGCGGCGCGTACGCCCCAGATCGCTGGCAATCACGTGCGTGATGCCCAGATGTTTGACGCGCTCACCCACCTGATAAGCCTGTTGCTCACCTTTTTCCGTCAGCGGACTGTCGGATTGCCCCTGAATGCGGCGTTCCGCATTCCATACCGTTTCACCGTGACGAACAAGATAGACCTGTAGCATGTTAGTTTCCGTTATACTGCGACAAAAATCGTCTCAGAGCCTGCCCCATCAGGCATCATTGTTGCAGGCAGCCTGGACACGGAGCGTGCGGAATAACCCGGCGTACACGGAGTACGTGAGGATCGTGGCACTGCTCAGGTTCAGACCAGCCCGTAAAATCGCCTGATGGGCCAGGCTCTTAATCACCTGAGGGTTCAACTAATTATGTACCATGTTGTCGCAGCCACAACCAACCCAGCGAAGATTCGCGCGATTGCTCAGGCTTTCAGCGACGTTTTCGGCGAGGGATCCTGCCATATTGAAGGGGTCGAGGTCGATAGCGGCGTAGCAGCACAACCGTTAACCCATCTGGAAACGCGAAAAGGCGCACGTCAGCGCGTCATGAATGCCCGCCAGGTCCGGCCTGAAGCGGCGTTCTGGGTGGCGATTGAGGCAGGCATCGAAGATGACACCGCATTTGCCTGGATGGTCGTGGAAAACCAGAAGCAGCGCGGCGAATCGCGCTCGGCCAGTTTTACCCTGCCGCCATTAGTGCTGGCGGGCCTGCGTGAAGGCCGTGAGCTGGGCGAAGAGATGGCGCGGTTAACCGGCATCCACAATATCAAACAGCAGGGTGGTGCTATCGGGGCGTTCACGAACGGCCTGCTCAGCCGCTCCAGTGTCTATCATCAGGCACTGATTCTGGCGCTCTGCCCGTTCGTCCATCCGCTGTATCAGCAGTAATCAGGCGCGTCCCAGATGCGCTTCCAGCCAGCGTTTTAGCTCTGGCGGCGCCTCTTTCAGGCTGTTAGAGCCGCGGGTAATGGTCGCGATGCCGACGCCAAGCTCATTTTTCAGCTCACGCTGGCTCATTTCGCCGTTCATCAACTCTTCGATAATCCGCAGTCGGGTACCGAATGCTTCCCGCTCATCAGGCGTCATCATCAGTTGCATCAGTGGCAATGCATGACCATCGGCAAAGGCCTGCTGCATCAGCACGACAAAGCGTTGCCAGCTATTTTCTGGCGGATGCGCATCGGTAGAGGAGGAATCAGAATGGGTCATGAAGAGGCTTCCGTACTCGCTAAAGAGTACGGAAGCTTAGCACAGCTAGTAACGGCGATTCCACTCAGCATCTGACAGGATCCTGTCAGGCTTGCCCATGAAGTGACGATAGTAGGCGTCATACGCCAGCACATTCTTCACGTAGCCGCGTGTTTCAGAGAACGGAATGGTCTCAATAAACGCGACGGCGTCGAGATTGCCTGCACTGGTTTTCTGCCAGCTTCGCACCCGGCCCGGACCGGCGTTATAGGCCGCGGAGGCGAAAATCCGGTTCTGGTTAAACTGCTGATAGACATATTCCAGATACTGCGTGCCGATCTGGATATTGGTTTCCGGATCCAGCAGCTGGCTGGTATTGCTGTAGCCAGGAATGTTGTACATCTTCACGGTATGCGCCGCGGTGGCAGGCATAATCTGCATCAGACCACTGGCCCCGACCGGCGAACGCGCTTTCGGGTTCCATGCACTTTCCTGGCGCGAAATCGCCATCGCATAGCTCGGCGGGATCTGTTTGACCTCGGTATTGCGCTCATAGACGCTCTGCCACGCCAGCGGGAAGCGCTCTTTCAGGCTGTCCCACATTTTTGCGGTGATGGTCGCCTGCACGCTGAGATCCCACCAGTCCTGCTCATTGGCGTAACGCGCCAGCATCTGCTGCTGCGTGTGGGTGCGGCTGGCAATCAGATTACTCCACTCGCTGCGTGCCAGATTATCCAGCCCCCAGTACATCAGTTCGCGTACGCGGGCCAGCTCCGGTCCCTGCACCGTGGCACTGTCAGGCTTCGGTGCTTCATCGACCTGCAACGGGTAGTCAACGCCGAGCCGCTGGGCGGCCACCATCGGATAGAAGCCACGTGCCTGCATCAGCTTGCGCAGGATCTCTTCTGCTTCCTCTTTGCGATCTTTTGCAAACAGCAGGTCAGCCTGCCAGTACTGCCACTCATCTTTCTCTTTCGCTTCCAGCGGCAGACGGGCGATCCAGGTATTCAGGCCGCGTCGATCCTGCTGAGAAAGCGCCAGTCGCACCCGGCGTTCCACCAGCGCGGTCGACTCACTGTTCATCACCACCGCATCGCGCCAGCGCGCCTGCTCAGAGGTGAGATCGCTGCCCATCATGCGCCAGACCACAATCTCCTTCAGCGCCTGCTCATCTTCCGGTCCCATCTTCTGCGCCCGGACCAGAACCGGAATCAGACTGCGGGCATTTTCCATGTCCTGTCGTGCCACGCGCGTAAAGGCGTAAATCGTGGCCTGGCGGGTGAAGTCGGTTGGCCCGACGGCGCTGGCAAAGGTGCTGACCGTTAACGGGTCCTGCTGCAGGGACTGTATCGCGTCAGACATGGTCTGATAGTCAGCAGGTAAGGTCTTCGCCAGATAACTCACCAGGCTGTCGTTGCCCGCTTTCATCGCCAGCCGGATACGTTCCATGATGGTAATGGGCGAAATCTGACCGGACGCCTGCCAGACTGAGAAGAGCTTATCGCAGTCCGCGGGCAGCGCCGTACCGCGCAGCCAGATCTGCTTCGCGCCATCAAATGCGGCCTGCTGCTGACCGGTGGCCCATTTGGCGTAATACCAGTTACAGCGTGCCTGCACCGGCTTCGGTTCGGTCGGACTGAAGTTCAGCACGCCCTGCCAGTCCTGACGGTAAGCCAGCACGTTAATAAAGCGGGTACTGAGCGAGCGTGCAGGTGGCAGCGTCGGATACTGGCGAATAAAGTTCTGCACGGCCAGGGCGGTTTCCTGATCGAGATCCTGTGCCAGCAGGCGATATTGCAGATAAGGGTAGAGCGGATAGTCCTGAAGCGTCGGCAACAGCTGATCCACGGTGGCCATCTGGTTGCTGTCCCAGGCCTGTTTAATTTGTTGATAACGTTGCCGTTGTTGATCCAGCGAATCGGCCCATGCGCTGCTGGCCGAACCGACCAGGCAAATCCCTATCATCCAGTTACGCCACTTCACCACGTAAATCTCCTCTGTTGCTGGGCGCCGGCGAGTTGCCAGACAGTCTTTCATGCTAACCGGGCCACCGGACTCTTGCCATGTTCTTCACAAAATTTACGCACACAGACACTAAACGCACCGTCATCGATCAGCGTGCGCGCCGTCATTGTGCAAATTATCATCAGAAAATCTTATCACTGAACGCATTAAACTATTGAATCATTGCGTTAAAAAAGTGGCACACCCTTTGCTATGTTGAATCCCATCTTGTATACCAGCTGGAATTCTTCATATGACTTCAACCCTCGGCCTGACACTTCCCGCCTGGCAGCAGCGCTACCAGCAGGCTCCGCAACAGATAACCTCACTGCTGACTGCACATCTGGCAGCGATCGATACCCGTGATAATGCCTGGATCTATCTGGCCACACCGGATCAGTTAGCGGCACAGATTGCGCCACTGCTGGCGGATTATCAGCGCGATCCCGGCTCACTGCCGCTGTTTGGTGTGCCCTTTGCGGTCAAAGACAATATCGATGTGGCGGGCTGGCCGACCAGCGCCGCCTGCCCTGCTTTTACCTATACAGCCAGTGAAGACGCGGTCGCTGTCGCCCGGCTGAAAGCCGCTGGCGCCGTCGTCATCGGCAAAACCAACCTCGATCAGTTCGCGACCGGTCTGGTGGGCACCCGCTCCCCTTATGGCGCGGTCAGTAACACCTTTGACCCTGATTATGTCAGTGGCGGCTCCAGCTCCGGCTCGGCATCAGTGCTGGCGCGCGGGCTGGTTGCCTTTTCGCTAGGCACCGATACCGCCGGTTCGGGCCGCGTGCCGGCGGGCTTTAACAATATAGTCGGACTCAAGCCGACCAAGGGCTGGTTCTCTGCGCGTGGCGTAGTGCCCGCCTGTCGCCTCAACGACACTATTTCGGTGTTTGCACTGATGGCAGAAGATGCCTTTTATGTCGCCAATATCATGGGAGGCTATGATGCCGGTGACGCCTATTCGCGCATCAATCCACGCACTGCCCCGGCCAGCCTGCCAATTCATCCTCATTTTGCTATTCCGGCGAACCCGGAATTTTTTGATGATGCGGCGGCTGAAGCCGCCTGGGATCGGGCGCTGGAGGCATTGCAGACGGGCGGCGCAACGCTGCACCCTATCGACTTCACCCCGTTCAGCAAGCTGGCTGAACAGCTTTATTACGGTGCCTGGGTCGCCGAACGCACGGCGGCGGTGGGCGGGATGCTTGATCGTCCGGCGGAAATGGACCCGGTGGTGCATGAGATCGTCGCCAGCGGCCTGAAATACAGCGCGGTTGATGCTTATAAGGCGGAATATCTGCGGGCCGGGCTGACGCGCCAGATTCACCAGACGCTGGCACAGTTCGACGCGCTGGTGGTGCCCACCTCGCCCACCATCCATACCCTTGAGGAGATGAAGCAGGAGCCGATTCTCTACAACTCGCATTTCGGTACCTATACCAACTTCACCAATCTTGCCGACCTCTCTGCACTGGCGCTGCCCGGCCCGTTCCGTAACGACGATCTCCCGGCTGGCATCACGCTGATTGCGCCTGCCTGGCACGATCGGGCACTGGCGGAATTTGGTCTTCGCTGGCAGCAGCAGCTCGCTCTGCCGCTGGGCGCCACCGGCCAGCCCTTCCCGGCCCGGCGCACTTCGCTGCCCGTCTCACCCGACCATGTCCGGCTGGCGGTCGTGGGCGCGCATCTGACCGGCATGCCGCTTAATTTCCAGCTCACTGAACGCAAGGCCGTCTGGGTCGAAGAGACGCAGACCGCGCCACACTATCGCCTCTTCGCCCTGCTGGAGGGCGCGATCAAAAAGCCCGGCCTGATGCGTGACGAACAGGGCGCTGCGATCACCGTTGAACTGTGGGATATCCCGGTCGCGCGTTTTGGCGAGTTTGTGGCGGAGATCCCCGCACCGCTGGGTATCGGCAGCCTGACGCTGGCTGATGGCCGGGTGGTAAAAGGCTTTATCTGCGAAGGCTCGGCGCTGAAGACCGCGCTGGAGATTACTGAAACGGGCGGCTGGCGCAACTGGCTGGCATCACAGGGGAGTCACTGATCATGTTCACCACCGTACTGATTGCCAACCGCGGCGAAATTGCCTGCCGCGCCATCCGCACGCTGAAGCGCCTCGGCGTGAAAAGCGTCGCAGTTTACTCTGACGCTGATCGCAATGCGCAGCACGTTAAGCAGGCCGATATCGCTATCGCGCTGGGCGGCGACAAAGCCAGCGACAGCTATCTGCGCATCGACAAAATTCTGGCGGCGGCGCAGCAGAGCGGCGCGCAGGCGATCTGGCCCGGCTACGGTTTTCTTTCTGAAAGCCAGCCGTTTGCTGACGCCTGCGACGCGGCGGGCATCGCCTTTGTCGGCCCCACCGCGCAGCAGATTGGTGAGTTCGGCCTGAAACACCGCGCCCGTGAGCTGGCTGCCAGCGCGGGTGTCCCGATGACGCCAGGCACACCGCTGCTCGGCTCGCTGGAGGAGGCGTTACAGGCCGCTGATGACATTGGCTATCCTGTGATGCTGAAAAGCACGGCGGGCGGCGGCGGCATTGGCCTGACGCGCTGCGCCGATGCCGATGCGCTCACCAGTGCCTGGGAGAGCGTGCGCCGTCTGGGTGAACAGTTCTTCAGTGATGCCGGCGTGTTTCTGGAGCGCTGTATCGATCGTGCCCGTCACGTTGAAGTGCAGATTTTTGGTGACGGCAAGGGCAAAGTGGTGGCGCTGGGCGAACGCGACTGCTCCCTGCAGCGCCGCAATCAGAAGGTGGTGGAAGAGACACCTGCACCCGGGCTGTCGCAGGCGACGCGTGACGCCCTGCTCGCTTCAGCGGTGCGGCTCGGCGAGCGGGTGAACTACCGCAGCGCAGGTACCGTGGAGTATATCTACGACGTCAGCCAGCAGGCCTTTTACTTTCTGGAAGTGAATACCCGTCTGCAGGTGGAGCATCCGGTCACCGAATGCGTCACCGGACTCGATCTGGTGGCGTGCATGTTGCAGGTAGCGGCGGGCGATGCGGTGGACTGGTCACGTCTGCAGCAGCCACCCAGGGGCGCGGCCATTGAGGTGCGGCTCTACGCGGAAGATCCGCTGAAGAACTTTCAGCCCAGCCCCGGCCTGCTCACCGGCGTCACCTTCCCTGACGGTGTGCGGGTCGACAGCGGCATCGAAACCGGCAGTGAGGTCTCCAGCTTCTACGATCCGATGATCGCCAAGCTGATTGTTCATGCCGACACCCGTGATGCGGCGCTGGAAAAACTGCACCAGGCGCTGGATGCCACGCAACTGCATGGCATCGCCACTAACCTCGACTATCTGCGCCAGATTACCACCAGCGACGCCTTTCGCACTGGCAATGTCTGGACGCGCTACCTCGACAGCGTCGTCCCTGCCGCCTCCGTGGTGGAAGTGGTGCAGCCCGGCACCTTCAGTTCGGTTCAGGACTATCCTGGCCGCCTCGGCTACTGGGATATCGGCGTGCCGCCTTCCGGCCCGATGGATGACTTCGCGTTCCGGCTGGCTAACCGCATCGTCGGTAACCATGACACGTCTGCGGGCCTGGAGTTTACTCTGCAGGGACCGACGCTGCGCTTCCACTGTGATGCCATTGTGGCGCTGACCGGCGCGGACTGCGACGCCACGCTTGATGGTGAACCGGTCAGCTACTGGCAGCCGCTGGCGGTGAAAGCCGGACAGACACTGACACTGGGACGCGCCCGGCAGGGGTGCCGCAGCTATCTGGCGGTGCGTAACGGCTTCGACGTGCCGGAATACCTGGGCAGCCGCAGTACCTTCTCGCTGGGCCAGTTCGGCGGTCACGCCGGGCGCACCCTGCGGGTGGCCGATATGCTGGCGATCTCACAGCCTGAACGGGCAGCCTGCACCACGCCTGCCCCGGTCAGTGACCCGCAGCCACTCGATGCGGCGCTGATCCCGCACTACGGCACCGAATGGCGCATCGGCGTGCTCTACGGCCCGCACGGCGCACCAGACTTCTTCACCCAGGCCGCTATCGATGAATTCTTTGCCAGCGACTGGCAGGTGCACTACAACTCCAATCGCCTCGGCGTGCGGCTGGTGGGTCCGAAGCCGACCTGGACCCGCGCCAACGGCGGCGAAGCGGGTCTGCACCCCTCCAACGTTCACGACTGTGAATATGCCATTGGCGCGGTCAATTTCACCGGCGACTTCCCGGTGATCCTGACACATGACGGCCCAAGCCTGGGCGGCTTTGTCTGTCCGGTGACCATCGCCAAAGCCGAGCTGTGGAAAGTGGGTCAGGTCAAACCTGGCGACACCATCCGCTTCCACCCGATTACGGCAGACGATGCGCTGGCGCGGGAAAAAGCGCAGATGCATCTGATTGAAACCCTGCGGCCGGAACCACCATCGACCTTTGCCGTGCCGTCACTGGCCGAAACCGCCCACGGCTCCGCCACCATTCTGGCCGCCATTGAGGCTACCGGCAGTACGCCGAAAGTGGTCTATCGCCAGGCGGGCGACAAATATGTGCTGATTGAGTATGGCGACAACGTGCTGGATCTGGCGCTGCGCCTGCGCGTCCACCTGCTGATGAATGCCCTGACAGCGCAGGCAGAGCCTGGCGTTGAGGAGCTGTCGCCAGGCGTGCGATCGCTGCAGGTGCGCTATGACAGCCGCATCATTCACCAGTCCGCTCTGATGTCGCTGCTGCTGGCGCTGGAAGCGACGCTGGGCAATGTCAGCACGCTGAAAGTCCCGTCGCGCGTGGTGTGGATGCCGATGGCATTTGAAGACAGCGCCACGCTGGGTGCGGTCAGCCGCTATCAGGAGACGGTGCGTGCCAGCGCGCCGTGGCTGCCGAACAACGTGGACTTCATCCAGCGTATTAACGGCTTAAGCAGCCGCGAGCAGGTGCGCGACACCCTGTTCGACGCCAGCTATCTGGTACTCGGCCTGGGCGACGTCTACCTGGGCGCGCCCTGTGCCGTGCCGATCGATCCACGTCATCGCCTGCTGAGTTCTAAATACAGTCCGGCGCGCACCTTTACCGCCGAAGGCACCGTCGGCATCGGCGGCATGTACATGTGCATCTACGGCATGGATTCCCCCGGCGGCTATCAGCTGGTGGGTCGTACGCTGCCCATCTGGAACACCTTCCTGAAAAACGCACAGTTCGCGGCCGATGCGCCGTGGCTGCTGCGCTTCTTCGATCAGGTGCGCTTCTATCCGGTGAGTGAAACCGAACTGAACCAGCTGCGCGAAGATTTCCGTGAAGGCCGTGCCAGCCTGCGTATTGAAGAGACGCAGTTTGATTTTGCTGCCCACCAGCAGTTCCTCGCCGAGCATGCCGCTGAGATTGCCGCGTTCCGCCAGCGCCAGGCCGCTGCCTTTGAACAGGAAGTGCAGCTCTGGGCGCAGGAAGAACAGAACGCACCAGAGGCGGATGAGGCGCAAGCCAGCGTCAGCGCGGAGGAGGAAGCCGGGCTGGCGGTGCAGGCGGATCTCAATGGCAACATCTGGAAAGTGCTGGTGCAGCCGGGCGACGCGGTCAGCGCCGGACAGACGCTGATTATCGTCGAGGCGATGAAGATGGAACTGGCGATTGTCGCGCCGCAGGCCGGTCGGGTAACGCGGATTGCCTGCCAGGCGGGCCGTCCGGTGAGTCCAGGCGACAACCTGCTGTGGCTGGAATAAGGAGCGGCAATGACAACCCAACCTCAATCCCCTAAAGCGCGTCCGGAAGCGCTGGCTGAACGGGTCTATCAGGCGCTGAAGGCCGATATTTTCGCCTTTCGGCTGATGCCGGGCGATCGTTTCAGCGAAAGCGAAATCGCCGGACGGATGGCGGTCAGCCGCACGCCGGTGCGCCAGGCGCTGTTCCGGCTGGAGCGCGAAGGCTTTGTTGAAGTCTGGTTCCGCAGCGGCTGGCAGATCAAAAACTTCGATTTTGCCTGGTTCGAATCGCTGTATGACCTGCGCACCGTACTGGAGTGCGAGGCGGTAAAACGCCTCTGCGCCCTACCTGCGCCGCAGTGTGCCGCGCTGTTAAGCGAACTTAACCAGTTCTGGTGTGAGGCAGAGGCGCTCACCGAGGGTCTGGTGGTGTCGCAGCATGACGAGGCGTTTCACATGACGCTGGTGGCCGCAGCGGGCAACCCGGAGATGGCACGCATTCACGCCGAACTCACGGAGAAGATCCGCATTATTCGCCGGCTCGACTTCACCCGCGACGACCGCATCTGTGCCACTTATCAGGAACATGCGCAGATTTTACAGGCGATTTTCAAGCAGCAGACAGGCGAGGCGCAACGCATCCTGACCGATCACATCGCCGTCAGTAAGGCGGAGGTCAGGAAGATTACTCTGCATCGCCTGCAGCAGGCACGGCTCCAGCTCACCGAATAACATAACAACCACTCAGGGGTTTAAATGATGAAAAGACGTTCGTTGATCAAAGCTTTCGCGCTCTCCGCCACCGTTGTCAGTCTGGGTTTCGCCTGGAGTGCGCAGGCGGCTGACACCATCAAAGTGGGGATCATGCATTCGCTCTCCGGCACCATGGCGATTTCTGAAACGCCGCTGAAAGATGTGGCGCTGATGACCATTGATGAGATCAACGCCAAAGGCGGCGTGCTGGGGAAAAAGCTGGAGCCGGTGGTGGTCGATCCCGCTTCAAACTGGCCGCTGTTTGCCGAGAAAGCGCGGCAGCTGCTGACCCAGGATAAAGCAGCGGTGGTATTTGGCTGCTGGACCTCGGTATCACGCAAATCGGTACTGCCGGTGTTTGAAGAACTGAACGGCCTGCTGTTCTATCCGGTGCAGTATGAAGGGGAAGAGATGTCGCCCAACGTCTTCTACACCGGCGCGGCACCTAACCAGCAGGCGATTCCGGCGGTGGAGTACCTGATGAGCGAAGATGGCGGCAGCGCAAAACGCTTCTTCCTGCTGGGCACCGACTATGTCTATCCGCGCACCACCAACAAGATCCTGCGCGCCTTCCTGCACAGCAAAGGCGTGGCCGACAAAGATATCGAAGAGGTCTATACGCCGTTTGGCTACAGCGACTATCAGACCATTGTGTCGAACATCAAAAAATTCGCGGCAGGCGGCAAAACAGCCGTGGTCTCGACCATCAACGGTGACTCCAACGTACCGTTCTACAAAGAGCTGGCCAACCAGGGCATCAAAGCCACGGACATTCCGGTCGTCGCCTTCTCGGTGGGCGAAGAGGAGCTGCGCGGCATCGACACCAAACCACTGGTGGGTCAGTTAGCCGCCTGGAACTATTTCGAGTCGATCGATAATCCGACCAACGCGAAATTCGTCGCCGACTACCGCGCTTACGCCAAAGCCCACAACCTGCCGAACGCCGCCACCGTCGTGACCAACGACCCGATGGAAGCGACCTATGTTGGCATTCATATGTGGGCGCAGGCGGTGGAAAAAGCGGGCACGACGGACGTGGACAAGGTGCGCGCGGCGATGGCCGGTCAGACCTTCAAAGCGCCGGATGGCTTTACCCTGACCATGGATGAGACCAACCATCATCTGCATAAGCCGGTCATGATTGGCGAAGTGGAAGAGAACGGCCAGTTCAGCGTGGTGTGGCAGACCGATAAGCCGGTGCGCGCGCAGCCGTGGAGCCCGTACATTGCCGGTAACGATAAGAAGCCCGATCACCCGGTGAAGACCGCGCAGTAAGCGCGCGTTGCTGATGAGACAGCGTCACCCGCTGTGACGCGGCAGCACGGCTGTCACTTTTCAGGCTGCCGTGCTGACCTTCCCAAACGAGGCTCCTTTTATGAATTTATGTCGCTGCTTTTTCAGCCTGCTGCTGCTGATACCGCTGTTTGCCAGTGCCGGACCGGCGGCTGACTTTGCCGCCGCCAGCCGCAGCCAGCAGGCCACGCTGCTGCAACAGTGGGCCGCCGCGCCGGACAGCCATCGTCTGCCGCTGCTGGAAGCGCTGAAGGCCGAAACCGTGGTCATCGACCAGAACAAACAGCCATTCAGCCAGCAGGGTTCGACGCTACAGCCGCTGGACGCTGTATCGCAGCCCACCGGCAACATTAAAAAGCTGTTTATGAACAATCGCCTGCGCGTGCTGGTGAACAACGCGCTGGCTGCCCACCAGCTGGTGAGCAGCGATGCGGCACTGCGTCTGCGTGCAGCGCAGCAGCTGCAGAATGAGGGTGCCGCCGACCAGCTGCCGCTGCTGGAACAGCGTCTGGCCGCCGAAAAAGATAGCCGCGTTCACGCCGCATTAGCGCTGGCGCTGGCGAACCTGCAACTGGCGGATGGCGAGCCGATGGTGCGCCTGCGGGCGGTGAAACTGCTGGGCGAGTCCAGCGATCCCAATACCCAGGCCAGCCTGCAACGCCTGACCCAGCCCGCGAATGAACCGGACGCCACGGTGCGGGCAGCCGCGACGGAGAGCCTGCAACAGATTCAGAAACGGCTGATGTGGGGCGATCTGCTGGGGCAGGCCTTCAGCGGCCTGTCACTGGGGTCCATCCTGCTGCTGGCCGCGCTGGGCCTGGCAATCACCTATGGCCTGCTCGGCGTGATCAACATGGCGCACGGTGAAATGCTGATGCTGGGTGCGTACGCCACCTGGTGGGTTCAGAGCCTGTTCCAGCAGTTTGCCCCGCACTACTTAGCCTGGTATCCGCTGCTGGCGCTGCCGGTCGCCTTTATGGTCACTGCCGCTATTGGCATGGCGCTGGAGCGCACGGTGATCCGCCATCTCTATGGACGTCCGCTGGAGACGCTGCTCGCCACCTGGGGCATCAGCCTGATGCTAATCCAGCTGGTGCGTGTGCTGTTCGGAGCGCAGAACCTGGAGGTGGCGAATCCGTCGTGGCTCTCCGGAGGCTTACAGCTGCTGCCTAATCTGGTGCTGCCGTGGAACCGCATCGCGGTAATCCTGTTTGTGGTGTTTGTGCTGGCGCTCACCTGGCTGCTGCTGAACCGAACCCGTCTTGGCATGAACGTGCGCGCCGTGACGCAGAACCGCGCCATGGCGGAGTGCTGCGGCGTGCCGACCGGCCGCGTCGATATGCTGGCGTTTGGCCTCGGCTCCGGCATTGCCGGGCTGGGCGGCGTCGCCCTGTCGCAGCTCGGTAACGTCGGACCGGAGCTGGGTCAGGGCTACATCATCGACTCGTTCCTGGTGGTGGTACTGGGTGGCGTCGGCCAGCTGGCGGGCACCGTGGTTGCCGCGTTCAGCCTGGGGATTCTCAACAAAGTGCTGGAGCCGCAGATTGGCGCGGTGCTGGGTAAGATCCTGATCCTGGTGATTATCGTGCTGTTTATTCAGAAACGTCCGCAGGGACTGTTTGCGGTTAAAGGAAGGGTGACTGACTGATGACGCAACCCATCACACTCCGCGCTGTGCGCACCGCGCCGCGCCTGACGATCAGCATCGGCCTGGTCATCACCCTGGCGTTACTGGTGCTGCCGTTTCTGGCGCTGCTGCCTGCCACGCATCCGCTGGCGATCTCTACCTATACCCTGACGCTGGTCGGCAAAATCCTCTGCTACGCGGTGGTCGCGGTAGCGCTGGATCTGGTGTGGGGCTACGCCGGATTGCTGTCGCTGGGTCACGGCCTGTTCTTTGCTCTGGGCGGATATGCCATGGGCATGTACCTGATGCGTCAGGCCGCCGGTGAAGGCTTGCCCGCCTTTATGTCCTTTCTCTCATGGCGTGAGCTGCCCTGGTTCTGGACCGGCACCGAATACTTTGCCTGGGCGCTCTGTCTGAGCATGATGGTGCCGGGCATGCTGGCGCTGGTGTTTGGCTTCTTCGCTTTTCGCTCGAAGATCAAAGGCGTCTACTTCTCCATCATGACCCAGGCGCTGACCTACGCCGGGATGCTGCTGTTCTTCCGCAATGAAACCGGTTTTGGCGGCAACAACGGCTTTACCGGCTTTACCACCCTGCTCGGCTTTTCGGTAACGGCGACCGGCACCCGCATCGGGCTGTTTATCGCCACCGTGCTGCTGCTGCTGCTGAGTCTGGTGATCGGCTTCGCCCTGGCGCGCAGCAAGTTTGGCCGGGTGCTGACGGCAGTACGCGATGCTGAAAACCGCCTGATGTTCTGTGGTTACGATGCGCGAGGCTTCAAGCTGTTTGTCTGGACACTCTCTGCCGTACTGTGCGGCCTGGCCGGGGCGCTCTATGTGCCGCAGGTCGGCATTATCAATCCGGGCGAGATGTCACCGGCCAACTCGATTGAAGCGGCGATCTGGGTGGCGCTGGGCGGACGCGGCACGCTGATTGGCCCGCTGCTGGGCGCGGCGATTGTTAACAGCGCACGCAGCTTTTTCACGGTCGCCTTCCCCGAATACTGGCTCTTTTTCCTGGGTCTGATGTTTATCCTGGTAACGCTGTTTCTGCCGCATGGCGTGATTGGCCTGCTGCGCCGGAGGAAAAAATGAGTGATGCCCTGTTTACCCAACCCCAGCTGGCGGATCGCCACCGGGCACAGCGCGATCCGGTGCTGCAACTGGAGAAGATCAGCGTGTCGTTTGAGGGCTTCAGAGCGCTCAGCGATCTTTCGCTGCAGATCGGCGTCGGTGAACTGCGCTGCGTGATTGGTCCCAACGGCGCGGGGAAAACCACGTTGATGGATGTGATCACTGGCAAAACCCGGCCAGACGCGGGTCGGGTGATCTATGACCAGGACAGCGATCTGACCCGTCTTTCACCGGTAGAAATCGCCCGCGCTGGCATTGGCCGTAAGTTCCAGAAGCCCACGGTGTTCGAAGCGTTAACCGTGTTCGAAAATCTGGAGATCGCACTTAAAGCCGACAAATCGGTGTGGGCCAGCCTGCGCGCTCGCCTCAGCAGCGAGCAGCGGGACCGCATTGATGAGGTGCTGAAACTGCTGCGGCTGGGCGGCGAACGCCAGCGCCGCGCGGGCCTGCTGTCGCACGGCCAGAAGCAATTTCTGGAGATCGGCATGCTGCTGGTGCAGGAGCCGCATCTGCTGCTGCTGGATGAACCGGCGGCGGGCATGACTGACGCGGAGACGGACTACACCGCCGAGCTGTTTCGCAGCCTGGCGGGCAAACATTCCCTGATGGTCGTGGAACATGACATGGGCTTTGTCGAAACCATCGCTGACCACGTCACGGTGCTGCATCAGGGGCAGGTGCTGGCCGAGGGTTCGCTGCGCGAAGTGCAGGCTAATGAGCAGGTTATCGACGTTTATCTGGGGCGCTGACATGTTACAGGTTACTGAACTGAATCAATATTATGGCGGCAGTCACATTCTGCGCGGCCTGTCGTTTGAGGTAAAGATTGGCGAAATTACCTGCCTGCTGGGACGCAATGGCGTGGGGAAAACCACGCTGCTGAAATGTCTGATGGGGCTTATCCCGGCGAAGTCGGGCGAGATCCAGTGGCGGCAGCAGCGGATGAATGGCCGTAAGCCGCACCAGCGGGTGCAGGCGGGCATCGCCTACGTGCCGCAGGGACGGGAAATTTTTCCGCGTCTGACGGTGGAAGAGAACCTGCTGATGGGACTGTCGCGTTTTCCGGCAGCAGCGGCGCGTGAAGTGCCGGAGGAGATCTACCAGCTTTTTCCGGTGCTGCTGGCGATGAAGTCACGCCGCGGCGGGGACCTCTCAGGTGGTCAGCAGCAGCAACTGGCGATCGGCCGGGCGCTGGCCTGTCGGCCACAGCTGCTGATCCTTGATGAGCCGACCGAAGGGATCCAGCCTTCGGTGATCAAAGAGATCGGCGCGGTGATCCGCCAGCTGGCGCAGCGCGGCGATATGGCGATCCTGCTGGTAGAGCAGTTCTACGACTTCGCGGCGGAGCTGGCGGACAGCTATCTGGTGATGTCGCGCGGGGAGATCGTACAGCGGGGCCGCGGCGACACCATGGAAGCTGAGGGTGTGCGCGGCCTGGTGGCGATTTAAATCCGGCTCACAGCAAACCGGTCTCCACGGAGAAATGGCGCTGTTCGCCGTTCGCCAGCGTGATCAGCGTGCCGGCCTGATGCGCGGCCAGAAAGCCCTCTGGCCGACAGGTGGCGGGCAGAATGTAGGCCGCCACCTGCTGATCGTGGTTGTGCAGCAGCCAGCGTGTCGCGTGCGGGAACTGCGCGGTAGAAAAACGCGTCATCAGCGCAAAGCCCTGCGGCGAGTGCAGCTCAAACTGCACCTCATCACCATACTGCGGCAGATCGTCCGTGAAAAAGACGATCTCCGGATCGCAGAGCTGCGGCTGATCGAGCTGCTGTAACGCTTGTGGATCGCGCGACAAGCGATCCGTGTACTCGCGCCAGGCGGGTGTGGGTTTAAGGTGCGCAGGGATCGACCGACGCAGCTGAAATGCTCCTCCGGGGATCGACTGCCGGAAGCGTCCCTGATCGACCCACGCGCTGTTAATGTGACACATATACTGCAACGGCATCGGTGCACCCGCCAGATTAGTCACCGTCATCTCAATTGTCAGACGGGGCCGATCGGCCTGAAGGCGGACGGCCGGGACTGCAAGGTAGTGATGGCCGAAGCCTTTGACATATTCACACTCCCCTTCCAGCGACAGCGTCTGATCGTCCAGCACCAGCCAGGCGCTGTCCATGCGGGCGCAGGCCATCTCACCGTGTAGCGGATGAACGTCCTCTGGCGCGGGGCAGCCGTTAGCCAGCAGCCCCGAATGAAAGGCAAAACAGCCATAGGTGTCGATGATCGAATTGGCGGGCAAGGGCTGCTTAAAACTGTGGCCCATAGTCAGGTGATGATCGTCGAACTGCACGTCCCAGATCATCTGCCCGAGAAACGGCAGCACGGTCACGCTACCGCGCCGGTTATGAATGCGCACCGCCTCAATGCCCGCCGGGTAGCGAAACAGCTCAACCCGGAAGTCATCGCTCTCCAGCAACACCCACGGCGTGGCGTGAAACTGCTCACGCGCTATAGGTAAACGGGTTTTCATCGTAACTCCTCCACCAGCCGACCGGCCGCGACCGGCTGTTTTTTATGGCGCAGTTCGCCATAGAAATAGAATCCGACCCAGGCGAAGCATAGCAGTGAGACGCCAAATGCCAGCTGCATCGAATCCAGTGTGTCAGACATCAGCCCCTGAAGCGCCGGGACAAAAGCCGCGCCAACAATCGCCATCACGATAAACGCACCTGCCACTTCGGTAAATTTATTATCGACCGTCGCCAGCGTACCGGCATAGATCGTTGCCCAGCAGGGGCCAAACAGCACGCTGACAAACACGGCGGCGTAGACGGCGGTAAAGTTCGGCACCAGCATCACATAGGCCAGCGTCAGCACGCCCAGCACCGAATAGGCGATCAGCACTTTCTCGGCACGGAAACGCGTCATCAGGAAGTTCGCCACGAACTTGCCGATAAAGAAGCAGACGAAGCTGTAGATCATAAAGTTCGAAGCGTGACGCTCATTGGCCGCCCCCAGCGTCAGCGCCAGACGAATGGTAAATGACCAGACCGCCACCTGCATGCCGACATAGAGGAACTGGGTCACAATGCCGCGTTTAAAGTGGCGATTAGCCGCCAGATAGCGGAAGGTTTCGCCCAGCGACGGCCGGGATTTCTCATTACTCTCTGGTTTACAGCGCGGATAGCGGGTGAACATAAACAGCAGCATCACGACCACCAGCACCATGACCAGATATTTGTAGGGCGCCAGCGTGTGCTCCAGCATCGTGAGGCGGAAGGCATGCGCCTGCTCTGCCGTCATCGCCACCATCTGACTCTCCAGGCTGTCGCCCTCCTGGAACACCAGATATTTACCCAGCACAATCCCCATCAGCGCACCGATCGGATAGAAGGTCTGGCTGACGTTGAGGCGCAGCGTGGCGTGGTCACGATGGCCAATCATTGAGCTGTAGGTGTTGGACGCGGTTTCCAGAAAACTCAGACCAATGGCGATGGCAAAGATCGCCGCGAGGAACATGGTGTAGGTCGCCATATGCGAAGCGGGATAAAAGGCGATACAGCCAGCGATGTAGAGCGCCAGACCGATCATGATTGCCATCTTGTAACTGGTTTTGCGGATCACCAGCGAGGCGGGGATCGCAATCAGAAAATAGCCGCCATAAAAGGCGCTCTGCACCAGCGCACTGGCAAAATCGCTCAGGGCGAACACGCTTTTAAACTGGGTGATCAGAATATCGTTGAGACTCGCCGCACAACCCCAGAGCGGAAAGAGGCACGACAGCAGAATGAACTGGAATAGCGGCGTTTTATTCAGATAGCCATCCGATTGCTGAACAATTTTCTGTTGCATAGCAGCACCTCAGTTACGGTTGAGAAAACGCTGGAAACACTCGGCGGTGGGGTAAGCGCGCTGCGTGCCGCGCCCGGTGACGCTGCAGGCGGCATAAGCCGAGGCCTGGGTCATGGCGGCGACCACATCGCCGGTTTCCACCAGCAGGTATGCGAAGCAGCCGATAAAGGCATCGCCTGCGCCGCTGGTATCGACCGCCTGAACTGGCGTGGCGGCCACGCGATGCACCTGGTCGCCGCTCATCCAGACCGAACCGCGACTCCCCAGCGTAATGATCAGATTTTTAAGGCCGCGCTTCAGCAGCGACTGCCCGGCCAGGATTACTTCTTCATCAGTGCTGACCGGCAGGCCGGTGAGGATCTCCAGCTCGGTTTCGTTCGGCATGAAGAAGTCGCATTTGCAGGCGTAGTGAATATCCAGCGTGGCGACGGCTGGTGCCGGATTCAGGAGCACCCTGATCTGATGCTGGCGGGCAAAATCGATGGCGTAATAGACTGTTTCCAGCGGGATCTCCAGTTGCAGGATGATCAGCTCACAGGCTTTCAGCGCCTCTGCCGCGTCGTCGATATCGGCGGGTTTAAGCTGCTGGTTGGCGCCTTTGATGATCAGAATGCGGTTCTGCGACTGGTCATCGACAAAAATCGGTGCCACGCCGCTGGCGGTGCCTGCTGCAGTAGTGACAAAGCGCGTGTCCACGCCCTGCTGCTGCAGATTAGCAACGGTGTTGGGAGCAAAGAGATCGTCGCCCACCTTGCTGACCATCATCACATTGCCACCCATTTTAGCGGCCGCAACCGCCTGGTTAGCGCCTTTACCGCCGCAGCCAATGGTAAAGTCGGGCGCTTCAAGGGTTTCGCCCGCTTTCGGCAAGCTATTTGTGTAGGTAATCAGATCGACCATGTTTGAGCCGATAACCGCAATTGTCATGACAAATCTCCCGGATTTTTTCACATTTAAAATGTTATTAAATTAACAATAACTTTTCTCAAAGGTTAAATATGTGACAAAAACCACATCCTGAAGCGGCAAATAGTGCCGGCAGACAGCATGAACGGAGATTTAAAATGTTACTATTATAACATCATGGAGCGTGGCGACTGAGAGATCTGGTCGCCTGCAGGGAGGGTCCGCTATCACCGCACGGCGGAGGTTTGCGGCCCTTACAGATTGCGGGTAAGATTGACTGCCAGCCTGGCGGATGAGACGCAACTCATTCAAATCTGTGAGGTTTGTGGCGTATCGACGTCGATTATGGCGTCCCTTCTCCGCACTGCAGGATAGGTAACAGAGAGATGACCATGGAAACCCGGCGCGACGAACGCATTCACAAGCTGACGCAGGCGCTGAAACGCACCGACAAACTGCATCTGAAAGATGCGGCCCAGCTGCTGGGTGTTTCAGAGATGACAGTTCGCCGCGATTTAACCGAGCCAGGATCCAGCGTGGTCCTGCTGGGCGGTTACATTGTCAGCGATCCGAAAAGTCATGCCGGCCACTATTTTGTCAGCGATCAGCATGGACAGAATGCCGCCAGAAAGCAGCGCCTGGCGCAGGCGGCGGCCAGCTTGATCAACGAGAACGATATGGTCTTCTTTGACTGCGGCACCACCCTGCCCTATATCGTTGATGCCATCCCCGACACCCTGTCGTTTACCGCTATCTGCTGCGCCATGAATACCTTTCTGACCCTGAAAGAGAAACCGGCCTGCAATGTGATTCTCAGCGGCGGTGAATTTCATGCCGACAATGCGCTGTTTACGCCGATTGGTGTGCATACCCTCCTTGACGATCTCTGTCCGACGCTGGCCTTTATCTCTGCCGCGGGCATCGACAAAGATCAGGGTGCGACCTGCTACAACACCAATGAACTGATGATGAAACATCACGCTATGCTGCGCGCCCGCAAGTCGGTGCTGGTGGCGGACAGCAGTAAATATGGCAAAGTGCTGCCCGCCCGTATCGCCGAGCTGCAGCGCTTTGATCTGCTGGTGAGTGACAGCGCGCCGGATCAGGCGTTACAAAACTGGCTGGCACAGCAGGCCATACCCCTTCGCCTGCCCTGAGGCCTGCCTCTGCCTCGTCATCAGTGATTGAGCGCAGAAATCAGACAGTTATCCCACAGACTGCCTGGCATCACGTCCTTCAGGGCATTATTCGCCGCCCCCCGGCTGGGATTAAACGGTGAAAAAGGCTAAACTTCGACATCATTCCAACGACCAACAGACCCAGAGGCTCAAACCAACGTGGCTCAATTCGTCTATAGCATGCATCGCGTCGGCAAAGTGGTTCCGCCGAAGCGTCATATTCTGAAAAACATCTCCCTCAGCTTCTTCCCTGGCGCAAAAATCGGCGTACTTGGTCTGAACGGTGCGGGTAAATCTACCCTGCTGCGCATCATGGCCGGCATCGATAAAGATATCGAAGGGGAAGCGCGTCCGCAGCCAGGCATCAAGATTGGCTACCTGCCGCAGGAGCCGCAGCTTAACCTTGAACACACTGTGCGTGAGTCAGTTGAAGAAGCGCTGTCAGAAGTGGTTGGCGCACTGAAACGCCTCGACGAAGTCTATGCGCTCTATGCCGAAGAGGGTGCAGATTTCGACAAGCTGGCCGCTGAGCAGGGCCGTCTGGAAGAGATCATCCAGGCACACGATGGTCACAACCTGAATACCCAGCTGGAGCGTGCTGCCGATGCGCTGCGCCTGCCAGACTGGGACGCGAAAATCGCCACCCTTTCCGGTGGTGAACGTCGCCGCGTCGCCCTGTGCCGCCTGCTGCTGGAAAAACCAGACATGCTGCTGCTGGACGAACCAACGAACCACCTGGACGCCGAATCTGTCGCCTGGCTGGAGCGCTTCCTGCATGACTTCGAAGGCACCGTCGTGGCGATTACGCATGACCGTTACTTCCTGGATAACGTAGCAGGCTGGATTCTGGAACTTGACCGCGGTGAGGGTATTCCGTGGGAAGGCAACTACTCCTCCTGGCTTGAGCAGAAAGATGCGCGTCTGGCGCAGGAAGCCTCTTCTGAAGCTGCTCGTCGTAAGTCGATTGAGAAAGAGCTGGAGTGGGTTCGCAAAGGACCGAAAGGCCAGCAGTCGAAAGGCAAAGCCCGTCTGGCACGCTTTGAAGAGCTGAACAACACCGACTACCAGAAGCGTAACGAAACCAACGAACTGTTCATTCCGCCAGGTGCCCGTCTGGGTGACAAAGTGCTGGAAGTCAGCAATCTGCGTAAGTCCTATGGTGACCGTGTGCTGATTGACGATCTTTCGTTCTCTGTGCCAAAAGGCGCGATTGTCGGGATTATCGGTCCGAACGGTGCGGGTAAATCGACGCTGTTCCGCATGATGTCCGGTCAGGAACAGCCTGATTCCGGCAGCATCGTGCTGGGTGAGACCGTTAAGCTGGCCTCCGTCGATCAGTTCCGCGACAGCATGGACAATTCCAAAACCGTGTGGGAAGAAGTCTCCGGCGGTCAGGACATCATGCGTATCGGGAACACCGAGATGCCAAGCCGCGCCTATGTCGGCCGCTTTAACTTCAAAGGCGTCGATCAGGGCAAACGCGTGGGCGAACTCTCAGGTGGTGAGCGTGGTCGTCTGCACCTCGCGAAACTGCTGCAGGTTGGCGGCAACATGCTGCTGCTCGATGAGCCAACTAACGACCTGGACATCGAAACCCTGCGCGCGCTGGAAAACGCCCTGCTGGAGTTCCCGGGCTGTGCGATGGTTATCTCGCATGACCGCTGGTTCCTGGACCGCATTGCCACGCACATTCTGGACTATCAGGATGAAGGCAACATCGAATTCTTCGAAGGCAACTTTACCGAATATGAAGAGTACAAGAAGCGTACCCTCGGCGCTGACGCGCTGGAGCCGAAGCGCATCAAGTACAAACGTATGACGAAGTAATCGCCTTAAAGGGCGGCAGCGATGCCGCCCTTTTTAATCGCTGCATCAGCGATAAAACTCCCTGAACACCGGGGACTGCAGTGCGAACTCAATAAAACGCGCCAGCGCGGGTGAGTTCAGCTTTCGACCCGGATAGACCAGCCACAGCTCATTCCCCTCCACCTCCCATTCCGGCAGCACCGGCACCAGTCGGGGATCCGCCATCGCCCCATCAGTCAGAAAATGCGGCAGCAGCGTAATGCCCGCATCGCCCAGCGCCGATTCACGCGCATAGAGTAAATTGTCGGTAAGATGACCCGGCGGCAGCAGCCAGCGGTAGAACTCACCGTCACGCTGCAATACCCATTCATTCCAGGCGCGATGCGCAATACAGCGGTGAGCCGACAGCTGCTGTGGATGCAGCAGCGGCGGGTGCTGGTTGAGATAGTGCTGTGACGCAACCAGCAGTCGCGGGCAGTTGCCTATCCGGCGGCCAATCAGTGAGGACTCCTGCGGCTGGCCGGTGCGCAACGCCACATCGAAGCCCTCCTGCACCAGATCGCGCATCTCATCGGAGATCGAGACATCCAGCGTCACATCAGGATAGAGACGTAAAAACGCCGCGTTACAGCGCGCCAGCAGCGTGGCACCCATGCCCGCCGGACTGGTGATGCGCAGGCGCCCGCTGGGGTTTTCACGCAGGCTGGCGATCGCCTGATCGGCACGTTCACTGGCCTGCATCATCTCCTGACAGTGCAGCAGATAGCGTTCACCGGCAAAGGTCAGGTTAAGCTGGCGGGTGGTGCGGTTCAGTAGCCGGATCCCCAGCCGCTGCTCCAGCTGGCTGATGCGCTGACTGACGCTCGATTTGGGCAGACCTGCACGTTCCGCCGCGCCGGTAAAGCTGCCGCACTCCGCCACCAGCGCAAACAGCGCCATATCCTGCCACTGGCGAAATGCCATTGTTCACCTCAGACGAACACTTTATGAAAGATTGTCCATCTTATCACCGCTAAAACCAGGTTCTACACTTAAAGCCTGTCTGAATCATTACAGCAGTCTGCCACGGACAGCGTGGCTCAGCCCCTGCGAGTGTAAGCACTCTTCAGGGCCAGCATAGCAATCACACAATCCAGGCTCCTGGCCTGACTCAACAGGAGACGTTATGTCTATTCGCGCTATCGCAATTAATCCGGAAAATCCTGAACACTTCACTGAAATTTTCCCTGAAACCCCAGCGCCAGGTGAGTATGACCTGCGCGTTGAAGTCAAAGCCGCGTCGGTCAATCCGGTCGATACCAAAGTGCACAAAGGGGCGAAGAAGAACGGCTTACAGCAGCCACGCATTCTCGGCTGGGATGCCAGCGGCGTCGTGCTGGAAGTGGGCAGCTCAGTCAGCAACTTTAAGCCTGGCGATGAAGTCTTCTATGCGGGCGATCTGACCCGTCCTGGCAGTAACAGCACCGAGCAGCTGGTTGACTCACGCATCACCGGTCACAAGCCAGAGAGCCTGGACTGGGCGCAGTCGGCGGCGATCCCGCTGACGGCCCTGACCGCCTGGGAAGGCCTGTTTGAACGACTGAATCTTGAGACCGCATCACAAGATCAGACGCTGTTGATCGTCGGCGGCGCAGGCGGTGTCGGATCGCTGGCGATCCCGCTGGCGAAGCTGCGCAGCAAGGTGACGATCATTGCGACCGCCTCGCGTGAAGATTCCGCCCAGTGGTGCCGCGATCGTGGTGCCGATCGGGTGATCAATTACAAAGATATGATTGGTGAGCTGGAGAAACAGGGCATTAAGCAGGTCGATTATATTTTCTGCCTGAATGACACCGACGGTCACTGGGAAACCATGGCTAAGCTGATCGCGCCGCAGGGTCATATCTGCACCATCGTGGAAAACGAACATCCGCTGTCGATGGACCAGCTGAAGCTGAAGAGTGCGGCACTGCACTTCGAGCTGATGTATACCCGCAGCATGTTCAATACACCGGATATGGCGCGTCAGGGCGAGATTCTGGATGCGGTATCAGCATTGCTGGACGAAGGGAAGCTGCAGACCACGCTGAGCGAAACGCTGCACGGCTTAAGCGTTGAGACCTTAACCGCCGCCCACCAGCGCGTGCTGGAAGGCCACATGCGCGGCAAAGTGGTGCTGGTCTATTAATGCCCTGACCCGGCTGCATTTCGGCAGACCGGGCCAATGCATGCGTTACGGCTGGGCGTTTTTCTCGCCCAGCATCGCTTTGACCAGTTCAATGCAGCGCAGGAAACGGGTGTCATAATCATCTTCCTTCACGTGCAGGAATTCGATGTTATTTTCCCGCAGCATCGTCACCAGCATCGACTGAAATTCCCGCCGATCCACCGAACTGCCCAGGCTGCGCAAGCCATCCGCAACCCAGGGCACGTTGTTCTCCAGCAGGATGACCAGATCAAAACGATATTCATCGATCAGCGCCTGCACAAAGGGATGTTCACGCCCTTCATACTTGAGACAAAACGCCTGCGTGGTCACAAAGTCGGTGTCGATAAACGCCACTTTGTTGGCATATTTGACGGCGAAATCGATGTACTGCGCCTGGCCCAGCGCGATCTTGTCGTAATCGGAATATTGCAGCGCCATTTCGTCACCGCCCAGATGGGAAAAGACATAATCGCGGCCATATTCCCAGGCACTGGTGGTGTTGAAGATGTTAGCGAGTTTATTCACCAGCGTCGATTTACCGCTCGACTCTCCGCCAAGGATCGCCACGGTGCGCACAAAGAACGGTTTCACTTCCGTGGGAATGTAATCCCAGAAGCGGAACGGATCCTGACGAATCTGCGCGCCGCTGATGCTCATAAAGGATCGGTTGGGATCGACCAGCACGGTCTGAATGCCCAGGTGCTGCTGGTACATCTCCGCATCGGGCGCTTCGCTGGTGTAGATGCAGTCCGGCGCAATGCCATGCTCACTGAGAAACGCGCTGACGCCTTTACTCCAGACATCCCAGCCGTGCGGGTAAGGTTCGATCCCCTCTTCATCAAAGGCGTGAATACGGATATTTTTTTGATACTTAAAGGTCTGTAGCAGCCAGCGCAGGCGATCGCTGACCGTCGGCTGCTGTGACATCGCGCTGTTCTCAAACAGTTCGCGGTCGCGCGGCTCGTCATAACCCATGATGATGTGCAGCTCATCCACCTGGCTACAGGCGCGCTGAATCAGATAGATATGGCCGGTATGCAGCGGATAAAACTTACCAAAGACCACGCCCACCGTTTTATCGCGGCGCGGAAACTCCAGCCCCAGAAAGCGGTGCAGCGCCTCCAGCTTTTGCGCGCTGGGGCTTTTAATTTTGGCATTGAGCAACTGGCTCAGATAGCCTTTGGTCATGCCGCTGGCATCAGCGACCTGTTGCAGCGTATGGCCCTGCTGGCGAATGGCCGTTTTAAGATAGTCAAACGACGACATGTCGTGCCTCCTGCATCAATGCGGTTAAGGTGGGAGCGGCCAGCCCGCGACGCAGGCAGGCCGCAGGCGCGTTACAGATCGTCCAGAATCGCCAGCGCATCGGCCAGCTTCTTCGCGCTGAAAACCTGCATCCCGGCAATCGGTTTTTTCGGTGCATTCCCCGCTGGTACAATGGCGCGTTTGAAGCCATGCTTCGCGGCTTCAGAGATGCGCTCCTGACCGCTGGGCACCGGACGGATCTCACCGGCCAGTCCCACTTCGCCGAAGATCACCAGATCCTGTGGCAGTGGACGATCGCGCAGGCTCGACACCATCGACAGCATCAGCGCCAGATCCGCACTGGTTTCGGTGACTTTAACGCCGCCGACCACGTTGACGAACACATCCTGGTCCGCCATCTGTAATCCACCGTGGCGGTGTAAAACGGCGAGCAGAATCGCCAGACGGTTCTGTTCCAGACCCACCGCCACGCGGCGAGGATTGCCCATCATGGAGTGATCGACCAGCGCCTGAATTTCCACCAGCAGCGGACGCGTTCCCTCCCACAGCACCATGACCGAACTGCCCGAGGTGACCTCTTCGCCACGCGACAGGAAGATAGCGGATGGATTGCTGACTTCACGCATGCCCTGCTCGGTCATGGCAAACACACCCAGCTCATTCACCGCGCCAAAGCGGTTCTTATGACTGCGCAGCGTGCGGAAGCGGGAGTCCGCATCGCCATCCAGCAGGACGGAACAGTCGATGCAGTGCTCCAGCACCTTCGGCCCGGCCAGCGAGCCATCTTTGGTGACGTGACCGACCATGATGATCGCTACGCCGCGCGTTTTGGCGAAGCGCGTCAGGTAAGCGGCGGTTTCCCGTACCTGAGCCACGCTGCCCGGCGATGACTGGATCTCAGCCATGTGCATGACCTGGATCGAGTCGATCACCATCAGTTGCGGTTGCTCCTGCTCGGCGATCAGGCAGATCTGCTCAATGCTGGTTTCCGACAACATGTTCACATTTTCGGTGGGTAATCCCAGACGATGGGCGCGCATCGCCACCTGTTGCAGTGACTCTTCACCGGTGACATAAAGGGTTTTCATCCCTTCTGACAACCGGCACATCACCTGCAGCAGCAGCGTGGATTTGCCCGCGCCCGGACTGCCGCCAATCAGAATAGCGCTGCCCGGCACAACGCCGCCGCCCAGTACACGGTCAAACTCTTTGAAGCTGGTCGAGAAGCGCGGTAACGCCTCCAGACTGATTTCAGAGAGCTTCTGCACCCGGCTGGTGCCAGCGCTGCCGGCATAACCACTCAGGCGCTCGTTACGCGCAGCGGCAGGCGAGGCGGCGATGCGCACCTCGGTGATGGTGTTCCAGGCGTGACAGGCGCTGCATTGCCCCTGCCAGCGTGGGTAATCTGCGCCACATTCATTACAGACAAATGCGCGTTTTGCCGCTTTGGCCAAATCAATACCTCTGTTAACGCTCTTCGTGGATCAGGCTGCCGCTGAGGATGCAGAACACCCCCATTAAATCGGCATGGCGAATGGTGACCGCAGTCTGCTCATTCACCTTAGGTTTAGCATGGAACGCAATGCCCAGCGCTGAGGCTTTGATCATCAGCAGGTCATTGGCCCCATCACCGATTGCCACCGTCTGTTCCGGCGCGATGTCAAAACGCTGCGCCAGCTTCTTCAGCGTATCGGCTTTGTATTGTGCGTCGACAACCGGACCCAGCACGTTGCCGGTCAGTTTGCCGTCGCGGATTTCGAGTTCATTGGCCGCCACCGCCGACAGATGCAGTTTGTCGCGCAGGTAGTCGGCGTAGTAGGTAAAGCCGCCGGACGCGATGGCAACCTGCCAGCCCAGCGCCTGCAGTTTCTGCGTCAGCGTCGTTAAGCCTGGCATCAGCGGCAGCGCATCACGCACCTGTTTGAGAATATTGGCGTCCGCGCCCTGCAGCGTGGCGACGCGCTGACGCAGGCTGGCGGTGAAGTCGAGTTCGCCGCGCATTGCGCGTTCCGTCACTTCCGCGACCTGCTCGCCGCAGCCCGCCAGTTTAGCGATTTCGTCGATGCATTCGATCTGAATCGCGGTGGAGTCCATATCCATGACCAGCAGGCCCGGCGTTTTGAGATGCGGGATTTTGCCCAGCGGCGCTACGTCCAGCCCGGCGTCGTGCGCCAGCTTGCTGGCAAACGGCGTCAGCGATCCCGCCAGGCGAATCACCTGATACTCATCGACGTTCCAGGCGCTGACGATCACCATCGCCGCACCCAGCTGGTGCTGGTAATCGGTCAGCCGTTGCTTATCCAGCCCGCGGCCATACAGCAGCCAGCCGGTGCGGCCAGCGCGATAATCCAGCGGCATCACTTCATCACCGCTAAGAGAAAGGGGCAAACCCGGCCAGAGGGAGACATCGGCGGGAAGATCGCACCAGGTTAAACGATTTGGCATCAGAGCTCCTGTAGGGACAACAAAACCACGCAAGAGGCTACCTTGTCTGCGCCGCTTCTGGCAACATAATCTCCAGGCTTTCTGTTGTGATATGACCCGGATGATTAATGGCTAAAACCGCACTGAAATTTCGCTTACATCGTACCGTGATCGTGCTTATCTCGATGGCGCTGCTGGTCGTACTGATGCAGGGTGCTTCCTGGTTCAGCCTCGGCCATCAGACGGCGCGTTCTGAGCAGGTCGAGGAGCTGGCGCATACGCTGACCAGCCAGGTGGCGTTCAGCCTTAAACCGTTGATGGACAACAGTGAAAATAACCGGAATCAGATCGAAGCCATTCTTAATCAGATGACGGCAAACAGCCGTATTCTGGATGCGTCCGTGTATGATGGCGACGGCAGCCTGGTGGCGCACAGCGGTGAAAACATTAATGTCCGCGACCGGCTGGCGCTCGACGGCAAGCGCGCGGGCAGCTATTTCAACCACCAGATTGTGCAGCCGCTGGCCGGAAACGATGGCCCGCTGGGCTTTTTGCGCGTAACGCTGGATACCCACGTACTGGTCACCGACTCACATCAGGTCGATAACACCACCAATATTCTGCGTCTGATGATGCTGCTGGCGCTGGCGATCGGCATTATTCTCTCCCGCACCCTGCTGCGCCACCGCCGCACCCGCTGGCAGCAGTCGCCGTTTCTGCTTACCGCCAGCACCCCGGTGAAAGAGGATCGGGATGAGGACGACGAGAAGAAAGCGTAGCGCGCCTGCGCTGCGGTAAAGATAAAACGAGAGAGGCCCGCACAGCGGGCCTTTTTTATGTTGGGACAAACTCAGTTCAGGTATGCGGTGAGACCGAGCCTGCGAAGGGAACACGGTCAGATCGGAAAGTCGCTTAAGCCATCCATGGCCGCTCGGCCCGCGCCGTCCCTGCCGCGGGACGCTTTCCTGCTCTGCCCGTGTTCCCTGCGCGTTAAGTTTATTTATTGCTGTCAGATTTATTCGGATTTGGGGTTGTCAGCCGATCAGCAGCGCTTCCAGCTCACTCAGCGATTTGACCTGCCAGGTTGGTTTGATATGTTCCGGCAGAGGCCGGGTGCCATGATCGAGCCAGCAGGTTTTCACGCCAGCATTCATGCCGCCCAGAATGTCTGATTCTGGCGTATCCCCCACCATCAGCACCCGCTGACGATCCGGATTGCCCATCCGTTGCAGCGCATAATCAAAGATCTCTGCCGCCGGTTTTGGTACGCCGACCTGCTCAGAGATCACCAGCGCCGAGAAGTAATCACGGAAACCGGTGCGCTCAAGACGCGTCTGCTGCAGCGCGGTAAAGCCGTTGGTGATAATGCCCATGTTTACCCGGCCATGCAGCTGATTCATCAGACTGACCGCACCCGGCAGCGGCGTGCAGATCTCCCCCATTGCGGTGAGAAAGCCGCTGTTAAGGATCTCTGGCGCAACGCTGAGCTTCTCACTCCAGTGGTTAAAACGCTGAGTCTGCAGCTGTAACGCTGAGATGGTGCCGTTCTGATAATCCACCCACAGCGGCTTGTTGATCGCCTGATAATCGCTGTAATCCTGGTCAGTGAACTGCACGTCATATCCGGCGAACAGGCGCTGTAAACCGGCATAGGCGTCGAAATGAAAAAGCGTATCGTCCGCATCAAACAGGATGCAATCCCAGTTATCTGACATTAAAGCTCCTTAACACCACTAGGGCGTCAGGGCCATGAGGATGGCATCTTCACGGCCGCTGGCGGTGGGATAATAATTGGGGCGACGACTGACCTGATTGAATCCAAGCTGCTCATAGAGCGCGATGGCGGGCAGGTTCGAGGCCCGCACTTCCAGCCACAGCGTCAGCACGTCGCGTTTAATCAGTTCATCGATCAGATGCTGCAACAGCTGGCGGCCCAATCCCCGGCGCTGAAAGGCGGGATCGACCGCGATGTTAAACAGCGAGGCTTCATCCAGCACCACCTGGGTAATGGCAAAAGCGGCCATTTTGCCGTCGACATCGAGACATAAATTGATAAAGCGCTCGCCCTGATTGCTGGCAAACGTCTTTTCACTCCAGGGAAACGCGTGACTACGACACTCAATGGCGTAGGCCTGCGCCAGATCGTCAGGGGTGAGTAAAGAGATGGCTGTCATGGTTACACATCTGTTGCCAGAGCGCGCGTTTGGCGACGCCGCTACTGATCAGTTCATTGAAAGAGGCGCTGGTTAAAGCCACGCCATTAAAAGTCTGTTCGCTCTCTACGCCGAGCAGCCAGCCCGCGCAGTTCAGCGTCTCCGGCAGCATTTGCAGCTGATCCGGCGTCACGGTCATCACCTGAGCGGGTTGCAGATTGAGAGCATGCAGCACGTCGCGCATCAGCGGTTCATGCAGACCGGGTGGCGCGTCAGCGACAATAATTAACTGCGTGTCCGGTGCCAGCGTGACGGCAATTTCGCCCTGAAGCACGCGCGGGCGGCGCAGCTGGTACTGTGTAATTCCCATTTGCTGTAAAAGCCAGTCGCGCCTGGACGTCATGGTGTTACCTGTTCTGCTGCCTGAATGCGACGCTATGCTAGCAAACCCATCGAACATGCGCCAACAAACCACTATAATCCCCGCTCAGATCTTACAGGAGCCCGACATGTCTGCTTTAACCCCGGCCAGCGAAGTCATTCTGCGCCACAGTGATGAATTTACCGCCCGCCATGTTTTATTTGCTGGCGATCTGCAGGATGACCTGCCCGCTCAGCTGGAAACCGCCTCGTCGCGCGTTCACACCCAGCAATATCATCACTGGCAAAACCTGAGCCGCCGTATGGGCGAGCTGGCGCGTTACGGCATGGTTGCGCAGGCGGAAGATGTGCAGGGCTGCGATACGCTGGTCTACTTCTGGACCAAGAACAAGCCGGAAGTGCAGTTCCAGCTGCAGAACCTGCTCTCTCTGCTGCCGGTCGGCTGTGACGTGTTCGTGGTCGGTGAAAACCGCAGCGGCGTGCGCAGTGCAGAAGGTATGGTGGAATCGTGGGTGAAACTGGAGAAAATCGACAGCGCGCGTCGCTGTGGCCTCTACCACGGTCGTCTGGACAAACAGCCTGAGTTTGATGCCAGCAGCTTTGGTCATCAGTATCAGCTGGAGGGGCTGACGATCCATACCCTGCCTGGCGTCTTCAGCCGTGACGGCCTGGACAGCGGCAGTGCCCTGCTGCTCTCGACCTTTACCCCGCACACCAAAGGTAAAGTGCTGGATATGGGCTGTGGCGCAGGCGTGATTGCTGCCTCTCTGCCGGCCCGTTCGCCTAAAGTGCGTCTGTGGCTGTGTGACGTGCACGCGGCTGCCATTGAAGCGAGTAAATTGACGCTGGCCGCCAATGGCATCGAGGGCGAAGTCTTCGCCAGCAACGTCTTCTCTGACGTGACGGGTCGTTTCGACATGATTATCTCGAACCCGCCGTTCCATGAAGGTACCCAGACCAGCCTCGACGCCGCCCAGGCGTTGATCCGTGGCGCAGTGAAACACCTGAACACCGGCGGCGAGTTGCGTATTGTGGCGAACACCTTCCTGCCCTATCCACAGGCGCTGGATGAAGCCTTCGGCAGTCACGAAGTCATCGCACAGACCGGTCGTTTTAAAGTTTATCGTGCTGTTTACGGTCGCGGAGCTAAAACGCGCTAAGCGCTTTTCCCGGCGTTAATGGCGTTGCCGGGCTGAAAATGTTGCTTTTTACAGCGATCGTTTCAGCCCGACGAAATAGTTGTTGACGCAAAGAGTAAAATCTCTAGAATGCGCCTCCGTGGTTGTAACATTCTCAGGGTGTTACGGGTATGCGAAGGTGGCGGAATTGGTAGACGCGCTAGCTTCAGGTGTTAGTGTCCTAACGGACGTGAGGGTTCAAGTCCCTCTCTTCGCACCAAAATCACATGTTTCATATCGCGAGCACTGCGCGAAGGTGGCGGAATTGGTAGACGCGCTAGCTTCAGGTGTTAGTGTCTTAACGGACGTGAGGGTTCAAGTCCCTCTCTTCGCACCATTGCGGTGATATGAACAGACAACCCGATGCGAAGGTGGCGGAATTGGTAGACGCGCTAGCTTCAGGTGTTAGTGTCTTAACGGACGTGAGGGTTCAAGTCCCTCTCTTCGCACCAACGTTGTCATCCTCTGTTTTCCCCGCAATGCCCTTCTGCTTCCCTTGCAGTATCGTTTTATCCCCTGCTCAATTTAGTTTTTCAGCTCGGTTTCGCTCATCTGGTCGCTTCACGCTGTAAGACGATTTTCAGCCGCTCCGCCTTGATTAACTCAGATGAAAATTTACAGAGATAGCCGCCAGGCCACCCGCTAATGCCAGGCAGGATGGCAACAGCAGATAGTGACGCAGACGCTGATTAAACAGCATCACGACAGTCAGCAGCAGCGCTACGGTCATTACCATCCGCCACTGACTGAAGCTCGGCTCCCATAAGGCGAACAGCGGCAGTGCAATGCAGGGCAGCAATACGCCCCACGCGCTATCCAGTTTTTTACCCAATGCCCAGCTGACTCCCCACAGGCCGCAGGCCGCAATAATCGCTATCCCCATGACGCAGACCTCAAATGATAAGCATTCCCATTATCATATGACAGTTTTAACGGCCTTGCAGCCTGTTTTTGTCACGTCCGCCAACGAAGATGACAGACCAGTTGGAAAATGCTAGATTGCGGCCGATAACACTTTTAATAACAGCAATAGCAACAATTTGCTCACTCTCTGGCAAAATCTTTTTTTTGCCGGCTTGCGCTTTGGTATTTCAGGGCCGTCACGAGTATTTATAATGAAATTACAATCATATGAAGAACTGAAACAGAGTAAATACCGGCTTTCAGTAATGCTTTTTCTCTTTTTAAATATCGCCGTTTCGCTATTTTATCTGCTGCCCGTAATGAGCAACGAGACCAATGACGCGACCCTGCCGGTAATTTGTGTCACTGCGTTTAGCGGCATCATGTTAATTACCTATTTAATATGGCCCAGACTAAAACTTCCCCTGTTAAATCCTGTGGCACTTCTGCTGGGCATGCTCTGGGCCTGGCACATTAATTATCGCTTTCATCAGGTGTTCTATTTTGATGGTGGCTTTCTTATTATCAGTTTGATCAGTGTGTTATTTATCAGTGCCATCGCCCTGAGCGATTATCTGGTTGCATTTTGTCTGCACGTCGCGCCGCCGGTATTTACCGTATTACTGCTCGACAATGGACAGCATCTGCCGCTGATCCTGCTGACCATCATCCTGCCTCTGATCGGTTTCTCCCTGCAGCATCTGATGCGCCGCCGTGCCGACAACTTTACCCTGCGCCTGATGCATCAGCTCTATGAAGAGAAAGAGACATTCAGTGACCTCAGCATGCTCGATCCGCTGACCGGACTCTATAACCGCCGCGGCCTGAAGAACCGGCTCGATAATATTCTGGAAAACCACGCTGGCAGCCACTATGTGCTGCTGCTGGATATCGACCACTTCAAGGCCTACAACGATAACTATGGGCATGCGATGGGCGATCAGGCGCTGGCGCGGGTCTCTGTCGCGATTCGTGATGCGGTGCGTTCGCGCGATGTCGTCACCCGCTACGGCGGCGAAGAGTTTCTGGTGCTGATGACTAATGTGAACAGTTCCATTGCAATGAAGCTGGCAGAGCGAATCCGCCAGTATGTGCTGGATTTAGAAATCCCTCACCTTTTCAATGAGACCGTTTCAACCCACGTTACCATCAGTGCGGGTATCGCGCCCATTTATGATAATGCGTTCGATCTGGCGGTCGCCAATGCGGACAGCGCGTTATATGTGGCTAAAAATCAGGGTCGCAATACCATTCTCGCCTGGGAAGATTTGCCCCGACAGCAGCCTCAGACTTCCAGCGAACATGCCTGAGTAAGCATAACGCGGTCGTTACCGACCGGAACAGTGCTGAATGATGTACTGCTCTGCCTGGCCTGATGATCGCTCTCAATCCCCGCCGTTTTTCCGCCAGCAGCGACGATTTTTTACGCGACTTGTAGAGTTAATCAATAACGATTATCATTTGCTTTCTTATCTACACTTTCTGCGAGTCGTCATGGCAACTGCTTCAGCTCAGGAACAGCGTTTTAACGCTCAGTCGATGATCTTCCGGCAGAATGACCGCCCGCTGGCAGAAAGTCTGCATGAGCGGCTGCAGCAACAGCGCAGCTATCTGCTTGAATCAACCAGGTTCAGCCAGTCTGCTCCGCGCGATACACTGACGCTTACCGCCTGGTCGGAATCAGAGGCCTTTGCCCCGCTCATCCAGCGCTATAGCGACTATCTCTATCGCGATCATCCTGATGCCATTCGTGAAGCTAAACCGGTGCTGTCACTCTGGGCACAGTGGTATTTTGGACTGCTGCTGCCTCCGCTCATCATGGCGTTGTTGCAGGAGTCACGTGCGCTGGACTGCTCGCCCGAGCATATTCGCGTCGGGTTTCATGAGAATGGCCATCCGGCCACGTTCTGGATCGATGTGCAGGAAGATGAAGAAGCGCGCTATCTTAATTCCCTGCAGCGCATCGACCGGCTGATTCAGCAGCATCTGATCCCGGTGGTGAAGGGTATTACACAGCATGGTGATATCAATGCCCGACTCATCTGGAACAACATGGGCTACTCATTCCAGTGGTTCCTGGGTGAGCTGAAAAGCCAGATTGATGAGGCGCTGATCCTGCAACTGGAGCAGGCGCTGTTCTTCAACCAGCGGCTGCTGGATGGCAGCGAAAACCCACTTTACCGCACCATGATCCCGCGTAACGGCGAACTTGTCCGTCGCAGCTGCTGCCAGCGTTATCGCATTCCTGATGTCGAACAATGCGGCAACTGCACCCTGAGCGGCAGCTGAACAGACTTAATTACAGCGAAATCTCCGTTTATCTCGTTTACAGGCACCGAGGCTTGTGGCAATTTTTACGCCTTCGTTCAGCCTGGAGAGAAAGATGAGTCTGGAGTCCGTGCGCCAGTTCTTTGCCGAACACGCCCCTGAAATTGAAATTATTGAACTGGCAGAAAGCACTGCAACGGTCGGGATGGCTGCACGCGCCCATGGCGTGACGCCAGGAGAGATTGCCAAGACCCTGTCACTGAAAGTGAAAAACGACGTGGTGCTGATTGTCACACGCGGCGATGCCCGGCTGGATAATCGCAAGCTGAAAGCGGCTCTGGGCGCGAAAGCGCGAATGCTGAGCGTCGACGAGGTGATTAACTGGACCGGCCACCCGGTGGGCGGCGTCTGTCCGTTCGGTCTGGAGAATCCGCTGACCGTTTACTGTGATGTTTCACTGCGCAGCTTTGATGAAGTCCTGCCCGCCGCTGGCGCTATCCACAGCGCCGTCCGTATCTCGCCACAGCAGATGGCTGAACTGACTAACGCCCGCTGGATCGACGTGTGCGAAGCGATTTAATGCTTTGCATCGGCTCACAAACCCAGCGCTTCTGCCTGCGCCCGAATGCTGCTGACAACCTGACAGATTTTATCAGCCGGTGATAATCACCGTCCCATCATGGCAGCCGATCACGATGACAGCCGATCACGCGCAGTAAGCGGGCACAGTTAATCGCCCATGACTTCAGGATGTCAGGCGCTTAAATGCCTGTTCGATGATCGACAACAGCAGCGTGTTATCGACGCTATGCAGCACATGCACCGATGCGCCGCAGTGATCAGGCACACCGACAGTGAGCCGAAGCGGCTGACGATAACGCCAGCTTTTGCCGCGCGTCGCGCCGGGACGCAGTTCGATATCAACCCGGTAATCGATGCCCGAGGCGACTCGCTGATTCAGCAACCAGGCGACCACCAGTGCATCGTGGATCCAGCATCCTGCCAGCTGACGGGTTTCCATTGAATAGTCGATCCACGGGCGCAGCGTGTCGCGTACAAACCCGGTCAGCGGATGATCGGCCGCGGTGAGACGTGTCAAATCCTGCTGGTTCAGCAGCGTCTGCGTGGTGACATCCATCGGCACCAGTGTTACCGCAGCACCGCTGTGCAACACCTGATGCGCTGCCTCGGGATCCAGACCAAAATTGGTGTCTTTGATGTAGTCATCCAGCGAGAAGACGCCGCCCATAATCACAATTTCCGCCACCGATTCTGCCATGGCGGGGTAGCGCTGCATCGCCAGCGCCACATTTGTCAGCGGGCCAATTGCCACCAGCGTAATCTCGCCCGGATTGTCGCAAATCAGTTTACCGATAGCGTCAGCCGCATCAAGCGCATCCGCCGCAACATCGGCTGGCTGACGCACATTCTGCCAGAGTTTTCCCAGCGCAAGCTGATTGACCTGGTTATCCAGCGTCTCGCGCCATGGCGCAGGATCCTCCTGTAACGCCTGCGTCGCGCCCTGTACGACCGGGATAGATAATCCCAGCCGGACGATCAAATCTTTGGCAACGCGTGCGCCCACGTCACAGGGCGTGTTACCCGCTACGGTGGTGATCAATTCCAGCGACAGGGCTGGTGAAGCTAAGGCCAGCGCAATCGCCAGCCCATCATCGGTGTTGGCACCCGCGATACCATTGCCGGGATCGCAATCAATAATGATTCTTTTCATATTTTATAAATTAACTCTGACTTTGCGGCTGACAGCCGCAGGATTCACCAATTTCAAGGTAATGTGGAAACTCCTTTAATTGCGCTTCGCTCTGCCCCTCTTTCAGCATCTGAATCGCAGAACGTGCCATCTCACGCAGTGGCTGGCGCACGGTCGTTAATGTCGGGACATGAAACGACGAGTGATTGGTCCCGTTAAAGCAGACCAGTGCCACATCCTGCGGCACGCGAATGCGATGTTCGGAAAAGGCGCGAAGCGCGCCAATCGCCTGACCTTCATTGCTGGTAAACAACGCACGAGGCACACAGCCGCGGGCGATCATGGTTTGTGCCGCCCCGTAACCACCCTGTGGGGTGTAGCTGGCGGGGAACATCAGCGACTCATCAATCGGCAGGCCACGATCGTGCATGGCATCGCGCCAGCCCTGAATACGATCCTGTGCGTTGAGCATATCGATCGGGCCGCTGATGATCCCTACCTGCTGATAACCGTGACTCAACAGATGTGCCGTCACCTGCCACGCGGCCTGACGCTCATTGACCCGCAGCATGTTCACGCCCGGCTGAGGCTCAACCCGCTCCAGCATCACCAGTGGCGTTCCGCTGGCTTTAATCAGGTCGATGTAAGGATGGCGATCGACGCTGTTGTAAAACAGACCATCAACCTGCCGGTTGAGCAGCCCCTGAATTAACTCCAGTTCGCGTTTGCGATCGTCACCTGCATCACCCAGCAGCATGACGTGACCGTGGTTCATCGACTCCTGCAACAACACGTGCGCCATTGACGCCACAAAGGGATTGCCGATGTTGGGCACCACCAGTCCAAACGTTTTGGTGTTACCGGATGCCAGGGCACGTGCTGCCGCGTTTGGCCGGTAACCGGTAGCTTTAATCGCCTCCAGTACCCGCTGACGGGTCGCCTCAGCGACCGGACGAGGTCCGTTGTTAATGACATAACTGACGACTGCCACTGAGGTGCCTGCCGCTTTCGCAACTTCACTGCGGGTCACTTTTCCCGTTAACGACTTAGGCACGTCACGTTCCTCCATAAAAAAAACAGGCCGCTTTACACGGCCTGCTGTTTATCGCTCTCTCCTGTCAGACGGCACCCTCAGGCAAATCCATACGGCATCTTCAGGCAAATCTAGATGGCATCTTCAGGCAGATTGAGATTCCGCCCTCGCGTCTCAGGAGCGACAAAAGTGGTAAAGAATCCAATGGCGGCCATTGCCGAGAAGTAGACCGCAATCGGCCACCAGTGACCGGTATAAGAGAGCATAGCAGCGGCAATAAGCGGTGCCGTGCCGCCGGATAAAATCGAGCCAAGCTCTTTCGCCACTGCCATTTTGGTGTAGCGATGATGAACGCCGAACATTTCCACGCCCCATGCAGCCTGCACACCAAAGATACCCAGTGACGCCAGCGCCATACCGACCACGATAACCGGGATAACCAGCATCGGTTCACGCGTGTCCAGCAGCGTAAAGGCGGGCCAGGCGTAGATCATCAGTAACAGGCAGAAGACGCGATACACCACCCGGCGACCAAAACGGTCAGAGAGCCAGCCCGCAAACGGAATAATCAGGAAGCCCAGCAGCGACGCGAGGAACACGGCAGTCGTCGGTACGGACTTATCCACCATCAGTACCTTCGCGACGTAACCGACGATAAAGCCCTGCGCCAGATAGGACGGGCCATTTTCCCCGATACGCAGGCCAACCATAGTCCAGAAGGCACGTGTACGCTGGAAGAAGGGTCGCTGATCCACTACCGGCGCCGCCAGCACGCCTGCACGTTCTGCTTCAATCTCCGCTTTTCTGCGCTCAAACACCGGCGTTTCACGCAGATGACGTCGAATCCACAGCGCAACCAGGGCAATCAAGGCACTGCTGAGGAAGGGAATACGCCAGCCCCACTCCAGCAGGCTCTGCTGGTCCATCTGCACCACCAGCAGCCAGACCAGCGAGGCCAGTAGCGTGCCGCTGTTGGAGCCCAGTGCGATCACGGAAGAGACCAGTCCGCGACGCTCTGTCGGCGCATATTCACCCAGCATCACCGTACCGCCCGATAACTCTGCGCCCGCGCCAAACCCCTGGGTAAAGCGCAGCAGGACCAGACAGGCCGGCGCCCAGACGCCAATCGCGGCATAGCTCGGTATTAAGCCGATAAAGGTGGTGGACGCCCCCATCAGAATAATGGTGGAGATCATCACCACCTTGCGGCCTTTGCGGTCGCCGAGCCAGCCGAAAAAAAGCGCGCCGATAGGCCGGGCAATAAACCCGACTGACCAGGTAGCAAAGCTGGAGAGCAGTGCCATCGCGGGAGTCGATTCCGGAAAGAAGACGTCGCCAAAGATGATACCGGCAGCCAGGCCATAGAGCGCAAAATCCGCGTACTCCATTGCCGTTCCGAGCCAGCATGAGAAAGTGGCGCGCCAGAAATCTTTGCGGCCTGAAGACGTGTTAAACCGCTCGTCGGCGGCTGAGGTGGAAGACAGTGATGCCTGCTGCTTAACGGAATTGTGTGCCGTCATAACCCTATCCCTGAATGAGTATGCAGATTGATAAACGCCCGTCCATGGGTCGATTCCCTGATGAAAGCGGAATTCCCCCGGTGGCGACGTTCAGTTGACTAACCATGATGAAAGGTTAAAGGATTCCCTGGTGTTGGAATCTTATTCTTCGCCCCGTTTCGCCGATGTATTTTTCACCGGTCGCTTAAACTGAGCGAATGTAACTTAACAATCAATGGGGCCTACTGTGCACCGCACCGTGAGCAATCACTGGGAACCTAGTGTATCTACGCGCGTAGATAAATCAAGAGATCCCGACACAAATTGTTAGTAAAGCTTCACTATCACATTGCGTCATCACACATTTTCAGCGCAAATTCAGCCAGTTAACTCCACTCTATCGCACAATAAAAAATCACTCTGCACGTTAAGTTAACATTTTCTCTAATCATTAAGCGTTATAAGCGGGGCTAAAATCCTTTCATCGGGTTTTGTTATCGCACACCTGGATTACCTGCAGATGACACGTCGTCTTCATTTTGAAAAATCGCTGTAAGCGCAGACAATGCGTTACCCTGAAAAAAAGCCTGACAGAGGTGTTATGACCATTATTCTGATGCGACACGGTAAACCTGACCACCAGGCAGCGGGTCGCCAGAGCGTGCAGGCACTGGCAGACTGGTGCGAAGCTTACGATCAGTCCGGAGTCAGTGACGGGCCGCCACCGCGCAGTATTGAAATTGCCCGTCAGGCCGCAATTATTGTCTGCAGTCCCCTGCCCCGTGCGCAATCTTCTCTGAGCCAGCTTGGCCTGCAGCCTCATGAGATTGATGCGCTCTACAGCGAAGTCGCCGTACCGCTGCTGAGAACGGGGGCCTTTCAGCTGCCGACGAACTGCTGGCTGGCCTTACTGCGGCTGTTGTGGTTCTGCGGTTATGCGGGTGAAGCGGAGTCGCTGCAACATGCGCGCAGCCGGGCTTCGGCGGCGGCAGAGAAGCTGATCGCGCACTCACAGCGTGGCACGGTGCTGCTGCTGGGCCACGGCATCATGAACAAGATGATTGCGCGCGAATTACGTAAACGCGGCTGGCAGGCGGAGAAACATGCCAGCAGCCGCCACTGGAGTTCCGCGATCTATCATCGTCCGTTTATCTGACCCATCGGAAAATAGCCCAGCACCTCACAGCCCGTTCCGACACGCGGCGTGGCAATCACGTTACGCTGCGCCAGATCGATCACGCTCAGCGTGCCATCATCCTGATTCGCAATCAGCAGCTGTTGCCTGTCTGGCGTGAAGCAGCCATCCATCGGCATGTTGCCCACGCTGATATCGCCCAGCGGATTCAGCAGGTCGTCAAACAGCGTTACCCGCGGTTCCTGATCGCCAATCGCCACCAGCTGTTCGCCATCGGCGCTGAAGCGAACCACCTGGCAGGGCTGCTGATGACCCGGCAGCGTAATGCGCTGGCGAATACGGTGGCTCTGCCGATCAATCACATAGAGCAAGGGCGCATCTGCTGCGCTGGCGACCAGATAAGGATGTTTTGGTGAGGCGGCGATACCCGCAATCGGGCCGGGCAGCAGAATCGTATCAATCACCCGTCCCTCTGCTTCACAGAGATCCACGACGGTGATGGTCGCATCCTCTTCGTTATCGGTGAACAGTTTGCGGCCGCTGGGTGAGAGCGTCAGGCGATGCGCGTTGTGAGAAGGAATCGGGATGATCTTTTCCACTTTGTCGGTCTGCGGATCGATCACGGCTACAGCGGCGCTCTGCTCACAGCAGAGATAGACTTTGCCATCGCGGCCCAGTTGCCCGCTGTGTGGTGCTCGCAACGGCGACAGATCGATAAAGCCGCTGATCTCGCGACGCTGCAAATCAATGATCGCCACTTTGTGACCCGGATGCGGGTTATTGCCATGAACGCCGTCACCATAGATGGACACATACGCTTTACCCCAGGGTGCCAGCATCAGGAGTTCATGCGGCCGCGGTGGAAAAGCGTTCAGCTCGCGCTCGACCGCGAAGGTTTCCGGGTTAAGAAACAGGACGCGATTGCCCTGTTTATCAACCGCCAGTAAACCATAGGCTTCACTCTGCATGCGCGCTCCTTTCTCAGTAAATTCTTCTTAAGCGTAGACAATCCTCTTCAGGCTGTCCGATTCCGTAAATTGTTGAGCCGGGCTTACGCCATACGTTAAGCGCAATATTCACTGTTTCTGAGGTCCGGACCCCGAGAGAACCCAAAGGCCTGGCATAATATTCAGACATTCCTTAGTTATGCATTCTGCCACAGTTAAATAACTGATTAACCGTGGCGATATTATTATTTTCATAAGGTGACCGGATTATTTCCGTATTATCCTAAAGTCAAAAAAAGACATAGCTAATGTGTAGATAATGTTTTATTAAAAAGGTGCAGTGCAATTAAAAAGCCGTGAGGAAACTATCGCGCGCTCCCGCACTGCGTCGCCACCAGGGAAAACTCTTCATTAATTCCCCGCACTCATCAGGATTGCACTCAGTATGCAATGCTGCCCGTTCACGCCTCAGGCGCAACGGGCAGAGCCTGCACTATCGCGGGAAAATAAAAATAACAGGTGTACCATGACTTCACATCGCCAACGTCCAGCGCATAAAATCTGGCGTAACTGGAAAAGAATATCATTCAGTAGCCAGATGTTATGGAATAAGAAACAGCAGAGCCTCTGTCAGGCACCGGAATATGATCCGGGACAGGAAGATAATGTCGTATTGATTGCTCAGAAGAAAGATCTGCCCGGGATCCCAAAGATTGTCTGGATGGTCTGGCATAACGATCAACTGCCGACGTCGATGGCGCTGAATATCAGTAAAATCCGCCGGGACAACCCCGATCACCAGGTTTATCTGGTCACGCAGCGCACCCTGTCGCAGTGGCTGCCCGAACTCAGCTTTATCTCTTCCGATCTGACGCTGGCACATAAAAGTGAAATTATCCGGCTTGAGCTGATTCACCGCTATGGCGGTATCGGTATCGACTGCAGCACCCTGCTGTTTGAAAATCTTGCCTGGGTGCATCGCATTCACAATGCGCGACCAATGGATCTCATCGGCTACTATCGCGAGCAATCAACGCTGAACCTGCTTGCGCCGGTCACCGAGAGCTGGTTTATTGCCGCGCCGCCGCAGAATGCCTTTATTCGCGAATGGCTGAAACAGCTGGCACCGGTTAAAAACGTCGGTATCCGCAACTATTTCCATGAGCTGAAAAAGCGTGATGATTTTCCGCTGATTGTGCAAAATACTGATAATCCTTCACGTCAGCTCCTGTCGCTGGCGCAGCAGGTGGCGATGCGCGAATACCGGCGGGCTAATCTTTATCTGCGTAAAGGTGAAGCCAGCGCCTGGTACTATCAGCGCCTGCATGCCGACAGCAGCACCGCCTTTGCGCAGTCTGTGATGTTTCAGCAGCGGCCAGAGACGCCGCCACCGATTATCAAATTAACCGGCAATGAGCGACTGCATCTCGACTTCAATCTGCGGCTGGGTTTATATAACCGCAGCAGCCTGATTGGCGAGATGATGCACACCCCATCACCCGCGCTGGCATTGCCATCAGCGGTCAAAGCGCGCGCGTAGCCACTGCGTCAAAGTAGTGACCGCGCGGGGCACCTGCGCCGCCCAGGGTCGGACGATCCACAGCCGGGCAGCAAAGGCTTCAACCGGCTGCCACTCAGGTAACACCTGCTGCAATAAGCCCGCAGCCAGTGCTTCACGGGCGCTGAAGTCGGGCAGCATCGCGATCCCCAGTCCCTGCAGGGCGGCATCGCGTATCGACTCACTGTTGTTGGTGGCAAAGCTGCCCTGAATCCGCACCTGCACCTCTTCGCCATCCGCTGCGGTAACAAACCGCCAGCGCGGTGATTCAACACCACGCGGATAGTAAAGGCAGTTATGCTGCATCAGATCCTGCGGCGTGTTCGGTATACCCTGCACGTTAAGATAGGCGGGTGAGGCCACCAGCACTGTCTGCGTATCACACAGCGGCAGCGCCACATGGGTTTCCGGCAGCGTGTCACTGTGCCGGATGGCCAGATCAAACCCCTCACTGCTCAGCGACACAATTCGGTCCGTCACATCCAGCTGCAGGCGTACCTGCGGATAGTCATGCAGAAACTCACCAATAATCGGCACCAGCTGCTGCCGGGCAAACGCCACCGGTGCGGTAATACGCACCAGACCACGCACTGGCCCGGCGGTATCACGCACGCTGAAAAAACTCTGTTCGATGCGGGCAAAAGGCTCGCGCAACTCCTCCACCAGCTTCTCACCCGCTGATGTCAGTCGCACGCTGCGCGTGGTGCGCTGTACCAGCAGTACACCCGCTATCTGTTCCAGCTCTTTGATTTTCTGACTCATCGCAGCTTTGCTGACGTCCAGCCGCTCCGCCGCGCGGGTAAAGCTGCCCTGCTCAGCCAGTATGGTCAGCCAGTGAAGATGATCCCACAGCGTATCCGTTTTCATCTCTTTCATTTCGATTGTTCATTATAGTGAATAATCATTTCAGGCTACGCGCTTTTTCCCGCCGGATAAAGGGGTCACCATAGTCTCATTAATCACGATGAGGAATTTACCATGCCACTGCTGCAATTCGATGTTATTCAGGGTCGTTCAGAATCAGAGCTGCGTACACTGCTGGATGCAGCGCACCGTGCCGTGCTGACAGCCTTTAACGTGCCTGAACGGGATCGTTATCAGATTGTTCAGGAAAACAAGCGCTATCAGATGGTGTTTCAGGATACCGGCCTGGGATTCAGCCGCAGCGACAATCTGGTGATGGTGCGGGTTTATACCAGCCCACGCAGCCGTGAACAGAAGCAGCATTTTATGGCGGAGCTGGCGCGTGAGCTGCGTGAGCACTGTGGCGTGCAGGGCAACGACTTAATGATCAGCTTTATCACCAACGACAAAGGTGACTGGAGTTTTGCCGACGGCGAAGCGCAATACCTCACCGGCAAACTCTGAAAAACGTCCTGACTTCTGCTCTGCTGACGGTGCGCTGACCACCGTCACGCCTGAAAACCTCCCTTCTGAACCAATCTGCTCTCCACCGCACAAATCGGGCCGGATATGTTGCAGCCGGATGACAGCCAATATAGATTGTCGAAAAACCATCCCCCGAAGGTGGCCGGTTGCGTGAAGCCTCGTGCAACCCTGTAGAGAGAGGATTTACCCTTGTCCGAATTGGTTTCCGTCGCGCTGTTTCTGGCCGCTATTGCAATCTATTCCTGTAAAGCCGGGCGTAATAAATTCTGGTTTATTCTTGTTCTTATCCTGCTGGTGCTTTTCGTTGTCCTGAACGCCACCCTTTTTGCCAGCAACTATTTTACCGGTGACGGCATCAACGATGCGGTGCTCTATACGCTGACTAACAGCCTGACCGGCGCGGGTGTCAGTAAATATGTGGTGCCCGCTATTGGACTTATTATTGTGCTGTTCCTGCTGTTCTGCCTGCTGTCGTGGATTCTGCGTCGGCGTAAGCGTCCGCATCATATGGGCTGGTCACTGCTGGCGGCCGCCTGCGCGCTCGGCTCGGTGCAGACCACCCCGGCCTTTCGCCAGGTCGCAACGCTCATCGTGTCGCATACCCAGATGGCGGACTCTGACTTCGATAACGTCTATAAAGTGCCACGTAATCGCATTGAACAGCCGCGCCTCAACGTGGTTTACATCTATGGTGAAAGCTTAGAGCGCACCTATTTCGACCCCATCGCCTTTCCTGGTTTAACGCCGGAACTAAGCCGGGAGAAAGAGCAGAGTATCGACTTCAGCGAAACCGAACAGTTACCCGGCACCGACTACACCATTGCAGGCATGGTGGCCTCACAGTGCGGCATTCCGCTGTTTGCGCCGTTTGACGGTAATGCGTCGGCGTCGCTATCCAGCTTCTATCCGCAAAACGTCTGTCTGGGCGACATCCTGAAAAACTCCGGCTACCAGAACTGGTTTATCCAGGGCGCCGATCTGCGTTTTGCCGGTAAAGATGTCTTCCTGAAATCGCACGGTTTCGATCCCGAACATCTTTATGGCTCGCAGGAGCTGAAAAGCCGCGTTGCCGATCCTGCTTATCGCAATAACTGGGGTTATTACGACGATACGGTGCTGGATGAAGTCTTTGAGAAGTATCAGGAACTCTCGCAGGCCGGTAAACCTTTCGCGCTGTTTACGCTGACCGTCGATACGCATCACCCGGACGGGTTTATCTCACGCAGCTGCGATCGCAGGAGCTACAGCATTGATGGCAAACCGAATCAGTCCTTCAGCGCGGTCACCTGCTCGCAGGAACATGTGGCGCGGCTGATCACGCGCATCAAAGCGTCGCCGTGGTTTAAAAATACCGTGATTGTGGTGAGCTCCGATCATCTGGCCATGAACAACACGGCGCATCCGTGGCTGGTCAAACAGCCACGTCGCAATCTGTTCATGGTGATCCGGGGCGATAAACCGCAGTCGGAGCTGATGGAGGCGAAGCGCAGCACGCTGGATAATGGCGCGACGCTGCTGGATATTCTTGGCGGCGATAACGCGATTGGCCTGGGCCGCAGCAGCCTTTCTTCACTTTCGCTCTCCACCCAGTTCGACGATATGAAGAGCAAGGTGGCCAGCTGGAAACCCGACATCATCCAGCTCTGGAACTTCCCGAAGAAGATAGACGGCTTCACGGTGGATCAGGCGAAGAATACGTTCAGCTTCTCAGGCACTACCTTTAAATTGCCGATTTTGTTCCGCATCAGCGATAAGCATGTTGAGCCGATGCCGGAAGGGGAATATTCGGCCCCACTGCGCTATCAGCTGGCCGATTTCGCCTCCGCTGATAAATTCCTTTGGGTGGATCGCTGTTTTAAAATGGCGCGACTCTGGCAGCCTTCGCTGGCCCTCTCCGGCGATCTCTGTGTGGCGATGGGGCAGCTCGGCGGCACGCCAACCGTAACGCATGTCGACAAACCGCAGTGGAAAGGCAAAGTGCAGTTCCCGGACGGCGCAATCAGCGAGGCCCGTTACCAGCAGAACTTGGCGCAGATCCGCATTGAAGATAACAACATTCGCTATAGCGCCGACAGCTTCCGGCTTGATGTGCCTGGCGCGCCGGAAACGGTTAAAAGCTTCAGCGGCATCTCACGGCCAGAGAGCTGGGGGCGCTGGTCAAACGCCAATCTCGCGCCAGAAGTGCATATCGATTATGTCGATGCACTCCCGGCTAAGTTTGATCTGGTCATTACCGCACGCGCTTATGGCCCCAACGCACACCGCGCGATCCCGGTTCGGGTCGGCGATCAGCAGCAACTGCTGTCGCTGGGCGAAGAGGTATCGACGCATACCCTGCATTTCGACAACCCAGGCGCCAGCCATCAGCTGGTCATTGCGCCACCGGAACCGCAGCTGAGTAACACCGGCAATATTACCGGGCAGGATCCACGCAAACTGGGCATCGGCATGGTTGAAATTAAAATCGTGCCACAGCCTTAAGACCCGTTTTTTCCCCTTCCGCCTCTGCGGAATACTGCAGAGGCACCTCATCAGTCCACGGCAACATGTTGCGACACAGCTCGTACTCCTCTGCACGTTACCTTCGGCAAACTTACGACTAAAGTCGATCAGATGGATAATCGCCTCGGCCAGCTTACGACGAAAGTCGATCAGATCGACGAGCGGCTCGGGCATCTCACCATCAAAGTTAATCAGATCGACCAGCGGCCTGGCTATGTTGAAAGAAAAACCGACAAGCTGGCCGTCCGTTTTAATCACCTGGAAATCAACGTGGATAAGATGGAAGTGATGCTCAGTGAAATGAATTTCCGATTAACGGCCGCTGTCGACAGCCTGAGAAATGACGTTGTGACACTGACCAACAATATGCGCTGGATCAAACGGTTGTCTATCCTCATGACCACCACCCTGCTGGCGGCGGTCCTGAAAGATATTTTACTGTGATGCCACTACCCGGTCAGGGTCTGTCGCGCAGTGCTTCCAGCTTCTCGCGCTGCTGACCCTCAGCGGTAAAGTTTTCCACTGCCAGCCAGCGCTGCAGGCCCTTTTTTACCTGCGGCCATTCGCTGTCAATAATCGAAAACCAGCTGGTATCACGCGAACGCCCTTTGTAGACGATTGCCTGACGGAACTCGCCTTCATACCGGAAACCGAGACGGGCCGCTGCCTTACGCGACGGGGCATTACAGCTGTCGCATTTCCATTCATAACGACGATAACCCAGCGTCTCAAATGCGTAACGCATCAGCAGAAAATGCGCCTCCGTTGCCATGCGGGTCTGCTTCAGCCTGGGCGAAAAAGCAACGTGTCCGACTTCCATTACGCCATGTTCAGGCTGAATACGCATTAACGACAGACTGCCCACCGCCTGCTCCGTGGCGATATCGATCACCGCAAAGTGCAGCGGGTCGCGACTGCCCTCCATCTGACTGAAATAATCCTGCCACGCCTGCCGGTCATCAAACGGCCCCATAAACATGTAAGTCCAGTCGCGTCCATCCTCAGCCAGCGACCACGCTTCAGATAGAGCATCGCTATGCCGTGCCACGCTGTAGGGCTCCAGTCGGCATGCCTGCCCGGTGAAAATCTGATGCTGCGGTAATGGACGGGGTTGCCAGTCGGGTAAAGAGTGACCGACCGGCTGACCAAATTGATTCAGGTGTTGTGACATATCGCCTCCCGGCTGCAGATGATATCCGCAGATTGCCACTATCATGGTGGGTAAAAAAGTACCACAGCTGGAGAAATTCAGAGATCCATTGTCTGCAAGCGCATCTGTAAGACCCTGTACAGCTTACCTGACTGGCCCGGTTAAGCCTGTTATGTCGCACTGTTCAGGCTGGCCGGTGCGGCAATGGAGTGGCGAATCATCAGGCGGGCATCAAAGCGCGGCATTGGCCCGGTTGCCTCGCCGCGACTGCAACGTTTTCTCTCTGAAGTGCTGTAACTGAGTAAGGAACCTGATAATGGCAGTAAAATCTGAAATCAAAGCCGTGGTACTGGGTGGTGGCATCATCGGTGTTTCGACGGCGCTGGAACTGACAAAACGGGGTGCGGCGGTCACGCTGGTGACTAAAGGCGCGCTCTGCTCCGGTGCATCGGGACGTTCGCTGTCGTGGCTCAACTCGGCAGATGAGCGCTCCCTGCCCTACCACGCGCTGCGCATGGCGGGCATCGATCGCTATCGCACCCTGTTTGCTCAACATCCTGACCTCGACTGACTGCGTTTTGATGACGGGGTCTGCTGGTTTAACGACGATGCAGCCGGAACGCAGGCGCGGCATGCCTATGAGAAAGCCCACGGCTACGACGCACAGCTCATGACGCCTGACAACGTGGCGCAGGCGGATGCGGATGCGGCCATCGATATCGACGCGCCGCCATCCGGCCCAATCCTGGTAACCGTTACGCGCTGGATCATGACTGGTACGAAGAGGATATCCAGCTGCTGGCGGGAGGTGATTACCCTATTGATGAGTAGGTCGTGGCAAAGCTGGCAGACGAAGCGAGCAGGCTGTTACGGGGTGACGAGCCGCTCAGCGTTCAGAGCTGGAAGATTGGCCTGAAGCCGATTCCTGGCGATGGCGATTTGGTGCTGGGCCAGTTGCAGAAGGTGCCGGGCTGTTATGTGGCGTTCACGCATTCGGGCGCAACGCTGGCGCTGATTGTCGGGGAATGACTGGCGGAAGAGATCGTAAGCGGTGAGAAGCATCCGATGCTGGCAGGCTTTAGTGCAGAGCGTTTCAGCTAAAAAAAAGCCGGTCATCGCGACCGGCTGATTTTATTTAGCTACGGAATCAACCACGGAAAAAGATATCGCCCGATTTACCCATGACGATTTTGCCGGTGTCATTGGTAATCAGAATATAGTTGGCGTTGATATAGGCCCAGTGGGTATCTGCCTGTGGAGCGGGCAGATTACGTTTTTGCCACTCGGTGATGGTGAAAGTTTTATCGGTGTACTTCTCTGGCACGATGTCACCGATTTTGTACTCTTTGTAGTCGATGATGATGGTGCTGAGTTCGTAATTAGGGCGTGAGCCATTAGACGGTGCCGGGGACGTCGGCGTCGTCGGCGTAATGCCGTCATTGGATTGTGAACTGGTCTGAGGCTGGTTTTGCGTGGCACCGGCATCTGGCTGCGCGCTGCCCGTATCCGGCGTAGCGGGCTGAATCTGCGGCGGTGGTGAAACGGTATCCGTTGCTTCGCCAGCAGCCTGTACAGCGGGGATCAGGCTCAGCGAGCCAACCAGTAATCCCATTGATAAAAGTACACGTTGAGTCCTGCGCATAATGATTTCCACGTTGAATTTTGACAGTCAGGCTAAAGTTTATCGCACTTCAGTTCCGTTGTACTGACGCTATGTGCAGGGAAAACAGCCCTGTTCGCTTGACTGCACACAGCTCAGGTATCGGATCACTGTGGAACCACTTTATCCTGAGTTGCCAGATCGACCAACAATGCAATGCCTAAATAGTTGCTCCAGTTAAAGCCGTTCTGCAGCACTACAATCGCATTGCCATGACGTTTATCGTAGCCGATAAAACTGGCGTAGCCGCCAATATACCCCACCTGATAGGTGATCTGCTGTCCTTCGATGGTGTCGGTGACCCAGGCGATATTCTGCGTCTGCGCCCCCTGCTGATACCAGGGCCGGTTCACCGCGGCAAAGGCCCGATCGCGCGCCGTATCACCGGTCGCATCAAGATGCGCGCGCAGATAAGCACTCAGATCGCGCGCATTACTGTAAAGACTGGCGGCAGCCACCATGTTACCGTGGAAATGCCAGTCGGGCGTCAGCGTACCACGACGGATAAATTTCGGCTGATCGCCAGCATGGCCGAGGGCACGCAGCGGATAGCCGGTCAGCCGCTCCGGTTCAAAGCTGCTCTGATCCATCTTTAACGGCGTGAAGATGAGCTGTGATGCGAGCGTCTGAATGTCCTGATGGAAACGGGTGCGCACGATAAAACCGAGCAGCGCATAGCCGAGGTTAGAGTAGTGTGGCATGCGTACCGCCGGCGCCGAAAAGTCCGCCAGATAACTCAGCAGTTGGTCACTGTCGAGATTGCCATAGAAGTTCTCACCCGTGGCGAGATAACGAATGAACTGCTGCAGCATCGGCAGATCCATATCCTGACGCGGCAAACCCGACGTGTGCGTCACCAGTTGCAGCAGCGTGATGCGCCGCGCATCGGCGCTGAGGGGGACACCGTGCGGCAGCAGGTCGGCCAGCGTATCGCTCCAGCGCAGTCTGCCCTGATCCACCAGCTGGATAATGACTTCTGCCGTCACGCCTTTACTGAGCGATCCCAGCGCAAACAGGGTATCGGGCGTGATCGGATAGCGATGCACCCGATCGGTGACGCCAAACGGGTAATAGCGGGTCGGGCCGCCGTGATGAATCACCGCAATGCTGATGCCGGGAACCTGCTTTTGCAGCATGTAATGCTGCACGATGTCATCGACATTTTCGTGAAAGGTGGCATGCGTAAGATAAACGCGGTCGCCCACCGGCGCGGAGGTTTGCGACAGGGTTCCACAGCCCGCCAGCAGGAAAATTACGGCAGGTATGCATCGCGTTGTTAATCTGCTCATCCACCGGCTGGCAGAAGCCATTCGTGTAAGGTGTACGGCCACAGCCCGCCTGCTGCAAAATCCATTTTTCATTTAATAATCATCATTTTAATTGTCTTTAGCATGCAGCAGGCCAGATATAGCGCAAAAATGTACCATAAAGTGCTGCGGGCTATCGCCTGCATAACGGGGTGAAAGGGGTGTTAAACACGGTTTAGCCACTGCGTACTGCCCTGGTTAGCTGTGTTGCAGCGCACAAGGGTGTACACTGCTGCGGTTTTAAGGCTTAACGCCGCGCTGAAATTTGATATGCCCGGGAGGCAACCGCATGAAAGAAGGCCCACTGTCCGAAAAAGAGCTGCAATGGCTGGAAGATATGCTGGAAAAATATGGCAGCGAAGCGTCAATTATTGATGTCTCCGAACTGGATGGTTTGCTGACTGCCGTGCTCTCCGGCCCCGTGACCGTCGAACCCAGTCAGTGGCTGGTGGCGCTGTGGGGTGGCGAGAAGCAGATTCCAAAATGGAGCAACGAGCGTGAAATGACGCGCTTTATGTCGCTCTGTTTCCAGCATATGAATGATGTCGCTGACCGCTTATCTGAATTCCCGGAGCAGTTCGAACCGCTGTTTGGCATCCGCGAGATGGAAGGTCTGGAATTTACCGTGGTGGAAGAGTGGTGCTTCGGCTACATGCGCGGTGTCACGCTGACCGACTGGTCTGCCCTGCCTGCCGATCTGCAGCCTGCGCTGGACGCTATCGCGCTGCACGGTGTGGAAGAGAACCTGGAAAAGATTGACGCCATGACGCCGGAGGAGATGGAAGCCAGCATTGAGGCTATCCGCCCTGCTGCACTGGCGCTGCACGACCACTGGATCGCCCAGCCGGAAGCGATCCCCGTGCCGCAGAAACCTGTCTCAGCAGAGAAACTGCCTGGCCGTAACGATCCCTGTCCGTGCGGCAGCGGCAAAAAATATAAGCAGTGCTGTCTGCATTGATTGAGGGTGCTGCGTTCTGATCTGCCGGGCGGAGAGTCTGCCTGGCAGGTTTATCTGACGATCTCCGTCGCTCTGACCTGCCTCACCCTGCCCGTGCCCTTCTTCGATTACACTGCTCACGACTTGAACAGTCCCACGCTTATCGCTAAGGTAAGCGCGATTTTACCCGCCAGGAAAACACATGATTACCATCGCGCTGATTGACGATCACCTTATCGTCCGCTCCGGCTTTGCCCAGCTGCTGAGCCTGGAATCGGATTTCCAGGTGGCGGCGGAATTTGGTTCCGGCCGTGAGGCGCTGGCGGGTCTGCCCGGTCGCGGTGTGCAGGTCTGCATCTGCGATATCTCAATGCCAGACCTTTCCGGGCTGGCGCTACTGAGCCAGTTACCCGCGGGATTAGCCACCATCATGCTGTCGGTGCATGACAGTCCGGCGCTGGTGGAGCAGGCATTGAATGCCGGGGCGCGCGGATTTCTCTCCAAACGCTGCCATCCCGACGAGCTGATTGCGGCGGTCCGCACTGTCTCTGCGGGCGGCTGTTATCTGACGCGCGAGATTGCGATAAAACTGGCCGCCGGGCGTCAGGATCCGTTGACACGCCGCGAACGGCAGGTGGCGGAAAAACTGGCACAGGGTATGGCGGTAAAAGAAATTGCCGTGGAACTCGGCCTGTCGCCGAAAACGGTGCATGTCCATCGCGCCAACCTGATGGAGAAGCTCAACGTCAGTAATGATGTCGAGCTGGCCCGTCGCATGTTCGACGGCTGGCAATGAGTGCTTTTTTCTCCCGGCTGATCTCTGTGGTCGCCAGCTTTTTCATCTTCTCGGCGGCCTGGTTCTGCCTGTGGAGCATCAGCCTGCACCTGGTGGAACGCCCGGAGCTGGCGGTACTGCTGTTCCCGTTTGGCCTGCGTCTGGGACTGATGCTGCAGTGCCCGCGCGGTTACTGGCCGGTACTGCTGGCGGCAGAGTGGGTCATGCTGATCTGGCTGGCGAAGGCGGTCGCGCTGGCGCATCTGCCGCTGTTAATGGCAGGCAGTGTACTGACGCTGCTGCCGGTGGCGTTGATCTCCCATTACCGCCATCAGCGTGACTGGCGCACCCTGCTGAGCCAGGGCGCGGCCCTGATCGCCGCCGCGCTGCTGCAATCCCTGGCGTGGGTGGGTCAGCAGGAGATGCTGAACGCCCTGCTGCTGACGCTGACCGGCGGCCTGACCCTCGCCCCGACCTGCCTGGTGATCTGGCACTATCTCAGCAGCACCCGCTGGCAGCCGCTGGGTCCGGCGCTGATCTCACAGCCGGTCAACTGGCGCGCCCGGCATCTTATCTGGTATCTGCTGCTGTTCGTTATCAGCCTGTGGTTGCAGCTTGGTCTGCCCGCTGAACTGTCGCGCTTCACACCGTTTTGTCTGGCGCTACCGATCATTGCGCTGGCCTGGCACTACGGCTGGCAGGGTGCGCTAATCGCAACGCTGATGAACGCCATTGCGCTGATCGCCAGCCAGACATGGCACGATCATCCGGTCGATCTCCTGCTCTCGCTGCTGGCGCAGAGTCTGACCGGACTGCTGCTGGGTGCGGGTATCCAGCGACTGCGTGAGCTGAACCAGTCGCTGCAAAGTGAACTGGCGCGCAACCGCCGGCTGGCAGAACGGCTGGTCGAGACAGAAGAGAACGTGCGTCAGGAAGTGGCGCGCGAACTGCACGATGATATCGGCCAGACGATAACGGCAATACGCACCCAGGCGGGCATCGTACAGCGACTTGCGCCAGATAACGCCCGGGTGATCCAGAGCGGCGTGCACATTGAGCAGCTCTCACTTGGCGTTTATGACGCGGTGCGGCGTCTGCTGGGGCGTCTGCGGCCCCGTCAGTTAGATGATCTTTCACTTGAACAGGCGGTCCGATCCCTGCTGCGTGAAATGGAGCTGGAGGACTGCGGTATCGTCAGCCACCTTGAGTGGCGCATTGATGAGACGCTGCTGAGCGAAGCGCAGCGCGTCACGCTGTTTCGCGTCTGTCAGGAGGGGCTGAATAACATCGTTAAACACGCCAATGCTACCGCCGTGATGCTCAAAGGCTGGCAACAGGATGAACGCATTGTGCTGATGATTGAGGATGATGGCTGCGGTCTGCCGTCAGGCACCGGCCAGCAGGGCTTTGGCCTGGCCGGGATGCGCGAACGCGTTTCTGCACTCGGCGGATCGCTGACAATTGCCTGTACACACGGCACCCGCGTCAGCGTGCATCTGCCGTTGCGTTTTGCCTAAGGAACCACCGTGTTTAACTTTCTGAAAACGCCCGCTAACGCCGCTCCGCTGCAGGACAAAAGTGAGATTGATAGCCGCTATCGCTACTGGCGACGGCACATCATGTCAACCATCTGGATCGGCTATGCCCTGTTCTACTTTACCCGTAAAAGCTTTAACGCGGCCGCGCCGGAAGTGATCGCCAGCGGCGTGATGATGCGCACCGATATCGGCCTGCTGGCGACGCTGTTTTATATCACCTATGGCTTGTCTAAGTTTTTCTCCGGCATCGTCAGTGACCGCTCTGACGCCCGTTACTTTATGGGACTGGGGCTGATCGCGACTGGCGTGGTGAATATCCTGTTTGGCTTCTCCACCTCGCTGTGGGCCTTTGCGCTACTGTGGACCCTTAACGCCTTTTTCCAGGGCTGGGGTGCGCCGGTCTGCGCGCGCCTGCTGACCAGCTGGTATTCGCGTAACGAGCGCGGTGGCTGGTGGGCACTGTGGAACACCGCACATAATGTCGGCGGCGCGGTGATCCCGATCGTTATCGGCGCGGTAGCGCTGCACTATGGCTGGCGAACCGGGATGATGATTGCGGGCAGCTTAGCGATCCTCGCCGGGCTGTTTCTCTGCTGGCATCTGCGCGACCGCCCTCAGACGGTCGGTCTGCCCGCGGTAGGCGACTGGCGACAGGATGAGATGGAGATGGCGCAGCAGCAGGAAGGTGCAGGTCTGAGCCGCAAAGCGATCCTGATGCGCTACGTGCTGCTCAACCCCTACATCTGGCTGCTGTCGCTCTGTTACGTGCTGGTCTATGTGGTTCGTGCCGCGCTCAATGACTGGGGCAATCTCTACATCTCGGAGACGCTGGGCGTGGATCTGGTGACGGCGAATTCGGCGATAACCCTGTTTGAGCTGGGCGGCGTGATCGGCGCGCTGGTGGCGGGCTGGGGGTCGGACAAACTGTTTAATGGCAACCGTGGCCCGATGAACCTGATTTTTGCGGCCGGGATTTTGCTCTCAGTTGGTTCACTGTGGCTGATGCCGTTTACCAGTTACGTGATGCAGGCAGCCTGCTTCTTCACGACCGGATTTTTTGTTTTCGGCCCACAGATGCTGATTGGTATGGCGGCAGCCGAATGTTCCCATAAAGACGCCGCGGGTGCGGCAACCGGCTTTGTCGGCCTGTTCGCCTATCTCGGCGCGTCGCTCTCCGGCTGGCCGCTGGCGTGGGTGATCGACGTCTGGCACTGGAGCGGCTTCTTTGCGGTGATTGCCGTCGCAGCGGGGATCTCTGCGCTGCTACTATTGCCGTTTCTGAATGCTCAGGCACCCCGCGCCTCCCCTGAAGCGTGATACGTCTCTCCTTTTTGTCCTGAGTGGAGCAAAACTAAGAAATTTTCCTGGTTTCGCCTGGATGCTGTCTCAGGCCAGTCTGGCGATGGATTTTTACAATGCCAGCCATTCGCTGCCGATGGCAGCTTTCCAATCAGGAGAATCCCCTTCCATGCTGGCCTTCCTCAAACAGGTGCGCAGACCGACGCTGGATCTGCCAATCGAACTGCGGCGCAAGATGTGGTTCAAACCGTTTATGCAGTCCTATCTGGTGGTCTTTATCGGCTACCTGACCATGTATCTGATCCGCAAAAACTTCAACATTGCGCAGAATGACATGATCACCACCTACGGGCTGAGTATGACGCAGCTGGGGATGATCGGTCTGGGTTTCTCCATCACCTACGGCGTCGGAAAAACGCTGGTCTCCTACTACGCAGACGGCAAAAACACCAAGCAGTTCCTGCCGTTCATGCTTATCCTGTCGGCCATCTGTATGCTGGGTTTCAGCGCCAGTATGGGCAGCGGCTCCATCAGCCTGTTCCTGATGATCACCTTTTATGCTTTAAGCGGATTCTTCCAGAGCACCGGCGGTTCATGCAGTTATTCGACCATCACCAAATGGACGCCGCGCCGCAAACGGGGATCTTACCTGGGCATGTGGAACATCTCTCATAACCTCGGCGGTGCCGGTGCAGCGGGTGTCGCGCTGTTTGGCGCAAATGTGCTGTTCGACGGCCACGTCATCGGCATGTTTATCTTCCCGTCGATCATCGCGTTGATTGTCGGCTTTATCGGCCTGCGCTACGGCAGCGACTCCCCGGAATCCTATGGTCTGGGCAAAGCCGAAGAGCTGTTTGACGAGGAGCTGAGCGAAGAGGACAAAGAAGCTGATGATGAGTCAATGACCAAATGGCAAATCTTTGTCGAATATGTGCTGAAAAATAAAGTGATCTGGCTGCTCTGCTTCGCCAACATCTTCCTTTATGTCGTGCGCATCGGGATCGATCAGTGGTCAACGGTCTACGCCTTTCAGGAGCTGAAACTCTCTAAAGAGGTGGCAATTCAGGGCTTTACCCTGTTTGAAGTCGGCGCGCTGGTGGGTACGCTGCTGTGGGGCTGGCTCTCCGATCTGGCCAATGGCCGTCGTGCGCTGGTGGCCTGCGTCGCGTTAGCGTTGATTATTGCCACGCTCGGGATCTATCAGCATGCCAGCAACCAGTATGTTTATCTGGCTTCGCTGTTCGCGCTCGGCTTTCTGGTCTTTGGCCCGCAGCTGTTAATCGGCGTCGCCGCCGTCGGCTTTGTACCGAAAAAAGCGATTGGTGCGGCGGATGGCATCAAAGGCACTTTTGCCTACCTGATTGGTGACAGCTTCGCCAAACTGGGCCTGGGCATGATTGCCGACGGCACGCCGATATTTGGCCTGACCGGCTGGGCAGGCACTTTCGCCGCGCTGGATATCGCTGCTATCGCCTGTATCTGCCTGATGGCGCTGGTTGCGGTGATGGAAGAGCGTAAGATTCGCCGTGAGAAACGCTTGCAGCGGTTGAAGATGGCGTAAAGATAAAATCTGGCCCGGCGCATGTCGGTCTTTTTGAATACGCCACCTTTTACTTCGAGCCCCGGCTCGCCTGAGCAGGTATAACGACGATCTTTCATTGCGGCATGATCCCTGGGCTGGTTTTTCTGCACGGGCGTTCATTATTGCCAATTGGGTTCGTACTATCAGAGGGTTTGATTACACCAGAGTGGCTGGAGCAGTGGAGAAGTCAGGGTGATGAGGTTTGGTTACTCCCCAGCTGAAACGTCAGCTGGCGGCGCTGAAAGAATAGCGCAGCGTTTATCCAGTAGCGACTCAACGGACGCCCGATTGCCCTTATCCCAGCCGCGCCGGGTGGTTAGCAGGATAAACCCTTTTTCTCCCGAGAACGTCGTTGGGATAAGCGCCACCCCAGACTCTGCCAGCTGCGGCGGCGACAGATGGAAATGGCGCGCCACGGAGAAAACAGGATAGATTCCCATCGCCGTCGGCTGCATAACGCGACGGGCATAGTAGGTGTGATTCAGCAAGCGGTCAGGCAAGGGTCGCCAGTCATTATGAATATAGGGTCGCTCGGCCTGAAGCTGACGATACACATCTTCCCGCAGGCAGGTCAGATGAATATGAAGTTGATTCTGGCTGCGGCCATAAGCGGAATTCAGCGCCATGCCGAGCCGATCCTCAGGCACTTCAGCACCATAGACCGCCATCAGACGATAACGCATTAACCAGGCGTAGCCGAAATAATCGGGACGGCCGGGACGCGACAGCGTAATGCTCTCAATGCCGGACATCGCCACCGTGGGCACCAGAATAAAGTGCAACCTGTGGCGAGGATTCTGGATGATGCTGTAGCCCTGTGTGTTGTCCTGCGGCAGATAGACTTGCTGGCAGGGTGCCGGATCGCGACGGTAGTGATAGTTATTCATGCAGAGGTCATGCGTGACCGTCCACAGCGCGTCAGAGCGGGCGCATCCTGTGAGCAGCAGCGCGATGACCATCGGCAGAGATTGGTATGACCACAACAATTTCTCGTTCAGGCGACTCAATTATTCAGAACCTTAGTCAGCTCAATCTCATGGGTTGTGGGGTCAAAATACAGATAAAACAGATCCCCATCCAGCTGATCAGGCTTTGCCCATCTCTCCTTCTCACCCAAACTGCGTCTTTGCTTCTCGTATCCCAGCTTTTCAAGATAAGTGCGCAGCGATGCAGTATCTGAAGCTCCTTTAAATACGATGCTATTTGAAGGGGAATAACCATCGCCCGGATGAGACTCGAAGTAAAACTCGTAAGTTATACGCGGTGCTTTTTCGATATCGGGGTCTGTCAGCATGTGGTAGTTAAAGAAATCATTATCTTTATAGACAGTTGCCTCATCAGAGACTAATGCAACAAACCAGAAAAACAAGCCGCCACAGACAAGCATGGTGATAGCTATAAGTGCGAACCATTTAAACAGGTTTTTCATTGCTTCGTCCCCATAAATGAGAGAAATGTCCCATCATTGGTAACTACCTTAACAATTCAAGATGTGAAGTCGTTAAGCCGGGTTTAATGACATGCGTGCGTTTATGAGAATCAAAGGGCCATTATGCCCCCTATTCTTTTGGATAAGAAAAGTCAGCAGTGACTAAATGCGATATTGATTTATCAGATTGAACATCATAGGCGAAAGAGTAACGCTCTCCCGTTGTGAACGTAAATCCGAACACAGTAAGGCACTCACCTTTTGGAACATAAACAGGTTTGTCATCAAAAACCCTGTGAAAGGAGTTACTTTTATCGCTGTTGATTTGAATGGCAGTGATCCTTTCTTTTGGCTCAAGCGGCGACACTACACAAACTTGCTTGTCTTTGATAAATGCCGTTGTAGATTCACGCTCCACCATCCGGTCGCTAGGTCCAGGGCATCCCGTTAAGAGAAATACGACACCAAGCATCATCTTGTTTTTCATGATTAACGACCTTTCCCTGTTACGATTTTCTGATAAAGCGAGGGGACACAAACTACTTTACTCGTTATAAATTTATTTATTATTAATTTTTTTCTCAATCACTCTGATTATAATCTGATAACCGATGAGCGTTACCACTATACAGATGACTATTAGCGCAATCCCCACAAAACCTTCGATATCACGCTGATCAAATAGCTTTGCTAACGCTGTCCAGAACTGCTGTTCTCTTTGTGTCGATGGATCTGACGGCCTTGCCAGTAAAAAACTAACGACGAACAAGGACACGGCGATAAGGATTCTAAATCTCGCTGGGACACGCTTTGCTTCCATTTAAAACTACCTCAATTGTTCCAAAAGACATTAGTCCATTACGTAATTTCACTTGTGCAGTAGAGAGTAATGCTTGCCGGATAGCGATGAAATCAGTTCTGTGTTGTAAAGTGATGCAGCCTAACGATACACCAAGCGGGCCGCGAGGGTGTAGTCTGAAGTTACCTCGCTCTACATTATTCACCCATGTGTGGTCATCTATCCTTCCATCATCACGATACAAAGCAAACCATTCATACCTGATGACTGGCGTTGAAGTTGACCATGAGTAGGAGTCGTGCAAGTCAGTCCGGATTATACCTTTCCAGCCACCGGTTGGGCGCTTAACGATGTGATATAAACCATCAGGTATTGGCCCATTGTCTGGAACTGTAATACATCCTGCGCGATTGCGATATTCCCTGTTACCAGAGTACGCCATAAATGTCCCGATTCCATACATGACTAAGGGTGAGTAATCTGCATCATTAACAGTGAATTTTCCTTTTAATGACCTCTCTGGCTCCTTTTATTCTAATGATTTCATTCAAGAGCGTTATTTATCATACTGCCTCGGCATGAAAATAAATTGATCTATCTCTGATATTTTACACAATCATAGGTTAGCAAAAACCTTATTACTAGCTGTCATTATGATTCGCCAAAGCGCAATAAAACCCAATGATGCCACATAAATTAGCGCTGCATGTAAGCGGAAAACTTTATAATCCCTCTGAAAGATTATCTGCTTCAGGAGTTGATAGGGAAAGTGAAGATAGTGTACTTAAGGCAGAGTTTCTTTGCAGAAAATTCGGTTTCAGCTTCGGTCTGGCAGAAAATATTGATTCGTAAAAAAATAACTTATTGGAATATCCTCATATGGCCTATCAGGCATGGCTCACTTTGTGCTATGTAAAACAATATGGAGCAGGTAAACCAGCCTGAAGGGAGCAATATATTCAAACAATGAACTGTGATGTGCGCCCACCCATCTATATATTCGCCGTATTATTAATGTTCCATATATTTTCTATTTTAGTTATAGTGAAAAAGGCAGATAGCTGCTGGATTTCTAGGCATAATAAAAACCTCAGTTGAGTTCCAATTACATACTAATGGTGCGAACACCGGACTCGAACTTTGAAATAAGCAACTGTATTAAATATTAAATGCTTTCTTATGTGCCCATTTTTATTTGATAATTCTTTCTATTCTTTATGTAGTGACTTGTTTAAGTCAAGATTGACTATCGCAAGTTCGGTTAGGTTCCGAGTATGGGATCGTAACCGCACGCACCTTTACTAAAATTTGATTTTACAAAGACCTTCACATTACCAGCGCGGTACCTAATATAAAATTATCAATGTAGAAGGGCAAGAGCGCCCTTCTACATTAAGCTTGATTTTAAAAGCGCTGTGCATACACTATGCAATCTCTTCCGGCTTTTTTTGCTCGATAAAGCGCATTATCAGCAGCAGTAATAATAGTTGATGAAGAATAATCATTCTGTTTGACTGCTACTCCGAGGCTTAGAGTAACGCTAATGCTCCCATTGCACCGGCCTGTGATCGATGTTTTTATCTTTCTAATAATATCTTCAGCATTAGTGTTTTCAAGAATCAATATTGTAAACTCTTCGCCACCTGACCTGGAAATAAAGATATCATCTCCTAAAAAATTACTTAATTTCATACCTAAATCTCTTAAAACCTTATCACCAGCCTCATGACCATATGTATCATTAATTTTCTTAAAATGGTCAATATCTGCAATACAAATTGTTCCAGTATTTTTTTCAAGATCTCTGAGTTTAATGTTAAGGTACCGTCTATTAGGTAAACCCGTTAGTTCATCTGTCAACGACAGATCAACCGCAGATTTGTAATTATAATTCACATATGATATAAAATTATTAAAAGAAAAAATAATCATTAACATTGCCGGGACATAAAGAAGAGCAGCTAATAGTGATGCCGTATCTCTCTCTATCAGGCTAAGACCTCCAGCCATAGAGGCTAGTGATGAGTTCAGGAGTAAAAATAGACTTATCCTAAAAAATAGCAGATGCATTTGCTTAGAAAGTATATTAAACGATTTTCTAATAAACCATACCATCAGTATCACTGTGCAAGAGTTTATAAAAAAGTAAAAGTTTAGTTTAGATGTGTCACCCATAGCAAAAAAAAGGATAATAATTAGCGTAGCCATAAAGCAGGTGTAAATAATTATCATTCTATAAAGAAGACCTTTTGGAGATTCGACTTCATGAATGAGCTTGTCGTGTATTTTAAAATTCATCACGTAATCCTGATCTAGTTTAAGCAGAAATAGTACCACGTGATTGTTTATAAAGGTCATAATTTGTTCTAATAAAGGCGTCATTTTCAGGCATGGAAAATAAGCTCAAAAGTTGTCCGACAATTTGCCCTATTCCCTTCTTTCTTGATGCTATATGCAAATTTTATAGAAATTGACGGGTTTGCTCATTGCTGGATGAGCAAGGTTTGCTTTCAGCTATGACCACTCCTGACACTTATAAGTACAAAAAATTATCCATTTTAAAGAAAGCGAGTAATCCCATCAAAGATTTTACAGAAAACCCTTCACACTGTTCACCTTCCAGTTTTATTCATATATATCAGTTAATTACTCGATGAATGATAGGTGTAGGGTGAAGGTTATCATTCATAACCGGTGAAGTTCATGCATAAAAAAACCGGATTACAGGTGCCAACAGCTGACTGGTTTTCAGCTTATGAATATCTGCTGAACCAATATGAGGAAAAATATACAGTTCGAGATAGCGCAGGAGCCTTTAACGATGGTCATCACTCCAGCGCTTGTTACTCGCGTGCCATTCGCGGGCGATGATGTCAAAAGTGTAAGCACCTACATTTTCAGCCTGGGCTTCTTTTTGTTCGGATTTGGGGTCAATCCCCTGCCCTAGCATCTTTTTAGCTTAGTCACGCTTAGCACGTGCCTGAGCAAGCGTTACTGTCGGCCAGACGCCAAAGGCAAGCCGGTCTTATTTTTTATCGGCTGCCGTCGATACTTCATACATCAGTATTTTGATCCTTTGGTGGTGACCTCAATGTACAAACCGCCTCCATCAGCCATTAGGCTTTGCAGTGTCGACCTGGCGGGCATTCAACTTCATTTGGGAGCACATTTCTTATCGAAGTGGGGATGCCCCCAATTATGTCCCCAGCGAGGTCTGGATTGCAACGGATGTGCCCGGACGAGGCAGGATAATAAAACCAGCCTTCATGTTGATTTTAAAGGTTTTTTTTGGACTTACCATGGCGGGAATGGACAGGATACTGGTGCCGAAGGCCGGAATCGAACCGGCACGCCTCGCGGCGGTTGATTTTGAATCAACTGCGTCTACCGATTTCGCCACTTCGGCACTGAAGGGTATGCGGAAAACGTTGAGGATTATACCGTTACCCCCTGTTTCCGCAACCCTTATCCGCAGGCAGAGGTGCAACTGCTGAAAAAACCGTCTTTTGGCTTCTCAGGTTCACCTGCTTAACCCGAAACAGACTTCACATCCGTCACCAGCGTCGGCAGATCCCACGTGCCACCCGCATGGATGTAACGGCACATGCCGGTCCCGCCGTCATAGCTTTTGCGGAAAGCCTTGCCGTCCCAAACCCAGCTTTCCTGGCTCATGCAGTCACCAATACCGCGGCCTTTCTGCACGCTGGTAATCTCGCCCTTGTCATAATCTGACCCGGAAATGGTCACCAGCTCAGGCTTGCCTTTCAGCTGATTATCAATGACCCAGTAACCATAACCTTCGTTATAAGCAGCACGCCAGCAGAGTGCTGAAAGCAGAACGTGTGTGTCATCCAGTGGCGTAAGTGTAAGTCCGTCGGTTTCCGGATCGCTGTTTTCTGCAGGTGAATAGAGGCTGTCGCACGTGTCATCATCATTATGATTGACTGTTGCAAGCAGTCGGGTTTTCAGCGCATCGCTTTCCACTGCGGTCAGCAAACGGGGTTCGCCGCCGAGGGTTTTTGACGCCTGAATAACCGGTGCGGGCACAGCCTTAACCACGCTGCTTTCCGGTTTAGTGCCCTTTTTGGTGAGCGCGCCTGGCGTACCGATACGGCCCTGTATGTCGTCCGCTTTCAGCAGCACGGCATAAGCGCCCTCACCGGAAAGCTGGAATGGCTTTGTGCCGCCTTTAAATTCGACTTTACCGCTGCCTTTTACAGCGCTGATTACCGCAGCGGTCTGACTGGCCGACATTCGCCAGTTATCATCAGCCGCCACCAGATCGCCAGCTGATTTCCCGTTTATCCAAAGCGTCAGCTTTTCCGCCGGTTCACTGTCATCTTCGGTGTCGCCGAGCGTCACTTCGCCCACTGTCTCCGTTCCCGGTCCAGCGGCACGGGTGAGCAGGATGGAGCCGGAGGGATCCTCTTCTTTGGCATAACCCGCAATGCGGCAGGTCAGGGTGTTATCACAGACCACTTCCCAGTCTTTGTGCTCAAGCGTTTTTCCACTCTGAGCGGCCTGAGCCGACAGGGAGAGCATTGCCAGCACGAAAAGCATCGGTTTACAGTTCACTTTAATCCCTCAGGTTTTATTACTGATATCAGTGCTGATATCACTCTTACACCACGAGTGCGAGGAAACCAACAGCCAGCGTTTATTGCCGCCAGGCTTTGACGAGAGGATACGCCGCGTTCCTGGACAATGCGGCTATCGGGCAACGCTCTCTTTTTTGTTACGTGCTTCTACCAGCACGCTGTGCAGCTGGCCGACAGAGAGATCGCGGATGACAGGCGCGGGAATGCCGCGCAGTCGTCTGCAAAGATAAACAATGCCCAAAAAGTCGATGCCTTCACTATGGAAAAGATATTCGTTTTCTTGCAGGGAAAACGCCTTCCGGAAATCATCTTCTTCTGCAGAAAAGCTCACGCCAAAAACTTTTTCCGCTTCCTCCAGCAATTCAACACCATCATCGCCGGTAATACCTAAATCCTGTTCAAGCCTGCTGTTTTCATCGATTACTTCACGTCTGCATCCTGAAAACTCACGAACAAAAGCGATAACGTCAGCTAATGAAGGTTCCATATCTTTGCTCCTGCTAGAGCGCTCCGCGCTATCCTGCCAATTTACAGTCGTCCCAGGGTCATTTCCTGCACCTCAGCCTCTGGATTGGCCTCTTTTACGGCGGTAAGAAAACCGGCAAAATCCCGATTAAAAAGGGTGTAGTTATTCAGGATTCTGAACTCCCTTTCGGTGCGATAAGACCCTGTGACATAACGCACCAGCCATACTCTACGATTACTGACTTCGGTTCCGGTGACTTTTATCCTGATAATATTTTCCAGCGGAACTTTGCAGAGTGTTTCGCCGTCACGCTGCTGATACAGGAAGTCGCTGTCATAGTAATAATCTTCAGTATTCATGCCCAATTTTTTTAATATCGGGGTGTTAGCCGAAATTTTTTTCATCTCGCCTGGAGAAGGAGGGAGCCCTTTTTTAAGGGGCAAAGGCCTAAAGCAATACCAGATGAACAAAATGAAAAACGCTAACGACAGCAGTGAGAAAATAAAATAAACAAACTGATGCATTTAAATGACCCGACCTGTTCGGATAGCTCCTGATTATATCGAAGAAGATATGACGCCGTTATCCATTTTTACTGCCCCCTAACGCAAAAGAGCCAACCTCCCGGCTGGCTTTTTCTTGCCTCTTTCCAGCATCTTGCATGAGCAGCATCGGGCATCAGTAATGCCCGTCATCTCCTGTTGCTGTCAGGATGAGCGCCTCAATGCGTATGGTCATGATGCAGCTTGTTTTCGACCTTATCCTTCACTTCGTCAGCTTTGTCTTTCACCTTCTCAGTCAGGCTCTCTTTATGGCCGCGGTTATGCGCGCCGGGTGCCCGTGGAAACTTCAAGGAAATTTTTTTTACATAAAATCTCTAACAGCTATCATTTTGGCGCGGTCAGGCCCCTCAAAAGATTGCCATCACAGTTACAATATTTTAATGTTAATTTATCAATGGACACGGTTTCCAGGGAAATGCAATGGACGCAACAATGCTCGCCAGTTCAGTCTTATCGGGCGTGGTTTCAGTACCGATGGATTTCTATCTGGGACTGGAGCGAACCTTTCAGGATTTAAACCTTTCTGATGGAGGCAGACGCATCCAGTCACGTAACATGCATGACGACGTCCGCGTTGGCCGGGCTGTCTATCAGGCCTTCAGGGACAGAAATAAGATTGCGAAAATCGTTAATATCATCATTGATGATTCGCTGCAGTACCTTCCAGAACCTGCACTGCGCAAGGTTTATGACAAGCTGACAGGCAACGCAACGTCAATGACCAGCCGGACAACTACGCAACTCACATTGTCTTCTTACCTGGGATCAAAGGTCGTCAGTGGTGTCATGCTGTCATTCATTTCCCGCGTGACACTCCGGGGGGCTGACCGGTGGCCTGACTGGCGGCGTCATCGCTCAGGGCGTAATTTCCCGCGCCTGTGAAGCCTCCAGACGACTTCAGATGCAAAACCCTGAACTGTGGCGAGAACTGCGGATTAACGACTACGACATGCTCTATTTCATGTTCGAAGAACCCCTGCAGAACTTCATCAAAATGGGTGAAATGTTACGTAAAAACCCCTCAGCCTCCAAAGAGTTTATTAATGCTATCGAAACTTATTAGACTTCTTCGTAAGCTCATCGCCGAAGTGTCTGGCGGTCTGGTATTAATGGCTATGGTGGTGGGCATTTTTTTGGCAGCCACGCTGAATGAGGGTGCCATGCGCATCATTGCTCCGCTGCTCGTTCTTGTCGCGGGCCTGATTGTTTACGGCCTGACCTGGCTGATAGCTGAAAAGCCAGACCGCCGTTAACCCTGTGCTGACTAAAGCCCGGACAACAAGCGTAAGTCGTCATGAGTTTAGACCAGATATCTTACGAACACGCTGTCCTTGCCGCCTGCGCAATAGACCAGTCAGGAGGTGGATATGGCGATATTCGCAAAGCAGGATAATAAAAAATCTTTTAGCCTCAATTCAATCGCGGCATTAAATTCATCAGCATGCCTATAATTCCGTTAATAATTGAAAAAAAGGACGACTCGGCAAATACAACCTCAAAGATAAATACCACACAACCCGAGGAGGCCGCTTATAAAATTTGCCACAAGAAAAGCGGAACTTGCTTATTACTGACTTAAAAAATCACCTCACAAAAAAATAATAACCACAAACATCTGAATATTTTATCACTTTTATTATAAAAATTCCCAGAGCGTTATTTAATGAAGAAAGTCAGAAATGTTCTGCTGCTCAGTTTTTTAAGAACACTGAATAAGTACAAACCGAGATTGAGATGGAACAAGCACAATGCAGTGCGTGAGGATGGGGAGTGGCGGCATTTCTGGTAGCAGGCAGTGCATCAGCGGTAAGCTGGCAGGATCAGCTGAGCAATGCAGCGTTACTGCTCAGCCAGTAAAATAACGGCAGCACCACCTTAACAAGCCGCAACCTTAACCGCTCACCTGCCCCCCACAAACGCAAAAGAGCCAACCTCGCGGTTGGCCCCTTCTTGCATCTTTCAGCATCTTGCATCTTCAGCATCGGATATCAGCGATACCCATCAGCGCCTGCTGTTGTCAGGATGAGCGCCTCAATGTGAGTGATCATGCAACTTACTTTCGACCTTGTCTTTCACTTCGCCGGTTTTATCTTTCACCTTCTCAGTCAGGCTCTCTTTGTGGTCGCGGTTATGCGCCGCTGGTGACTGCGTGCCTGCTGCGGCGGTGACAGGTTTTACCCCTGCCGCCCTGCCCGGCAGCTCGCGCTCCAGACCACCTCGTGCATGGTCGATGTCCACTTCCTGACGACGCACCGTGTCGTTGATGGTCTCGGTACGGTCGCTGCCGTCGGTACGCACCACCACTTCTTCTTTCACGTGGGTCGTCTTGTTAATCACCGGTTGCTCATGGGTCTCAGCGACTTCAACGGTTTTCTCGGACCAGTCCACTTCTCCGGCCAGCGCAGGCTCATTCACCGAGCGACGGAAGATGTCAGCGTGCTGCCCATGCAGCGAGATATCTTCAGATACGGTATCGGTCACGGTATAGCGACGTACGCGGGTCGAGCCTTCGCTGACCAGACGTTTACCCACTTCCACCTGCTCTTCCGCCAGACGCAGAATATCAGCTTCGCTCTCATCACCGGTCAGTGAGGTACGTAGCGGCTCAGCCGGGCGGTCATTGGTCTCACCGGCAAACTGCATGCCTGCTGTCGGGTTGATGCCCGGTGCGGTGGTGCCGTTCTTAACGGAACTTTGCATACGTGACGGCACATCCACTGAATCGTGAGAATGGAGAATCGTCATGGCGCGGGCCAGCTTCTCTTCCTCAGTACGGATGGTCAGCACGACGCCGCCCTTATCCATTGCTCGGGTATACACATCCGCCTCATCTTTATCGACGTCGTGCCCAAACAGACGCTGCCACAGGCTCGGATGGCGGACAGACTGCCCTTCCTGCTGCAAACGTTCTCCACTGATAAGACTGATGTCCCGATCAGAAAAGCCTGCTTTTACGAGATTTCTTTTCGCGGCCTCTGCCTGAATTGCAGAATCGAACAGTGTTACGATTTTTTCCTGTGCCATGATAGGTTCCTCTCTGTTAGCTGATTTGATCGTCATCTCTCTCAACGTTCACCTGCTGCTCACGTCGGGTCACCACTTCCTGAAAAGGAACATTCTCCTGCACTTTTCGGATGTGGATTTCCTCTTTAAGCACCAGCTTTCTGACGATTTGGATTTCTTCCTCTACTACCGGGACAATCAGTACACCGTTCTCTTCCCTGATTTCGGGCATCGTTTCAACGGGCTGTGCTTTCGCTACATGCTTAACCTCAACCTTCTCCTGGGTAAGCAGTGTACTGATGACCTCGTCATGCTCAGTTGTGGAACGGGTAACGCGGACATGTCCATCCACAATCTTTTGCTTCGTCAGGGCTATTTGCTCTTCAGCGAGTTTAAGCGTGACCTCTGCATTATTATTGTGCTCTGGCTGTCCAGCCATAATATCGCTCCCGTTAATTTAAATATCGGCCACAACTGCCTGACACAGTGATTAAGCATGAACACCCTCGCGATTTTCGCAAGGCGGGATAATAAATTTTTTTGCGGGCCCGATTTAATTACGGTACGAAAAATCCCGTCTTAAATGCGCAAAAACTCTTTCATTACCGCTACGATAAAAATAGAAAAACCATATAAAACAGAAGACTGAAAATAAGTAGTTTCGAAGGTAAATATTAACACTGCAGACACAAAGACTTATAAAATCGCTTATATAAAAACGGATTTTTTAATTCAGACCAGGACGATTCCTGATAAAAACGGCGAGAATATTAAAGAATGTTTCAGCCGAAGAGCTAATTAACGCACCAGGGCAAGTCATCTCACGAAATAATAACACCCGTACTCATCCGGATATTTTATCGCCTTTATTACAGAAGATTCCCAAAGCGTTATTTATGAAGAAAGTTCAGGAACTTTCTGCTCGTCAAACTCTCTTAGCAAAACTGAATACGCAGATACTGAGGTAAAGATGAAACAGGCACAACGCAGTGCATGGATGTTGGGCATGGCGGCACTTCTGGTGACAGGCAGTGCATCAGCAGCAAGCTGGCAGGATCAGCTGAGCAGTGCAGCATCGCAGCTCAGCCAGCAGAATAATGGCACCACCACCAGCACCACGCAGCAGAATGGCGGCATGTCGCTCTCTTCTATTACCAGCATGCTGGGTGGCAGCGACAAAGCGGTCAGCGCCAACAGCATGACCAACGCGGCCGGTGTGATGCAGTACTGCGTTGAACACAACGTGGTGAAAAACAATGTACAGTCGGTTAAAGATCAGGTGCTGAGCAAGCTCGGTCTGAATACGACTACCGCGCAGGAACAGAAAACTGACTATACCCAGGGCGTGGCAGGACTGCTGAACACCGGGAACGGCCAGCAGCTTAATCTGCAAAGCCTGAGCAACTCACCGATGGGTGAGAAGCTGAAAACCAAAGCCTGTAACGTGGTCCTGAAGCAGGGCAAAAACTTTATCTCCTGATCCCTCTCCTCTCTCTCCCCTCTCTTCTTTGAGGGGAGTGTTAAACCCCGCTTTGCTGTGATACCTGACATTCCCTTAACCTGGGGTTGAGCGCTATAGTGTTGTTTTGGTTTCTACAGGACAGCACGCATGAAAGGCATCAACATCGCACTTTACTTCGACCCCGATCAGATTCAGGCCTGCGTTCACGAACAGGACGACAGCTATCTCAGCAAAAAATTCGAGTATGACGATGGCGTGATTGAAGAGATCTACCAGTGGCTGGAGCAGTACGAACCTAAACGCACCCACATCTGCCTGATTGAAAACGAAACCGCCGAGTTGCTGGCCGATGAGCTGGTCGACAGCGGCTATCGCGTCCATCAGGTCACCATGCATCAGCTGCTGAGCTGGTTTGCTACCGAGCCACCATCCACGCCAGACGGTACGCCGATGCGCGCCATGCTGCGTTTCCTGGAAGATGAACATCCGCGTGAATATGAGTCGCGCACGCCGCAGACCGAAGCGCTGATGGAGATGTTCGACGAGCTGGATGCGCTGGAGATGGTCGATGACGGCGATGACGAAGACGGGCTGCCAGGCGATCTGCTGCGCGCCATGAAGAAGCACAAAATCACCGCCAGTGCCGCGGCCCAGCGTCTGCTGCCGGACGTCAACGAACGTATCCGCGAACATCTGATGCAGTATCCCGAACTGATGACGCCCGAAATCCTGCAGGACTTCTTCCCGGAGCTGTTAGAGGCGCTGGAGCGCCCGAAACACTAATCAGGGAGATCTGACATGCTGGAGCTGATTAAAGCGGTCAGCCTGGGGCTGGTCGTCATCCTGCCGCTCGCGAATCCGCTCACCACCGTGGCGCTGTTTTTAGGGCTGGCGGGAGACATGAATTTCGAGGAGCGCAACCGCCAGGCGCGCCAGGCGTCCCTCTACGTTTTCGCCATCATGGTGGTGGCGTGGTACGCGGGCAGCGCGGTGCTGAACACCTTCGGTATCTCTATACCGGGTCTGCGCATGGCGGGCGGCCTGATCGTCGCCTTTATCGGCTTCCGGATGCTGTTTCCAGCGAAGCCTGCAGGTCATTCAGTCGAAGCGAAGCACAAGCTGGATGAGCAGGAGGCAACCAAAGAGCCGGTGAATATCGCCTTTGTGCCGCTGGCGATGCCAAGCACGGCGGGACCGGGAACCATTGCGATGATTATCTCTTCCGCCTCAACGGTGAGAAGTGGCGTCGATTTTCCCGCCTGGGTGATCAGCGTGGCACCGGTGCTGACCTTCCTGCTGGTGAGCCTGATCCTGTGGATCTCGCTGCGCAGTTCAGGAGCCATCATGAAGCTGGTGGGTAAAAGCGGCATTGAGGCGATATCGCGCCTGATGGGATTTTTACTGGTCTGTATGGGCGTGCAGTTCATCATTAACGGCGTGCTGGAAGTAGTGCGCACCTTCCATTAATCCGGGTTTTCCCCTCTCCGGACAGGCAGAGGGGAAAGCGCGATTACTTTAGCGTTTTACGCACTTCAGCAACCTGATCTTTGCTCACCGCAGGCGCAGTGTTGCTCCAGCCCTGACGAATAAAGGTCGCCAGCTGCGCGACTTCATCATCATTCAGCCGCTGGGCAAAGCCCGGCATCGCCAGTTTAGACGGCGCTTTTTCGGTAGAAGGCTGCTGTGCGCCGGCCAGAATGGTGTGGATCAAGCCGGTTGGATCCTTAGCATTGACGAGGGTTGCGCCATCCAGCTCCGGGAAGATCCCCGGTGCGCCTTTGCCGGTCACGAAGTGACAGGCACCGCAGTTATCCAGATAGAGACGCTCGCCTTCGCTGAGGTTCTTCGCGGCGGTGAGTTTCGCTTCCGTTGCCTGCTGCGCCTGCACGTTAAAGGCCTGCAATGGCGGATTGCCGCCCAGGAACTTCAGGTAGGCCGCGATAGCTTTGAGATCGGCATCGGTCATGTGTGAGCTGCTGTGCTCAACCACCGAGGTCATCTCACCGCCTACTGCCGCTTTATCGTTACGACCGGTCTGCAGGTAATCAATGACTTCCTGCTCGCTCCAGTGTGGCAGGCCACGCAGTGACGGCACATCCCAGTTGTTCAGGCTGCCGCCTGCCAGGAATTTATCGTCACCGCTATCCAGCGCTTTCTCGTTCATGCCAAGACCGCGCGGCGTATGACAGCTGCCGCAGTGACCCAGACTCTCCACGATATAGGCACCGCGGTTGATCTCTGCTGACGCACCGCCAATCGGCTGGAACGGTTTATCGGACGCGAACGCCCAGTTCCAGAACCGCATGCCCCAGCGCTGACTGAACGGGAAGCTCAGATCGGTTTCCGGTGGCTGTTCTGCACTCGGCTGCACGCCTTTCATAAAGTAGACGTAGAGCGCGTGCATATCGGCATCGCTGATTTTGGCGTAGTCAGGATACGGCATCGCCGGATAGAGGTGCGATCCGTCCGGTAATACACCCTTGCGCACCGCGTCAGAGAACTGCTGCTCGCTGTAGTTGCCGATACCGTGCTGCTTATCCGGCGTAATGTTGGTAGAGAAGATGGTGCCGAGGTTCGACTCAATCGCCAGTCCACCCGAATAGGCCGGTTTGCCGGGCAGCGAGTGGCACGCCATGCAGTCGCCCAGCCGCGAGAGATACTCGCCCTGCTTAATCAGTTGCGCTTCATCTTCGGCGTGAACCGGCAGCGCAAATCCGCTGGCCAGCAGCACCGCGTTGGCAAAAATAAAAGACTTCAGTTTCAGCTTATTCATGCGCTTATGCCTGTACCAGTGGGCCGGGATTTTTCAGATAGTGATCTTTGATCGCCTGCGCCGCCATCAGGGTAATCGCACCGATGGTATCGGTCGGGTTCGCCTGGAAGTTCTGCGGGAAGGCGTTGCCGCCGGGCACAAAGACGTTATGAACATCCCAGCTCTGCAGATATTTGTTCAGCGCCGAGGTTTTCGGGTTATCGCCCATTACGGCACCGCCCACATTGTGGGTAGAGACATATTTGGTGAGATCGAAGTCCGCGCCCATCGGCAGGAAGCTCATGCTCATGCTGTCCGGATTCAGCTCTTTGGCGATGTTGCCGACGATGCCTTTCAGATGCTGCTGCAGCTTCAGCTCATTCTCTTTCCAGTTAAACGTCATACGCAGCAGAGGCAGGCCACGGTGATCGTTGTAGTTCGGATCGAGATCCAGATAGATGTCGCGATAAGACTGGCAGGTGGTGGTAATGCTGATCTTCATCGAATGGCCGTACCACTCTTCCAGACCTTCCTTGTAACCCATGCCCCAGGTCGGGGTGCCTTTTGGCAGCGCGGTGCTGATTGGCGTGCCGGTTGCCTGTGAACTGTGGATCTTCGCGCCGCCCAGGAAGCCGAGTGAAGGACCGTCGAAGTTGCCTGGCGAGATATCGTTAAACATCTGGCCGGTCGCGCCTGCCGTCGCATACGGATTGAAGTTTTTATCTTTGAAGAACAGCGTTGCGCCGCCGTTCGACAGGAACGCGTAGTTACGGCCTATCACGCCCTCTTCCGTAATCGGGTTATAAGGCTTGCCAATGCCGGAAAGCAGCATCAGGCGCACGTTGTAGAGCTGGAAGCTGCTCAGCACCACGATTTTCGCGGGCTGGAAGCACTCGTTGCCCTGTGCATCGATATAGATTACGCCTTTGGCGGTTTTCTTATCATCGTTCAGCACAACCTTGATCACTTCCGCATTCACTTCATACGAGAAGTTCGGCATCCGCTTCAGCGAATCCATCACCGCGGTCTGCGGCGACGCTTTGGAATAGTTCAGGCAGGGATATTTGCTGCAGTAGCCGCAGTAGTTGCACGGTGCGATCTGGTTGCCGTATGGGTTTTTCCATGCGCGCGACACACAGGCTGACGGGTTCGGGAACGGGTGGTAACCGAGCTTCGTTGCCACCTCTTTGAACATCACGTTGTTCAGCGTGTCATCCAGCGCGGGCAGCGGATAAGGTTCAGAGCGCGGGCCTTCAAACGGGTCACCGCCTTCCAGGATTTTGCCGCGCAGGTTGCCGGTGTTGCCCGACTGGCCGCAAATCAGTTCAAATTTGTAGTAGTACGGCTCGATCTCTTCCCAGCTAAACGGGAAGTCCATCACACGCATATCATCCTGCAGAATGCCGGGCTTGTAAGCCTCGTCAACGTAGGTTTTAAGTTTGATATCGGTCGGCGTCGGACGGATCAATACCGCCGTCCAGTGCAGACCGGAACCGCCCACGCCGGTGCCCGGTGCAAACGCGCCCCATTTACGGGTTGGCAATGCTGTCTGGCTGCTGTTGTAGCGCACGGTGACCGCCACTTCGGCGGGTGTCGCAAACACTTTGTTGCGCACCGCATAGGCGTATTCATCCGCCGGTTTCGGGTAGGCGAATTCGTCGTAATCGCGATCGCCGCCGCGCTCCAGGGCGCGCACGTCCAGACCTGCCAGTGCCAGCTCGATGCTCATCAGCGAGCCTGCCCAGCCGAGGCCGCAGACCACGACGTCGACTTCTTTTTTAGTAACCTGTGCCATGATAATCCTGTTTACCTGATGTGGAAGCGCTTAAGCGCGTTCACCTTTGATGCTGACCGGGCCGAGTGGATAAGGAACGTTGTGCTGTTTCACCCATTCGGTGAAGCTGGCACGCGCGCCCGGGAAGCCGATGGCGATCCAGGCTTTCATGCCTTTATTACCGCCGTACATCGGGTCGGCCAGGTAGCCATGCTTGGTATCAGAAAGCAGCTGGCTGAAGAAATGGGAAGGCTTAAGATCGGCTTCGCCCAGCGCGGCAAAGTCGATCTCGTTTTTGTTGACCTGGGTCAGGACCGCATCTTTCTCTTCCAGCGTCAGCGCATGAAACGCTTTCTGGTGCGTATTCTGCGACCACTGATTGATCAGCCGGATACCGGTCTGGTACATCTGCTGGGGACGGAACGGGATCTGATAACCCATCGTGGCGGGTGCTTTCGTGTTGAAAGGCCCCTGCATATAGATTTCGCTGCCAAACGCTTCGCTGTGCAGCTGCTGGTCGATAAAGATCGGCACATTAGTTTCCAGCGCGCCTGGCGCTTTGCCTTTGCCGCCCGCCGGAATCAGGCGGTCGGTAGCGGCCAGGATGAACTGCCACTCATCGGCACTAAAAAAGATTGGTTTGTAATCGGCTAACTCGGGTGCGGCCATCTCTGCAGCCTGTGCGGCACTCATGCCTTTCAGAACCAGCTCACTTAATGGCAACGCCAGCAGTGAACCGAGCAAAAATTTACGCCTGGTGGTGGGTTTTTCTAAAAGCATATCCGCACGACTCTCATCTGCTAAATACCCGCTTACGGTGTTATGACGCTGAAAGGCCGGGTGCAGGCAGGAGACTCCCCGCAGAGATAAATGCACACAGCACAGACAACGGCAGAACAGAGAAGGCAGGTAGAATTATAGTTCGGTGACTAACGGAACATATCGGTTAATAACCTGGCAATATTAGGGATATAGATATGTCTGAATGTAAAAATTGAATTTAAAATGTGTCTAAGTGAAAGTTTATCATGGTGTTGCGGAAGGGTTACGGGTAGGTAAAAGATTTACAGCAAGGAAATTACGTCTAAAACCGCATAAACATCGGGTATTTAGCCGTTTTAACGCAGGAGTGATGGATATTATTTTCGTCCTGTCATCATCACGCTGAATAACCGATAAAAAAATATCATACTTCCATACCAGAGAATCATTCTCATCGTTAACACTATAGTGACTTTGATGGTCATACAATCAGACAGTGCGCAAATTGTGATCGCCTGAATAAATCCGGCTTTATTCCGCCTGCTTTAAAATGACGCTGAAATAATAACTGACCGACATTATCTTAATTCGTCTTTTTGCCTGAATAACTAAGCATGTAATTGTGCAAAGCTCATAACAAACCGGCATTTTGAGATTATCCGGCGCCCGATAGAGTAGAGCGATCAACGACTCAGGATAACTCTCAATGCGCAAATCGCTACTGTCACTCTCTTTATTGACTGCTCTGGCACTGGTTCACCCGGCACACGCCACGACGCCTGCCGACACGCTGGTGGTTGCCGTCCCGCTGGATGGCATCATCAGTTTCGATCCGGCGGAAAGTTTTGAAATGGTCAGCAACAGCAGCCAGCGCAATATCTATCAGAGGCTCGTGGAGCCGGACCATCAGAATCCGCAAAAATTATCGCCGCTGGCCGCTACGCACTGGCAGGCCGGAAAAACGCCGCACAGTCTCGTTTTTGATCTCAATCCGCAGGCCCGCTTCTCCAGTGGTAATCCCCTGACGGCTCAGGATGTGGTGTTCTCCTTAACCCGTGCGGTAAAACTCAACAAGGCGCCCTCCTTTATCCTGGGTGAGTTTGGCTGGACGCCGGAAAATATCGATCAGCAGTTCACGGTGATTAACGACCACCAGATTGAGCTGCGCTGGCCCGCTGAAATCGGCAGCGATCTGGCGCTGCGCCTGCTGACTGCGCCGGTCGCCTCCATCGTTGACAGTAAACTGGCACAGCAGCACGTCAGCAACAATGATTACGGCAACGCCTGGCTGAAAACGCACTCGGCTGGCAGCGCGGCATATGCCATCAAACAGTTTGTCCCGCTGCAGGCGCTGGTGCTGGAAGCTAACCCTTACAGCACGCAGAAGCCGCATCTGAAGCGGGTATTGCTCAAGGGCGTCGCCGAAGCCGGCAGCCGCCGACTGCTGCTTCAGCAGGGTGACGTGGATGTCGCCTACCAGCTCGGACCAGACCAGATTGCCGCGCTGAAAAATGTGCCCAATGTGCGGGTCGACGCCTTCCCGTCCAGCCTGGTTTACTACGTTGGCTTTAATACTCAGAGCGCGCAGCAACCGGCGCTGGGCAATCCGGCGCTATGGCAGGCGGCACGCTGGCTGGTGGACTATGACAGCCTGGCAAACCAGTTGCTGAAAGGTCAGTACCGCATCCATCAGAGCTTCCTGCCGGACGGCTTCGATGGTGCACTGAACACCACGCCGTTCCATTACGATCTGAAAAAGGCGCAGGAAATCCTGCAGAAAGGCGGCATCAAACCGGGCACCCACATCGCGCTGACGGTGGTGAACCAGCCGCCGTTTATTGACGTGGCGCAGGCGCTGCAGGCGAGCTTTGCCAAAGCGGATGTGCAGCTCGATATCCAGCCGGTGGCGGAGTCAGAGCTGTGGAGCAAAATGCGCAGCCGGGACTTCCAGGCCATCTTCACTTACTGGGGCGCGGACTACGTCGACCCTAACACCAATGCCAGCGCCTTTGCTTCTAACGTGCCAGGCGGCGGCAAAACCCTGGCGTGGCGCGTCGGCTGGACCATTCCGAAGCTGAGTGCGCAAACCCGCGCCGCCGCCGGAGAGAGCGATGCGGCCAAACGCCGTAGCCTCTATACCGGGCTGCAAACCCGCATCCAGCAGGATTCGCCGTTTATCGTACTGTTACAGGGCGCGACCCAGGTGGCGGTGCGCAGCAACCTCAGTCACCTGCAGCAGGGCATCGGCGTCAGCCTGCTCAATTTCGAAGAGGTGCAGAAGTAATCCCGCGTTTCAGGCCGCTGCTCTATTGGCAGCGGCCGCGTTTTTGACGAATTGTTCTCCTCCTGTCTATGCTCCGCTTGCTATCCTTCAGGCATAATCCTTTGACTGAGAGTGGAAAACCATGACTTCCCCGCTACTGATTGCCCGTACGCCAGACGTCGAACTTTATCTGTTGCCGCAAATGGCCAACCGCCACGGTTTAATTACCGGTGCGACCGGCACCGGTAAAACCGTGACGCTGCAGAAGCTGGCCGAATCGTTCTCTGCGAGTGGCGTACCGGTCTTTATGGCTGACGTCAAAGGCGATTTAACTGGTGTGGCGACGGCGGGCCAGTCCAGCGAAAAGCTGCAGGAGAGGCTGGCGAAAATCGGGGTCACCGACTGGCAGCCGCAGAGCAATCCGGTGGTGCTGTGGGATATCTTCGGCGAGACAGGCCATCCGGTGCGCGCCACCGTCTCCGATCTTGGACCGCTGCTGCTGGCGCGGCTGCTGAATCTGAATGAGGTACAGAGCGGCGTGCTGCAGATTATTTTCCGCATCGCCGATGACCAGGGCCTGCTGCTGCTGGACTTCAAAGATTTGCGCGCCATGACGCAATACATCGGTGATAACGCCAAAAACTTTCAGACCCACTACGGCAATATCAACAGCGCCTCGGTCGGCGCGATTCAGCGTGGATTACTGACGCTGGAGCAACAGGGTGCGGAACACTTCTTTGGTGAGCCGATGCTGGATATCGCCGACTGGATGCGCGTCGACAGCAGCGGCAAAGGCATCATCAACATCCTCTCCGCAGAGAAGCTCTACCAGATGCCAAAACTCTACGCCACCAGCCTGCTGTGGCTGCTGTCGGAGCTTTACGAGCATCTGCCGGAAGCGGGCGATCTCGATCAGCCAAAGCTGGTGTTTTTCTTTGATGAGGCGCACCTGCTGTTTACCGACGCGCCAGCGGTGCTGCTGGAGAAAATTGAACAGGTCATGCGGCTGATCCGTTCCAAAGGCGTTGGCGTCTGGTTCGTCACCCAGAACCCGGCAGATATTCCCGACCGGGTGCTGGGCCAGCTCGGCAACCGCGTCCAGCACGCCCTGCGTGCCTTCACGCCGAAAGATCAGAAAGCGGTGAAAACGGCCGCCGATACGCTGCGCGCCAACCCGGCGTTTGACAGCGTGGAAGCGATTCAGGCGCTGGGTACCGGCGAAGCGCTGATCTCCTTCCTGGATGCCAAAGGCAGCCCGTCGGTAGTAGAACGCGCGATGGTCATTGCACCCGGCTCGCGCATGGGTCCGGTCACCGGCGATGAACGTAACGGCCTGATCAACCATTCGCCGCTTTATGGCAAATATGACACCGAAATCGATCGCGAATCGGCGTTTGAAAAGCTGCAAAAAGGCTTTCAGGCCGCCAGCGATGAGGCGAGCGCCCCCCCGGCCAAAGGCGATGCTGTCGCGGTCGACAATGGTATTCTCGGTGGTCTGAAAGAGATCCTGTTTGGTCACACCGGACCGCGCGGCGGCAGACACGATGGCGTGGTCCAGACCATGGCGAAAAGCGCCACCCGTCAGATCACCAGTCAGATCATCCGTGGGGTGCTCGGCAGCCTGCTGGGTGGCCGTCGCCGATGAACCCCGCTCTCTGCTAAGATCAGGTTATGGATAAACACTACGAACTGAAACGGATGAAACGCCTGGCGCTGCTGCTGCTGCTGCTTGCCGTCGCTACTTTTGTCGTCACCCTTTTCCTGCCGCCCGGCTTCTGGGTCAGCGGCGTCAAAGCGATTGCGGAAGCCGCGATGGTCGGCGCACTGGCGGACTGGTTTGCCGTGGTGGCGCTGTTCCGGCGCGTGCCGGTGCCCTTTATCTCGCGCCATACCGCCATCATCCCGCGCAACAAAGATCGTATCGGTGAAAATCTCGGGCGCTTTGTGCAGGAGAAATTTCTTGATACCGACTCCCTGCTGAATCTGATTCGCCGTCACGATCCCTCAAACCTGCTGTCCCAGTGGCTGAATGCGCCGGGCAATGCCGACCGCGTTGGCCGCCATCTGCTGCAGGTGATGCGCGGCTTTCTGGATCTCACCGATGACGCACGAATTCAGACCTTTATGCGCCGCGCGGTGCATCGCGCCATCGACAAGGTCGATCTCAGCCAGACCAGCGCCATGGTGCTGGAGAGCCTGACCAAAAATAACCGTCATCAGGCGCTGCTGGACGCGGCTATCGAACAGCTGCTGAAGCTGCTGCATAAACCCAGTACCCGCGAGTTTATTGCGATGCAGCTGGTGCGCTGGCTGAAACGCGAGCATCCGATCAAAGCCAAAATGTTGCCGACCGAATGGCTGGGTGAACACAGCGCCGAGCTGGTGGCAAACGCGGTCGATTCCCTGCTGGATGATGTGGCGCTGGATCAGGGCCACGAGCTGCGCCTCGGCTTCAACCGGGCAGTTGATAAACTGATCGCTAAGCTGCAGACCGACCCGGAAATGGCGGAGCGCGCCGAAGAAATTAAGGGCTGGCTGAAAGAGGATGCCTCATTCAATCGCTACATCGGCGAGCTGTGGAATGATATGCGCAACTGGCTCAAGGCCGATCTCAGCAGCGATGATTCGCGGGTGCAGGAGAAAGTGCGCAGCGCAGCGTTGTGGCTGGGCGAAACCCTGGCGGCCGACCCGGCGCTACGTGACTCCATGAATCAGCATCTGGAGCAGGCGGCGCGCAGCGTGGCGCCGGAGTTTGCCAGCTTCCTGACGCGTCACATCAGCGACACCGTGAAGAGCTGGGATGCGCGCGACATGTCGCAGCAGATCGAACTCAATATCGGCAAGGACCTGCAGTTTATTCGCATCAACGGTACGCTGGTCGGCGGCACTATCGGGCTGATTCTTTATCTGCTGTCGCAGCTGCCGGCTGTGCTGCCGGTGGTGAAAGGCTGGCTGATCTGAATCTGGTGCGGCACGGTGTTCGCCGCATTCCACCGTGCTCACCTGAACAAAAAACGTCGCCTCACCGGCGGGATTTTCTATTGTCTGTGTCAGGTGTTAAACGGCGGCTACGCCTGGTCCAGCGCAGGCTGCGCCACCGCCATAAAATGTTTTACCCTGTCCCGCTCCACATCGTTCCACCAGACGCCATCTACCTTGAGCGCGCTGGCCACAATAACGGCCTGCGTACGCGCCAGAATCTGGCAGACGTTGGCGGGCGTCACGCCCGAACCCACTAGCAGCGGTAAGGTGGTGGCGGCGCGGATCTCGTCGATTTCGTCCAGCGTGGCGCTGTCCCCGGTACGTTGTCCGGTGGCGATAACTGCATCCGCTTCGAAGAAATCGACATCGCGGGTCAGTTCCTGAATGGAGCGATCGGCCACTATCGCATGGCTGCCGTGTTTAACGTGGCTGTCGGCGAACACCCTGATATGTTCGGCGCGCAGCTGGCTACGGTAGCGCAGCGCTTTTGCGGCGGCTCCTTCAATAAAGCCTTCGTTGGCGATATACGCATTGGCCCACTGATTGACACGGATAAAATCCGCCCCGCCCGCCAGTGCGGTGGCAAAAGCAGGTAATGCTGCATTCGCCAGCACGTTAATGCCCAGCGGCACGCCGAAACGTTCCCGCACTTTTTCCGTAATTACCGCCATCAGCGCTGGCGTTTCCGGGCCAATATCCTCAGGTTTTGAAAAAGGAATATCGCCATGATTTTCTACAATCAGGCCGTGAACGCCGCCAAGAATATAGTTTTCCGCATCACGTAATGCACGATCAATTATCGCGCTGACGGGTTTGCCGCGATATTTTGGCGAACCCGGAAAAGGGTCACAGTGAATGACGCCAATAACCGCTTTAGAGCGTGAAAATATCGCTTGTATTGCATCAATTTTTTCTGCTGATATAGCAACCATCGCTTCATTATCCTGTTCAGGAAAACACTATGCGTGTTTATGTGGCTGGTAATATTACTGTCGATGAAACCTGGTCTGTTACAGATATTCCGGCTAAGGGCGCCTCTGTTCACGGTTATCAACGTTCGCAGGATATCGGCGGTAAAGGCGCGAATCAGGCGATACTTTTATCCCGTTGCGGCATTGAAACGTATTTAATTGCCGCGACCGGTTATGACAGCAATGGAAAATGGATCCGTCAGCAGCTCATGAACGAGCCTCTGACGTTACTGCCCGCGCAGCCCATGACTGCGTTGAGTGATACCTCACTTATTCTGCACAGCGCCGATGGCGATAACGCCATTATTACCAGTACAACGGCGGCAGATGCGCTGGATATCGATACGCTTAACCACCATCTTGCCAGCGCGCGTCCGGGCGATCTGCTGGTGCAGCAGGGCAATTTCTCGCCAGAGAAAACCCATGCGCTGTTCAGTCTGGCCAAATCTCGCGGCCTGATCACCGTATTTAACCCCTCGCCCGTGCACGCCGGTTTTGCCTCCTGCTGGCCGCTGGTGGATATCGCCGTGGTCAATCAGCACGAAGCCCAACAGTTGCAGCCCCGCGCAGTGAAAACGTTAGTGACCACATTCGGCAGCGCGGGTGCCTGGCTGACTCAGGGCGACCAGCGAACGTTTTACCCGGCACAACCCGCCAATGCCGTCGATACTACCGGCGCAGGTGATACCTTTCTTGCCGTGATGCTGGCTTCCGCGATCCTGCGTGGGGGGGAAATTGATGCATTAGCACTCACCCATGCCTGTCAGGCTGCTGCGCTGACCGTCAGCCGTCATGGCACACTTCAGGCCTTCCCCACCGCAGAGGAACTCGCCGCACTACTCCAGGCAGGCGGCGAGTCAGCGATTACTTAAATATCGCGCGGTAGCTGTCCACGTTGGCTTTGGTTACCACCGTGGCCGGCACCAGAATGGTTTTTGACACAGTTTTGCCCGCCGTAAGCGCGTTCAGGGCCTTAACTGCTTCTTCACCCATCTTTTTCGGATCCTGCTGCAGCACGGCCTCGACATAACCGCCATCAATGCCGCTAATGGCTTTTGACGTCAGATCCCAGCCAAAGACTTTAATGTCCTTCTCACGGCCCTGGTTTTCAACGGCAGCAATTGCACCCAGCAGTGCCGGTTCACCGGTCGCGTAGATAGCGGTCAAATCCGGGTTACCGGTCATCAGGTTTTCTGCCGCCGTCATCGCGGTATCCTGCACGTTCTGGCCATCAACCACGTCCGCTACGGTGATGCCCGCATTGCTCTTAATCGTTTCTTCAAACCCTTTCTGACGCTGGTTCTGTACGGCTGAATTCAGCGCGCCCACAATGCCCAGTCGCGCTTTGCCGCCCCTGTTTTTTGCCACGTAGTCGACGAAATATTTACCCATAATTTTGCCGCCCTCCAGGTTATCCACGCCCACCTGTGCTGCCTGAGGGCCGGCCGGTAATACCGAATCAATCGCAATCACCGGTATTTTAGCGGCGGCCGCTTCTTTTATGGCTGGCATGATGCCATTGACATCAATCGCATCCACCATAATGCCCTTGACGCCTTGTTGAATATAATTTTCGATCGCATCGTTTTGCGACACAGGATTATCGTTGGCGTTAAAGATCACTAAATTTTTACTGCTGGCTTTCGCTGCGTCCTGAGCGCCATTGTTCATCTGATTAAAAAACAGAGCCTGCTGATTAATCTGAACCAGCGCATAAGTGGGAGCGGCTTGCGCCAGTGAAAATAAAGAACCTGCAGACAGTAAGCCGGTTGCCAGCGCAACAGCACGCAGTTTTCTGGTGTTAAATGCCATCATCTTAAAATTCCTCATCGGGAATGAGCGATAACCAGTCGATCTCCGCATCGAAATGCAGAGGGAATAGTGTTGGCGGGCAAATATCGTCTGAGTGGCTGCTTCAGCCAGGACCTGAATAATCGACTTTCTGCACACCGTCCATTATGGTGCACGTGTGAAAGGGATTAATCGGGTTTGGGAGTGACTCCCGGGTAATGCGGTAAACTGTCTTTAACATTCGCTTCTGGCTAAATTTTGTCAAGCGATTATTTTATCGCCAGCGGTCATATTAAAAACTGTATTCGCTGCGCGCAACTGTGTGACTGATAGCCGATTCCGGGCAAGATGGCAGGTGATATGAGTAAAAAACGGGTGCTGTTATCCGATGTCGCAGCGCTGGCCGGACTGTCAAAAGCGACCGTATCCCGCTATATGAATCGAAGTATTATGCTGCCGCAGGAGACGATTAATCGCATCGAAGCGGCGATTCGCCAACTTGATTATCGCGGTAACAGCCTGGCTCGTCGTCTGAGCAAGGGCGGTAGCGAAACCCTGGGGCTGGTGCTGCCCGATATCACTAATCCCTTCTTTGCCGAACTGGCAGATGCCGCCGAAGAAGCCGCCTCTGCCCATGGTTACAGCCTGGTGCTGTGTATTACCCGCAACCATCCAGGCAAAGAGAGCCAGTTTATCCGCTGGCTGGATACCTGCCAGGTAGACGGCCTGCTGTTTACCACCAACCATCCTGATAACGGTCTGTTGCGCAAAGAAATTAATCGCCACCAGCGCATCGTACTGCTGGATGAGGACATTCCTGGTAGCAGGGTGCCCAAGGTGTTTGTCGACAACGTTCAGGGTGGCCAGATTGCTACCGAAAAGCTGATCGCTGCGGGTCACCGCCATATCGCCTTTGTCGGCGGCCCGGATGAACTAATGAGTGCGCGCGAGCGCTACCAGGGGTTTTGCACCGCAATGGAGCAGGCTGGCCTGCGTGTCACGCCCGAATGGGTAATGTACGGCGAATACCAGCGTGAGTTCGGTAAACAGGCGCTGGAACAGCTGTTTAGCCGCGCTGAACGTCCTACCGCCGTTTTTGCCGCCAGTGATTTTCTCGTGCTGGGATTAATGGATGGCCTGCGCGCGCGTGGGCTTAACGCTCCCGATGCGCTGTCGCTGGTGGGCTTTGATGACGCGACCTATGCTGATTTTACTCAGCCCCGCATTTCAACCATCCGCCAGCCCGCACGTGAACTGGGCCGCACGGCGGTAGAAATCATGTTGCGTATTCTGAATGATGACCTCCCCATCCCCGCCGAAACCCGCCTGCCGGTAGAATGGGTGGCGCGCGATTCGATACGAATATGTTAACAACGTTCCAGAATGGCGCAAAAGCGCACAGTTCTGGCGCAAATAATGCGCTTTTTGATTTTATAGTGTTATTTTAAGTAAACCGGTTTACCTAAAATAAAACGATAAATCTTTTTTATTACATTTAGTTAGATCGCAAGTGTAACTTCTGTTCGCATGCTGGCACGGAAGCTGCAATGTTTTACCTGGCAAACAAATATCGTTGTAGCGTGTTGTTCTGTGTGTTGTGACAAAGGTTTTATCCTGCAGGTAAACCGGTTTACAAGGGCGTAAACCGTGCCGGATACCCCTTTTTTACATGCAGAGTAACGGTCCCGTTAGTCGTGATGGGAGTAATCACATGCAGCAAGCACAAACTGCCCTGACGCGGGTAGAGATGGTGAATATTACCAAGACCTATGGCGCGATACGTTCTCTGCGCGGCGTAAATCTGCAACTGGCTCCGGGTGAAGTGCTGGGCCTGGTGGGTGACAACGGCGCGGGTAAATCCACACTGACCAAGGTGCTGTCAGGTGCTGTCGTGCCTACCAGCGGCACGATTCGTATTGATGGTGAAGAGCAGCATTTTAGTAACCCGGCGGATTCACGCCGCTGCCATATCGAGATGGTTTATCAGGATCTGTCGCTGTGCGACACCGTCGATGTGGCAGGCAATCTGTTTATGGGACGTGAGCCGATGAAATCCATTCTCGGCATTCCGTTTCTGGATGAAGAGAAAATGCACGCTGACGCACGGGAGATGCTGAAAGGCCTGGGGATTTCTATTCCGGATACCCGGCTGCTGGTGCGCAATTTATCCGGCGGGCAGCGCCAGGCGATTGCTATTGCGCGCGCCGCCGCCTTCGATCCTAAAGTGCTGATCATGGATGAACCTACCGCCGCGCTGGCCGTCGCCGAAGTGGAGGCGGTACTGGAGCTGATCCGTCGGGTGTCGGCACGTGGCGTGAGTGTCATCCTGATCACGCATCGCCTGCAGGATCTGTTCCTGGTCTGCGATCGCATCATGGTGATGTACGAAGGCACCAACGTGGCGGAGCGCCGGGTGGCCGAAACGGATTTGACCGAGATCGTCAATTTGATCGTGGGTGAGAAATTTGTCGCCCGCTCGGCCGCAGCGCACTGAGCGAGGTAACAGGATGACTATTATGAATCTGAGCAGTTCCCGCATGGCACAGCACTCGCTTCCGCGTCGCCTTCTGCACAACCACTCTGGCGTAGTCAGCATCGCACTCTTTTTCGTGTTCTGCTGCGTGGTGTTTTCCCTGATCACCGGCAACTTTCTCAGCAGCGCAAACTGGCTGAATATCATTCGCCAGAGTGCACCGCTGCTGATCGTCGCCACGGCGATGACGCTGGTGATTACCACGGGTGGGATTGATCTTTCCGTGGGGTCGACACTGGCACTGGTCGGCGCCCTGTCCGCTATCGCCCTGAATAACTGGGGCCTGCCCTGGCCGGTGGTGTTGCTGGGCGGCTTGCTACTGGGTGCGCTGGTCGGTGCCATCAACGGCTTCTTTATTGCTTACGAAGGCATTCCTGCCTTTATCGTCACGCTGGCAACGCTGGCGGTGGTGCGCGGCGTGGCGCTGCTGATCACCCAGGGTTACTCCATTCCCATCCCTGCCGACAGCCTGTTCGCCTTTATGGGACGCGCCTGGGTGCTGGGCGTTCCGATGCCTGCGCTGATTGGCATCGTGGTGCTGGTGACAGGCCATATCGTTCTGAACCATATGCGTTTTGGTCGTTATGTCACAGCGATCGGCGCGAATGCGGAAGGCGCACGCCGTAGCGGGATTAACACCAAAGCCGTGACCATGAAGGTCTACATCCTCAGCAGCATGGCGGCAGCGCTGGCGGGCATGATCATCACCGCCCGTCTCGGCAGCGGATCCTCTAATCAGGGCGAAGGCTTTGAGTTGCAGGTGATCGCTGCAGTGGTGCTGGGCAGTACCAGTCTGTTCGGCGGCTTCGGCACCATTATTGGCACGCTGCTAGGCGCAATGTCGATTGCCATCATCCAGAACGGCCTGATTTTGTCGCACATCTCCCCGTTTTACACGCAGATCGCCACCGGTACGATTATTTTGCTGGCGATCTGGCTGAACACCCGCATTCTCAACCCGACGCGATCGGCGGCGAAAGGATAGCGTATGAAACATTCAATTTTTCGTCATCCTGATCCACTGCCGCTGGGCATCAACAGTGGCTATGTGATGACCGTACTCGGCCCGCTCCCTGTCAGTGAGATGGGGGTGACGCTGATGCACGAACATATTTTGCTGGATGCGTCCGGCAAATGGGTGCCGCCCTGCTGCTGTAGCGATCGTCATCTGGCGGAATTGCCCGTCAGCATCGAAAACCTGGGCGAGCTGTCACTTAATCCGCTCATCAGCCGCGATAACTGTCAGCTGTTTGATGTGGATTTAGCGATTGAGGAGCTGATTAAGTTTCGGGCGCTGGGCGGCGATACCGTGGTGGACCCTACGAATATTGGCATTGGCCGCGATCCCAAAGCACTGCAACGCATTGCACGCCTGACCGGGCTGAATATCATCATGAGCACAGGGTTATATCTGGAACCGTCTCATCCGGATTGGGTGAAAACGATCAGCATCGAAGCCCTGACTGAGAAGCTGATTCACGACCTCGGCGGCAGGGAGGAAAAACCCGAGGTGCTGGCTGGCTTGATCGGCGAGATTGGCGTATCCAGCCGCTTTACGCCCGACGAGGAGAAATCCCTGCGGGCGGCGGGCCGTGCCAGTGCCGCGACACGTGTGCCGATTGAGGTGCATCTGCCCGGTTGGGCACGATTAGGGCATCAGGTGCTGGATATCCTTGAAGATGAAGGGGCAGACCTGCGCCATGTGGTGTTGTGCCACATGAACCCCAGCTTTGCCGACAAACGTTATCAGCGCGAACTCGCGCAGCGCGGGGCCTTTCTGGAGTACGACATGATCGGCATGAGCTATTACTACGCCGATGAGTCCGCGCAGTCACCGTCCGATGAGGAGAATGCCCGTGCTATTCGCGAGCTGATCGATGATGGCTTTATCGAAAAGATTTTATTGTCGCAGGACGTGTTCCTGAAAACCATGCTGACCCGCTACGGCGGTCATGGCTATGGCTACATCCTTAAACATTTTGTTCCGCGTCTGAAACGCCACGGCGTGAGCGGCGAACAACTTGAAACCTTACTGATTGCTAACCCACAGCGCGTTTTTGGTGGGTAAGGGAGAACCGTAATGCAGAAGAAAATTTTACTGGTCGGCGAGTCCTGGACCAGCACATCTGTTCACGTCAAAGGCTTCGATCAGTTTGCCACCGCCACCTGGCATAATGGCGCAATCGACTTTATGGCGGCGCTGGCCGACAGTGACTATGCCATCACCTACATGCCCGCCCATGCTGCCGCCACCGAGTTTCCTTTAACACTGGACGGACTTCAGCAGTGGGATGCCATCATTTTATCGGACATCGGTGCCAATACGTTGCTGTTGCATCCGGATACCTGGCTCAAGAGCCAGCGCACGGCGAACCGCCTGACGCTGATCCACGACTATGTGGCCGCAGGTGGCGCGCTGATGATGATTGGCGGCTACTTTAGTTTTCAGGGTATTAATGGCGGCGCGCGCTATCGCAATACGGCAGTTGAGAAAGTGCTGCCGGTGCGCTGCCTGGCCTGGGATGACCGTATCGAAACGCCCGAAGGCGTTTATCCCAGCGTGACGGAATCTCACGCGCTGTTTACCGATATGCCAGACGAATGGCCGTGGTTGCTGGGTTATAACGAAGTGGAGATGCACCCTGAAGGTAAATTGCTGGCGACCATTGACGGTACGTCACATCCGCTGCTGGCGGTACGCGAGTATCAGCAAGGCCGCTCACTGGTCTGGACCAGCGATATGTCTGCGCACTGGCTGCCGCAGGAATTTGCCCGGTGGCAGGGTTACCGCCAGCTGTGGATCAACTGTCTGGACTGGTTAACGGTGCGCGGATGATGAGCCAGAGCCAGACGCTGGCGCAGCAGCTGCTGCGCTTTGACACCATTAATCCACCGGGCAATGAAGCGGCCTGCATGCACTTTCTGGCGAACTGGCTGATGGAACAGGGCTTTGACGTCACCTTGTCCTCCTTCGGTGAAGATCGCCTGAACCTGATTGCCAGTCTGCATGGCAGTCGGCCTGGACCGCAGCTGGCGTTTACCGGCCATCTGGATACCGTCCCGCTCGGCAATGCTGACTGGCAGTACGATCCTTTCGGTGAAATCGTGGGTGACAGACTTTACGGGCGCGGATCCAGTGACATGAAGGCCGCTGTCGCGGCATTTGCTATGGCCTGCGTGACGAATCAGCAGGCGATTCGCCAGGGTTCCGGCGTAGTGCTGCTGATCACGGGCGGGGAGGAAACGGGCTGCGACGGTGCGCGGGCGCTGATTGATACCGCTGACCTGCCCGATGTGGGCGCATTGATTGTCGGTGAGCCCACCGCCAACTATCCGGTTATTGGCCACAAAGGGGCGCTATGGCTACGCTGTGAAACCCGCGGGAAAACAGCCCATGGCGCAATGCCGGAACTGGGCATCAATGCCATTTATCTGGCGGCGGAGGCACTGGGCAAGATTCAGCACTTCTCGCCTGGCGCACCTCATCCGCTGATGAAGCAGCCGACCATTAACGTCGGACGCATTGCAGGCGGCCTGAACATTAACTCGGTGCCCGATCGCACGCAGTTTGACGTGGATATCCGTAGTGCACCCAATCTGCAGCACGCCACCATTCGTCAGCAACTGACAACCTTAATGGGAGACAGCGTAACGATGACGACGCTGGTGGATCTGCCAGCGGTACTGAGTGAAGACAATCAGGCCTGGATTCAATCTGTTTATCAGCATTGTCAGGCGTTACATGACGCCCCGCTGACACCGCGCGTTGTGCCCTACTTTACTGATGCGTCCCTGTTGTTGCCCGCGCTGGGTTCGCCGCCCTGCATTATCCTCGGTCCCGGCGAGCCATCAATGGCACACCAGACGGATGAATACTGCCTCCTGAGCCGGTTAGCGGAAGCGGAAGTGTTGTATGGTGCGTTGATTAACGACTGGATGAGGTAATGGGGGGATGCATCAGACGGCTGGATGAATAAACTGGCGCACGGTGCCTGCCATAAAAAAGCCGCCCCGAGAGGCGGCCATTTTCGTGATGACGGTCAGCGCCGCTTAATCAACATAAACATACTGATCGCGAAGAACGCAAAGCTCGGCAGAATCGCCCCCAGAATCGGCGGCAAACCGTAAACCAGACTCAGCGGGCCGAAAATCTGGTCCAGCACGTAGAACAGGAAGCCAAAGCTGATACCGGTCACCACACGCACACCCATCGACACGCTACGCAGCGGACCAAAGATAAACGACAGCGCCATCAGCATCATCACTGCCACCGACAACGGCTGGAAAATCTTGCTCCACATATTCAGCTGATAACGTCCCGCTTCCTGACCACTCTGCTTCAGATATTTACTGTAGCTATGGAGACCGCGAATCGATAATGCGTCGGGATCCAGCGCTACCACGCCCAGTTTATCTGGCGTCAGATTGGTTTTCCATTCGCCGCTCAGGCTCTGTGAACCGGTAATCTGCTTCGGATCGGTCAGGTTTGACTCATCGACCTGTGACAGCATCCAGCGCTTCTTAGCCGCATCCCAGGTCGCGGTCGCCGCATAACGCACACTCTGCAGGCGACGCTGATCGTTGAAGTTGTAGATGCTCACACCATCAATTTCGTTGTCGCCTTTGATGCGCTCAATATAGATGAAGTTATTGCCATCTTTCGCCCACAGGCCATTCTGCGTCGAGACCAGTGCGCCGCCATAAAGCTGCTGCGCCCGATAGTTACGCGCCATCTGCTCGCCCGATGGCGCAACAAACTCACCAATCGCCATGGTCAGCAGCACCAGCGGAATCGCCGTTTTCATCACGGACAGTGCCACCTGCATGCGGGTAAAGCCCGCCGCCTGCATCACCACCAGCTCACTGCGCTGCGCCAGCGCGCCCAGTCCCAGCAGCGCGCCCAGCAGGGCCGCCATCGGGAAAAAAATCTCAATATCTTTCGGCACGCTGAGCAGGGTGTAATAACCGGCACTCAGCGCGCTATAGCTCCCCTGGCCGGTTTTACGCAGCTGATCGACGAACTTGATGATGCCGGAAAGCGACACCAGCATGAACAGCGTCAGCATGATGGTATTAAATATGGTTTTACCGATATAGCGGTCAAGTACGCGAAACATCAGACCGACCCTCCGCGGGTAAAGCGGGCGCGAATCCGACGCATCGGCACCGTATCCCACAGGTTAAGCAGCACCGCCAGCATCAGATAGCTGATATTCACCACCCACATCCAGAGCGCCGGATCGAGCCGCCCTTTTGCTCCGCTTGACTTCAGCGAGCTCTGCAACAGGAAGAAGATCAGATAGAGCAGCATGGCGGGCAACATCGAAAGCACGCGACCCTGACGCGGGTTCACCACGCTGAGCGGCACCACCATCAGCGCCATTACCAGCACCGCAAACACCAGCGTCAGACGCCAGTGCAGCTCGGCCTGGAAATCCGGTGTCTTATTCGCGAACAGGTCGGTCATGCTGGCCTGCTCAGCATCGTTAGGATCAAGCGTTGCCGCTTTATATCCCACAATTGCCTGATAGTTGGTGAAGTCGGTGATACGGAAATCACGCAGCAGTGCGGTGCCCTCAAAGCGGGTGCCTTTGTCCAGCGTTACCACCTGCGAGCCATCTTTGTGCTGCTCCATGTGACCGCTGTCAGCCAGCACCACCGAAGGACGCGCGTTGCCTTTTGGCCGTAACTGCGCCAGGAACACGTTACCAAAGTTGTTGCCCTTCACATCCTCGACAAACAGCACAGCGCTGCCGTCGCTGGAGGTCTGGAACTGTCCGGCAGCCATCGCCGCAGCACCAGGGTTTGCTTTGGCGTTCTGCGTCACCTCATCCTGATAGCGGGATGACCACGGCCCCAGCCAGATGACGTTCACCGCTGCCACCACCGAGGTAAACAGCATCAGTACCATCGCCGCTTTTACCAGGACGGCCTTACTCAGGCCGCAGGCGTGCATCACGGTAATTTCACTTTCCGTGTAGAGACGCCCCAGCGTCATCAGGATCGCCAGAAACAGACTTAAGGGCAGTATAAGTTGTGCCATTTGAGGCACACCGAGTCCTAACAAGGTCAGAACGAGGTTTGTCGGCACTTCGCCATCCACCGCGGCTCCCAGGATCCTGACTAACTTCTGGCAAAAGAAGATGAGTAGCAGGATAAACAGGATAGCCAGCTGGCTTTTGAGCGTTTCCCGAACCAGATATCTTATGATGATCACGCTTAGTACGCCTGTGAAAACTTGTCTTTTTGCAGGAAAATCGCTAGTTTCAACGCTTATCAGCCATTTTTCTTCATCAATGGCCGTCGCCGTAGCTAAATTTGTATGAAAAACGCGTCCGGGTGGTGAAAAAACAACATCCTGTCACCCTGATTCATTATGACCTCCAGCAGCAGAATGTCATGCTGCGACAATGAATAAATGGGTCATGAGCGCGCTACATTCTAGCGGCAGCAGCGGCCGTTGTCTTTAAGATTCAGGAGAGTGCATGGAGTTCAGTGTAAAAAGCGGAAGCCCGGAAAAACAGCGCAGTGCCTGCATTGTCGTTGGCGTTTTCGAACCGCGTCGTCTGTCACCGATTGCCGAACAGCTGGATAAAATCAGCGACGGCTACATCAGCGCCCTGCTGCGCCGCGGCGAGCTGGAAGGAAAAGTGGGCCAGACACTGCTGCTGCATCATGTGCCAAATATCCTGTCCGAGCGTATTCTGCTGATTGGCTGCGGTAAAGAGCGTGAGCTGGATGAACGCCAGTACAAGCAGGTCATTCAGAAAACAATCAACACCCTGAACGACACCGGCTCCATGGAAGCGGTCTGCTTCCTGACCGAGCTGCATGTCAAAGGCCGTAATACTTACTGGAAAGTGCGTCAGGCGGTGGAGACCTCAAAAGAGGCGCTCTACAACTTCGACCAGCTGAAAAGTAACAAAGCCGAGCCGCGTCGTCCGCTGCGCAAGCTGGTGTTTAACGTGCCGACCCGCCGTGAACTCACCAGCGGCGAACGCGCTATCCAGCATGGATTAGCGGTCGCTGCCGGCATGAAAGCCGCTAAAGATCTCGGCAACATGCCACCAAACATCTGTAACGCAGCCTATCTGGCGTCGCAGGCGCGTCAGCTGGCCGATGCCTTCAGCAAAAATGTCACCACCCGCGTGATCGGCGAACAGCAGATGAAAGAGCTGGGCATGAACGCCTATCTCGCTGTCGGTGCCGGTTCGCAGAACGAATCGCTGATGTCGGTGATTGAATACAAAGGCAATCCCGACGCTGAAGCGCGCCCGATTGTGCTGGTGGGTAAAGGGCTGACCTTTGACTCCGGCGGCATCTCTATCAAGCCTGCCGACAGCATGGACGAAATGAAATATGACATGTGCGGTGCGGCCGCCGTCTATGGCGTGATGCGGATGGTGGCCGAGCTGAATCTGCCGCTGAATGTAGTGGGCGTGCTGGCGGGCTGTGAAAACATGCCGGATGGCCGCTCAATGCGTCCGGGCGACGTGCTGACCTCCATGTCTGGTCAGACGGTTGAGGTACTTAACACCGACGCCGAAGGCCGTCTGGTGCTGTGCGATGCGCTGACCTACGTGGAACGTTTCGACCCGGAAGTGGTGATTGACGTGGCAACGCTGACCGGCGCCTGCGTGATTGCGCTGGGTCATCACATCAGCGGCCTGCTGTCGAACCACAACCCGCTGGCGCATGAGCTGATCAGCGCCTCGGAGCAGTCGGGCGATCGCGCCTGGCGTCTGCCGATGGCGGATGAGTTCCAGGAGCAGCTGGAGTCCAACTTTGCCGATATGGGCAACATCGGTGGCCGTCCTGGTGGCGCGATTACCGCCGCCTGCTTCCTGGCTCGCTTTGCCCGCAAATATAACTGGGCGCACCTTGATATCGCCGGTACCGCCTGGCGCTCCGGCAAGGCCAAAGGCGCGACCGGACGTCCGGTGCCGATGCTGTCGCAGTTTCTGTTGAATCGGGCAGGATTGAACGGCGACGACTAAGCGCCCTCTTTTCTGACAGCAAGGGCGGATCTGAATCCGCCCTTGATCTTCTGATGAGCTAACCGATGAAAAACGCAACCTTCTACGTGCTGGAAACCGATGCAACGAGCGATGGCCTGAGTGCCGTAGAAGCGCTGGTGTGCAATCTGGCGGAAACACGCTGGCGGGCCGGAAAGCGGGTATTGATCGCCTGCGAAGACGAACAGCAAGCTATTCGTCTCGACGAAGCGCTATGGCAACGACCGGCAAATGCCTTCGTGCCGCACAACCTGGCGGGTGAAGGCCCGCGCTACGGTGCGCCGGTCGAACTGGCCTGGCCACAGCGTCGCGGCAGTTCTCAGCGCGACCTGCTGATTAGCCTGCTGCCCCACTTCGCAGATTTTGCTACTGCTTTCCATGAAGTGATAGACTTCGTTCCTTACGAGGACGCTCTCAAACAACTGGCGCGCGAACGCTATAAAGCGTATCGCAGCGTTGGATTCCAATTGAATACGGCAGCGCCACCACAGCCGCAAACGACATAGCAGAAATGGAAAAGACATATAACCCGCAAGATATCGAGCAGCCGCTTTACGAGCATTGGGAAAAGCAGGGCTACTTCAAACCGAATGGCGATACCCGCCAGGAAAGCTTTTGCATCATGATCCCGCCGCCGAACGTCACTGGTAGCTTGCACATGGGTCACGCCTTCCAGCAAACCATCATGGACACCATGATCCGTTACCAGCGCATGCAGGGGAAAAATACCCTGTGGCAGGCCGGTACTGACCACGCGGGCATCGCCACGCAGATGGTGGTTGAGCGCAAAATTGCGGCTGAAGAGGGCAAGACGCGCCAGGATTATGGCCGCGATGCGTTCATCGAGAAAATCTGGCAGTGGAAAGCGGAATCCGGCGGCACGATTACCCGTCAGATGCGCCGCCTGGGTAACTCCGTCGACTGGGAGCGCGAGCGCTTCACCATGGACGACGGCCTTTCCAATGCCGTGAAAGAGGTGTTTGTTCGCCTCTACAAAGAGAACCTGATCTACCGTGGCAAACGCCTGGTGAACTGGGATCCTAAACTGCGCACGGCAATCTCCGATCTGGAAGTGGAAAACCGCGAGAGCAAAGGCTCGATGTGGCATATCCGCTATCCACTGGCTGATGGCGCAAAAACCGCCGACGGTAAAGATTACCTGGTCGTTGCCACCACCCGTCCGGAAACCCTGCTGGGCGATACCGGCGTGGCCGTTAACCCGGAAGATCCGCGTTACAAAGATCTGATCGGCAAATTTGTGATGCTGCCGCTGGTTGACCGTCTGATTCCAATCGTTGGCGACGAACACGCTGACATGGAAAAAGGCACCGGCTGCGTCAAGATCACCCCGGCGCATGATTTTAACGACTACGAAGTGGGTCGTCGTCATAAGCTGCCAATGATCAACATCCTGACCTTTGATGGTGATATCCGCGACCGCGCTCAGGTGTATGACACCAACGGCGAAGCCAGCGATGCCTGTTCCGATGAGATCCCGGCCGCCTTCCGGAACATGGAACGCTTTGCCGCGCGTAAAGCCATCGTTGCCGCTGTCGATGAACTGGGCCTGCTTGAAGAGATCAAGCCGCACGAGCTGACCGTGCCTTACGGCGATCGTGGTGGCGTGGTGATCGAGCCGATGCTGACTGACCAGTGGTATGTGCGTACCGCGCCGCTGGCAAAAGTGGCCGTTGAAGCCGTTGAGAATGGCGACATCCAGTTTGTGCCGAAGCAATATGAAAACATGTACTTCTCCTGGATGCGCGATATTCAGGACTGGTGTATTTCCCGTCAGCTCTGGTGGGGTCACCGCATCCCGGCATGGTATGACAACGACGGTAACGTCTACGTTGGCCGCACCGAAGAGGAAGTCCGCGCCGGGAACAACCTGGCCGCCGATGTGGCGTTGCGTCAGGATGACGACGTGCTGGATACCTGGTTCTCGTCAGGTCTGTGGACCTTCTCCACCCTGGGCTGGCCGGAAAACACCGAAGCGCTGCGCACCTTCCATCCGACCAGCGTGCTGGTCAGCGGCTTCGACATCATCTTCTTCTGGATTGCCCGCATGATCATGCTGACCATGCACTTCATCAAAGATGAAAACGGCAAACCGCAGGTGCCGTTCAAAACCGTCTACATGACCGGTCTGATCCGCGATGAAGAAGGTCAGAAGATGTCGAAATCCAAGGGCAACGTGATTGACCCGCTGGATATGGTTGACGGCATTTCGCTGGAAGCGCTGCTGGAAAAACGCACCGGCAACATGATGCAGCCACAGCTGGCGGAGAAGATCCGCAAACGTACCGAGAAGCAATTCCCGGATGGCATTGAGCCATCAGGCACCGATGCGCTGCGTTTCACTCTGGCGGCGCTGGCCTCAACCGGTCGCGACATCAACTGGGACATGAAACGCCTGGAAGGGTATCGCAACTTCTGTAACAAGCTGTGGAACGCCAGCCGCTTCGTGCTGATGAACACCGAAGACCAGGATTGCGGACAGACCGGCGGCGACATGACGCTGTCGCTGGCGGATCGCTGGATCCTGACCGAGTTCAACAACACGGTGAAAGCATACCGTGAAGCGCTGGATAGCTACCGTTTCGACATCGCGGCTAACCTGCTGTATGACTTCACCTGGAACCAGTTCTGCGACTGGTATCTGGAGCTGACCAAGCCAGTGATGAACAGCGGCAGTGAAGCTGAACTGCGCGGCACCCGTCATACGCTGGTTCACGTGCTGGAAGCGCTGCTGCGCCTGGCGCACCCGATCATTCCGTTTATCACTGAAACCATCTGGCAGCGCGTGAAGGGGCTGAAAAATATCAGCGACGACACCATTATGCTGCAGCCTTTCCCACAGTATGATGCGGCGAAAGAAGATGCCGAAGCGAAAGCGGACATTGAGTGGATGAAGCAGGCGATCGTCGCGGTGCGTAACATCCGTGCCGAGATGAACATCGCGCTGAGCAAACCGCTGGATGTGCTGCTGCGTGACTGCTCGCCTGCGGCGCTGCGTCGCGTTGAAGCTAACCGCAACTTCCTGTCGCGTCTGGCGCGTCTGGAGAGCCTGACCATTCTGCCTGCGGGCGAGAAAGGCCCGGTGTCGGTGACCAAAATTGTGGAAGGCGCTGAGCTGCTGATCCCGATGGCCGATCTGGTGGATAAAACTGCCGAGCTGGAGCGTCTGGCGAAAGAGCTGGTTAAGCTGGATGTCGAGATCGAGAAGATTGAGACCAAGCTGGCGAACGAAGGCTTTGTGTCACGCGCGCCGGAAGCGGTCGTTGCGAAAGAGCGCGAACGCGTGGCAGACCTGCAACAATCAAAAACAAAACTGATTGAACAGCAGGCGGTCATTGCGGCATTGTAAGCGTCTTAGCTGACAGCTTATTCATAAAGCCGGGCTTGCCCGGCTTTTTTATTGATCTCGTACAAATCCGGAAGAGATGATGACGACCAGTACCATCCCGCGTTTTGACCTCCAGGTACGGCCAATTACGGCCGCTGATAATGCGCATATTGCCCGGGTGATCCGTGATGTTTCTGCGGAGTTCGGCCTGACGGCTGACAAGGGCTATACCGTCTCCGATCCCCAGCTCGACCAGCTGTTTGAGCTTTACAGTGCCGGACAAAGCGCCTACTGGATTGTGGAGTATCAGGGCAAAGTGGTCGGCGGCGGAGGGGTTGCGCCTCTCGCCTGCAGCGCGCCCGATATCTGCGAACTGCAAAAGATGTACTTCCTGCCAGAGGTGCGCGGTCAGGGCCTGGCGCGCGAACTGGCGCTGCGGGCGATGGAACATGCACGCAGCCACGGCTTCCGTCGCTGTTATCTGGAAACGACCGCCAGCCTGACGCGGGCCATCAAACTTTATGAGTCGCTGGGCTTTGAGCATATCGACAGCGCGATGGGCTGCACCGGCCATATCGACTGCGAAGTGCGGATGCTGAAACTACTGTGACAGACGAGGCTGCCCGCCCCGCCAGTGCAGCCGTATCAGAACGCGGGAACGCCGCTGTGAAAGCGTAATTCGTTGTCCGGTTCGCTGATTAACCGCCCTTCTGTTACGCCAATCGCCTGAACCCGCGGCGCGATATTTTTACCGGCAATCTGTGCCGCCAGCGTTAAATAGTCCTGATAATGCCGCGCCTCGGAGCGCAGCAGCGAAATATAGAACGTCGCCAGTTCATCATCAAGATATGGTGCCAGACTGGCGAAACGCTCGCAGGATCGCGCCTCAATATAAGCACCACAAATCAGCTTATCCACCAGCGTCTCCGGCTCATGGGTGGTCACTTCGCGCAGCAGCGATTTGGCATAGCGGCTGGAGGTAATCTTCTGATAGACCAGCCCGCGTGACTGCATAATTTCCCACACCTGATAGAAGTGATGCAGCTCCTCTTTAATCAGTAGCACCATCTTCTCCACCAGCTCATCCGCCCACGGCAGCGCATTGCGCACAATAACGCTTTTCGTCAGGTTCTTATGGGCGTTGATAAAGTCGCTGTCGCCATCTTCGCGGAAGATAAAATTTTCATAGGGCTTCAGCCACGCCAGAATGGCGTCGCCGCTGGGTTTGTCGGCGACATATTTGCGGATCAGCCACACGGCGGTCTGGGCGGCTTTCAGTTCGCACACCAGATGGTCGGTTAACAGCAGGGTCAGATTTTCCGGCTTGCGCGCCTCATCAATCCAGGCCTGTGGCGTGCGGCAGTGCAGAAACTGATAGATAGGTTCAAGTAAAGGTGCGTAATTCATGATGTCTAAAGGCGTGGCAGAAGTGACAGGCGGAGAACTCTCCGCCCCGGCTATTTAGTGTCGAATACCATCATCATCTTCATCTTCGATGGCGTCGTCATCTTCGTCTTCATCTTCGGCATCAGGGTCTTCGAAATAGGTGCCCCAGCCGTCATAGTCGACGTTGTACTTACCAATCAGGTTCACCAGTTGCTCAACCTGCACATCAATCAGTTCAGGCTTCAGCGCAGATTCGCTGATGATGTCGACGCACATCACAGTGGTGCCATCTTCCAGCTCCAGCTCTTCCGGCTCGGTCACTTCATAACCCAGCTTGAACGCATCAACCGCGGCTTTTTCCAGTGAATCAAAATTATTGCATGAGAGATGATGCTCGATGGTATAGAGCGCATCAGGATCGCTGCCATCCTCCAGCAGCTCTTCGATAATCTGCCGTGTCTCTTCCTGCTGCTCTTCCAGTAATGCTTCATATGCCATGACAATGTCCTCTCTGAGTTCGGCAATAATCAATTATTTTCCCACACTGCCTGTCGCGCCACTACACAAAACGAAAAGTTTATTAACAGCAGACTTGAAAATGAATATTCATACGGTTAAATTGAATTTTAATTCATTTTTATGATTACCGGAGTGTTGTATGAGTCAACTGTATCAGCGTCATTTCCTCAGGCTTCTGGATTTTACCCCCGCCGAAATTGACCACCTGCTTTCCCTGTCTGCGGAGTTGAAACAGGCGAAAAAAAGCGTCAGCGAAGTGCAGTATCTGAAAGGCAAAAACATCGCGCTCATCTTCGAAAAAGACTCGACCCGTACCCGATGCTCTTTCGAAGTTGCCGCTTACGATCAGGGTGCAAACGTCACGTATCTCGGCCCGAGTGGCAGTCAGATCGGCCATAAAGAGTCAATGCGCGACACCGCGCGGGTGCTGGGCCGCATGTACGATGGCATTCAGTATCGCGGTTACGGTCAGGAGCTGGTGGAGACGCTGGCAGAACACGCCGGTGTGCCGGTGTGGAACGGTCTGACCACCGAGTTTCACCCGACCCAGTTGCTGGCCGACCTGCTGACCATGCAGGAGCATCTGCCGGGCAAAAAACTCAGCGAGATGACGCTGGTCTTCGTGGGCGATGCGCGCAACAACATGGGTAACACCATGCTGGAAGCCGCTGCTCAGGTCGGTCTGGATCTGCGTCTGGTGGCTCCGAAGAGCTGCTGGCCAGAGGACGAACTGGTGGCGCAGTGCCGCGATGCTGCGCAGCAGACCGGTGGCAAAATTACCCTCACCGAAGATATTGCTGATGGCGTAAAAGGCGCTGACTTTATCTACACCGATGTCTGGGTGTCCATGGGCGAAGCCAAAGACGTCTGGGCCGGGCGTATCGCCCTGCTGCGTGACTATCAGGTCAACCGTGCGATGCTCGATCTGACCGGTAACCCGCAGGTTAAATTCCTGCACTGCCTGCCCGCTTTCCATGACGATCAGACCACACTGGGCCAGCAGATGGCAGAACAGTACGATCTGCCCAACGGCATGGAAGTGAGCAACGAAGTGTTTGAGTCGCCGCACAGCATTGTGTTCGACCAGGCCGAGAACCGGATGCACACTATTAAAGCGGTGATGGTCGCCACGCTGGGCCAGCGCTGACCGGCGGGATTCAGATGGGCTGATGACACGAAGTCACGTTTGCTGGTGCAGAGCGCGTCACCCGTCTGACCTCCCATGCGCGCTTAGCTGCTACCGAGGCGCAAACGTTTTCCTCTTGCCGCGCCACCGCGAACGGGTATAATGCGGCCCAATTTGCCGGAGGAAATATGCGACAGCACAGCGGACAATTTAACGCTCAATCACGCCTGACCGCAGGCGGCGCTGCTGTTTCTTTCGGTCATCGACCCGATCAAAAAAAAGCCCCTTAATCAGGGGCTTTTTTTTGTCCGCAATCCGGCCGCGCAGAGGAGAGAGCTATGCCTAACCCGCTATATCGCAAGCACATTATTTCAATCAACGACCTCAGTCGTGAAGAGCTGGAACTGGCGCTGCACACCGCCGCGAAGCTTAAAGCCCATCCGCAGCCGGAACTGCTGAAGCATAAGGTGATCGCCAGCTGCTTCTTTGAGGCCTCGACCCGTACCCGCCTGTCGTTTGAAACCGCGATTCATCGTCTGGGCGCGTCAGCGGTGGGCTTTGCGGACGGCAGTAATACCTCGCTGGGCAAAAAAGGCGAAACCCTGGCCGACACCATTTCCGTCATCGGCACCTACGTTGATGCGATCGTGATGCGTCATCCGCAGGAAGGCGCAGCGCGGCTGGCGACCGAATTCTCGGGCGGCATCCCGATTCTCAACGCCGGTGACGGCGCAAACCAGCATCCGACCCAGACGCTGCTCGATCTCTTCACCATTCAGGAGACGCAGAGCCGTCTTAATCAGCTGAATGTGGCGATGGTCGGCGACCTGAAGTATGGCCGCACCGTGCACTCTCTGACGCAGGCGCTGGCAAAATTTGATGGCAACCGCTTCTTCTTCATCGCGCCCGATGCGCTGGCGATGCCAGCTTATATCACCGATATGCTGGATGAGAAGAACATCGCCTGGTCCCGTCACGACAGCTTTGAAGAGGTGATGCCACAGCTCGATATCCTCTATATGACGCGCGTGCAGAAAGAGCGGCTCGATCCCTCTGAATATGCCAACGTCAAAGCACAGTTCATTCTGCGCGCCGCCGATCTCAGTACGGCACGCGACAACATGAAGGTGCTGCACCCGCTGCCACGCATCGACGAGATCACCACTGATGTCGATAAAACCCCGTATGCCTGGTATTTCCAGCAGGCGGGTAACGGCATCTATGCGCGCCAGGCTCTGCTGGCACTGGTTTTAAACAGCGAACTCGCCCTGTAAGGAGAATCCCCATGACGCAGGACAACAAATTGCAGGTCGAAGCGATCAAACGCGGTACGGTCATCGACCATATTCCGGCGCAGATCGGTTTTAAACTGCTCTCCCTGTTCCGGCTGACCGAAACCGATCAGCGCATTACTATCGGTCTGAATCTGCCGTCGGGCGAGATGGGCCGCAAAGATCTGATCAAGATTGAGAACACCTTTCTCACCGACGATCAGGTAAATCAGCTGGCGGTTTATGCGCCGCACGCCACGGTTAACCGCATCGACGACTACGAAGTGGTGGCGAAGATCGCCCCGACGCTGCCGGATCACGTTGAACGGGTGCTGACCTGCCCGAACAGCAACTGCATCAGCCGCAGCGAGCCGGTCTTCTCCAGCTTTGCCGTGAAGCAGCGCGCCGACGATGTGCATCTGAAGTGCAAATATTGCGAGAAAGAGTTCGCCCGTCATGTGGTGCTGGGTCACTGGTAATCGCCCTGCCCGACCTTATAATGGGCAACACCGGCGGCATCGCCGCCTGACGACATAATTAAAGGAGCCATGATGTCTCGTGAAATCAGTACTGAAAAAGCCCCTGCCGCTATCGGTCCCTATGTTCAGGGTGTCGATCTGGGCAGCATGATCATTACCTCAGGTCAGATCCCGGTCGATCCGGCGACCGGCCAGGTGGCAGATGACATTGCCGCACAGGCGCGTCAGTCACTGGAAAATGTGAAGGCGATTGTTGAAGCCGCGGGTCTGAAGGTGGGTGACATTGTGAAAACCACGGTATTCGTGAAGGACCTGAATGATTTCGCCACGGTCAACGCGACGTATGAAGCGTTTTTCACCGAGCATGAGGCTAACTTCCCGGCGCGTTCCTGTGTTGAAGTGGCGCGTCTGCCAAAAGATGTGAAGATCGAAATCGAAGCGATTGCCGTCCGTCGCTAAGCCTCACGCCGCCTCTCCCCGCGTAAGCCGGAAGAGGCGGCGAATTCGTTACCGCTTAGCCGGTCGCCATAGCCACAGCACCGTAATCGCCAGCGCAAACAGCACGCCAAAACCGACGCCCGTCGCCACCGCAGGTGCACCCGCCTTAATCGCCAGCGTATAAAGCCCCAGCATGATCAGCATGGCGCTGTTCTCGCCCAGGTTCTGAACCGCAATTGCATTGCCTGACCCGACGCTCTCTTTGCCGCGCGCCTGCAGCAGCGCATTCAGCGGCACCACAAAGAAACCGCCCAGCGCACCAATCAGCATCAGCACTAAATAGGCATTCATCAGGGAGTGCTGCAGCGCAAAGACCACCACCATCACGCCAATCAGCACACCGGCTGGCATGCAGCGACGCACGGTCTCCAGCGTGACCAGCTTTGCCGCCGCCGCCGCGCCAATCACGATACCGATCGCGACCATCGCATTCAGCGTGGTTGGCGTGGTGTTGTCATTGATACCCAGCGCCACCGGCACCCAGAGCACCAGCAGAAAACGTAACGTTACGCCTGCGCCCCAGAACAGACTGGTGCCAAGCAGCGAGAAGCGCGTCTCTGCGTCACGCCACAGTAGCGCAGCGGCACTAAAGAAACTGCGCGTCATCACATCAAATCGCCAGCTCTGACCCGGCCGTGCCGCCTGCAGTTTCGGGATAAACAGGTTCGCGACCACGGCGATGCCGTAGGTCAGCGCACAGATCCCCAGCGCTGCCAGAATATGCCAGTCAGCCAGCATACCGCCTGCCACCGAGCCAAGCAGAATGGCGGCGATAGTCGAGGCCTCCATCAGCCCGTTGGCTTTCACCAGCTTCTCGCCATGGGTGATCTCACCGAGGATGCCATATTTGGCCGGCGAGTAGGCCGCTGCGCCCGCGCCCACCAGAGTGTAGCCGAGGAAGGGATTAAAGCCGAAGCAGATCACCAGCGCGCCCAGCAGCTTCAGGCTGTTAGCAAGCATCATCACCCGCCCTTTCGCCATGCTGTCCGCCACCTGACCGACAAACGGTGCCAGCAGAATGTAGGCTGCAACAAACAGCATCTGTAATACCGGCTGGCTCCACTCGGGATAGAACTGACTTTTCAGCACCGCCAGCGTGGCAAACAGCAGCGCGTTATCGCCGAAGGCCGAAAAGAACTGGGCGATAATCACGGCAATCATGCCGCGCGACATCAGCGGCGCATTACGATCAAGGCTCATGCCTGCTCCTCTTCCACCATTTTTTTCAGCGTGACGTAGTCGGGTTTACCGCTGCCCAGCTGCGGCAGTTGCTTCATGACACGGATATCACGCGGCAGTGCCAGCTCTGGCGCACCCAGCTCACGGGCCGCCTTCTGCAGCCTGTCGCGCGCCAGCTCAGCATCGGTGGTGAACAGCACCAGTGCCTCACCACGCTGACCATCCGGTCGCAGTGAAGCGGCGTGCTGTTTGTCCGGTGATGCTTTGAGGGCGATCTGCTCGACGATCTCCAGTGACACCATCTCACCGGCAATCTTCGCAAAGCGTTTGGCACGGCCCTGAATCTGGCAGAAGCCGCCTTCATCGAAGCTGACGATATCACCAGTGTCGTACCAGCCCGCTTCCATATTGCCTTCACCATCGTCGGCGACCGGCGCTTCCAGCACGCCCGGGTTTTCGACCCGCAGATAGCCCTTCATCACGTTCGGCCCGCGCAGCTGCAGACGTCCGCCGTGCTCAATGCCCGTCACCGACATCAGCCGTGAATCCATGCCCGGCAGAATGCGTCCCACGGTATGCGTCTTCGCCGCCATCGGTACGTTAATCGCCACGACCGGCGCGCACTCGGTTACGCCGTAGCCTTCAAGAATGCGAATACCATACTTCTCGATGTAGAGCTGACGGGTGTTCTCCTGCAGCTTCTCCGCACCCGCGACCACATAGCGCAGACGGGCAAAATCATAGGGCGCGGCAAAGCGCGCGTAGTTACCCAGGAAGGTTGAGGTGCCAAACAACACGGTGCAGTTACGGTCATAGACCAGCTCCGGCACAATGCGATAGTGCAGCGGGCTGGGATAGAGGAAGACCTGCGCGCCGGTCATCAGTGGCGTAAACAGCCCGACGGTCAGACCAAACGCGTGGAACAGCGGCAGCGCCGACATAAAGCGGTCGCGAGGGGTGAAGTCCGCGATGGTGCGGATCTGCTCGACGTTCGCCAGCAGGCTTTTATGTGAATGCACTACGCCTTTGGGATTGCCTTCCGAGCCGGAGGTAAACAGCACCATCGCGGCGTCTTCCGGCTGCTGAGGCAACTGGGCGCGATGCGGCATCAGCAGATGCGCAAGGATCCACAGCTTGTCTTTGCCGGTGATGGTATCTTTGAGATCTTCCAGGTAGATCCACTGCACATCATCCAGCCCCTGCGGCAGATGCCACAGGCTGCCTTTGTCCAGGAACTGCCGTGATGTGAAGACGGTTTTGATCTGTGCGGCGGTCAGTGCCGCCCGCATGCCATTAACGCCCGCGCTGTAATTGAGCATGGCCGGAACACGCCCGCGCAGCGTAGCCCCGAAAATCGCCGCCGCCGTGACGGTGGCATTGGGCAGCAGCAGCCCTACCACTTCACGCGGCTGGCTGTAGCGCTCCAGAATACGGCCCACGCCCAGCGACTTCTTCAGCAGTCCGGTGTAGCTGTCGGGTTTGAAATTCACATCTTCGATGCAGCGCTTAAACGCGCCATAGCGTGTCCGTGCCGCCAGGAACGCCTCAAACAGGGTTTCACGCGGACGCACCGCCATGCGCGCTTCCATCATCACGTGATGCAGATGCTCCCCGGCCAGCACGCGCCGGTCGCGCGCCCGCTTCGCTTCCGGCATCGGAATGCGGGTCGCGGGCAGAATGGTCAGGGTGATGCGCGGGAACAGGCGACGTTTAAACACGCCTGCCAGACGACCAAACGGCGTGTATTCAGCGCCTTCGATGCGCATCGGCACCACATTCGCGCCTGAACGCGCGGCGACAAAGCCGGCCCCGCTGTAGATCTTCATCAGCGATCCGGTCACGGTAATCCGTCCTTCCGGGAAGATGACCACCGGACGGCCTGTATCAATCAGCCGTACCAGCTGCTTCAGTGCCATAGGCCGCGTCGGATCCAGCGGCACAAAGTCGATAAAGGGTTTTATCAGACGCATAAACCAGCTTTCGCTGATGGTCGAGTAGACGGCGAATACCGGCTTAATTGGCAAAAACAGCGCCAGCAGCATGCCGTCGAGAAACGACATATGGTTCGGCGTAATCAGGACCTTCTGCTTATGCAGTTCGGCGACGTCGCCACGCAGTTCGACCCGCCATAACAGTCGGAATATCAGGCGTAATAGTTTGAAAGCCATGCCAGCTCCTTAGCATCGTGAAAAATAGCCCTCACGATGCAGGATTTGACGCGGTTCGACAACCGAATTATCGGCAATCTGACGCGGCTTCAGGGGGCCTGCCAGCCACCGCCGAGTGCGGCAATCAGCGCCACGCTGCTGACCCACTGCGTGCTCTGCAGCGTCAGCAAACTCTGCTGCGCACTCAGGCTACTGTTCTCAGTAGTTGCCACATCCAGGTAGTTAATCATGCCCGCCTCATACTGCAGACGTGTCACCCGCGCCGATGTCTGCGCTGCGTCGGTGGCGCGCTGCTGCGCGGCAATTTCGCCCTGCAGCGTATTCAGCTCCACCAGTTTATCTTCCACTTCCTGCATCGCGGACAGCACCGTCTGACGATAGGTCGCGACGCTGGCATCCCAGCCTGCCCGCGCCTGATCGACTTTGGCAGAGGTCGCACCTGCGTCAAGCAGCGTGCCGCTCAGCTCCGGCCCCAGCGACCAGACGCGGTTCGGCAGTGAGAACAGCGAATGCAGCACCGAAGCACTGACGCCACCGCTGGCGCTCAGGGTCAGGTCGGGATAGTAACCGGCCACCGCTACACCCACGGCGGCATTGGCGGCGGCCATGTTGCGTTCGGCGTACGCAATGTCGGGACGGCGCTGCAACAGCTCGCCCGGCAGGGCTGCCGGAATCGCGGGCAGCGTAGCGGTCAGCGGTGCGGCGGCCAGGCTGAAGTCGGCAGGAGCTTTGCCGACCAGCAGCGCAATGGCGTGCTCCATCTGCGCGCGCTGCCACTGGTAATCCTGCGCCGAGGCGCTGGCGTTCTCAAGCTGAAGCTGCGCCTGAGCCAGCGTCGCCCGCGATGCGGTGCCCGCCTGATACTGGCTGGTAATGACGTTCAGGTAGCGCTGATAGGCATCAACGCTCTGCTGATAACGCGCGATTTTCTGATCCATGATGCGCAGCTGGAAATAGTCCTGCGCCAGCTCAGACTGGGCGCTCAGGGTGATATTCGCCAGCTCCGCCGCGCTGGCCGAGGCGCTGGCGCGGTCCTCCTCCAGCGTGCGCCGCAGTTTGCCCCACAGATCCAGCTCCCAGCTGGCACTCAGCTCTGCCTGATGGCTGCTGCTGGTGGTGCGAACGCTGCTGTTGGTTGCATGGCTGCCGCTGCGCGTCACGCTGCTATCATAGCCCAGCGAAGGAAACAGCGACGCGCGAGACTCCGCCGCCAGCGCCTGCGCCTGCCGGTACTGCGCGGCATAGGTCGCCACATTCTGATTCGACACACTGACCTGGCTCAGCAGCCCGCTCAGCGTGGCGTCGTGATAGACCGTCCACCATTCGCCTTTGCTTTGCGCATCCAGCGGCGTTGCCTGTTGCCAGCCCCGGGCCTCTTTATAATGAACCGGCATCGCCACCGTCGGGCGCTGATAGTCGGGGCCAACGCTACAGCCAGCCAGCAGCAGCACAATAAATGGGATAAGTGGTTTCATGGATCAGGATTCCGCATGGCGCAGACGACGCCATTGACGTTGAGTGGCACGACCCAGACGGTCGAGCCACAGATAAACAACCGGTGTGGTAAACAGCGTCAGCAGCTGGCTGAGCGCCAGACCGCCCGCGATGGCAATCCCCAGCGGACTGCGCAGATCGGCATCACCGCCGCTGCCCAGCGCCAGCGGCAACGCGCCGAAAAAGGCGGCCAGCGTAGTCATCATGATCGGCCGGAAGCGCATCAGACACGCCTGGGTGATCGCCTGTTGCGGCGACATGCCCTGCCGCCGCTCCGCGTCGATGGCAAAATCGATCATCATGATGGCGTTCTTTTTCACGATGCCAATCAGCAGGATGATGCCAATCAGCGCGATCACCGTGAGCTGCGTGTTGGTCAGCAGCAGCAACAACAGCGCGCCGACGCCCGCAGACGGCAGGGTCGAGAGAATGGTCAGCGGATGGATGTAGCTCTCGTAGAGCACGCCGAGCACGATATAAACCGCTGCCAGCGCCGCCAGAATCAGCCACGGCATGGTGGCGGTTAGCTGGGAAAAGGCGGCGGCGGTACCGGCAAAACCGGCATGAATGGTCGACGGCAGGCCCAGCTTCGCCATCGCCTGTTTGATGAGACCCTGCGCCTGCTCCAGCGAGACGCCCTCATTGAGGTTGAAGGCTACGGTACTGGTGGCGGACTGGCCCTGATGCGCCACCGACAGCGGCGCATTACCGCCGCTGAAGCGGGCAAAGGCGGAGAGCGGCACGCGGTCACCGCTGTCATCAATCACATAGAGCTGCTGAAGCGTCTCCGGATTCGCGGTGTCGCTGTCCTGCAGCGACATCACCACGTGATACTGATTCAGGGTGTGATAGAGCGTGGCGATCTGCCGCTGGCTGAACGCATTATTCAGCAGCGTATCGAGCATTTTCACGTCAACGCCCAGCCGGGTAGCACGGTCGCGGTCAATGGTCAGCTCCACCTCCTGCCCACCCGTCTGCGAGTCGGAGTCTACGCTGTTGAGCTGGGGGATCGCCGCCAGCGCCGCCTGTACTTTTGGCGTCCAGACCCGCAGCAGATCCAGATCGTCTGCCTGCAGGCTGTACTGATACGTGGCGTTAGCGCTGCGTCCGCCGATGTGCAGATCCTGCGCCGCCATCAGGAACATCTGGGCCCCAGCGATGTGGCTGGTTTTACGCGTCAGCCGGTTGGCCACTTCGGTGGCCGTGGCATCGCGCTGGTCAAAGTCCTTCAGCCGCACAAAGAAGTTGGCGCTGTTACGGGAGCCAAACATCCCGCTGCCCATCGACGACATCACGCTCTCGACCGCCGGATCTTCCTGAATGATCTTCGTGAACATCAGCATTTTCGGCTTCATCGCCTGAAACGAAATGTTCTGATCGGCGCGCAGTGCGCCCATCAGCAGCCCGGTGTCCTGGTTCGGGAAAAAGCCCTTCTGCACCACGGTGAACAGAAAAACATTCAGCAGCACGGTCAGCAGCAGACTGAGCAGGGTCAGTTTCTGATGGCGCATCACCCAGGCCAGCCCGCGTCCGTAGGCGACCAGCAGGCGGTTCAGCTGGTTTTCAATAAACTGATAAAGCGGATGCGGCCGCTGGCTGACGGGCGGCTTTGGTTTCAGCAGGCGTGCGCAGAGCATCGGCGTCAGGCTGAGCGAGACAAACAGCGAGATCAGCAGCGACACGGTGAGCGTCACGGCAAACTCGCGGAACAGCCGCCCGACAATGCTGCCCATCAGCAGGATCGGGATGAACACCGCGATCAGCGATACGGTCATCGACAGCACGGTGAAACTCACCTCCTGCGCCCCGCGCAGCGCCGCCCGCAGTGGGCTGAGTCCGCGCTCAATGTGACGGGTGATGTTCTCCAGCACGACAATCGCATCATCCACCACGAAGCCGGTGGAGATAATCAGCGCCATCAGCGACAGGTTATCCAGGCTGTACCCCAGCAGGTACATCACCGCGCAGGTGCCGATCAGCGACACTGGCAATGCCAGTGCCGGAATGATCACCGCCTGCAGATTGCGCAGGAAAATAAACACCACCGCGATGACCAGCAGCACCGCGATCAGCAGCGTCTCTTCGGTGTCATACAGCGAGGCGCGCACGCCGGGCGAGCGGTCAACCACCACTTTCAGCTGGCTGTCTGCGGGCAGGCTCTTTTCCAGCAGCGGCAGCTGCGCTTTGATCGCGTCGATGGTTTCGAGCATGTTGGCGCCCGCCTGCCGTTTGATGCCGATCATCACCGCAGGCGTGGCATTCAGAAATCCCGCCTGATAACGGTCTTCCACCGAGTCATAGACCGTCGCGACGTCACGCAGCCGCACCGCCTTGCCCTGCTGATAAGTGATGATCAGATCGCGGTAGCTGGCCGCCTTCTCCAGCTGGCCGTTGCTGTCCACCAGCCACGACTGGTCACTGCCCTGCAGAATCCCCTTAGGCAGATTGGTGGTGCTGTTGGCAACGGCGGCACGCACCGTCTCCAGCGAGATGCCGTAGTGGGTCAGCTTCAGCGGCTGCAGATCAATACGCACCGCGGGTAAGGCGCTGCCCATCAGTGACACTTCGCCCACGCCCTTCACCTGCCCCATTGCCTGTTCGATCTTGCTCTCCGCCAGATCGTAAAGCTCGCCGGGCGTGCGGGTGGCAGAAGTCAGCGCCAGCATCACAATCGGCGCGTCTGACGGATTGGCTTTGCGATAAGTAGGCAGCGAGGCCATCGCGCTCGGCAGCAGGCTACGCGACGCGTTGATCGCCGCCTGCACGTCGCGTGCCGCGCCGTTGATATCGCGGTCCAGCTCAAACTGCAGGATGATGCTGCTGGATCCCTGCGAACTGCTGGAGGTCATCTCGCTGATACCGGCAATCTGCCCGAGCGAACGTTCCAGCGGGGTAGCGACCGTCGCAGCCATAGTTTCCGGGCTGGCCCCCGCCAGGCTGGCGCTGACCATGATGGTCGGAAAATCGACCTGCGGCAGCGGTGCCACCGGCAGCAGTCGGTAGCCCAGTGCACCGAGCAGCAGGATCGACAGCGTCAGCAGCAGCGTCGCCACCGGACGAAAGATAAACAACCGGGTCAGGTTCATTGCCCGCTCCGCGCCTGCTGCTGACGGCGCTTCACCCAGGCGTTGCCGCGCTGCGCCAGCCCGTCAAACCAGAGGTAGATCACCGGCGTGGAGAAGAGCGTCAGCACCTGACTGACAATCAGTCCGCCGACAATCACCAGCCCCAGCGGCTGCCGCAGCTCAGCACCCGAGCCGGAGGCGAGCATCAGCGGCAGCGCGCCGAGCAGCGCCGCCATCGTCGTCATCAGAATCGGACGGAAGCGCAGCAGGCAGGCCTGATGAATCGCCTCACGCGCGCTGAGGTGCTGCTGATGTTCCGCCTCCAGCGCAAAGTCGATCATCATAATGGCGTTCTTTTTCACGATGCCGATCAGCAGGATGACGCCAATCAGCGCAATCAGGCTGAACTCCGTGCCCGCCAGCAACAGCGTCAGCAGCGCGCCCACCGCCGCCGACGGCAGCGTAGAGAGAATCGTCACCGGATGGATAAAGCTTTCATAGAGGATGCCAAGCACCACATACATGGTGATCAGCGCCGCCAGAATCAGCCACAGCGTATTGCCGGTGGCGCTCTGAAACGCCGAGGTTTCTCCCTGATAGCGCAGCGTGGTGCTCTCCGGTAGCTGCAGCTGCTGGCGCACCTCCGCAATTGCCCGCTGGCCATCCTCCAGCGAGTAGCCTGGATTAAGGTTGAAGGAGATCATCACCGCCGGGAACTGATTCAGCCGCATATGCATCAGCGAGCCGGTGCGCTGATGAATCGTCGCGATAGCGGTAAGTTTCACCATCCCGCTGGTGGTGGAGGTTGTGTCTGAAGCGGAAGCAGACGTCGACGTCGATGTGGATGAAGAGGTGGATGAAGAGGCAGATGACGTCGTGCTGGTGGATGACGACGTTGAACTGCTGCTGGTGGACGGCTGCAGATAAACATCATCAAACGACGCCGGACCCTGCTGGTAAGCCGGCGCGACTTCCAGCACTACCCGATACTGATTCGACTGGGTAAAAATGGTCGAGACCAGACGCTGACCAAAGGCGTTATAGAGCGCAGTGTCCACGTCCGATGCGGTAATGCCGAAGCGTGCCGCTTTGTCCCGGTTCAGCTCCACGTAAGAGACGCGCCCCTGATCCTGCAGGTTACTCACCACGCCATTAAACTCGGGCCGCTGCTGCAAGGCCGCCACCAGTTTCGGCGACGTGCGGACCAGATTTTCACTGTCGGCGTCGTCAAGGGTGAACTGATACTGACTCGGCGACACCTGATCGTTGACGGTGAGATCCTGCGCCGGTTGCAGATAGAGCCGGATACCCGGCACGCTGGCGGTCGCCTGGTTCAGCTGGCTGATGACCTCGCTGGCACTGAGATCGCGGGAGCCAAACGGCTTAAGGTTGATCTGCAACCGTCCGCTGTTGAGGCTGGTATTGGTGCCGTCGATACCGATGGTCGATGAAACACTCTCCACCGCCGGATTTTTCAGGATCAACGCCGAGAGCGCCTGCTGGCGCGAGGCCATTGCTTTAAACGAGACATCCTGTGACGCAATGGTGACGCCCTGAATCAGCCCGGTATCCTGCGTCGGGAAGAAACCTTTCGGCACCATCAGATAGAGCAGCGCCGTCAGCCCGAAGGTCGCCAGCGCCACCAGTAGCGTCAGTTTCTGATGGTTCAGCACTACGGTCAGCAGCCGGTCATAGCCGCGCACCAGCCGGTCGAACAGCGCGCCGCCCTTGCGGGCAAAGGTTGACTGCTGCTCGGGCGGAATGTGCCGCAGCAGATACGCGCACAGCATCGGGGTCAGCGTCAGCGATACCAGCATCGACACCAGGATCGCCACCGCCAGCGTAATCGCGAACTCCCGGAACAACCGCCCGACCACATCGCCCATAAACAGCAGCGGGATCAGCACCGCAATCAGGGAAAAGGTCAGCGAGATGATGGTGAAGCCAATCTGCTGTGAACCTTTCAGCGCCGCCTCCATCGGTGACTCGCCCTGCTCCAGCCGCCGGGAAATGTTCTCGACCACCACGATAGCGTCATCGATGACAAAACCGGTGGCGATGGTCAGCGCCATCAACGACAGATTATTCAGGCTGAAGCCCGCCAGATACATCACGCCAAAGGTGCCAACCAGCGACAGCGGCACCGCCACGCTGGGGATCAGCGTGGCGGCCACGTTGCGCAGGAACAGGAAGGTCACCATCACCACCAGCGCAATCGACAGCATCAGCTCAAACTGCACGTCGCTGATTGAGGCGCGAATGGTCTGGGTGCGGTCGGAGAGAATGGTCATCTTCACCCCGTCCGGCAGCGCCGCCTGCAGTGCAGGAAGCTGCGCCTTGATGTTGTCCACCACCTGAATCACGTTTGCGCCAGGCTGACGCTGCACGCTGATGACAATCGCGGGCTGGTTGTTGGCCCATGCGGACTGGAAGCTGTTCTCCGGACCCTGCTCAATATGGGCGATATCTTTCAGGCGCAGCGCCGCGCCGTTTTCGTAAGTGAGGATGAGGTTGCCGTACTCTTCGGCAGTACGCAGCTGGTCGTTAGCGTCGATGGTGACCGAATGATATTTGCCGTCAAAGCCGCCTTTAGAGCCATTGACGTTGCTGTTGCCGATCAGCGTATTTACCGCCTCCAGCGTCAGATGATGCGCCGCCAGCGCCTGCGGGTTCATCTGCACCCGAATCGCGGGCTGATGACCGCCCGCCAGCGTCACCATTCCGACGCCGGAAATCTGCGACAGCTTCAGCGCCACCCGGGTATTGACCAGATCCTGCACCCCGGTCAGCGGCAGCGTGTCTGAGCTGGCGGCCAGCGTCACCACCGCGCTGTCCGCCGGATTGACCTTTTTGTAGGTCGGCGGATTAGGCAGATCGTCAGGCAGCAGGTTATTTGCCGCGTTAATGGCCGCCTGTACCTCCTGCTCGGCGACATCCAGCGACAGATCCAGGCTGAACTTCAGGGTAATGATCGACGAGCCGCTGGCGCTGGTGGAACTCATCTGGCTCAGCCCCGCCATCTGCCCTAGCTGGCGCTCCAGCGGTGAGGTGACCGACGACGCCATCACATCCGGGCTGGCGCCCGGATAGAGCGTGGTGACCTGAATGGTCGGATAGTCGACCTGCGGTAACGCCGAGGTCGACAGAAATTTATAGGCAAAGATGCCCGCGATCAGCACGCCGACCATCAGCAGAATGGTAGCGACCGGACGCAGAATAAACAGGCGAGACGGGTTCATTTCGATACAGCACCGGCAGCGGGCGTCTCATCCGCCAGCGTGACTTTGCTGCCGCTGGTCAGACGATCGATCCCTTCCGTTACCAACCGATCACCTGGCGAAACACCACTGAGGATCGCCTGCTGATCGTTGCCGAACGCCGGGCCGGTGGTAACCGCTTTGCGCGTGACGGTATGATCTTTGTTGATCACAAAGACGAAGCTGCCATCGCTGCTGAGCTGCAGCGCCTGCGCCGGGACCACCGTCGCGCCTTTCAGCACCTGGGTCTGCAGCCTGATATTCACAAACTGGTTAGCAAACAGCGCCTCATCCTGGTTGGCAAACAGCGCCTTCAGCGCCACGGTGCCGGTGGCGGTGTCAATCTGGTTGCTGATGAACTTCACTTCGCCGCTGGCGAGCTGATGCTGGTTGTCCTGATCGAACAGCGTGGCGGGCAGGCTTTGCCCCTGATGCAGCACGCTGACCAGCGCCGGGATGTCGCTTTGTGGTACGCTAAAAGTCACGGCGGCGGGCTGCATCTGAGTGATGGTGACCAGGCCGGTACTGCTGGAGCTCTGTACCATGTTGCCGGGATCGACCTGACGCAGGCCGACGCGCCCGCTGATCGGAGCGGTGATCCGGGCATACTCAATGCTCAGCTTCGCACTGGCAATCTGCGCCTGATCGGCAGCAACAGCACCGCGATACTGCCCGACGGTGGCAATCTGGCTGTCCAGATCCTGACGCGCCAGCGCATCCTGGGCCGCCAGTTTGCGGTAACGCGCCAGCGTCAGCTCGGCACTTTTCAGCAGCGCCTGGTTTTCGCTGAGTTCAGCCTGATACTGGTTCAGCGTCGCCTGATAGCTGCGCGGATCGATCTGCGCCAGCAGTTGCCCGGCGCTGACCTTCTGCCCCTCAGTGAAGAAAACCTGCTCCAGCTGACCGTCAACGCGGCTGGTCACCGTCACGCTGGCGTTGGGGATCACCGTGCCGAGCGCGTTCAGCCACACCGGCACATCTGCCGTGCTGGCGACGCCACTGTGAACCAGCGTTGCACTGCCGCCCATCATGCCAGGCGCACCCGGTCCGCCCGGCGGCATTCCCTCACCCGGCCCGTGTCCCGAAGAGAGCAGACGCCAGATAACGCCCGCGACAATCGCAACAACCAGCAACAGGAGCAGCCATTTAAGCCCAAAGGAACGCGCGGGGCGAGAAAGGTGAGTCATCGTCGAACTCTTCAGATAAGCAGAAAAAGAAATCCCGGAACGTGCGGAATGCGGCAGTGAAAACCGGCTGTGGCGAGCAAAAAAAACGCCAGGCGTCACGGCGGACATTATCGGTGAAAAGCGACGCGCATTTCTACCGGCAAACTGTCAGGGATTCGTTAAAAACGATGATAATTTAACGGCGGTCAATACAGCCGAAAAGGCAGGGTCCGGTGCGCAGGCAAAAAAAACCCACGCATCTGCGTGGGTCGGTGTAATAACAGGGTCTCACTGCCGAAGCGGTGTTGTTTTCACACCCATTAATACCTCTGGGACTGCTATCCTCGCACTGATTGACCGCGCGGAGACAGCAGGAAAACGCAACCGAATTCGGGGAAGTGCAACGAGGTGTGTATAACCTTCACGCCTCGCTTACACTCTGATTTAACTAAGATTTATCCGAAGAGCTGGCCGCAGGTTTGGTGTAGATGGCATCCGGCGCAACGTTCATGTGTTTCAGTACCGGCCCCATGATGTTGCCGAATACCGGCGCAGCAACCGAACCACCAAAGTGATCGCCCGCCGTCGGATGGTTGATCATCACCACCAGCGCCACTTCAGGATGGCTGGCGGGCGCGAGTCCGGCGGTGTAGTTGACGTAGCCGCCATCATACTTGCCGCTGGTGCCCATCTTTTCCGCCGTACCGGTTTTGGTTGCCAGACGGTAGCCCGGCACCGCCGCTTTCAGTCCGGTTCCGCCTGGCAGGACATCACTCTCCAGCATATGCACCACCTCTTTCACCGTTTCCGGGTTGGCAACCTGCCGTCCCATGACCGGTGGCGTGACGCGGGTGATCGACAGCGGACGGTAAACGCCATAAGAGCCGAGCGTGGCGTATTCGCGGGCAATCTGCAGCGGCGTAACGCGCAGGCCATAACCAAAGGAGAAGGTGGCACGCTCAATGTCAGCCCAGCGGGCACGGTGCAGCGGGAAGTAACCGACGCTTTCGCCGGTCAGCCCTAATCCGGTCGGCTTGCCCAGGCCAAACGCGTGATAGGTATTCACCAGCGCTTCCGCGGGCATCGCCAGCGCGAGATGAGAGACCCCGATGTCGCTCGATTTTTGCAGAATGCCGGTCATGGTCAGGCGCGGCCAGTGGCCAACGTCACGGATCAGGTGGCCGTTCACGCTGTAAGGGGTAGTGTCGATTACCGAGTCCGGGCGAACCAGATGGCGCTCCAGTGCTTCCATTACCACCAACGGCTTGACGGTCGATCCCGGTTCGTAGCTGTCATTGATGGCCGAGTTACGCATCTGCGCCGGGGTGGCCCCTTCATAGTTGTTGGGGTTGAACGACGGATAAGAAGCCATCGCCAGAATCTCGCCGGTGTCGATCTTTACCAGCACGGCGGCACCCGAGTCCGCCTTGTTAATCAGCACGCCGTCGCGCAGTTTGCTGTAGAGCGTGTACTGGTCATATTTGTCGATGCTGAGCTGCACCGTGGGCGGCTGCGTCGGCGGCTGGTAGTTAATCATCGCGATGATATTGCCCGCCGCATCCTGACGATAAACCTCTTTGCCCGGCTCGCCCTGCAACACTTTATCAAAGCCTTTTTCCAGCCCGTTCAGGCCGACGTTATCCGCGCCAACGATGCCGATCAGCGGCGCAGAGGCTTCGCTCATCGGATAGAAACGGCTGTCGTCATAAACTTCACTGATGCCTTTCAGCTTCAGCTCTTTAATGTCTTTGGCAATGCCCAGTTCGACTTTACGTCCCAGATAGAGGAAGCGACGTTTCGGGTTGGCGGTGATCTGCGCCGCCAGCTGTTCAGGACGGGTGTTGAGTGCGGCCGCAAGATAGGCCCATTTGGCACTGGTAAAATCGGGGTTGCTCTCCAGCACGCGCAGTGGATCGGCAATCACGTCGCGCGATGGCACGCTGAGCGCCAGGGCTTCGCCGTTACGATCCAGCAGCGTGCCGCGGCTGGTGGGCAGCGTGACGGTTCGCAGCGATCGCTGATCCGCTTCGTGCTCCAGCATCGGCTGATTCAGGAACTGCAGGTCCGCGACGCGCGCCAGCAGCACCACCAGACAGGTCGTGACACCGAGGCAGATCAGCCGAAAACGAAAAGGGTTAAAGGGCGCTTTTATCTGGTCTTTTCCCAGTAGTTTTTTAATCCGGGGCATGGCATTCCGCTGCGCAAAATAAAGAGAATAGGCTGGTGCCAGCAGTTATAAAGAAAGCGCTGGCCGTATAACAGGAAAACTGTGTATCAGTTCGTTATTGGCAACGGATTTTTGGCAAAAAAAACCTGCGCATCTGCGCAGGTTGGTGTAATCAAGAAAATCTATTGATGTTCACCCATCAATACCTCTGGGACCCTGAATGTAGCAAAGGGGATTGATCGGCTGCCATCGCCCAAACGCAACAGTTACCCGCAAAATGTAACCAGCCATGAGATCCTTACGCTATTGTGCAATCCTGATGTTTTTTGATTTCTACCAGGCAACTCATGGCGTTTGGTCCCTGCGTCAGGGACGAGGTGCCGATGTCGAGCGTCAGCACGTTGGGGTTACCCGCGCGATCAAAAGGCTGCCACGCTCTGCCGAAGCCCGGATCAAACCAGGCACCGGTGGCGATAATCACCACGCCCTGCGTGACACCCTCAGTAATGCGCACACCCGCCAGCATCACGCCACGGGCGTTGCTCACCTCTATCTCATCGCCTTCCACCAGTCCGCGCGCGGCCGCATCCACTGGATGCATGGCGAGCGTTTCATGTCCCGCCGTTTTGTTGCCCTGCACCGTGTCGGTGGCATCCAGCTGGCTGTGTAACCGGTCGGACGGCTGAATGGAGATCATGTGCAGCGGATAGTCACGGCTGACGGGCGAACCGAGCCACTCCTGCGGTTCACGCCACTCCGGATGACCGGCGAAATCGTCCAGCTGGTAGTCCGCGATGGTCTGGCTGAACAGCTCGATTTTGCCGCTGACGGTTTTGATTGGATTGGCCTGCGGATCGGCGCGGAAATCCGCCATAAACTGATAAGGCTTGCCGCCTTCCGGAATTTCCACAAAGCCGCGCTGCCAGAATTCATCAAACTCCGGAAAATCAATGCTTTTGCGCTGATGCGCGGTGGCGCACTGCTGATAGAGATGCGCGATCCACTGCATCTCACTGCGCCCTTCGGTGAAGGTGTCGCGATAACCGAGACGCTCTGCTAAATCGGCAAAAATATCGAAGTCGTTGCGCGCCTGATGCTGCGGCTTAATCGCCTGATGCATGGCAAGCACAAAGCGGTCACGTGACGAGCCGCCGATGTCGTTGCGCTCCAGCGTGGTCGTCGCAGGCAGCACGATATCCGCCATCTGCGCCGCTGGCGTCCAGACGATATCCTGCACCACCACCGTATCAGGCCGTTGCCAGCCTTCCACCAGCCGGTTCAGCTGCTGATGATGGTGGAAAGGATTGCCGCCCGCCCAGTGCACCATGCGAATGTCGGGATAGTGCAGCGTTTCGCCCTGGAAGCTATAGGGCTGACCGGGATTGAGCAGCATATCGCTGATGCGCGCCACCGGAATCGACAGCCCCGAAGGATTGGGACCGGTGCTCATCATCGGCGCTGGCCCTTCCTGACGCGGGTTACCGACGCTGTTCATCGACCCGTGACCAAAGGAGAACCCCGCGCCCGGCAGGCCAGGCTGACCGAGCATTGAGGAGAGCGCAATCATCATCCAGTAAGGCTGCTCGCCGCGATGGGCGCGCTGCACAGAGTAGGAGCAGGTAATAAAACTGCGTTTGCCGGTCAGCTGCTGCGCCAGCTGCACGATGCGGTCAGCCGGGATGCCGGTGATACGGCTGGCCCAGCCGGCGGTTTTCGCCACGCCGTCGGTTTCGCCCAGCAGATAGGCGCGCAGCTGCGGCCAGCCGGTGCAGTGGCTGGCGAGAAACGCCTCGTCAACCGCGCCGCGCTGGGTGATTTCGTGACCCAGCGCCAGCATCAGCGCTACATCGGTATTGGGGCGAATCGGGATCCACTCGGCGTTGACAAACGCCGGGCAGTCATCGCGCATCGGGCTGATGTTGATAACCGGCGTACCTTTGGCCGCCAGCTGCATCAGCGCCGGTTTCAGGCTGTGCTGCCCTGCGCCCCCCGAGGCGACCTGGCCGTTTTTCAGCGCCAGCCCGCCAAAGGCGACAAATATTTCGGCATGTTCCACCACCTGCGGCCACTCGGTGACGCGTCCGGTCAGCGGCATATAGGTGCCGATCACATAGGGCAGGAAGAACTGCGCGGCACCCCAGCTGTAGTTACCCTGCTGATCGACGCCGCCGCCGCCCTGAAAGTAGAAGCGACGCACCAGCGTGCGGGCATGGTTGACGCGTCCGGCCGATGACCAGCCGTAGGAGCCGTTGAAAATGCCCGACGCCCCGTAGCGCTCGCGGACGCGGCGATTCTCTTCCGCCACCAGATCCAGCGCGGTTTCCCAGTCCACAGCGACAAAATCTTCCCGGCCACGCAGCGTGCGGTCGCTCTTTTCGCGTGACTTCAGCCACGAGCGGCGCACCATCGGCTGGCGAATGCGTTTGTCGGAGTAGACCAGCTCGGGAATGGTGTGGATCATCGGCGACGGATCGGCATCGGCGAAGAAAGGTTCGCAGCCAATCAGACGATCGTTTTCAGTGACGGCGGTAAACGCGCCCCAGTGCGCCAGATGTGGCACTTTGGTTTTCATCGTTGTTTTTTTCACGGTAGCCAGGTGGGGAACTGAGCATAACATGGTGCGACGTCTCAGCAGAAGATGTGCAGCAGCGGCCGTTTTTGCCCCTTTTTGCGACGACGCTGGCATTCTGTCGGGTTGATGTGTCCGCCCTTTTCCGTAACACTGATGCGATGTGTAAACGTTTTCCCCAAAGCAGGTCAACGCATGGCTACCATAAAGGATGTTGCGCGACTGGCGGGCGTTTCTGTCGCCACAGTCTCCCGTGTAATCAATAATTCTCCCAAAGCCAGCGATAGCTCCCGACAGGCCGTAGGCCTGGCGATGGAGCAGCTTCAGTATCACCCGAATGCCAACGCACGCGCGCTGGCGCAGCAATCGACCGAAACACTCGGCCTGATTGTCGGTGACGTCTCCGATCCCTTTTTTGGTGCCATGGTTAAGGCCGTGGATGAAGTGGCAGGCGACACCGGTAACTTTTTGCTGATTGGTAACGGTTACCATAATGAGCAAAAAGAGCGGCAGGCCATTGAACAGCTGATGCGTCACCGCTGCGCGGCGCTGGTGGTGCACGCTAAGAAAATTCCCGACGCAGAACTGGAAGTGCTGATGAAGCAGGTGCCCGGAATGGTGCTGCTGAACCGGCTGATCAAAGGCTTTGAAAAGCGCTGTATTGCACTTGACGATCGCTACGGCGCCTGGCTGGCGACCCGCCATCTGATCCAGCTCGGCCACCAGAATATCGCCTTTATCTGCTCAACCCACACCATCTCTGATGCCGAAGATCGCCTGCAGGGTTACTACGATGCGCTGAAAGAGCACGGTCTGCCGTGCAGCGATCGGCTGGTGACCTGGGGCGAACCGGACGAAGTGGGCGGTGAGCAGGCGATGACAGAACTGCTGGGACGCGGCAGAAATTTCACCGCCGTCGCCTGCTACAACGACTCCATGGCGGCAGGCGCGCTGGCGGTCCTGAGCGATAATGGCGTCCGCGTACCGGAAGAGATGTCGCTGATCGGCTTCGATGATGTGCTGGTATCGCGTTATGTGCGACCACGCCTCACCACCGTCCGCTATCCGATTGTCACGATGGCGCAGCAGGCCGCTCAGCTGGCCCTGGCGCTGGCCAACGACCTGCCGCTGCCGGAAGTCACTCACATGTTCAGCCCGACGCTGGTGCGCCGTCACTCGGTCAGCGGCCCGGCCTGACGCCGCGGAGGCCGGTTCATCCGGCCATCGCGTTTACTGAAAGGCACGCAGCAGCGTCTCCAGCGGCTGACCCGCGCTATCACCGTTTCATCCTGCACCTCTCCGGCGGCATCCAGAGTCGCCTGCATCCCGGCCACTTCAGCGGCACCAGATGCCTGATGACGAACGTAAGCATTCACCAGCGGGAGGCCCATGGTACTGAGCATTTCGATCGGTTGCACGCCGTGTGCCAGCGGCTTCAGCGTCGCGCTGCTGTTGACGATCGGCATTACCGCACGCGTGTTGGCCTGCCAGCGCCGCAGGAAACCTGAACTTTAGTCCGATTTTTTACATCCGCCGGAATTTTCTGCCGGGTTGAGGCTTCCTTGTTTCAGGTCAAATTCGGGCGCAATAATTCGCAGCAATCACTACATGTAGGGAATAGAATCCATCTGAACCCCATATGTAGTTAACGGAGAGAGAGATGGCGACGGTGGTAATCAAGCGTGATGGATGCCGGACAGGCTTTGATGCGCAGCGTATTGAGCAGGCTGTCATGGCGGCGGCACGGGCAGCAGAGGTCGACGATACGGCCTGGTGCGCGCAGGTCGCTGAGCGCGTTGCTCTGCGGCTGGCCGATCGTCCTGAGGTGGCTATCCGTGAGATTCAGTGTGCGGTAGAAGAGACGCTGATGGCGGGTCCTTATCCGCAGCTGGCGCGCGCCTACATTGAATACCGCCACGATCGCGATGTCGCCCGCGATCGTCAGAGCCAGTTACATCACGCCATTCGCGGTCTGGTCGATCAGACCAACGCGGCGCTGCTGAACGAGAATGCCAACAAAGATAGCAAAGTGATCCCGACACAGCGCGATCTGCTGGCCGGGATCGTGGCGAAGCACTACGCGCAGCAGCAGATCCTGCCGCGGGATATCGTTCTGGCGCATGAGCGCGGCGAGATCCACTATCACGATCTCGACTATTCCCCCTTCTTTCCGATGTTTAACTGCATGCTGATCGATCTGAAAGGCATGCTGACCAACGGCTTCAAAATGGGCAACGCTGAGATTGAGCCGCCTAAATCAATCGCCACCGCCACTGCTGTGACGGCGCAGATTATCGCCCAGGTCGCCAGCCATATTTATGGCGGCACCACCATTAACCGCATTGATGAAGTGCTGGCCCCGTTTGTTGAGCAGAGCTATGCCCGGCATCTGACGATTGCTGAGCAGTGGCAGATTCCGCAGGCTGAACAGTATGCACGCCAGCGTACGGAGAAGGAGTGCTACGACGCCTTTCAGTCGCTGGAGTATGAGGTGAATACCCTGCACACCGCCAACGGCCAGACGCCGTTTGTCACCTTTGGTTTCGGCCTGGGAACGGACTGGGCGGCACGGCTGATTCAGCAGTCGATTCTGCGTAACCGGCTGGCCGGACTGGGCAAAAATCGCAAAACCGCGGTGTTCCCGAAACTGGTATTCAGCATTCGTGAAGGCGTCAACCGCCGGGCGGGCGACGTTAACTACGACATCAAGCAGCTGGCACTGGAATGTGCCAGCAAGCGGATGTATCCCGATATCCTCAATTACGATCAGGTGGTAAACGTCACCGGTTCGTTCAAAACGCCCATGGGCTGCCGCAGCTTCCTGGGCGTTTATGAAGAGAATGGCGAGCAGATTCATGAGGGCCGCAACAACATTGGTGTGATCAGCCTGAACCTGCCGCGCATTGCGCTGGAGGCGGCGGGGGATGAAGCACATTTCTGGACGTTGCTTGATGCCCGCCTGCTGCTGGCTAAGCGGGCGCTGATGACGCGGGTGGCGCGCCTGGAGAAGACCAAAGCGCGCGTTGCGCCCATCCTCTATATGGAAGGTGCCTGCGGCGTCCGGCTGAACGCGGATGATGAAGTCGGCCCTATTTTCCGTAATGGCCGGGCGTCACTGTCGCTGGGCTATATCGGCCTGCACGAAACCCTGAATGCGCTCAGCGGCGGCCACCAGCATCCTTACGATGACGCGGCGCTGCGCGCCAAAGGCGTAGAGATCATTGCGTACCTGCGCGCCACCACTGACTGCTGGAAAGCGGAAACAGGCTACGGCTTCAGCCTTTACAGCACGCCGAGCGAAAACCTGTGCGACCGCTTCTGCCGTCTCGATGCGGCACAGTTTGGCGTGGTGGCGGGCGTTACCGACAAGGGTTATTACACCAACAGCTTCCATCTCGATGTCGGGAAGAAGGTGAACCCTTACGATAAAATCGACTTTGAAGCGCCCTATCCGCCGCTGGCGAATGGCGGATTCATCTGTTACGGCGAATACCCGAACGTACAGCACAACCTCAAAGCGCTGGAGGATGTCTGGGATTACAGCTACGACCGCGTCCCCTATTACGGTACCAATACGCCGATTGATGAGTGCTACGAGTGCGGCTTCAATGGCGAGTTTACCTGTACCAGCCGTGGCTTTACCTGTCCGAACTGCGGCAATCACGATCCGGCTCGCGTCTCTGTTACACGGCGGGTCTGTGGCTATCTGGGCAGCCCGGATGCGCGACCGTTTAACGCCGGTAAGCAACAGGAAGTGCAGCGTCGCGTTAAACATCTGGCAGACGGACCGCTGGGATGATGCATATTCACCGCTACTACGATGTGGATATCGTGAATGGCCCCGGCACCCGCTGTACGCTGTTTGTCGCCGGATGCGAACATCAGTGTCGCGGCTGCTACAACCAGAGCACCTGGCGTCTTGATTCCGGCGTGCCCTTTACGCTGGCGATGGAGGAGCAACTGCTGGCGGATTTGCAGGACACACGCATTCCGCGCCAGGGCTTGTCGCTGAGTGGCGGCGATCCCCTTCATCCGCATAACGTGCCGCACATTCGCCGGCTGGTGAAGCGGGTGCGGCAGACATGTCCCGGTAAAGATATCTGGCTCTGGACCGGCTATCGCATGCAGGAGCTGAATGCGGCACAGCGCGCCGTGCTGGACTATCTCGACGTGCTGATCGATGGCCGCTTTGTTGAAGAGGAGAAAGATGCCACGCTGCAATGGCGCGGCAGCCGAAATCAGATCATCTGGCAGTTACGCTGAATGACGCGGGATGTCGCCCGACTCAATGATGTTGACGCTCTCACCACCTGGCGTGAATGCCTGCTGATGCAGACAGCGTGCCACGTCGCGTGCGTGAACCGCTCGCCAGTTGCCCGGCAGCAGCGAAAACAGCGGTCCCGCCAGGCTTTCGCCCTGTCGTTTCCGCGCGCGATCCCCCAGCAGCAGTGAAGGTCGGACCAGCGTCAGCCGCGGCCAGCCCTGATGGCGCAGCGCATTCTCCATTTCGCCTTTGACGCGATTGTACAAAAACGGTGAGTGACGGCTGGCACCGTGCGCGCTGACCACCAGCATCTGCTTCGCCCCCAGACGTAATCCGCATAACCCGCTGTCTGCCACCAGCGTGTAATCGACATGAATAAAGGCCTGCTTGCTGCCCGCCTGCTTACGTGTGGTGCCCAGGCAGCAGAACACCGTATCCAGCGGACTCTGCAGCGGCCCCAGCACATCGGTGAGATCGGCTTCAACCGGATTCACCACTTTGTGCAACGCGGGCAGTGGCCGGCGGGTGGGCGCGATGATCTCATCAACACGTGGATCCTCAATCAGTAAGCGCAGCAGATGCGACCCGACTAACCCAGTGGCACCGGTCAGTAATACGCGATTCATCTCAGATTCATCCTTATTTCACTGCTGACAGCTTAAAAGATAGCTGATCTTAACGGGCTGGCTTGCGTTTTCACGCTCAGCGACCAGGCTTACAGCGTTATCCGGAAAGCGCCTCGCGCTCCACAAATTTAATGAGGAAAAAAGATGAGCAAGAAAGTGGCGGTTTTGATTACCGATGAATTTGAAGACTCAGAATTTACCTCACCTGCGGAAGCCTACAAAGGCGCTGGTTTTGAGGTAGTGACCATTGAGAAACAGGCCGGTAATGTCGTTAAAGGCAAGAAAGGCGAAGCGGAAGTAACCATCGATCGAAGCATTGATGACGTCAGCCCGGCGGAATTCGATGCCCTGCTGCTGCCCGGCGGCCACTCGCCTGACGCCCTGCGCGGCGACGATCGTTTTGTTGCCTTTACCAAAGAGTTTGTCGCCAGCGGCAAACCGATCTTTGCCATCTGCCACGGTCCACAGCTGCTGATTAGCGCAAACGGCGTGCGCGGTCGCAAGATGACCACCGTTAAAGCCGTTGCCATTGACCTGATCAATGCCGGTGCTGATTTCCATGATAAGGAAGTTGTCGTGGACGGCGATAAGCTGGTCACCAGCCGTACGCCGGACGATTTACCGGCCTTTAACCGTGAATCTCTGCGGATCCTCGAAGCGCTGTAAATCCGCCACGCCCTTTTTCAGCTGAAAGGGGCGTATCTATTTCTCCCGCTGCCAGGCAATTTTCTTGCCGAATCCCAGCGCATTATCCGTCATCTTCATCTCATCCAGCTCAATCTCCCACAGCGGTGCTGACACTTTGCGTGAGACCGGAAAACGTTTCTGGTAAGCCGCTCTGGCGACCCGCTCTGATACCTCATCCAGCCGTCTGACCCGGCCATGATACTGCACCCCTTTAATCAGCATTACAGTTCTGGGCTGGCCATTGACGGTGCCTGCAACCTGCGGATTCTGCACCATGAGTTCACCGTGGCGGGTATCGGGTTCAGTCATAATCCAGAAGACCATGCGCGTCTCATCAAAGACGTAGTAGCAGTTAGCGCACCAGAGTTGATCGTCGGCGTTACAGCAGAGTGAAAGCACATGCTGCTTTCGGAGGTAGCGAACCAGATGGGCGTGATCGGACAAGGTAAACTCCTGACGGTGCACCGGAGCGTGAAGCGCGCTACACTGCCCGGCACCTTTTTTTGGGGATAGATTACGATGGGTCAGCAGTGGCAACTCTACATCGTCCGTACGGCGAAAGGGAGCCTGTACACCGGCATCACCACGGATGTGGTGCGCCGGGTTGCTCAGCACCAGAGCGGACGCGGCGCCCGCGCGCTGCGCGGCAAAGGTCCGCTGGACCTGGTGTTTCACTGTGAGGCGGGCAATCGCGCCAGCGCCTCCAGACTGGAGTATCAGGTTAAGCAACTGACCCGTCAGCAGAAGTTACTGCTGGTGGCGGGTCAGCCGATCAATCTGGAGAGCTGGCTGGGTATTACGGCTGGCGATTAAAAGGTTCGGCGTAGTCGATCTGTCCTTCCGCGCCGTCAAAAGCATTGTTCGCCAGACGGTAAACCTGGAACGTTGACTCTGTTCCCGGCCAGCGACTGCGCAGGCCATGGCGTGCAGCCGGTTCAAAACCAAACCGGCTGTACAGCGCCGGCTCGCCCAGCACCACGACCGCGCTGTAGCCAAATTCATTGAGCGTATCCAGCCCCTCATAAATCAGCTTGCTGGCAATGCCCTGACCGCGCAGCGTCTCATCGACGGCCAGCGGTGCCAGAGCCACCCAGCCGCGATCTTCGCCCTGAACGCTGACCGGACTGAATGCGGCATAACCCAGCACCTGTCCCTCATCATCCGTGGCGACCACGCCCAGGGTCAGCAGGCCATCTTCACGCAGCGCCTGAGTCAGTTCCGCCTCGGCTGAACGGCTGAAGCAGCGTCTGAGTAGTGCGTCGATGCCTGCAGCATCAACACCAATTTCGCTCCGGATCAACATGCGGCACCCGCGCGCGCCTGTGTGGCCTTCGCGTCCTGTTTCATGCCAGCGTCGACACATGCCGCCATCTGCTCAATAGCCGTGCGTAACGCGGTGGGCATAGCTTCGGGTTCAATAGCATCCATTACGTTCTTCACCTCAAGTCCCAGTTCTGTGTCACCTTCAATCACCAGACGGCGTTGAAAGAACAGCATGTCGGGATCTGCTTTACGTGCTGCCACCAGCAACAGATCATTGGCATTGCCCCGAAACCAGACATCCGCTTCGGACTGTTGCAATACCGCCAGTCGGCCATCCTGCAGCGTGGTTATCCATTGCAGATTGAGATCGGCAATCCCGATACCCAGCAGGCGACCGTTCAGAAAGTCTAACTCACCTTCAGCCAAAGCATGGCGAAATTGCCAGTTTAAGAGTTGTTGCAGCAGCAACTTTTTGACCGGGAATGGGGTGAGCGCTACGGGTAACCCTAAGATTTTTGGACCGTTTTTCACAAAATGGGCATGTATCCGCTCTAACACTTTCGTCACTCCCTTCAGAAAATTTTACGTATATTGCCATATCCTTTTCTGCGCGCCTCATCCGGGATCAATAAAAAACGCTGCCATGAAGGGGAAAAAAGCACCGCCAGGCCGGATGAACTGGAATTTCACTGCCCCAAATCAACACGCTCGCCGGACCAGATGCCTAGACTCGACGCCCATCGCATGTTGAGAGGAACACCTATGGAACTGCTCTGCCCGGCAGGAAACTTACCCGCAGTGCGCACCGCCACAGAGAATGGTGCGGATGCGGTCTATGTAGGACTGAAAGATGACACCAATGCCCGTCACTTTGCGGGCCTGAACTTCACCGATAAAAAGCTGGCTGAAGCGGCGCGCTATCTCCATCAGCATCGGCGCAAACTGCATGTGGCGATCAACACGTTTGCCCACCCGGATGGCATGGGACGCTGGCAGCGGGCGATTGATGTGGCGGCGCAAAACGGAGCCGACGCGCTGATTCTGGCCGATATTGCCACGCTGGAGTATGCCGCGAAGCATTATCCACAGGTTGAACGTCATCTCTCTGTGCAGGCTTCGGCAACCAATCCTGAGGCGATTCGCTTTTATCATCGCCACTTCAATCTGCAGCGCGTGGTGCTGCCGCGGGTGTTGTCGATTCATCAGGTTAAACAACTGGCGCGCAGCACGCCGGTGCCGCTGGAGGTGTTCGCCTTTGGCAGCCTGTGCATTATGGCGGAAGGCCGCTGCTATCTCTCCTCCTGGATGACCGGCGAATCGCCTAACAGCGCAGGTGCCTGCTCCCCGGCGAAGTTTGTGCGCTGGCAGCAGACGCCAAAGGGAATGGAGTCACGCCTGAATGATGTGCTGATTGATCGCTACGCGCCCGATGAGAGCGCCGGTTACCCGACGCTCTGCAAAGGACGCTATGAGGTTAACAATCAGCGTTATCACGTGCTGGAGGAGCCTGCCAGTCTCAACACCCTGGAACTGCTGCCGGAGTTGCTGCGTGCAGGCATCGCCTCGGTGAAAATTGAAGGCCGGCAGCGCAGTCCCGCCTATGTCGCTGATGTGGCGCGCGTCTGGCGTCAGGCGATCGATCGCTGCAAGGCGCAGCCGGAACAGTTTGACGTCGCGCCACAGTGGATGCAGACGCTGGGCGATCTCTCCGAAGGCACGCAAACCACGCTGGGTGCTTATCACCGTGAATGGCAATAAGGAGTCATGATGCAATATGCCCTTGGGCCGGTGCTCTGGTACTGGCCGACCGATACGCTGGAAGATTTCTACCAGCAGGCTGCCCGCAGTCGTGCGGATATTATTTATCTCGGCGAGGCGGTGTGCAGTAAACGCCGTGCCACGCCCTATGCCCGCTGGATGGCGCTGGCGCGTGAGGTGGCATCCAGCGGCAAACAGGTCGTACTCAGCACGCTGGCGCTGCTGCAATCCCCTTCTGAGCTGAAAGAGCTGCAGCGCTATGTAGAAAACGGCGAGTTCCTGATTGAAGCCAATGATATTGGCACGGTAAACATGGCTGCTGAGCGCCATCTGCCCTTTGTCGCCGGTCCGACGCTGAATGTCTATAACGCCGACACGCTGCAGCTGCTGGTCAAAGAGGGCATGACGCGCTGGTGTATACCAGTGGAGATGTCGCGTGACTGGCTGCTACAGCTGCTGGCACAGTGCGAAACACGGGGTATCCGGCAGCAGTTTGAGGTGGAGGTAATAGGCTACGGTCATCTGCCGCTGGCGCTGTCAGCGCGCTGCTTCACCGCCCGCTCGGAAAACCGCGCGAAAGATGACTGCGAAACCTGCTGCATCAACTATCCGACAGGCCGTCGTGTCAACTCTCAGGAGGGACAGCAGGTGTTCGTTCTCAATGGTATTCAGACCATGAGTGGCTACTGCTATAACCTGGGTAACGATCTGGCGGGGATGCGTGGCCAGGTCGATTGCGTGAGACTCTCGCCGCAGGATACATCGACGCTGGCGGAGATTGACCGTTTCCGCGCTAATGAAAACGGTCAGGCCCCGCTTATGGTCGCGAAAGGCTGCGATTGTAACGGTTACTGGCGCAAACTGGCGGGTATGACGCTGGCATCCTGAGTAAAAGCACATACCGGCTATATTCCTGCTGAGGTTAGCAGTTTTAATATAAGGAATGATGCGTAATACTAAATGGTGCAGGTTTTTACACCTGCGCCATACAACGGGAGTAGTCATGTCTGATAAAAAACCTCTTCGCCTGTCCGTGCTGGATCTTGCGCCGATTCCACAGGGCGCGACCGCACGGAATGCGTTCCATAATTCACTGGCGCTGGCGCGTCAGGCTGAAAAACTGAACTTTGAACGCTACTGGCTGGCTGAACATCACAACATGACAGGGATTGGCAGCGCTGCGACGTCGGTGTTGATCGGCTATCTGGCGGCGAACACCGAGACCCTGAAGCTGGGCTCAGGTGGCATTATGCTGCCTAACCATGCGCCGCTGGTCATCGCCGAGCAGTTTGGCACCCTGGCCTCTCTCTATCCTGGCCGTATCGATCTCGGTTTAGGGCGCGCACCCGGTTCTGACCAGCGCACCATGATGGCGCTGCGCCGTCACCAGGCCAGCATGCACGCTGACACCTTTCCCGAAGATGTGGCTGAGCTGATTCACTGGTTTGATGCTGACCCGGATGCGCAACTGCCGGTTCAGCCCGTGCCGGGTCTGGGCCTGAAGATCCCGGTCTGGCTGCTCGGTTCCAGCCTCTACAGCGCGCAGCTGTCAGCGAAAATGGGCCTGCCGTTTGCCTTTGCCTCCCATTTCGCGCCTGACCAGCTGTTCCAGGCGCTGCACGTGTATCGTGAGAACTTCCAGCCTTCAGCGCGTCTCGATAAACCTTATGCCACCGTCTGCATTAACGTGGTTGCCGCTGATAATGAACGTGATGCGCGCTTCCTGTTTACCTCACAGCAGCAGCAGTTTATTAACCTGCGCCGCGGCAAACCTGGCCCGTTGCCGGCACCGGTTGAGAACATGGATAACCTCTGGTCGCCGTCAGAGCAGTATGGCGTGCAGCAGGCGCTCAGCATGTCGCTGGTGGGCGATACCGACAAGGTGCGTCATGGCCTGGCCTCGCTGATGCGTGAAACGCAGGCAGATGAAATTATGGTTAATGGCCAGATTTTTGACAGCGAAGCACGTCTGCGCTCCTTTGCCATTGCGATTGAAGCGGCAAACAGCCTGTAATCAGTTTTGTGGTGGGCGCAGGGTATCCGGGCTCACCGCCAGCTGACGACTGTCCCTGGCCGGGGATTGCCCATACAGGCGGCGATACTCCCGGCTGAACTGTGATGCGCTCTGATAGCCCACCCGATAGCCTGCGGTACCGGCATCCAGCTTTTCCACCATCATCAGACGTCGCGCCTCGTTGAGCCGCAGTTGTTTCTGGTATTGCATCGGCGTCATGGCCGTGACGGCTTTGAAGTGATGATGCAGCGAAGAGATACTCATGCCGACACTGCTGGCGAGCTGGTCTATCTTCAGCGGCTGATGAAAATTCTCCCGCAGCCAGCGGGCAGCCTGCGCCACCCGGTTACCCGGCCGCTCAGCCATCGCCATGTTCAGGATCCGCGATCCCTCCGGTCCGGTCAGCAGCCGGTAGAAAATCTCCTGCTCAATCAGCGGGGCCAGCGCCTCAATATCTTCCGGATGGTCAAGCAGACGCACCAGCCGGATGACCGCATCCACCAGCAAAGGTGAAACCTTATGCACGGTGACACCACGTTCATTGCCTGCGGTCGACAGCGGCAGCGTTGGCGGAAACTGTTCAAGGTAACGCATGAGTCTGGATTCATTAATGGCGATACCTATCCCGAGATTCGGCTTTTCCGGCGTGGCGACAGTGACGCAGGCGCGCACTGGCATATCCAGCGTCACCAGCAACAGATCCCCCGGTCCATAGTGCAGCACCTCATCACCCATATGCAGTGCTTTGCTGCCCTGCGCTACCAGCGCAAAACTGGCCCATTGAGCAAAGTGCATCGGCTCAGTGGGCGCCGAAACCCGGCCAAAAAACAGGCAATCGATAGCGCTGGAATGCCGGCCATCCTCCGGCGCATGACGGGCAATTAACTGTGCCAGTGCCTGCCACTTGTCACTCTCTGTCACTGCGTTCTCTCCTTCCGCTCTCTGTGCCGATATTACCTGACGTCACGCGAAATACCTGCCCTGCAGCCGCACTTTTGCAGGATCGTGCAAGAAGCTTGCAGGATTGCGCTACCCGCTTTTCGCCACCAGCGCGCATAGTCTTTCGACGCAATCATTACGGCGGAGAATGACATAATGAAAGCACTGCAGAACAAAGTCGCACTGGTGACAGGCGCCTCAAAAGGCATTGGTGCAGCGATTGCCATCGCGTTCGCCGCAGCGGGCGCTCGGGTCGTGGTCAACTATCGTCAGGATGAGGCGGGAGCGGCAGACGTGGTCAGCGATATCGTCACACTGGGCAGTGAAGCCGTGGCGGTACAGGCTGATATCTCTCATCTGCGGGATGTGGAACGGTTGTTCGCTACCACCGCAGAGTCTTTCGGCGCACCCGATATTGTGGTGAATAATGCGGGCAGTTTTCATCATGGCGAGTTTGCGGCGCTGACGCCGGAGGAGATGCAGCAGCAGATTAACGTTAACCTGCTCGGCACACTGATGGTCTGTCAGCAGGCGATTCGTCACTTTCCCGCGCACGGCGGCAGCATTATCAACCTCAGCGCCCTGAACAGTAAAAACAGTACGCCAGGTTCCGTACTCTGGGCGGCCACCAAAGGTGCAGTGGATACGCTGACTCAGGGGCTGGCGCGCGAGCTGGGCGCAAAAAATATCCGGGTTAACGCGCTGGCACCTGGCATGATTCTGACCGAAGGATTGCTGGCCGCGAAGAGGATGAGCCCGCAGCTCAAGGCACAGCTGCTGGCGGCTACCCCGCTGGGGCGCTTTGGTCTGCCGGAGGATGTGGCGCAGGTCGCGCTGTTTCTGGCCTCTGAGGAGTCCGCTTATGTCAGCGGCGAGCGCGTTATGATCAGCGGCGGTGCCTGACAGGCATAAAAAAAGGGAAGCCAGTGGCTTCCCTTTTTGTTACGACGTTAAGTCGTTATGCATCACGACGACGTGGAGCGGCTGCGCCCTCTTCACGACGTGGACCACGACCGCCTTCACGGTTGAAGCTGCGTCCGCCGCCTTCACGACCACCTTCACGGCGTTCAGAAGAGAAGCGACGACCACCTTCACGGTTGCCAGCGCCTGGACCATTACGACGATCACCACCAGCCGGACGACGGTCACCACGACCTTCGTTTGGCTGTGCATCACCCAGCAGCTGCATATTCATCGGTTTGTTCAGAATACGCGTACGGGTGAAGTGCTGCAGCACATCGCCTGGCATGCCTTTCGGCAGCTCAATAGTCGAGTGATTACCGAACAGCTTGATGTTACCGATGTAACGGCTGCTGATGTCGCCTTCATTAGCGATAGCGCCAACAATGTGACGAACTTCAACACCATCATCACGGCCCACTTCGATGCGGTACAGCTGCATTTCGCCAACGTCACGACGTTCGCGACGTGGACGATCGCCATCACGGCTTTCACGTGGGCCACGATCGCCACGCGCTTCACGGCTGTCACGACGGCCATCACGCTCGTCACGATCGCGGTATTCGCGACGTGCAGGACGTGGTGCTTCTGGTGGCAGAATCAGAGGACGTTCGCCCTGTGCCATCTTCAGCAGTGCGGCTGCCAGCGTTTCCAGATCCAGTTCATCTTCCGGCTGCATTTTCGTCAGCAGAGCACGGTACTGATCCAGATCGCTGCTTTCCAGCTGCTGCTGAACTTTTGCGGCAAACTTGGCCAGACGACGCTCACCCAGCAGTTCTGCGTTAGGCAGTTCGACTTCAGGAATGGTCAGCTTCATCGTACGTTCGATATTACGCAGCAGACGACGCTCGCGGTTCTCAACGAACAGCAGCGCACGGCCAGCACGACCGGCACGACCGGTACGGCCGATACGGTGAACGTAAGATTCTGCATCCATCGGGATGTCGTAGTTCACAACCAGGCTGATACGCTCAACGTCCAGACCACGAGCCGCAACGTCGGTTGCAATCAGAATATCCAGACGACCATCTTTCAGGCGCTCCAGTGTCTGCTCACGCAAAGCCTGGTTCATATCACCGTTCAGCGCGGCGCTGTTGTAGCCACTACGCTCCAGCGCTTCTGCCACTTCCAGCGTCGCGTTTTTAGTACGCACGAAGATGATAGCAGCATCAAAGTCTTCTGCTTCCAGGAAGCGGACCAGTGCGTCTGTTTTACGACCGTAAGCGGTCCAGTAGCTCTGGCTGATGTCAGGACGCGTCGTCATGCTTGACTGAATACGCACTTCCTGTGGATCTTTCATGAAGCGTTTAGTAATACGACGAATCGCTTCCGGCATGGTTGCAGAGAACAGCGCAGTCTGATGACCGGCTGGGATCTGAGCCATGATGGTTTCAACGTCTTCGATGAAGCCCATACGCAGCATTTCATCTGCTTCGTCCAGCACCAGACCGCGCAGGTTAGAAAGGTCTAACGTGCCGCGTTTCAGGTGGTCAAGCAGACGACCAGGGGTACCCACAACAACCTGTGGTCCCTGACGCAGAGCGCGCAACTGCACGTCATAACGCTGGCCACCGTAAAGGGCAACCACGTTCAGACCGCGCATGTGTTTAGAGAATTCAGTGACTGCTTCAGCAACCTGTACCGCCAGTTCGCGGGTCGGTGCCAGCACCAGAATCTGTGGTGCTTTAACAGTCGGGTCAATGTTGTTTAACAGCGGCAGTGAGAACGCCGCTGTTTTACCACTCCCGGTCTGCGCCATGCCTAACACGTCACGGCCCGCCAGCAGGTGAGGAATACACTCAGCCTGGATTGGGGATGGCTTTACATAGCCCATGCCATTCAGTGATTCAAGGATGTCGGCGTTCAGGCCAAGGTCAGCAAAAGTGGTTTGAATATCAGTCATGTAGTACACGTGCCTCTTAGATTGCGGCGGCCAGTCTACATAACTCGTCGTGAAAACTTTCAGTCATTTTCATCAAAAAGTGTGAACCGGCTCAAATTAGAAGTTTTGACGAACAGAAAAGCCTTCATCCCTTAAGATGATGACTTAACAGGTTTAACAGGCAAATTAAGTTCGTCAGCTATTGCTGGTCAGATTCTGATAAATCGTCTTGTGCCTGGCCGAGTTGCGCCAGTTCCAACAATGCGTATCGGTGTTCAACAAAGTTGTTAACGTTGTTGGCCACCGCCAGTTTGAACAACGCTTTCGCGTCGTCCTTCTCCCCCAGACTTAGGTAGTACTTACCTAAATAGAAGTTGGTTTCACTGAGATGTTCAGCGAGCGAGGTGTTATCCGTTGCGTCCGCCTTGAGACTTTCCATCAACGTTTTCTCGTTGATATCTCCAAGGTAGAACTCGACAATATTCCATCCCCATTGGTCTCTGACCGCTTTGTCGTGGCGCTGTTGCAGCGCAACTTTTGCCTTGTCGACATCCATCTCACGTTCAACGAGATAGAGCCACAGACTGCGGAAAGGATCGTTAGGATCGTCTTGATAAAACGCCAGCAGATCATCTTGCGCTAACTTGTATCGACCGCCGTAATAGAGGGCGATACCACGGTTTAAATGCGCGTAATTGTAAGTTGGATCAAGCTCAAGTACAGAATCGAACGCTTCATAGGCGGCATCAAAGTTGCCCGCCTGCGTTAAATATATGCCTAAGTAATTAAACACTTCGGGCATATCTGGTCTTATAGACAGCGCTTGCGAAAAATCGTTCCGCGCTAATGCCCGCAGACCTAAACTATCATACAACACTCCGCGCTCATATAACAGCTGTGCGCGTTCATCATCGGTGAGAGCGCGACTGGCAAGAATTTGTTCCATGCGCGCCAGTATCACTTCCTGCTGCAGTGTGGGCTGTAAAGGCACTGCAAGAACTTCGTTCTTACGCCAATTGGAGTTGCTGCATCCTGCCAGCGTCAAAGCTGTCGCAACAAAACACCAGCGCAGAAAAGGCTTCATTTCCCACTCCCGAATACAAACATTGGGATAACCATCCTGTCATCCGCCTGCTGTGCACAAGGATTCCCGCCCTCGCGATGATACAAACGCCCCTCTCTGCCAGGCAAAGAGGGGCAAATCAGCAACGACTTATTCAGCGTCAGGCGTGGTCACCGCTGCAGCTTCTTCAGTCTGCGGCTTAGATTCTGTCGCTTCTTTGATGCTCAGACGTACGCGACCCTGGCGATCAACTTCCATCACCTTAACCGGCACTTCCTGACCCATCTGCAGGTAGTCAGTCACTTTCTCAACGCGCTTGTCAGCGATTTGTGAAATGTGAACCAGACCTTCTTTACCGCCGCCGATAGCAACGAAGGCACCGAAGTCAACGATACGGGTCACTTTACCACTGTAAATGCGGCCCACTTCGATTTCTGCAGTGATCTCTTCGATACGACGAATGGCTTCTTTCGCTTTCAGACCATCGGTCGCAGCGATTTTCACGGTGCCGTCATCTTCGATTTCAATCGTCGTGCCGGTCTCTTCGGTCAGTGCACGAATCACTGAGCCGCCTTTACCGATCACATCTTTGATCTTGTCAGAGCTGATTTTGATGGTGTAGATGCGTGGCGCGAATTCAGAAATCTCAGTACGCGGTGTGCTGATAGCCTGTTCCATGACGCCCAGAATGTGAAGACGTGCACCCCTGGCCTGGTTCAGGGCTTCCTGCATGATTTCACGCGTGATGCCTTCGATTTTGATGTCCATTTGCAGCGCGGTGATACCTTCACGGCTACCGGCTACTTTGAAGTCCATGTCGCCCAGGTGATCTTCGTCACCCAGGATGTCTGACAGAACCACAAACTTCTCATCTTCTTTTACCAGACCCATTGCGATACCGGCAACGGCGGCTTTGATTGGCACACCAGCATCCATCAGCGCCAGTGAGGCACCACAGACAGAGGCCATCGAAGAAGAACCGTTAGATTCGGTAATTTCAGACACCACACGCACGGTGTAAGGGAAATCTTCCGCTTTAGGCATTACTGCTAACACACCGCGCTTCGCCAGACGACCGTGACCAATCTCACGACGTTTCGGCGAACCGACCATGCCGGTTTCACCGACAGAGTATGGAGGGAAGTTGTAATGGAACAGGAAGCTGTCGGTACGCTCGCCCATCAGCTCATCCAGATTCTGCGCATCACGGGTAGTTCCCAGTGTTGCCGTAACCAGTGCCTGCGTCTCACCACGGGTGAACAGTGATGAACCGTGAGTACGTGGCAACACGCCAGTACGCACGTCCAGACCGCGGATCATATCTTTTTCACGACCATCGATGCGTGGCTCGCCATTCAGGATGCGGGTACGAACGACGTTCTTCTCAAGGCTATGCACAATGTCGCCAATTTCGGCGCTATCCAGTGTTCCATCTTCAGCCAGCAGCGCAGCGATAGTTTCGTCTTTGATGACGCCAACCTGCGTGTAACGCTCCTGCTTGTCAGTGATACGGTAAGCATCGCTGATGCGCGCTTCTGCCAGGGCAGCAACGCGAGAAATCAGCGGGGTATTAGCCGCTTCTGGCTGCCAGTCCCAGCGTGGTTTGCCGGCTTCGGCAACCAGAGCATTGATGTTTTCGATAACAATCTGCTGCTGGTCATGGCCAAAGACCACGGCGCCCAGCATCTGCTCTTCTGACAGGATTTCCGCTTCAGATTCAACCATCAATACGGCATTCTGCGTACCGGCAACCACCAGGTCCAGACGAGACTGCTTCAGCTCATCTGCGGTTGGGTTCAGAACATATTGATCGTTGAGGTAACCCACGCGTGCAGAGCCAATCGGGCCATTAAACGGCAGACCCGAAAGCGCCAGGGCAGCAGAGGCACCGATCATGGCAACGATATCCGGGTGAACCTGTGGGTTGACAGACACCACAGTGGCAATAACCTGAACTTCGTTAACAAAACCTTCCGGGAACAGCGGGCGAATCGGGCGGTCGATCAGACGCGCAATCAGGGTTTCGCCTTCGCTTGGGCGGCCTTCACGACGGAAGAAACTGCCTGGGATACGACCAGCAGCGTAGGTACGCTCCTGATAGTTTACGGTCAGTGGGAAGAAGTCCTGACCTGGTTTAGATTTTTTCTGACCTACAACAGTGACGAACACTGCAGTATCGTCCATGCTCACCATCACAGCGGCTGTCGCCTGGCGAGCCATCATGCCGGTTTCCAGCGTGACGGTATGTTGACCATATTGGAATTTGCGTACGATCGGATTCAGCAAAATCAAAGTCCTTAACTTCGGGGCTGGGCTATCTGTAACCCGCCATTGATTACCAATCTTCAGCTGCATCCTCGCGACTAATGACAACCCTCGACCGCCCCTGCGGTAAAGCCTCTCATTAGCCGCGCGAAATTCTGCAAACTAAAGATCACACTAAGCAACAATACATCAGTTTGGCCCGGATTGCTGCCGATTGCTCGAAAAAAGGGGCCATAGAGGCCCCCTTTTCACGAAACTCGCACAAATCTGATCGTAAGCTGCACACCGTGCAAAAGCTCGCATAATGCCCCGACGATCAGATTCTTCAGACTTAGCGACGCAGACCGAGACTTTCGATCAGGCTGCTGTAGCGTGCAACGTCTTTACGCTTCAGGTAGTCCAGCAGCTTACGACGCTGAGATACCATGCGCAGCAGACCGCGGCGGCTGTGGTGGTCTTTTTTGTGCTCAGAGAAGTGACCCTGCAGATGGGTAATCTGCGCGGTCAACAGGGCAACCTGAACTTCAGTTGAACCGCTGTCGTTAGCACCACGGCCGTATTTAGCAACGATCTCTGCTTTAGCTTCTACGCTTAGAGACATAATAAACTCCAGTAATAAATGAATGTATGGGTGCCGATCTCTAATTCAGCATCCCGCTTTAAAGCCGCGCTATTCTACTCTGCGCCTGATAGCAACGCAAATGCCCCATCAGCAAAAAGTGAACGCCTGGCTTAATCCTGATACTCAACCACTAAACGACGTGGCGCAAGACGGCCATCATCGGCAATTTCTGCCATACCGATAAACTTACGTGCTTCGCCTTCCGATACCCTGACCAGCCCGTGCGCAGGCGCATTGCTGGCCTGCACCGGCTGTCCCTGGCGGAAAAAATCTGCCACGGCGGGCGGAATATTCACTTCAGGGAAATCTGAGGCGGGGCTGTCCATCGGCAACAACAGCGGATCGAGCTGCGTTTCCAGGGGGATGCCCGCTTCTGCGGCTTCCGCCAGCAGGGTGTTGAGCTGTTCCAGCGTCACCATCCGTTCATACGGATAACGGGCAACCTGTACACGTCGCAGCATGATGACATGCGCACCGCATCCCAGCTTTTCGCCCAGATCATCGATGATGGTACGGATATAGGTGCCTTTGGAGCAGTGAATTTCCAGCTCCAGCTCATTATCCTGCCAGCGAATAAACTGCAGTTCATAGACCGTAATCGGACGTGGTTCACGCTCAATCACAATACCCTGACGTGCATATTCATACAGCGGACGACCCTGATGCTTCAGCGCTGAAAACATTGATGGCACCTGCAGCGTGTCGCCGCGGAAGCTCTCAAGGGCGCTATCCAGATCGGCCTGACTAAAGCTGACCGGACGCGTCTGAACGATGTTGCCATCGGCATCTGACGTGTCAGTGCGCTCGCCCAGTCGGGCAATCACACGGTAGCGTTTGTCGGAATCGAGCAGATACTGCGAAAACTTAGTCGCTTCACCCAGGCAGATTGGCAGCATGCCGGTGGCCAGTGGATCAAGCGCGCCGGTATGGCCTGCGCGATTGGCGTTGAAGATGCGCTTCACTTTCTGCAGGACATCATTCGACGAAACGCCTTTTGGCTTATCCAGCAACAACACGCCATGGACGTCGCGACCGCGACGACGCGGACGACTCATTACGCCTCCTCGTCATCGCCGGTGGCATCCGGACCACGGCGCTCTGCATCGTTCTTCACGACGCTGGTGACGAGGTTAGACATGCGCATCCCTTCGACTAACGAGTTGTCGTAGAAGAACGTCAGCTCAGGCACGATACGCAGGCGCATCGCTTTGCCGAGCAGAATGCGAATGTAGCCTGACGCTTCTTTCAGCGCTTTCAGGCCATGCTTAATCGCATCTTCATCTTTGTCGTTGAGGAACGTTACGAACACTTTTGCGTAAGCAAGATCGCGTGACACTTCAACGCCGGATACGGTGACCATCATGCCAAGGCGTGGATCTTTAATCTCACGCTGCAGGATCATCGCAATCTCTTTTTGCAGCTCTTGTGACACGCGCTGCGGGCGACCAAATTCTTTCGCCATCATTATTTCTCCCAAATAATTCGGGAGGCCAGAGGCCTCCCAAATTGCAACACATCAGCAGTCTATTACTCGATGGTGCGTTTAATTTCGATGATTTCAAACACTTCGATCATATCGCCAACGCGAACGTCGTTGTAGTTCTTCACGCCGATACCGCACTCCATGCCGTTACGCACTTCGTTGACGTCATCTTTAAAGCGACGCAGAGATTCCAGCTCGCCTTCGTAAATCACCACGTTGTCACGCAGGACACGGATTGGATTGTGACGTTTGATGTTACCTTCCGTCACCATACAACCGGCAATCGCGCCAAACTTCGGTGATTTGAACACGTCGCGTACTGCAGCCAGACCAATGATCTGCTGTTTGTACTCTGGTGCCAGCATGCCGCTCATCGCTGCTTTAACTTCGTCAATCAGGTTATAGATGACAGAGTAGTAGCGCAGATCCAGGCTTTCTGCGTCAATGACGCGACGCGCAGAGGCATCGGCACGAACGTTGAAGCCAAGCAGGATAGCGTTCGAGGCCGCAGCCAGGGTCGCATCGGTTTCGGTAATCCCGCCCACGCCTGAACCCACGATCTTCACCTTCACTTCGTCGGTGGAGAGTTTCTGCAGGGAATCAGAGATGGCTTCTACAGAACCCTGAACGTCAGCTTTCAGGACGATGTTCAGTTCAGACACTTCGCCTTCGGTCATGTTAGCAAACATGTTCTCGAGCTTAGATTTCTGCTGGCGAGCCAGTTTAACTTCGCGGAATTTGCCCTGACGGTAGAGCGCAACTTCACGTGCTTTCTTCTCGTCACGTACCACGGTCGCTTCATCACCTGCAGCCGGCACGCCGGACAGGCCCAGAATCTCAACCGGGATAGAAGGACCCGCTTCCATGACTTCGCGACCCAGTTCGTCACGCATTGCGCGAACACGGCCATATTCGAAACCACAAAGAACGATGTCGCCCTTGTTGAGCGTACCTTCACGAACCAGCACGGTAGCAACCGGACCACGACCTTTATCGAGGAACGATTCAATCACTACGCCGCTCGCCATACCTTCACGGATAGCCGTCAGTTCCAGAACTTCCGCCTGCAGCAGGATGGCGTTTAACAGGTCATCAATGCCGGTACCCGCTTTCGCAGAGACATTCACGAACATGTTTTCGCCGCCCCACTCTTCCGGAATAATTCCGTACTGAGTCAGTTCGTTTTTAACACGATCCGGATCCGCTTCTGGCTTATCGCACTTGTTCACGGCAACCACAACCGGCACTTTAGCGGCTTTGGCGTGCTGAATAGCTTCGATAGTCTGTGGCATCACGCCATCGTCTGCGGCAACCACCAGAATAACGATATCTGTCGCCTGTGCACCACGTGCACGCATCGCGGTAAACGCGGCGTGGCCCGGGGTATCCAGGAAAGTGACCATACCGTTGTCGGTTTCAACGTGGTAAGCACCGATGTGCTGTGTAATACCGCCCGCTTCGCCAGAGGCGATTTTAGTGGAGCGGATATAGTCAAGCAGAGAGGTTTTACCGTGGTCGACGTGGCCCATGATGGTCACAACCGGTGCACGAGATTCCTGTGCCGCATCGGTATCACGATCGTCCATTACCGCTTCTTCCAGCTCGTTCTCACGACGCAGGGTCACTTTGTGGCCCATCTCTTCGGCTACGAGCTGTGCAGTTTCCTGATCGATGACCTGGTTGATCGTCGCCATAGCGCCCATCTTCATCATCGCTTTGATGACCAGAGAACCTTTCACCGCCATTTTGTTCGCCAGTTCGGCTACGGTGATGGTTTCGCCAATCACAACATCGCGGTTAACGGCCTGTGCTGGCTTATTGAAGCCCTGCTGCAGTGCGCTAGGTTTGCGATGCTTACCACCTTTACCGCCACGAACCTGCGCACGCGCTTCTTCACGGTCAGTTTTGGCTTCGGAATGTTTGTTGCCTTTTTTCGCCGGACGCGCAGCTTTAGCAGTGGTACGCGCACGCGCACGGCCTGCTTCAACCTGACGGTCGTTTTCGTCTTCAGCCTGACGGGCGTGGGTCGAAGTGGTGACGTGATAGTCGCCTTTATCCTCTTCCTCCGGTTTTTCCCATTCAGCTGATTTCTCTTCAGCCAGACGGCGGGCTTCTTCAGCTACGAGGCGGGCAGCCTCTTCAAGCTTACGGCGGGCTTCTTCTTCAGCTTTACGCTTCAGTTCAGCAGCTTCAGCTTCGCGACGGGCTTTGTCTGATTGTGCAGCCCTGGTCACTTCGTCGGTAGGTTGATTTGTCACTTTGTCATTTTCCGCTGCTGCACGTTTGGCCTTATCAGCGGCTTCGCGCCTTGCTTTATCTTCGGCTTCACGTTGCGCTTTCTGTTCAGCTTCGCGACGGGCTTTTTCTTCAGCCTCGCGTTGCGCCTGCTCTTCCGCTTCACGCTGCGCCTCGGCTTCAGCTTCTGCCTGAGCTTGCTCAGCCTCTGCATCACCCTTCACATAGGTACGCTTTTTGCGGACTTCAATTTGCACCGACTTACTTTTACCCCCGGTGCCTGGAATATTCAAGGTGCTGCGCGTTTTACGCTGCAGCGTCAGCTTAGCTGAACCGACCTGACCGTGTTCACGGTTCAGATGAGATAGTAAGGTTTCTTTCTCTTGCTGGGTCACCGCGTCATTTTCAGACTTAGGGATCCCCGCATCAGCAAATTGCTGTACCAGGCGATCGACCGGAGTCTGAATTTCTGCGGCCAGCGATTTTACGGTTACATCTGTCATGCTGTTCCTTCCTGTTATTACGCGTCATCGCCGAACCAGCAGATATTACGTGCGGCCATAATCAGCGCGCCGGCTTGTTCATCAGACAGGCCTTCAATATCCGTCAGATCGTCAACACCTTGCTCAGCGAGATCTTCCAGCGTGCAAACGCCTTTTGACGCCAGGCGGAACGCCAGCGCACGATCGAGGCCTTCAAGATTCAGAAGATCCGGAGCGGGCTCCTGATTTCCAAGACTCTCTTCTTTCGCCAGTGCCAGGGTGGTTAACGCATTTTTTGCTCGTTCACGCAGGGCTTCAATGGTCTCTTCGTCGAGGCCGTCGACTTCCAGCAACTCGTTGATTGGCACGTATGCCAGCTCTTCCAGCGAGGAGAAGCCCTCTTCCACCAGTACGGTGGCGAACTCTTCGTCGATGTCGAGATGTTTAGTGAACATATCGATCGCTGCATGCGCTTCAGCCTGATGCTTAGCCTGCAGATCATCGACGGTCATTACGTTCAGCTCCCAGCCACTCAGCTGCGAAGCGAGACGCACGTTTTGGCCGTTACGGCCGATCGCCTGAGCCAGATTGCCAGCTTCTACGGCGATATCCATGGTGTGATTATCTTCATCGACCACGATTGACGCCACATCGGCCGGAGCCATGGCGTTAATAACAAACTGCGCCGGGTTATCGTCCCACAGCACGATATCGATACGCTCGCCGCCCAGTTCACTGGAAACAGCCTGAACACGCGCGCCGCGCATGCCCACACAGGCACCCACCGGATCGATACGTTTGTCGTTAGTTTTGACTGCAATTTTAGCGCGCGAACCCGGATCACGGGCTGCAGCTTTAATTTCAATCAGTTCTTCGCCAATTTCCGGCACCTCAATGCGGAACAGTTCAATCAGCATTTCCGGTTTGGAACGCGTTACGAACAGCTGCGCGCCACGCGCTTCCGGACGTACAGAGTAGAGTACGCCACGAATACGGTCGCCTGGACGGAAGTTTTCACGCGGCAGCATATCTTCGCGCAGAATGACCGCTTCGGCATTGCTGCCCAGATCGAGGGAAATGTTGTCGCGGTTAACTTTCTTCACCACACCGGTGATGATTTCGCCTTCCTGCTCACGGAACTGATCAACCACCATCGCGCGCTCAGCTTCGCGCACTTTTTGCACGATAACCTGCTTAGCGGTCTGGGTAGTAATACGGTCAAAGGTGACCGATTCAATCTGATCTTCGACATATTCGCCCAGATTGAATGCTTCATCTTCGAAGCGGGCCGCATCCAGCGTGATCTCGCGCGTCGGCTGTGTCACCTCTTCTACGATTTCCCAGCGGCGGAAAGTATCGAAATCGCCACTGCGGCGATCAATGCTGACGCGTACTTCAATTTCCTGCTCGTACTTTTTCTTGGTCGCAGTCGCCAGCGCGCTCTCCAGCGCTTCGAAGATTTTCTCACGCGGCAGGGCTTTTTCGTTAGAAACGGCTTCTACAACAGCTAAGATCTCTTTGTTCATCCTGGTTAGCCTCAATCCGGACTTTTAAAAGTGGGGGACCAGGTTCGCTTTCTGAATATTACTCAGCGCGAACACTTCATCGCTACCCTCAACGTGCACCGTGATCATCTCGCCATCAACTGACTTGATGGTTCCCTGCCATTTACGGCGGTTCTGAACGGCCATACGCAACACCAGACTCACTTCTTCACCCATAAAGCGGGCGTAGTGTTCTGCAGTGAACAGAGGACGATCGAGTCCCGGTGAAGAGACTTCAAGGTTGTAAGGTACCGTAATCGGATCTTCAACATCCATTACCGCACTTACCTGGTGGCTGACATCGGCGCAATCATCGACATTGATGCCATCTTCACTATCAATATAGATGCGCAGGATAGATGTGCGACTACGAACGAATTCAATTCCAACCAGTTCGTAACCCAGCGCTTCTACGGGAGCCGATACCAACTCTGTCAATTTTTGCTCTAATGTGGACAAGCCCACCCCCAAGACATAAAAAAAGGGCCTATAGCCCAGTATTACGATTCGCTAATAACAAAAAACCCCGAATAGTCGGGGCTTTTAGTCACTGGACCCTGTATGCCGCAATGCGGCCCGGACTCCATCCAAAGAATTTTCTTTCAAAAAATAGCCGTGAATGCGTCCGTCGATGCATACAGTATATTTGAAAAAGAACTCAAAGGGAAAATTGGTTGCGGGGGCCGGATTTGAACCGACGACCTTCGGGTTATGAGCCCGACGAGCTACCAGGCTGCTCCACCCCGCGTCCGAAAACGTGGCGAATAATACGCCAGACCTGCATAAAATGCAAGAGATACTGCTATTTGGTACCGAGGACGGGACTTGAACCCGTAAGCCCAATCGGGCACTACCACCTCAAGGTAGCGTGTCTACCAATTCCACCACCACGGCACTGCACTGACCACAACGATTCGTTGTGCTGACGACCTTACTTAGGAATATCGCTGCCCGGTGTAACCGGTTGAGCTGGCTTTTCAGTCTGTTGAGAAGACTGCGCCGGCGCAGAAAGATTTTCCCACTCGCTTCCTTTCGAGGCTTTATTGCTGTTCAGATTACCCAGAACCAGGCTGATGATGAAGAACAGTGCCGCTAAGATGCCAGTAGTACGGGTCATGAAATTACCTGAACCCGAAGAACCAAACACCGTACCGGATGCGCCTGCACCGAATGAGGCTCCCATATCAGCGCCTTTGCCTTGCTGCAGCATGATCATACCCACGAGGGCGATAGCTACAATAAGGAAAACAACTAAAAGAGCTTCGTACATATTCAACCTGTTCCTTGCACGATAATCGTACAGTTAAAGCTTCAACCAGTATTGATGGGGCGTCTCGTCATCACCCATCAGAAGCGGGTGTGAATACTAACCAAAGGCGCATATCTCTGCAAGTGCAATTTTTCTTACGCAAACTGATTGCAGAAAAAAGCGCCATCCCGGTGATTTTACAGGCGGTTCAGCATTATGAGAACCGCCTTTGAGAGGTTTAAACCGCTTTGACCTGATCGGCAATGCGATTAGCCAGTTCGGTGACCTGCGCCTCATTTTCGCCTTCGACCATCACACGAATCAGCGGCTCAGTGCCTGACTTACGCAACAGAACGCGTCCGCGACCCGCCAGCGCTTTTTCAACGTCGGCGGTGACCGTTTTCACGGCGTCACTTTGCAGCGGGTCATGCTCGCCCGCGAAACGTACGTTGACCAGAACCTGCGGCAGCATCTTCATGCCGCTGCAGAGATCGTGCAGGCTCATGTGGTTACGCACCATAGCAGTGAGCACTTGCAAACTTGCAACGATACCATCACCGGTGGTGGTTTTATCCAGCAGGATTACATGACCGGAGTTCTCCGCGCCGAGACGCCAGCCCTTCTCCTGCATCTTCTCCAGCACATATCGGTCACCGACTTTGGCACGGGTAAACGGAATGCCGAGCTGTTTCAGCGCTAATTCCAGGCCCATGTTGCTCATCAGCGTACCCACTACACCGCCACGTAACTGTCCCTGACGCAGGGCTTCACGCGCGATGATGTAAAGGATCTGGTCGCCGTCAACTTTGTCACCCAGATGGTCAATCATCATGATGCGGTCGCCGTCACCGTCATAAGCCAGGCCAATATCCGCTTTTTCTGCCAGGACGCGTTGCTGCAGCAGTTTAAGATCGGTCGCACCGCACTCTTTGTTGATGTTCATGCCGTCTGGCTGCACACCGATTGCGATGACGGTTGCGCCCAGTTCGCGCAGGACATTCGGCGCAATGTGGTAAGTCGCACCATTGGCACAGTCGACCACAATTTTCAGGCCATTCAGATTGAGTTCGCTGGGGAAAGTCCCCTTACAGAACTCAATGTATCGCCCTGCTGCATCGACAATGCGGCTGGCGCGGCCTAACTGGGCTGATTCCACGCAGGTGATCGGTTTTTCCATCTCCAGTTCAATCGCTTCTTCCACGTCATCAGGCAGTTTAGTGCCTTCGGACGAGAAGAATTTAATGCCGTTGTCGTCAAACGGATTATGCGACGCTGAAATAACGATGCCCGCCTCAGCGCGGAAGGTACGGGTAAGATAGGCGATGGCGGGGGTCGGCATCGGACCGGTAAACGCAGCGGTCAGGCCTGCGGCGGCGAGACCCGCTTCCAGCGCAGACTCCAGCATGTAGCCAGAGATACGGGTATCTTTGCCGATGATGATCTTCTTGGAACCGTGGCGCGCCAGTACTTTACCCGCGGCCCAGCCCAGCTTCAGGACGAAATCAGGCGTGATAGGTGTTTCACCGACTTTGCCGCGAATGCCGTCTGTACCGAAATATTTACGATTACTCATGATGCTCCTTTTGCTCTTCGGGTCGCTTCGACCACGCGCATCGCTTCGGCCGTCTCTTTTACGTCATGGGCGCGAATAATCTGCGCGCCCTGCATGGCAGCAATCACCGCGCAGCTCAGGCTGCCGGTTAAACGCTGTGACGGGCCGACATTTAACAACTGGCCAATCATCGATTTACGCGACATCCCCACCAGTAGTGGCAGACCAAAGTGGTGAAAATCGCTGAGATGAGCCAGCAGTTCATAATTGTGGCTGAGATTTTTACCGAAACCGAAGCCCGGGTCGAGTATCAGCTGCTCTTTTTTCATTCCCGCCGCTTCGCAACGCGCAATCTGCTGAGCGAAGTAAGTGTCCACTTCGCTTAAGATGTTTTTGTAAACCGGTGCCTGTTGCATGGTGCGCGGTTCACCCTGCATATGCATCAGGCAGACAGGAAGACCAGCAGCCACTGCGGCTTCCAGCGCATCTGGCTCAGAGAGTGAGCGGACATCGTTGATGATGTGAGCACCCACTCGCGCGGCTTCCCGGATAACGTCAGCTTTAGAAGTGTCTACTGAAATCCAGACTTCGAAACGCTGGGCAATGGCATCGATCACCGGAATGACCCGCTCCAGTTCCTCCTCCACACTGACCTCATCAGCCCCGGGACGGGTTGATTCGCCGCCTACATCGATAATGGTTGCGCCGGCATTCACCATCTCATTGGTATGCGTCAGCGCATCGACCAGCGCGTTATGTTTACCACCATCTGAAAAGGAGTCCGGCGTGACATTCAGAATGCCCATCACATGAGGAAAAGATAAATCGAGATGGGAATCACGGGCAAACAACTTCATGGTGAAAACTCCTTGCTGATCAATATCTGGATGTAAAAAACCCCGGACCAGCCGGGGTTTTGTCTGACGAAAAAGCGTCTTATTTGTTGTACTGCTCTGACATGGTATTGCCTGGATTCGGCGTACGCGGTTCATCAACCGGACGTGGCGCTTTTGGCGTACCGTTGCTGTCTGAGTTGCTGCCTGAATCTTCCCAGCCCGCTGGCGGACGCACTTCGCGGCGTGCCATCAGGTCGTCGATCTGTGGTGCATCAATGGTTTCATACTTCATCAGCGCGTCTTTCATCGCGTGAAGGATGTCCATGTTCTCACCCAGAATGCGACGAGCACGCTGGTAGTTGCTGTCGATAAGGTGCTTAACTTCCTGGTCGATGATGCGGGCTGTTTCATCAGACATATGTTTCGCTTTCGCGACAGAACGTCCAAGGAACACTTCACCCTCTTCTTCTGCATACAGCAACGGACCCAGTTTTTCAGAGAAGCCCCACTGCGTCACCATGTTACGTGCCAGATTCGTCGCGACTTTAATGTCGTTGGACGCGCCGGTAGAAACATGTTCAACACCATAGATGATCTCTTCTGCCAGACGACCGCCGTACAACGTTGAGATCTGGCTTTCCAGTTTCTGACGGCTGGCGCTAATCGCGTCGCCTTCAGGCAGGAAGAAGGTCACACCCAGCGCACGGCCGCGCGGGATAATCGTGACTTTATGCACCGGATCATGCTCTGGCACCAGGCGGCCAATAATAGCGTGGCCCGCTTCGTGATAGGCCGTTGACTCTTTCTGCGATTCCGTCATCACCATGGAGCGACGTTCCGCACCCATCATGATTTTGTCTTTCGCTTTCTCGAACTCAACCATCGACACCACGCGCTTGTTTGAACGAGCGGCGAACAGCGCGGCTTCGTTCACCAGGTTAGCCAGATCGGCACCTGAGAAGCCTGGCGTACCACGTGCAATGATTGCAGCATCAATGTCGGTTGCCAGTGGCACACGGCGCATATGCACTTTCAGGATCTGCTCACGACCACGTACGTCTGGCAGACCGACCACAACCTGACGGTCAAAGCGGCCTGGACGCAGCAGCGCAGGGTCCAGTACGTCAGGACGGTTAGTTGCGGCGATAACGATAATTCCTTCGTTACCTTCGAAACCATCCATCTCAACCAGCATCTGGTTCAGCGTCTGCTCACGTTCATCATGACCACCGCCTAAACCGGCGCCACGCTGACGACCGACGGCGTCAATCTCATCAATGAAGATGATGCACGGTGCGGCTTTCTTGGCCTGTTCGAACATGTCGCGCACACGGGATGCGCCGACACCGACAAACATTTCCACAAAGTCAGAACCGGAGATGGTGAAGAAAGGCACTTTGGCTTCGCCGGCAATCGCTTTTGCCAGCAGGGTTTTACCGGTACCCGGCGGCCCCACCATCAGAACGCCTTTTGGAATTTTACCGCCCAGCTTCTGGAAACGGCTCGGCTCGCGCAGATATTCCACCAGCTCAGCCACTTCATCTTTCGCTTCGTCGCAACCCGCGACGTCGGCGAAAGTGGTTTTAATCTGGTCTTCTGTCAACATGCGGGCTTTGCTTTTGCCGAAGGACATCGCGCCTTTACCGCCGCCGCCCTGCATCTGACGCATAAAGAAGATCCACACACCGATCAGCAGCAGCATCGGGAACCACGAAATGAAGATGGAAGCCAGCAGGCTTGGCTCTTCCGGCGGTTCGCCAACCACTTTGACGTTTTTGGTCAAGAGGTTATCGAGCAACTTGGGATCGTTGACAGGAATGTAGGTCGTGTATTTATTGCTGTCTTTTTTAATGACGTTAATTTCACGCCCGTTAATACGTGCCTCGCGGACCTGATCCTGGTTCACTTCCGACAGGAAGGTTGAATAATCAACCCGACGGCCATTTGACTCGCTGGGCCCAAAGCTCTGGAATACTGACATCAGCACGACCGCGATGACTAACCAGAGAATCAGGTTTTTCGCCATGTCACTCAAGGGATTAACCTCATATTACAACGGTGTTAACAGATAGCGTAGGGTACTATAGATCCTGCATACATGGAATCGCAGCAAAGCTGCGGACGTCTCCAGCAATTTGGTTATAGTTTGCGCCCAGTCGCCACAATGTACACTTCACGTGAACGTGAACGTGAAGCGTCCGGCTTACGAATTTTTACTTTCGTAAACAGGGAGCGAATTTCCCGCAGGTATTCATCGAAGCCATCTCCCTGAAACACTTTCACTACAAAACTACCGCCAGGTGCCAGGATATCCCGACACATCTCCAGCGCCAGTTCCACTAAATACATCGACCGGGGAATATCTACGGCAGGTGTACCACTCATATTCGGTGCCATATCGGACATGACAACCTGAACTTTCTGATCGCCAACGCGCTCAAGCAGCGCATTGATCACCGATTCTTCACGAAAATCGCCCTGAAGGAAATCGACACCGACTATCGGATCCATTGGCAGGATATCACAGGCAATGATGCGCCCTTTATTCCCGATTTGCTGAACCACATACTGCGACCAGCCACCAGGTGCAGCACCCAGATCTACCACGGTCATGCCAGGTTTGAAAAGCTTGTCACCCTGTTGTATTTCATCAAGTTTAAACCAGGCGCGTGAACGCAACCCTTTTTTCTGCGCCTGAAGCACATATTTATCGCTAAAGTGTTCCTGAAGCCAGCGGCTGGAGCTGGCCGAACGCTTTTTACCCGTCATAATAATTCCAGTTAAATCGTCATCGTAGCGATAAACCTGCACGCAATGGGTTGCGTCGATTTGGTGATATACCCGAGATGGCGGTAGAATGAACCGTTTTCAATCCCTGAGTAAGTAAAAAACTACGATGAATCTAAGTACCAAACAAAAACAGCACCTCAAGGGCCTCGCCCATCCGCTCAAGCCAGTGGTTATGCTGGGTGGCAATGGCCTGACTGAAGGCGTGCTGGCCGAAATCGAGCAGGCTCTGTCGCATCACGAACTGATCAAGGTAAAAATCGCCTCTGAAGACCGTGAAACGAAACAGCTGATCGTCGAGGCTATCGTGCGTGAGACCGGTGCCAGCAACGTACAGGTGATCGGCAAAACGCTGGTGCTGTATCGCCCCTCTAAAGAGAGCAAAATTTCTCTGCCACGCTAAGTGGGCAAAGAAAGTGACATGCTCTTACCTCAGATAAAAGGCCGCAATGCGGCCTTTTTCCTTTCTTTACATTGTGCTTAAACGCTTTTCAAAGCGTAGCAACATCTTAAAGGTATTCCACCTTCAGGATCTCATACTCAACGTCGCCGCCCGGGGTTTTTACGATAGCCACATCATCGGCCTCTTTACCCACCAGGCCACGCGCCATTGGCGAATTGACCGAAATCAGATTTTGCTTAAAGTCCGCTTCGTCATCGCCCACGATGCGATACGTAGCTTCTTCGTCGGTCTCGATGTTCAGCACGGTCACCGTGGCACCGAAGATCACGCGGCCGGTTTTCGGCATCTGCGTAACATCGATAACCTGCGCATTGGAGAGTTTGGCTTCAATCTCCTGGATACGGCCTTCACAAAAGCCCTGCTCTTCACGCGCAGCGTGATATTCCGCGTTCTCTTTTAAATCGCCATGTTCGCGTGCATCAGCGATAGAGGCGATAATGCGCGGGCGCTTCACGGTTTTCAGCTCGTTCAGCTCTTCGCGCAATCTTTCAGCGCCTCTTAACGTCATCGGAATCTGATTCATTTAAGCTCCTCGCCCTCTTTCCTGTTTAACGATGTCATCCTGACCGGTGACCGCAGAAAAAGCGCTCTGCGGCGCATTAGCCCGTTTTTGCAAATAAAAGAATCCTGACCCGGAGATGCTTCCGGGCCAGAAAAGAGTTTTGCAATTTGATACGTATTTTACCCCAGAGTTCCCTGCGGGTCATCGTTTACTTTGCACCGCCCAGCGACGTAGTATTGACGCCCTCACCTGCCAGTTACCGCGAGATTATGCGATTTTCACGACTTGTTACCGGATTAAGCTGCGCATTTATGCTGCAGGCACACGCAGCGCCAGTTGATGAATACATGCAGTACCTGCCAGATGGCGCCAATCTGGCGCTGATGGTTCAGAAAGTGGGTGCATCAACACCGATCATTGATTACCACGGCAAACAGATGGCTCTGCCCGCCAGTACCATGAAAGTGGTAACGGCGCTGGCGGCATTACTGGAACTGGGTGGCGACTTCCGTTTTCAGACCACGTTTGAGACCCGGGGTGCCATTATAGATGGCACCCTGAACGGCGATTTAGTCGCACGTTTCGGCGGTGATCCGACGTTAAGCCGTCAGGATCTGCGCAACATGGTCGCGGCGATAAAGAAGCAGGGCATTAACCATATCAAAGGCAACCTGGTTATCGACACCTCGGTTTTTGCCAGTCATGACATGGCACCGGGCTGGCCGTGGAACGATATGACCCAGTGCTTCAGCGCCCCGCCGGGTGCCGCGATTGTGGATAAAAACTGCTTCTCGGTGTCGCTCTACAGCGCTAATACGCCGGGTGAAAATGCGTTTGTGCGCATCGCGTCCTATTATCCGGCGCATATGTACAGCCAGGTCCGCACCATCGGCCGTAACAGCGGTGAAGGACAATACTGCGAACTGGATGTGGTTCCGGGTGAGCTAAACCGCTACACCCTGACAGGCTGTATGCGCCAGCGTGCCGAACCGCTGCCACTGGCCTTTGCGGTGCAGGATGGCGCGGCGTGGGCGGGTGAAATCCTTAAGGCAGAGCTGCGGTCATCTGAAATAGACTACAGTGGCCATCTGGTACGCCAGACGCAGGTCACGGAGCCAGGTACCGTACTGGCATCGACCCAGTCTGCACCGCTGCACACGCTGCTGCACACCATGCTGAAGAAGTCAGACAACATGATAGCCGACACGGTCTTCCGCACCATTGGTCATCACTACTTCAACGTGCCCGGTACATTCCGCGCCGGACAGGATGCTGTCCGCCGTATCCTGAAAGCTAAAGCCAATGTCGATATGGGCAACAGCATTCAGGTCGATGGCTCCGGTCTGTCGCGCCACGATCTGATTTCGCCGCAAACCATGATGCAGGTGTTGCAGTTCATTGCGAAGAATGACAACACGCTGGATTATATTTCGATGCTGCCGCTGGCGGGTTATGACGGCACGTTACAGTATCGCGGCGGGCTGCATGAGGCGGGACTGGATGGCAAAGTATCGGCGAAAACCGGTTCACTGCAGGGCGTCTATAATCTGGCGGGCTTTATTACCACGTCCAGTGGTGCACGCGTGGCATTTGTTCAGTTCCTCTCCGGTTATGCAGTGCCGCCGGAAGATCAACGTACCCGCCGCATCCCACTGGTGCGTTTTGAAAGCCGACTCTACCGCGATATCAACCAGAACAACTGATAAAGCAACGATAAAAAACGCAGCGGGCGATCAGCCTGCTGCGTTTTTTTATGGCTGAACCGATCAGAAGCGGGTGTTCACACTCATATAAAATGTGCGGCCCGATTCATTAAAGGTATTGGCTCCTGCGCCGTAGAGATAAGCGCCAGTGGTGGCATTGCCGGTAGTCTGCGCATTGCCCTGACGGAAATGACGCTTGTCGAACAGGTTGTCGATGCCGACGGTAACGCTGGCATACTGATTAATATCATAGGTGCCGCTCATCCCCACCACCGAATAGGGGCTGACCTGATCGGTAGCGCTGCCGGTAACGGCGTTACCCTTATAGTCATACTTCTTCGGTACCTGTTTACCGTACCAGGTCAGGGTTGTCTGGAGAGACAGATCCTGCATCGCCTGCCAGCTCAGCGTCGAGTTGAGCGTATACGCCGGAATAATTGACAGGCGATCGCCGGTCTCTTTATTTTTGCTTTGCAGCATATACGTGAAGTTGTTGTTCCACGTTACGCTGTCGGAGAACGGGACGTTAACCGTACCTTCCAGCCCTTCAACCACCGCTTTTGGCACATTTTCCCATTTGTAAATGTCGGTTTTGCCGTTAGACGCGGTGCCGGTGGGAACCGTGCCTGCCTCAATCTTGTTCCGGTAGTCGTTGCGGAACCAGGTCAGACCCGCCTGATAGCCGTTGCGCTTCCATTCCAGTCCAATCTCTTTGTTGATGCTGTTTTCCGCTTTCAGGTCATCATTACCCATAAGATAACAGGCACCGGTACTGGCCGCGCACCCCTGACCATTGCTGTAAAGCAGATAGTTCGGGTTGGTCTGGTAAAGGCTCGGCGCTTTATAAGCACGCGCAATGCCCATTTTCAGGGTGAACTCATCGCCTAATCCCTGTGAGAGGTTGAGCGACGGGCTCCAGTTATCGCCGACAATCGAATGGTGATCGAAGCGAAGGCCGGGCGTCAGCATGGTGCTGTCGGTCAGCTCAATATTGTCTTCCGCAAACAGTGAGAAGATCTCCGCCTGCGAATAGGGAGAGCGTCCGGTGGTGGCGATACCCGGAATCGAACCGTAGCTGGCGGCCTGCGTTGTCGAGGATGGATCCTTCATCCGCTGCTGATTCCATTCTGTGCCAAAGGTGGCGGTCTGATTCACCAGCCACTCAAACGGCACGCTGATCTCGCTGTGCAGCAACACATCATCCAGCTGGATGGTGTTGAAGTTGCTGTTGGAAAAGATACCTTCAGTGCCGCCCGCCAGCCCTTCATTCAGGCGCGAGTTGCGGGTGTTTTCATATTGCGCATAGGTATTGGTGCTGATGCCATTATCCCAGGCACCGGTCCACTTAACCGAAAAGTTCTGCCGATAGAGCCGGTTGGTCTCGTCGCCATATTTGCTTTTCACAAGCGCGTTGGTATTGGTGTTCTGGGTGTCGCCAGCATAGAGGTTGCCCTGACGGCTGTAACCGGCCCCCACTTCCAGCGCCTGCATGGGTGCAAACGCCCAGCGCAGCAGGCTATGAATGTCTTTATTGACTGAACCTTCCCGGCCGGCCGGGTAGGATCCTGCATAACTACCGGTGCGGTCAGCGGCGTGACCTTCATTGATGTCGTAAGCATCGGCCTGCGTTTTTGCCAGACCGCCATAGAGCCGGAAACTGACATCGTCGCCTAACGGTCCTTCAAGACTGAAGTTGGTACGCCGCGTCGCGCCCTCCTCCTTATGTTGCGGCACGTTATAATAGGCGCTCCACGAGCCGTGCCACTGATTATCCATCTCTTTTTTGGTGATGATATTGACCACACCACCCGCCGCACCATTGCCGTAGCGGGCCGCTGCCGGACCGCGGATGACGTCAATGCGGTCAATGATCTCTGGCGGTACCCAGTTAGTGTCGCCGCGTGTGTCGCGCTCGCCACGCCAGCCAAGCCGCACCGAATTGCGACTGGTCACCGGCAGGCCATCGATCAGGATCAGGGTATTTTCCGGCCCCATACCACGGATATCGATCTGACGGTTGTTACCGCGCTGGCCGCTGGTGGAGTTACCGGTCAGGTTGACACCGGGCATGGTGCGGATGATTTCGGCAACGTCGCGCGCAGGCGGATGTTTTTTGATTTCGTCGGCGGTAATCGTCGACACGCCTGGCGCCTGCAGCGTCTGCTCAGCGGCGGTGACCATCATGGTGCCGTCGTGGATCGTATCTGACGTGTTGTTGATTGCCGGGTCGCTGTGGGCTTCGGCAGCCACTGCGCCAGCAGAAATGAGAGAGGCAGTAAAACCCAGTTCAAGCATAATGGCTAACGAAAGCCGGGATAACTTTTTCATTTTTCTGTTCCTGGAGTGCCAGCGAGCGTGCCACTGCCGGCTTACCGGTAAAAAGGTCATAACCTTGCCTGCAACGCATTAACCCTCCCGCCACACCCGCTTCAGAACCGTATTGCGTTCGTCTGAAATCCGATGCGGCAGAGAGAATGCGTGCGCTCCCTGTTGAGCGGAAACACCCTATTGCAAATGCAAATAATTATCAATACTATTATCTGTAACATGCATGACCCTAAGTAAGTGTGACTGAATCATGGCGCGAATGGCGTGGTTAAACGAAGAGACCGGCAGCGAACGCTGGTGGCATAATCTGCAGCAACAGGGCATTCCCCTGATTGAACCCGCCGAAAAGGGCACCTGTCAGGTCACTTTTTTCTGGCGTGATCCGCAGGGCGACCCGCTGTACTCTGATACCCGGCGCGTCTGGATCAACATTACCGGTGTAACCGATCATCATCACACAGCCTCACCTTCTTCCTTAACACCTGTTCCTGATACCGATGTCTGGTGGTGGCAAACTACCCTGCCCGCTGACTGGCGCGGCAGCTACTGCCTGATCCCTGACAACCAGACAGAGACGTTTACCGGACAGGCTGATATGCAGGCTCTGCGCCAGTGGTGGGGGCAGAAATTCCGGCAGGCACAAAGCGATCCGCTCAATCCGCTGCGGAGCTGGTCGGCCGGGCGTGGCATGAGCGTCTCGCCGCTGCATCTGCCGCTTGCACCTGAGCAGCAGGTGTGGCGTGCAGTTGATGAAGGTCGCGCCGCCGCTATTCCGCTGCAGCAGCATCTGTGGCGCAGCCAGCGGCTGGGCAATCAGCGTCAGGTCTGGCTTTATGTCACCGGCGAGGCAGACGCTGCCGATCGTCCGCTGGCACTGCTGCTGGATGGTCAGTTCTGGGCGCACAGCATGCCGGTTGCCGGTCCGCTTCAGGAACTCACTGAGGCAGGCGAACTGCCTCCTGCGGTCTATGTCATGATCGACATCATTGACCGCGAACACCGCACGCGTGAGCTGACCTGTAATCCTGATTTCTGGCTGGCGATTCAGCATGAGCTGTTACCACAAATTCAGCAGTGGGCATCGTTCCGGGCCGACAGCACGCTGGTGGCCGGACAGAGTTTTGGCGGCCTTTCTGCCGCTTACGCCACCCTGAACTGGCCGGAAACCTTTGCGGGAGCCGTCAGTCTTTCCGGTTCGTTCTGGTGGCCCGCGCGCGGCGACCCGAATGGCTGGCTGCCGGAGCAGTTACAGCAGGGTTTGCTGCAGGCGCCCTCTCGCCGCTTTTATCTGGAGGCGGGACGGCGCGAACGACTGATTCTGGCGGCAAACGAGCACTTTCAGCGCGATCTGACTGTGGCAGGACATCAGGTCAGCTACCACCCGGTTGAAGGTGGTCACGATGCGCTGTGCTGGCGCGGCGGGCTGCTGGCAGGCCTCAAAGCTATGTGGCAATCGTCATAACCCACTGATATCCCGCCGCCTGTGCGCCATTAAAAGAAAAAGGATACGCAGGAGAGCGGCGTTAACGCGCCCGACGACTTCGGACAGGAGACCAACATGCAACAACTCAATCCTTTCGACGATCCCCAGCAGGATTGTCAGGTGCTGAAAAACGATCAGCAGCAGTACAGTTTATGGCCCGCCTTTTGTGCGGTTCCGCCAGGGTGGCAGCCTGTTTATGGGCCCGAACCACAGGCCCGTTGCCTGAGCTGGCTGAATGAAAACTGGCACGATATCCGTCCGGTTATGACGCAGGACAGTGGGAGCCGCAATGTCTGAGACCACTCTGAACCCGCTGACAAAGCAAAAAACATTGCCGCTGGTGGCCGCTCAGCCCGGCATCTGGATCGCTGACCAGTTATCCCCCTATTCCAATGCCTACGCCGTGGCGCATTTCGTTGAGCTGCGTGGTGCGCTGAACAGCGCGCTGCTGTCTCGCGCCATCGTTGCCGGCATGCAGGAAGCGGACACGCTGAATATGGCCTTTGGCGAGCAGGAGGGTGAACCGCTGCAGTGGCCTGCCCCCCAGCATTTTCGCGAGCCTGAAATAATCGATCTGCGCGATGCCGCCGATCCGGCGGCGGCAGCACGGGCGCTGATGCAGCAGGATATGTCCGGCGATCTGCGGGTGCTGAGCGGTGCGCCGCTCTATCATCACAGCCTGCTTCGGCTGGGCGAGGATCACTGGTACTGGTATCAGCGCTACCATCATCTGGTGGTCGATGGTTTCAGCTTCACCGCCCTGACCCGCCGTATCGCCCATCTCTACAGCGCCTGGCAGTACGGCGACACACCGGAGCCAAGCCCCTTTGTCCCGTTCAGCGAGGTCGTCGACGAGTATCAGCGCTATCAGCACTCTTCGACCTGGCAGCGCGATCGTCAGTTCTGGCTGGAAAAAGGGGCGAAATTACCTTCGCCCGCCTCATTATCCTCGCTGCCACTGGCGGGTCAGAGTGCCAGCACCGACCTGCTGCGACACACATTTGCCGTGGAGCGACACACCTTTCAGGCGTTGCTGACGCATACTCAGCAGCAGAATCTCAGCGCGGCGGACACCGCCTTTGCACTGGTGGCGCTGTGGCTGGCGCGCCTCACCGGTCAGAACGACTTTGCCGCCGGTTTCATCTTTATGCGCCGCATCGGCTCGGCCGCGCTCTGCGCCACCGGTCCGGTGATCAACGTATTGCCTATGGCGATCCATTACGATCCGGCGCAGCCGCTGACGGCACTGGCCGAGCAGCTGGCGAGCGAGGTCAGAAAAATGCGCCGTCATCAGCGTTACGACGCTGAGCAGGTGCAGCGCGATCTGGGCCGATTGGGTGACAGCGCTCCGCTCTATGGGCCGGTGATTAACCTGAAGATGTTCGACTATCAGCTCGATTTCGCCGGCATTGAAGGCATCACTCATCAGCTGGCGTCAGGTCCGGTTCGCGATCTGGAGATTGCTATCTACCTCAGCGAACAGGGCGACCTGACGCTGGAATTACTGGCCAATGCAGCGCGCTACAGCGAAACCGTACTGAAGCAACATGCCAGCCGCTTTGGTCTGCTGCTTCAGCAGCTTGCCGTCCGGCCAGCGTGCGCCTGTGGCGAGCTGGATATGCTGATGCCGGAAGAACATCAGCAGCTGGCAGCGATCAATCAGACCGCTGTGATGCTGCCTGCAGAGACGCTAAGCAGCCTGCTGCGGCTGCAGGCGCAGCGTACGCCGCACGCCGTGGCGCTGGCGGATGAGGCGCATCAGCTTAATTATCAGCAGATGCAGCAGCAGGTCGCCGCGCTGGGAGAACAGCTGATTGCGCAGGGTGTGACGCGAGGTGACATCGTCGCCGTGGCGCTGCCGCGCTCGGTCTTTTTATCGCTGGCACTGCAGGCGATTGTCAGCACAGGCGCAACCTGGCTGCCGCTTGATACCGGCTACCCGGACGATCGGCTGAAGATGATGCTGGAAGATGCCGCGCCGAAAACGCTGATCACCTGCCACGAACTGGCAGACAGGCTGGCGGCTCTCTCACCGGTTGCGCCGCTGTTTTACGACGCGCTGTTAACCCCGGTTGATCGCGTGCTGACACAGGCTCCGCGTCCGCATGATGGCGCTTACCTCATCTATACCTCTGGTTCGACCGGTCGGCCAAAAGGCGTGCTGGTCAGTCATGAGGCGATCGTCAACCGGCTGCTGTGGATGCAGGATCGCTATCCGCTCGGCGGTGATGATGTCGTGCTGCAGAAAACGCCGAGCAGCTTTGATGTCTCGGTGTGGGAGTTCTTCTGGCCATTGATCGCTGGCGCACAGCTGGTGATGGCACCGCCTGATGCCCACCGCGACCCGGAAGCGCTACAGCAGCTGTTTGCCCGCTACCGCGTGACCACCACCCATTTTGTTCCCTCGATGCTGGCGGCCTTTGTTGCCTCGCTGCAGGATGACAACGCGATAGCAAGGTGTACCACCCTGCGGCAGGTGTTCTGCAGTGGTGAAGCACTGCCCGCTGAGCTGTCACGCCAGTGGCAGACGCTGACCCGGGTGCCCTTGCATAACCTTTATGGCCCGACTGAAGCGGCAGTTGATGTCAGCTTCTACCCGGCTTTCGGACCCGCGCTGACGGCCGTCGACGGTGCCAGCGTGCCGATTGGCTTCCCGGTCTGGAACACCGGCTTACGCATTCTGGATGCGCGCCTGCAGCCGGTGCCGCCTGGCGTGGCGGGCGATCTCTGGCTGACCGGCGTGCAGCTGGCACAGGGTTATCTGGATCGTCCCGACCTCACGGCCAGCCGGTTTGTGGCCGATCCGTGGGGTCTCGGCACCCGCATGTACCGCACCGGGGATGTGGCACGCTGGCTGCCGGATGGTGCGGTTGAGTATCTGGGCCGCAGCGACGATCAGCTTAAAATCCGCGGACAGCGCATCGAGCTGAATGAGATCGATCATGCCATGGCTGCGCTGCCTGACATTGTGCAGGCCGTGACGCATGCAGTGGTACTGGGCAGCAGCAGCGACCAGCAGGGTGATGCCCGCCAGCTGGTCGGCTATGTAGTGGCAGATGGCCCGATTGATGCCGACGTCATGCGCCAGACGCTGGCGACACAGTTGCCCGCGCATATGGTGCCAGTGGCAATTGTTCAGCTGGCGGCATTACCGCTCAGCAGCAACGGTAAGCTGGATCGCAAAGCGCTGCCGCTGCCACAGACCCGGACAGCGGCTGCCGGTCGTGCACCGCACCCTGGTCTGGAAACCACCCTGGCGCAGGCGTTCGCCACGCTGCTGGAACGTGAGTCCGTCAGCGCGCAGGATGATTTTTTTGCGCTGGGTGGCCATTCGCTGCTGGCGATGCGGCTGGCGGCACAGCTGCGGCGGACGCTGAATCAGCCGGTGTCAGTGGGCCAGATTATGGTGGCAGCCACGGCAGAAAAGCTGGCTGATCTGCTTAGCGGTGAACCCGCGGAGACAGGCCGCGCCGGATTTGAGGCGGTCTTGCCGCTGCGTCGCACTACCGGCCCGACCCTGTTCTGCTTCCATCCCGCCTCCGGTTTTGCCTGGCAGTTCAGCGTGTTGCAGCGCTATCTGGATGCCCGCTGGTCGCTGCTCGGTATTCAGTCACCCGACATTACCAGCCCGCTGAATCAGGCGCAGCACCTTGATGCAGTGTGTGACGCACATCTGGCAACGGTGCGCCAGCAGCAGCCAGAGGGGCCCTACTATTTCCTGGGCTATTCACTGGGCGGCACGCTGGCACAGGGTATCGCCGCGCGGCTGGAGGCCGAAGGTGAAACGGTCGCCTTCCTCGGGCTGCTGGATACCTGGCCGCCAGAGACGCAGAACTGGGACGAAAGGCGCGGCGAAAACGTGCTGGACCCGGCGGTGCTGGCAGAGGTTAATCGTGAGCGTGAGCAGTTTATCGCAGCACAGCGCGAGCAGGCCGGTGAAGGGATGGCGGCGTTGTTTACCACCATTGAAGCCAACTATGCCAGTTCGGTGCGCCTGCTGGCGACGGCACGCAGCGCCCGCTTCGGGGGACACGCCACGCTGTTCCTGGCGCAACAGACCCAGCAGCCCGGTCAGGATGCGCGTCGCGCCTGGGCGCCCTGGGTCGGTGAACTGACCGTCTGGCCGCTGGACTGTGCGCACGTCGAGATCATCTCACCGCGCATGTTCGAGCAGATTGGCCCGCGACTGCAGCAGTGTCTGGCGGCTCTTAATCCCTGAGCCGTCCTGACCCCGCACCTTCTCAACCCGGGGAAGGCGCGGGTCAGCCCCTGCCCAGCGGCACAATCATCGGCGTCCCGGCCACCGGATCGTTAATGATAATGCAGCGCAGGCCGTAGATCGCTTCTATCAGTTCCGGCGTCACAATCTCCACCGGTTTCCCTTCGGCAATGATTTTCCCGTCGCGCATCGCTATCAGGTGGCTGGCGTAACGGCACGCCTGATTAAGATCGTGCAGCACCACCACCAGCGTTCGGCCATGCTGCTGATTGAGATCCTGCATTAATTCCAGCAGTTCAATCTGATGGGCGATATCCAGCCAGGTGGTCGGTTCATCCAGCAGCAATAGCGGTGTCTGCTGAGCCAGCACCATCGCAATCCACACCCGCTGCCGCTGACCGCCAGAGAGCGTATCAACCTGCTGCTGCGCTAAATCGGCCACGCCGGTGGCCTGCATAGCCTGCTGCACCGCTGCCTCATCTTCCTGTCGCCAGCGCCCGAACAACGACTGGTGCGGATAACGCCCGCGCGCCACCAGTTCGCTGACGCTGATACCCGCAGGCGCGTTCGAGCTTTGCGGCAGCAGTCCCAGCCGGCGTGCCACCTCTTTGGTGGCGTAGTGAGCAATGGTATTGCCATCCAGCAGTACCTCGCCCTGCAGCGGCGAGACCAGGCGGCTTAGGGTACGCAGCAGCGTCGATTTTCCGCAGGCGTTGGGACCGATGATCACGGTCAGCTCACCGTCAGGGATCGCCACAGAGAGATTCTCCGCCACGATTTTTTTGTCATAGCCCAGCGTCAGCGCGTCGCCCTGCAAACGTGTTGTCACTTTCATTGGCGTCGTGCCTCCCGCACCAGTAGCGCAATCAGATAGAGTCCGCCCAGGCTGACCGTGATTACGCCAACCGGCAGCTGATAAGGCAGGAAAAAGTGCTGCGCGGCGTAATCCGCGGCGGTCAACAGCAGCGCGCCACACAAGGCAATCAGCGGCAGCGCGCCTTTAGTGCCACCACTGAGTCGCCGCGCAATCTGCGGTGCCAGTAACGCAATGAAGGAGATCGGGCCGACCAGCGCCGTCGAGGCGGCGGTGAGGATAACGCCCGTCAGCATCAGCATGAGGCGGCTGCGCTCAACCGGAACGCCCAGTGCGCAGGCCGTGTCGTCACCCATCTCCAGCAGTCGCATGTGGCGGGCCAGCATGCCTGTTGCCAGCAGCGCCAGCAGCAGCACGGCGATCACCGGCATGGTTTTCGCCCAGGTAATGCCGTTAAGTGAACCGGCACTCCAGAGCCCGGCGCTCAGCGCCGCCTCCAGTGAAGCACTGATAATCAGCCAGCTGTTCAGCGCCATCAGCAGTGCCCGCACGCTGATGCCGACAATAATCAGCCGAAAGGTCTCCACGCCGTTGCGCCAGCTGAACAGCCAGACCACACCCGCCGTGAGCAGCCCGCCTGCCAGCGCCGCCAGCGTCATCCCTTCCATGTTTTGCTGGAACAGCACCAGCGCCACCAGTACACCGCTGTAAGCGCCGGTGTTAAAACCCAGAATATCGGGACTGCCCAGCGGGTTACGCAGCAGCGACTGAAAAATCGCCCCGCTGACGCCCAGCGCCGCACCAATCAGTAGCGCCATCATGACGCGCGGCAGACGCCACTCCAGCACAATCAACTGAACATTGCGTGCCGCCTCGCCGTTGATAAGTGCCCATAACTGGCTGGCGGAGATCGGTAAGGTGCCGCGCGTAACGCCCAGAAAAGCCAGCAACCCGCAGGCCATCAGCAGCAGCAGCGCATTGATCATCGTCCGTGTCATATCTCCCCTCTTCCCAGCTTACGGCGCACCAGCACAATCAGCATCGGCGCACCGAGAATGGCCGTGACAATTGACACGCGCAGTTCACCCGGCACCAGCAGCCGTCCCAGAATATCGGCCGCCAGCAGCAGACAGGGAGTGATCACAAGGGTCCCCGGCAGCATCCAGCGATGATCGTTTCCCAGCAGCCAGCGGGCCAGATGCGGTGTCATTAACCCGACAAAGGCGATGGGTCCGACTGCCGCCGTCGCCGCACCGCTCAGCAGTGCAATCGCCAGCAATCCTGCCAGTTGAGTACGCATCACACGGGTGCCCAGCGCGGCTGCCATATCTCCGCCCATACTCAGGCTGTTGAGCGAACGTGCCAGCAGCAGCGCCAGCAGGCTCCCGGCCACGACCGCCGGAAAGACAGTGCGCAGAATGGCGACATTGCGGATATCCAGCGAGCCGCTGTGCCAGAAACGCAGATGATCGTAAATATCGGGATTAAGCAGCGACAGGCCAGACGTTAAGCCCTCCAGCACCGCACCCAGCGCCACGCCTGCCAGCGTCAGACGCAGCGGATTTACGCGACCGCCCCCGATCGCCCCCGTCAGCGCCACCAGCAGCGACGCCAGCAGTGCACCGGTAAACGCAAAACCCAGCCATTCCGCTGGAGAATCGGTGCCAGATAGGGCGATGCCGAGCACCACCGCAAAACCCGCTCCGGCATTCACACCAAGAATGCCTGGGTCGGCCAGTGGATTGCGCGTCAGGCTCTGCATCAGTGCGCCCGCCAGACCTAAACTGATCCCGGCAAGCAGTCCCGCCAGGGTTCGCGGCAGCCGGGCATCGCGCACGATCACGCAATCGACGCGGCTGCAGTCGGAGAGTAAGGCATGTGTGACATCATGAAAGGGGACAGGTCTGGCACCCAGCATCAGGCTGAGCGCGATAAGCAACAATAGCAGCATCCCTGAACCGGCTATTGCACGGAGTTGACGCATAACATTTAAACCTTTACGAATTCAACATGGCCCGCAATTGCGAGTATTTATGATAATGATACTTGTTATCGTTATTAACTTTTTTTGTATGTTACCATGACTCTCAGATTCAATAATGAGGAAAATGGGTGCAAAAAAGCGACGCTATGAACAAACCTTCCCATTTTATCGATCTCACTCTGCTGAGAACCCATCCCGCTTTTCGCGCCCTGTTTATCGCCCGCTTTATCTCGATTGTCGCTCTCGGCATGCTGGCGGTGGCGGTCCCGGTTCAGATTCAGCAGCTGACGCAATCACCGCTGCTGGTAGGACTGGCGGTGACGCTGGCCGGAGCCGGTATGTTTATCGGCCTGCTGACCGGCGGCGTGCTGGCCGATCGCTATGAGCGCCGTCGCCTGATCCTGTTTGCCCGATCCACTTGTGGCCTGGGCGTTGCCGCGTTGTGTATAAATGCCCTGCTCCCTTCACCGTCGGTCATCGCCGTCTTCGTGCTGGGACTCCTGGATGGCTTTTTCGGCGCGATAGGCGTCACGGCGCTGCTGGCAGCCACTCCGGCGCTGGTCGGGCGTGAGAATCTGATGAAGGCGGGTGCCATTACCATGCTGACGGTGCGCTTTGGCGCGATTCTGTCACCCGCGATTGCGGGTATGTTGATTGCTCAGGGCGGTGTGGCGTGGAACTACGGGCTGGCCGCGTTCGGCACGCTGCTGACGGTGTTAACCCTGTTGCGATTGCCACAGCTTGCGCCACCGCCACAGCCGCGTGAACATCCCATAAAGGCACTAAGCAGCGGCGTCCGCTTCCTGTTCGATACGCCGATTGTAGGTATGGCAGCGCTGACTGGCGCGCTGGTGACATTAGCCAGCGCGGTGCGAGTGCTCTATCCGGCGCTGGCACCTCACTGGCAGGTCGGTCTGACGGAGCTGGGGCTGATGTACGCCGCCGTGCCGCTGGGTGCTGCGACAGGCGCGCTGACCAGCGGACGGCTGGCGCAGTCACTACAGCCGGGCCGCCTGATTCTGGTCAGTGCCATCGCGGCATTCGTCGCACTGGCTCTGTTCAGCCTGATGCCGTGGTTCAGCCTGAGTCTGATCTGCCTCGTGGCCTTTGGTTATTTCAGTGCCATCAGCAGCCTGGTGCAGTACGCGCTAATTCAGACGCTGACGCCCGATGCACTGCTTGGCAGGATCAACAGCCTCTGGACAGCGCAGAATGTCACCGGCGATGCGATAGGTGCAGCAATAATTGGCGCGATGGGTTCACTGCTGTTGCCGCAGCAGGCAGCCGCCCTCTCTGGACTGGCAGCCACCGTGCTGGGTCTCATCATGTGGCTGCTGATGGCCCGCCTGCGACGCTATCAACGGCCTCTCCCCGACGAAGCCACATCATGATTTCACGAACAGCGCTTCCAGCCGTGTCAGTAAATTACTGGCGCTGTAGTAGTCGAGACGAAAGCTATCCAGCCCCAGCGCATAGACCGCTTTAGCGCGCACCGCTGGGGTCTGCGCCAGGAAAGCATTGCTCATTACCTGCGCAGCAGTATTATCTTCGGCGGCAAACAGCAGATAAGTTTGTCCATTCAGGCTTTCCGCCAGATTTTCGCCTGAAAGCTGAAGAATATCTTTACGCTGTCCCATGCTGTGAGCGGACTGAAGCGTCGCCGGTGGCGTTGCCAGCGTGAAGCCCAGCTCCTGCAGTAACTTCCCCTGGGCCGATGCCTCCGTCCAGAGATTCACCGCCCGGCCATCCCCGTTCCACACCATCGCAGAAACCGGCTGCGGAGGCAGTGTCAGCTTTGCTTTCAGCACCTTTTCACGCGCGTCGAACTCGCTTATCCGGGCAGCGGCATCCGCCTCATGTCCGGTCGCCTCACCCAGCAGCGTCACCAGTTGCTGCCAGCTTTTATCGTCATAGTTGACGACCAGTACCGGCGCAATCGCCGAGAGCTGATCGGCCAGTTTGATCGCTGAATCATTACCGGTAGCGCTGACCACAATCAGGTCTGGCGCTTCCGCAGCAATCGCTTCCGCATTGGGTTCACCAATATAGAGCCGCTTTACGCCACGCTGTTTCGCCACACGCCCCCACTGCCGGAAGAATCCCTGCTCATCAGCCAGCCGGCTGCCGGGTGCGGTTGCGCCACTGGCAACCACCGGCGCATCGATCGCCAGCAGCGATCCGGTCAGCGTGACACTGGTCGAGACAATGCGAGTCGGTGCCTGAGTCAGGGTGACCTGACCTTTTGCACCCGCGAGGGTTCGCGGCCAGCCGGTCTGTGCAACAGCGGTCACGCTGAACAGAGTGATACTCAGGAATAATAGCGCTAACGCCGACATTGCTCCCTGTTTAGTCATTTGTTTTCATCCTTTTTCTCTCCGGTAATCCGGGCGACAACTTGTGCTGATTTAACCAACAAAACCAGCTGAATCACCGCTTATTGATTGACACCTTCGACTATTCGACGTAGGTTACTGCAACATAATACAAATGATAATCATTATTAGTTATCTTATCATTTATAGGTGAAATTATGGTGGAATCTCTGGCATTTGAACATCCCCTGCTGCAGGATTTTCCGGCACTCTGCCGTGGCTTCCTGTTTACGTCTCCCTGGCGAAGCCTGACGACTCAGGGCTGTTTTACGACACTCACTGCTCCGGTAAACCAGGGCGAGCAGCTAACCGGACAGTTTCAGCAACAACTGCAGCATCATTTTGCCTCGGCCAGAAAACAGGGCATAACCCATCCCATTCTGGTGGGTGCGATCCCGTTCGATGTGGATCAGCCCGCTGCACTGTTTATCCCTGAGTCGTATCAGACCTTTCAACGTGACGATCTGAAAGCCCGCGCCTCATTGGCTGAAAGCGATCTGCCAAAAGTTCGTCGCCGTACCGCGCTGCCGGATCACGACACCTTCACTGACATGGTTGAGCAGGCCGTGGCAGCCACGCAGCGCGGCGATCCGGATAAAGTAGTGCTGTCCCGGCTGATGGATATCGTGGCGGAACAGCCGGTCAATACGGCCGCCCTGATGCAGCGCATCGTGGCGCAGAACCCTGACAGCTATCACTTTCATCTGCCGCTGCCCGATGGCGGCGCGCTGGTGGGTGCCAGCCCTGAACTGATGATCCGTAAGCAGGGCCGCCAGTTCAGCTCCTGTCCGCTGGCCGGTTCAGCGCCGCGCAACAGCGACCCACAGCGTGACCAGGCGTCAGGTGACAGTCTGATACGGTCAGCCAAAGACCGGCATGAACATAAACTGGTGACGGATGCGATGCACATGACGCTGCAGCCGCGCAGTCGCCTGCTGTCGGTCCCGGAAATCCCTTCCCTGCTGACCACCTCGACACTGTGGCACCTCGCCACGCATATTCGGGGTGAAGTGCTGGACGACCGCGAAAATGCGCTGTCTCTGGCCTGCCTGCTGCATCCGACACCGGCGCTCAGCGGCTTTCCGCATCAGCGTGCTCAGGCGCTGATTCAGCAACTCGAACCGTTTGAGCGCCAGCTGTTTGGCGGCATCGTCGGCTGGTGTGACGATCAGGGCAACGGCGAATGGGTCGTCACCATCCGCTGCGGCACGGTGAATGGTCCACGGGTCCGGCTGTTTGCTGGGGCGGGCATTGTGGCGGACTCACAACCTGAATCAGAGTGGCGCGAAACCGGCATCAAACTCGACACCATGCTTCGCGCTTTTGGATTGCACTAAAGGAACCTGTATGACGATTTCTTACAGCCGCTGGCCGGACGATCTGGCCGCACGTTACCGTGAAAAAGGGTACTGGCTGGATCTGCCGATGACCGACATCCTGGAACGTCACCGCGACAGCGAATGCGTGGCGGTGATTGACGGCGGCCGGCAATTTACCTATCGCCAGCTGGCCTCACTGAGTGACAATCTGGCAGCGGCCCTGCAGCGTCGTGGACTGAAAACCGGTGATACGGCGCTGGTGCAGCTTGGTAATGTGGCGGAATTTTACCTGACGCTGTTTGCGCTGTTCAAAATCGGCGTCGCCCCGGTTAACGCCCTGTTCAGCCACCAGCGTACCGAACTGTCCGCCTATGCCAGTCAGATTACGCCGCGCCTGTTGATTGCCGATCGCAGCCATCCCCTGTTCGCCGATGACGCCTTTATCACGCAGCTTCGCCGGGAACAGCATTCACTGCAGCAGGTGATCCTGCGTAATGACACTCATGCGGAAAACAGTCTCGACACCCTGCTGGCAGAACCCGCAGGTGAGTTCAGGGCAACCCCGACCGCAGGCGATGACGTCGCTTTTTTCCAGCTGTCGGGCGGCAGTACCGGCACCCCGAAACTGATCCCGCGTACCCACAATGATTACTATTACAGCATCCGGGAAAGTGACGTGATCTGCGGGGTCACCGCAGATACCCGTTACCTGATTGCCCTGCCCGCTGCGCATAATTTCCCGATGAGTTCTCCGGGCGCGCTGGGCGTCTTTTACGCGGGCGGCCAGGTGATCTTAGCGGCCGACCCCAGCGCAACTCTCTGTTTCCCGCTGATTGAAAAACATCAGGTTACTGATACCGGCCTGGTTCCACCCGCGGCCAGTCTCTGGCTGCAGGCGATCCAGGAATGGGGCAGCAATGCCGCCCTGGCCTCACTACAACGTATTCAGGTCGGTGGCGCAAAGCTGGGCGAAACGCTGGCCGCGCGCATCCAGAACGAGATCGGCTGTACCCTTCAGCAGGTGTTTGGGATGGCGGAAGGTCTGGTGAACTACACCCGGCTGGATGACGATGAACAGACCATTCTCACCACGCAGGGTCGTCCGATCTCACCGGATGACGAGGTGTGGGTTGCAGACGAACTGGGTCATCCACTGCCAGTAGGTGCCATAGGTCGCCTGATGACCCGCGGCCCCTACACGTTCCGTGGCTACTACAACAGCCCGGAACATAACGCCGCCAGCTTTGATGACCAGGGCTTCTACTGCTCTGGCGATCTGGTTGAGATCACCCCTGCTGGCAACATCATTGTGCAGGGTCGTGAGAAAGATCAGATCAACCGGGGCGGCGAAAAGATCGCGGCTGAAGAGATTGAAAACCTGCTGCAGCGCCATGCGGATGTGATCCACGCGGCGCTGGTCTCTATGAGCGATGAACTCATGGGTGAAAAGAGCTGTGCGTTTATTGTCACCCGTCAGCCGGTGAAACCGGTGGCGCTGCGTCGTCACCTGCGTGAACTGGGCGTCGCCGAATTTAAGCTGCCCGACCGTATTACCTGCGTAGATGCCCTGCCGCTGACCGCGGTCGGCAAGGTGGACAAAAAACGTCTGCGCCAACAACTTGCCGATCAGCGTGCGCAAGCCTGATCTGTCCGGAGAATTTTTATGGCTATTCCACAACTGACTTCTTATCCGCTACCTGACGCCACTGAGTTGCCGAACAACAAGGTAAAATGGACGCTGGAGCCGGGCCGTGCTGCCTTGCTGATCCACGACATGCAGCGCTATTTCCTTAACTTCTGGGGCGATAACAGCCCGCTGGTTGAGCAGGTCGTTGACAATATTGTCCGCCTGCGACGCTACTGCAAAGCGCAGGGCATTCCGGTGTTTTACACCGCTCAGCCCAACGCGCAGAGCGATGAAGATCGTGCGCTGCTCAACGATATGTGGGGACCCGGCCTGAATAAACATCCCGATCAGCAGAAGATCGTGGAGGCGCTGGCACCGGATGAGCACGATCAGGTTCTGACCAAGTGGCGCTACAGTGCGTTTCACCGATCGCCGCTGGAGGCGATCCTGCAGGAGATGGGCCGCGATCAGCTGATTATTACCGGCGTCTATGCCCATATCGGCTGCCTGACCACCGCCACGGATGCGTTTATGCGTAATATCCAGCCGTTTATGGTGGCCGATGCGCTGGCTGACTTCAGCCGTGAGGAACACATGATGGCGCTGACCTACACCGCGGGTCGCAGCGGAAAAGTGGTAATGACCGCCGATCTGATGCCTGTACCGCTCAGCAAAGACGAACTGCGTATGCTGATCCTGCCGCTGCTGGAAGATGATGAGGTGCCGGACGATGATGAAAATCTGATCGACTACGGGCTGGATTCGGTACGCGTAATGGCGCTGGCGGCACGCTGGCGTCAGGTACATCGTGATATCGATTTCGTCAGCCTGGCAAAAAATCCAAGCATTGACGGCTGGTGGGCACTGCTGTCGCGGGAGCCGGCTGAATGAGCCATGTATCCGATTTCAGCGGTAAAATCGTCTGGGTGACCGGTGCCGGTCAGGGCATTGGCTACCACACAGCGCTGGCTTTTCACCAGGCGGGCGCGCAGGTAGAGGCGTTTGATCTGCGGTTCCAGGGTCATGACTATCCTTTTTCCTGTCACACCATGGATGTTGCCGATCCGGTGCAGGTAAAATCAGTGTGTCAGCGGGTGCTGACCGCCCAGCCGCGCATCGATGTGCTGGTCAACGCAGCCGGTATTCTGCGTACGGGTGCCACTGATGCGCTGTCATTTGCTGACTGGCAGGCCTGTCTTAACGTCAATGCGGGCGGTGCATTTAATCTGTTCCAGCAGACGCTGCCGTGCTTTCGTGAACAGCGCACCGGTGCCATCGTTACTGTCGCATCGAATGCAGCGCATGCACCGCGTATTGGCATGTCCGCTTATGGTGCGTCAAAAGCCGCGCTGCGCAGCCTCTGTCTGACTGTGGGTCTGGAAATGGCGCCTTACGGTGTGCGCTGTAATATTGTTTCGCCTGGTTCCACTGACACCGATATGCAGCGCAGCCTGTGGCACACACCGACCGGCGAGCAGGAGATGATTGCGGGCTTCCCGGACCAGTTCAAGCTGGGTATTCCGCTGGGCAAGATCGCGCAGCCGCAGGAAATTGCGGCCACCGTTCTGTTTCTCGCGTCGGATCTTGCCAGCCATGTGACGCTGCAGGATATTGTGGTCGATGGCGGCGCAACCCTGGGAGCCTGATCATGACAGCGATCTGGAAACGATTCATTGATCTTCCTGCACTGAACGCGCTGGGTGAGCACTCACTGGTGGCGCATCTGGGGATCGTTTTTACCGCGATAGGTGACGATTATCTGGAGGCGACGATGCCGGTCGATGCCAGGACGCAGCAGCCGTTTGGGTTGCTGCATGGCGGCGCCTCCGTGGTGCTGGCGGAGTCGATGGGTTCAATTGCCGGGTATATGGCGGTTGAAGAAGGCAGCAGCGTGGTCGGTGTTGAAGTTAACGCCAGCCATCATCGCGCGGTGTCAGCGGGACAGGTGCGGGGGACCTGCCGTCCACTGCATCTGGGTAAACGCAGTCAGAGCTGGCAGATTGAGATTCGGAACAGTCGGGATCAGCTGTGCTGCAGTGCGCGACTGAGCGTAGCGGTCATGAGCTAGCGGCAGAAAGAACGATGCCCCCTTTCACACTGAAAGAGGGCATCACATATTACGCTGTAGCAGGCGTTCTGTTAACGCTGATAGATAATTTCAACGCCTTCGTCGTCTTCATCATCCCAGTCGTCATCCCACTCTTCATCTTCGACTTCGACCGTGTTTTCAATGGTTTCTTTGTGGTAATCATCCCACATGAATTCCACTTTCTCAGGCTGCTTCTCTTCAAGCTCCGCTTCTTTCGGGTTAGCGTTGATGAAGCTCATCACGTCCCAGCAGAGTTCTTTGACGCCGGTCTGACTTGCGGCAGAGATCAGGTAATACTTATCTTCCCAGCCGAGCGCTTCAGCAACCGCTTTCGCCCGTGACTGCGCTTCTTCTTCACTGATTAGATCAATTTTGTTGAAGACCAGCCAGCGTGGTTTGTTGAACAGTTTCCCGCTGTATTTTTCCAGCTCGCCAAGGATGATACGGGCATTTTCAACCGGATCGCTTTCATCAATAGGGTCGATGTCGATCAGATGAAGCAGCACGCGGCAGCGTTCAAGGTGCTTCAGGAAGCGAATACCGAGGCCTGCGCCCTCTGCTGCGCCTTCAATCAGACCCGGGATATCGGCCACGACGAAGCTCTGCTCGCTGTCCATACGCACTACGCCAAGGCTTGGCACCAGGGTGGTAAACGGATAGTCCGCTACTTTAGGTTTAGCTGCCGAGACGGCACGAATAAAGGTCGATTTACCGGCATTCGGTAAGCCCAGCATCCCGACGTCCGCCAGCAGCATCAGCTCCAGCTGCAGGTCACGCTTTTCACCTGGGGTACCCATAGTTTTCTGACGCGGACTGCGGTTCACTGACGATTTGAAACGGGTATTGCCCAGGCCATGCCACCCGCCTTTACCGACCATCAGTTTCTGGCCATGCCGCGTCATGTCGCCGAGTGTCTCACCGGTACCCTGGTCGATAACCCGGGTGCCGACCGGCACTTTAACTTCGATATCCTTACCGCGTTTACCGGTACAGTCGCGGCTCTGGCCGTTCTGCCCACGTTCGGCGCGGAAAGATTTTTCGAAACGATAATCGATAAGGGTATTGAGGTTTTCATCAGCGATCAGATAAACGTCACCGCCGTCACCACCATCACCCCCGTCAGGGCCGCCTCTCGGGATATATTTTTCGCGGCGGAAGCTGACGCAACCATTACCGCCATCACCGGCGACGACCAGAATTGTCGCTTCATCAACAAACTTCATTTTCAATCTCCGTCACACAATCGTCTGCAGCACTCTGCAGACGGGTCCGCCAGGGTCTTCTGCGCTGACCAGCGGCGGATAAATCAGGATTGGCTTTCGCCAGTGCGTACACAAAGTGTACAGCAAACTTTTGTGATGCGTCGCGTTTACCGCGACAGACCGCAGAATGTAAAAAGCCCCGCAGGAGCTGCGGGGCCTTCAATTCGTGCGTTCAGACGTCAGACGTCTGCGTCACGACAACCTTACTCAGCAACGATGCTGATGTATTTACGGTTGTTCGGACCTTTAACTTCGAACTGTACTTTACCGTCTGCGGTAGCAAACAGGGTGTGGTCACGACCACAACCTACATTGGTACCGGCGTGGAATTTGGTGCCACGCTGACGAACGATGATGCTACCTGCCAGAACAGATTCGCCACCGAAACGTTTTACACCCAGACGTTTTGCATTGGAGTCACGACCATTTCGAGTCGAACCACCAGCCTTTTTATGTGCCATTTGTCAGATCTCCTCTTACGCCGTGATACCAGTGATTTTCACATCAGTGAACCACTGGCGATGGCCTGCTTGCTTACGGTAGTGCTTACGACGACGAAACTTAACAATCTTAATTTTCTCGCCACGACCATGAGCAACAACTTCTGCCTTAATCATCCCGCCTGAAACCAGTGGCGCGCCGATTTTCACGTCTTCGCCATTAGCAATCATCAGAACCTGGTCAAACTCAATCGTTTCACCGGTTGCGATGTCCAGCTTTTCCAGGCGAACGGTCTGACCTTCGCTTACTCGGTGTTGTTTACCACCACTTTGGAAAACCGCGTACATATAAAACTCCGCTTCTGCGCTTGCCTTTTAGTTCATCAGGCGGCGCGCTAAATATTCACAATAGGGCGCGAATTCTACGCAAAACTCCAGAAGAAGACAAGAGCACTTTGCACACTCTTGCAGAAAAAAAACACAGGCTGAATGCAACCGTTTCTCAGGCACAAAATTCAAGTACAATCAGTAACAGATTACCTGAACGCTGGCTGGGTAAACCACTTACCATGGCAGAGATAACGAGTCATAGCTGAAAAGACGAATGAACTTAGAACAGATTAATGAATTAACCGCACAGGATATGGCTGCCGTTAACCAGACCATCCTCGACCAGCTGAATTCAGATGTCTCGCTCATCAACCAGTTGGGCTACTACATCATCAGTGGCGGGGGCAAGCGTATCCGTCCCATGATTGCCGTGCTATCCGCACGTGCCATGGGCTACAAGGGCGACCTGCACGTGACCAATGCGGCGCTGATCGAATTTATCCACACCGCCACGCTGCTGCATGACGATGTCGTGGATGAATCCGATATGCGTCGTGGCAAAGCGACCGCAAACGCGGCGTTTGGCAATGCGGCAAGCGTGCTGGTCGGTGATTTTATTTACACCCGCGCCTTCCAGATGATGACCAGCATGGGGTCGTTGCGTATCCTGGCGCTGATGTCAGAGGCGGTAAACGTCATTGCTGAGGGCGAAGTCCTGCAGCTAATGAACGTTAACGATCCCGATATCACCGAAGAAAGCTACATGCGCGTGATTTACAGTAAGACCGCGCGCCTGTTTGAAGCGGCCTCACAGGCCTCGGCGATACTGGCTGAAGCCACACCTGAAGAGGAAAAAGCGCTGCAGGATTATGGGCGCTATCTGGGTACCGCTTTCCAGTTAATTGACGATTTGCTGGATTACAGTGCTGACGGCGAGACGCTGGGTAAAAATACCGGCGATGACCTGAGCGAAGGCAAACCGACGCTGCCGCTGCTGCATGCCATGCAGCACGGCTCGCCTGAACAGGCGAAGATGATCCGTGAAGCCATTGAGCAGGGAAATGGCCGCCATCTGCTGGAGCCAGTGCTGGAAGCGATGAATCAGTGTGGTTCGCTGGAATGGACGCGCAGCCGCGCGGAACAGGAAGCGGATAAAGCGATTGAAGCCTTGCGGATTCTGCCCGAATCCCCCTGGCGCAGCGCGCTGGAGTCGCTGGCACACATGTCAGTTCAGCGCGACTTCTGATCCCTCACGGAGCCTGCCGGGCTCCGTTTTTACGACCCTGCTCTCACTTCTTTTTGTTCCCTCTTAGCTGTTGCATTCGTGTTGCGTGCCACCACACAGACCAGACGCGGGATCCAAATATTACTGGAAATTAACAGGAAACATTTGCTATAAAATTCTGACTATTTCCAGATAATGGTAAAAGGAAAGCCAGCGTCTCGCTGGATGATGCAATGACAAGGAAAAGGAGAACAGGTTATGCAAAAAAGAAAGGAAGACTGGCACCCGGCTGACATTATCGCGGCGCTGCATAAGCGTGGTATGACGCTGGCAGCGCTGTCACGCGCAGCAGGCCTGAGTTCATCCACGCTGGCGAATGCACTGACGCGTCCATGGCCAAAAGGTGAATGGTTGATCGCCGACGCGATCAAAGTTCATCCCAGTGAGATCTGGCCCAGCCGCTATTACGATCCCGATACAAACTGCCTGCTGGATCGCAGAAAACGTATCCGGACGCCTGCCGATCAGACGGATAACACCTGAGATCTCAGGCGATCCTCAGGCGAAAAAAACCAGCCCCCTCGGGGGCTGGCTATTTCAGCGCAGCTGCAGGATTACTCTTCGCTGACGCGCTCGATGTTCGCGCCCATCGCTTTCAGCTTATCTTCGATGTGCTCATAGCCACGATCGATGTGATAAATGCGATCAACGAACGTTGTTCCTTCTGCAATGCAACCCGCCAGAACCAGACTGGCAGACGCACGCAAATCGGTCGCCATCACCTGCGCGCCTGACAGGGTTTCTACCCCGTGACAGATCGCCGTGTTGCTCTCAATCTCAGCATGTCCGCCCATACGAATCAGTTCCGGGATATGCATGAAACGGTTTTCAAAGATGGTTTCGGTAATCACGCCCGTGCCTTCCGCAACCATGTTTAACAGGGTGAACTGCGCCTGCATATCGGTCGGGAATCCCGGATGTGGTGCGGTACGCACGTTGACCGCTTTTGGTCGCTTGCCGTGCATATCCAGACTGATCCAGTCTTCACCGATTTCGATATCAGCACCCGCATCACGCAGCTTCGCCAGTACTGCATCCAGCGTATCGGGCTGAGTTTTATGACACATCACTTTGCCGCCCGAAATCGCGGCAGCCACCAGAAAGGTACCGGTTTCGATACGATCGGGCAGGACGGTATAGATACCGCCACCCAGACGCTCTACGCCTTCGATGGTGATTTTGTCGCTGCCTGCGCCACTGATTTTAGCGCCCAGGGTATTGAGGAAGTTGGCCGTATCAACAATTTCCGGCTCGCGGGCCGCATTTTCAATCACGGTAGTACCGGTCGCCAGCGTCGCAGCACTCATAATGGTCACGGTTGCGCCAACGCTGATTTTGTCCATGACAATCAGCGCGCCTTTCAGACGGCCATTGACTGACGCCTTAACGTAGCCCTCTTCCAGCTTGATCTCGGCACCCAGCTGTTCCAGACCGGTAATGTGCAGGTCAACCGGACGCGCGCCAATCGCGCAGCCACCCGGCAGTGAAACCTGACCCTGACCAAAACGTGCGACCAGCGGGCCCAGCGCCCAGATTGAGGCACGCATGGTTTTGACCAGATCGTAAGGCGCACAAAATACATCTACCGCGCTGGCATCGACATGTACAGAACCGTTGCGTTCCACTTTCGCACCCAGCTGGCTCAGCAGCTTCATGGTGGTATCAATGTCGCGCAGCTTTGGCACATTCTGGATCTCTACCGGCTCTTCGGCCAGCAGGGCAGCAAACAGAATAGGAAGTGCGGCGTTCTTCGCCCCGGAAATGGTGACTTCACCACTTAAGCGGGTGGGGCCTTGCACACGAAATTTTTCCATTAACACGGCTCTCAATTAACTTGCTAAAAATTGAACTCGCCCACGGCGAGTTCACCACGCTGTGGGATCAGAAACCGTTGAGTTTACGGTCACGCGCCCATTCAGCGGGAGTATAGGTTTTGATAGAGACAGCATGCATGCGGTTATCCGCGATGAACTCCATCAGCGGTGCGTAGACAGCCTGCTGCTTTTTCACGCGGCTCAGTTCGCCAAACAGTTCGCCTACGGCGATCACCTGAAAATGGCTGCCATCGTTGCTCATCACATGAACTTCGTCCAGAGGCAATGCGGCCATCAACGCGGCCTGAATTTCACTGTTTTCCATTGGGCTTAACTTCACTTAATAATAATAAGGCTGACATAGTAGAGGAAAGCGGCTGACTCTTAAATACGCAAAAGCCCCTGTTGAAAACAGGGGCTTAGCATAACAACCGGAAATCAGGCGCTTTTATCCGCAGAAACAATAATCTGTTGCAGATTGTAAAGCGTAATCAGCGAGTGCAGTTTGTCGCTGATACCCGTAAAGCGTGGAGTCATACCCTGTGCCCGGGCGATTTCCCGCAGGTGCACCAGCAGGGCGAGACCGGAAGAGTCAACACGCTCCAGCGCTGCAACGTCGATGGTATCAACATCTTTAATCAGCGTTTCACGCTGCTGCCACAGGCTCATTAACGTGTCGCGATCCAGTTCGCCTTTCAGCAATAGCGTGCTGGCTTCCCGCTCCCAGCGTAACGATTCGTGCATTATTTTTGTTTATCCAGCGTAATTGGCTGTGCCGCAGAGGATTTCAGTTGCGCTGTCAGACCGTCGATACCTTTAGTACGTAACAGATCGCTCCACTCATTTTGTTTGGTGGTGATCATGCTGACGCCTTCGGCGATCATGTCATAAGCCTGCCAGTTACCGGTCTGGCTGTTTTTGCGCCACTGGAAGTCGAGACGAACCGGTGGACGGCCATTAGGATCGATGATGGAGACACGAATGGCGACAATCTGGGCATCGCCCAATGGCTGCTTAGGCTGAATCTGATAGCTCTGACCGTTATAGAGTGCGAGTGCCTGACCATAAGCCTGTGCCAGATAGTCACCAAAGGCGCTGAAGTAGGCTTCACGCTGCGCCGGGGTCGAATCACGATAGTAACGGCCCAGCACTAACGCGCCCGCGTATTTGATCTGTACATAGGGCAGCAGCTCCTGACGCACAATCTGACGCAGGTAGTTTGGGTCCTGCTTGATTTTCGGCTGCTCATTTTTCAGACGGGTAAACGTCTTTTCCGCCGCTTCGTTCATCAGCTTGTAGGGATTGCTTTGATCGGCTGCTGTCGCCGTCAGCGGTACACCAACCACCAGCATGGCAATCATCAGTAAACGTTTAAACATGGTATACCCTCTTCTTTAAGGTTGAGCCGGTGCCGCAGGCGCAGCACTGTCGCCTGCCTGCGCATCCTTGTTGTCACTGTTTTGTTTGTTATCGCCGCTCTTATAAAGGAACTGGCCAATCAGGTCTTCGAGCACCATCGCTGACTTGGTATCGCGCAGCGTATCGCCATCTTTCAGCATCGCCGAACCGAGTTCAGGATCGTCAAAGCCTAAGTTGAGCGCCAGGAACTGCTCACCCAGCAGTCCCTGCGTGCGAATCGCCAGGGAGCTGGTATCTGAAATTTTATTCGCATACTGATCGCTGATCTCCATCGTGATACGTGGCAGCAGCGTTTTCGGTTCAAGCTCAATGTTCGTTACCCGGCCAATCACCACACCGCCGATTTTGACCGGCGAACTGGCTTTCAGGCCGCCGATATTGTCAAACGTAGCGTAGAGTTTCCATGTTGGCTCTGTGCCCATCGACTTTAAATCGGCGACGCGCAGACAGAGAAACAATGCGGCGATCAACGCCATAATCATAAAAATGCCAACCCAGATTTCGCTTTTTTTGCTTTGCATTGCATCAATTCCCAAACATCAGTGCTGTCAGCACAAAATCCAACCCGAGCACCGCCAGTGAAGCATGTACTACGGTACGCGTTGTCGCGCGACTGATCCCTTCAGAAGTGGGAATCGCGTCATAGCCATTAAAAAGAGCAATCCAGGTAACCGTCACGGCAAAGACGGCGCTTTTGATGATGCAGTTAACAACGTCGGTGCGGAAATCGACCGCGTTCTGCATGGCTGACCAGAAGAAACCAGGATCGATTCCCTTCCAGCTCACGCCAACCAGTGCACCGCCAGCAATACCTACTGCGGTAAAGATCAGTGCGAGTAGCGGCATACTGATAAAACCGGCCCAGAAGCGCGGCGAAACGACGCGACGCAACGGATCCACCGCCATCATCTCCATACTGGAGAGCTGTTCAGTGGCTTTCATCAGACCGATTTCAGCCGTGAGGGCTGAGCCTGCCCGTCCGGCAAACAGCAGCGCGGTCACGACCGGCCCCAGTTCACGCAGCAACGACAGCGCCACCAGCATACCCAGACTGGTTTCAGCACCGTAAGTGGTCAGTACCAGATAACCCTGCAGTCCCAGTACCATGCCGATAAACAGGCCCGACACGACAATAATCAGTAACGACAACACACCAACACTATAGAGCTGTTTAATCAGTAGCGGCGAGTGTCTGCGGAACGCGGGTTTTCCTACCAGCGCGTGAAACAGCATTAATCCTGCGCGTCCAAAACTGGCGCACGTTTCAATTCCCTGACGACCGAATGACGCCAGCGCCTTCAAGACCATCTGTTTAGTTACTCCCTGAGCCGGTTAAATCAGCGAGATAGTCGCCGGCAGGAAAACGGAAGGGAACCGGACCATCCGCATCGCCATCAATAAACTGGCGGACGCGCGGGTCGTTATTCTCTCGCAGTTCCGGCGTGGTGCCGTGTGCGATAATTTTTTGTCCGGCCACGATATAGGCATAGTCCGCAATACTCAGCACTTCCGGTACGTCGTGCGAGACCACAATGCAGGTCAGACCCAGAGCATGGTTCAGTTCATCAATGAGTTTGACCAGCACACCCATGGTGATGGGATCCTGACCCACGAAAGGCTCATCGAACATGATCAGTTCCGGCTCAAGCGCAATCGCGCGCGCCAGCGCCACACGACGCGCCATTCCGCCCGACAGCTCAGCCGGTTTCAGTTGAGCTGCGCCACGCAGCCCTACGGCTTCCAGCTTCATTAATACCGTGCTGTGCAGAATAGGGGCGGGAAGACGGGTATGTTCGCGCAGCGGCCAGGCGACATTTTCGTAGACCGTTAAGTCAGTAAATAGCGCGCCAGACTGGAACAGCATGCTCATCTTCTTACGCGCTTCATACAATTTAGCGCGCGACAATGACGGAATGTTTTCGCCACGGAAAAAGATGTCACCGCGGGTCGGCTGAAGTTGCCCCCCAATCAAGCGTAGCAGAGTGGTTTTCCCTATCCCCGACGGTCCCATTATCGCCGTTACTTTGCCTTTCGGCACGGTCAGCGAAATGTCGTCGAAGATGGTGCGATCTCCGCGCGAAAAACTCACGCCACGAACCTCAACCAGATTCGTTTGCTGCTGGATCATTATTACCTCTTGTAAGGATCGGGCGTAAACATAGGGTACGATGGTAGCCTGTTCGGTCCTGATTCACGATAGCTTTACAGAAACTTACCGCTAAGATTTGGCGAAAATGGTCATTAAATTTACTTTTGCCGTCCAGACGGTCAAAATCAGCGGCTGTCTCGCCAAACAGAACCTTAAACCGGTCGGTAAAGGCATTGCCGGCGCGGGTTTTTACGCAAGGATTTTTCATGTTCGTAGCTTCTGCACTGCTGATTATCGGTTTGCTTTTACTGGCATATGGTGCCGATCGTCTGGTGTTTAGCGCCTCTATATTGTGTCGATCCTTTGGCATTCCGCCACTGATCATTGGCATGACCGTTGTCAGCATCGGCACCTCGCTGCCAGAAATGATCCTCTCCTTTTCCGCGGCCCAGCATGGCCAGATGGATTTGGCTGTTGGCACCGCGCTCGGCTCGAACATTACCAACATTTTACTCATTTTGGGTGCCGCTGCGCTCATGCATCCTCTCAGCGTCCATTCTAATCTGATACGCCGTGAACTGCCGTTGATGTTGCTGGTTACCCTGCTCAGCGGATTCATGCTGTTTGACAATCAGCTTAGTCGACTGGATGGAATTGGCCTGATCGCCATCGCCGCTATTTATCTGATGGTGGTGATTCGCATTGCGCGTAAAGCAGAACGGGACAACAACGACACCCTGACCCGCGAGCAGCTGGCCGAGCTGCCCCGCGAAGAGAGCGGAAACACGGTAGCCTTTCTCTGGCTGGCCGTCGCGCTGATTATTCTGCCGATGTCTACCCGCATGGTGATCGACAATGCCACCGCCTTTGCCGACTACTTTGGCGTCAGCGAACTGGTGATGGGCCTGACGCTCATCGCCGTGGGCACCAGCCTGCCTGAGCTGGCGACGGTGATTGCCGGGGCCCTGAAAGGTGAAGATGATATCGCGATCGGCAATCTGATTGGTGCCAACATTTATAATATTGCCATTGTGCTGGGCCTGCCGGCGCTGATTCACCCCGGCAGTATCGACTATCACGCCTTTGCCCGTGATTACTGGGTGATGCTGGGCGTCAGCGTGCTGTTTGCCCTGCTCTGCCTGCTGCGTCGCCGACGCGTTGGCCGCATCAATGGCCTGATTTTACTCTGTGGTTTCTTCGTCTGGGTGACGCTGCTGTGGATGCAGCCGGCATTCATGGACGGCTAACAAGGACAGACTCACTATGTCATATCAGCAACCAACAGCATTTGATTTTCAGCAGGCGGGAAAAACCGTCCTGCGTATCGAGCGTGAAGGACTGGAACAGCTCGATCAATATATTAATGACGATTTCGCCCGCGCCTGCGCCCTGATCTACGCCTGTCAGGGTAAAGTGGTCGTGATGGGCATGGGCAAGTCTGGTCATATCGGCAAAAAAATGGCGGCAACTTTTGCCAGTACCGGTACGCCAGCGTTTTTTGTTCATCCGGCCGAAGCCAGCCATGGTGACCTGGGCATGGTAAGTAAAAATGATGTGGTGATCGCCATCTCCAACAGCGGTGAGTCGAATGAAATCCTCGCATTGATTCCGGTATTAAAACGTCAGCACATTGCGCTGATCTGCATAACCGGACGGCCTGACAGCGCGATGGGCCGGGTTGCCGATGTGCATCTGTGTGTCCATGTTCCACAGGAAGCCTGCCCGTTAGGGCTTGCGCCAACCACCAGCACCACAGCCACACTGGTGATGGGTGATGCGCTGGCGGTTTCGCTGCTGGAAGCACGCGGATTCACGGCGGAAGATTTCGCCCTCTCCCATCCTGGCGGTGCGCTGGGCCGCAAACTGCTATTGCATGTCGCGGATATCATGCACAGCGGCGATGAGCTGCCGCACGTCACCCGTGACGCCTCACTGCGTGATGCGCTGCTGGAGATTACCCGCAAAAATCTGGGCCTGACGGTCATCGTCGACGGTCTGATGAAAATTGAAGGTATCTTTACCGATGGTGACCTGCGCCGCATCTTTGATATGGGTATCGATTTTCAGCGCGCCACCATTGGGGAAGTGATGACGCCAGGAGGCATCCGCGTCCGGCCAAATATGCTGGCGGTTGAAGCCCTGAACCTGATGCAGACCAAAAACATTACCTCGATTCTGGTGGCCGATGACGACCATCTGCTCGGTGTGGTACATATGCATGACATGCTGCGCGCTGGCGTAGTCTGAACAGGAAAATAAAATGCAACAGGTAACGCCCACGATTGACACCTGCTATGGGCCGATCAGTGCTGACGTCATGACGCGCGCCAGCAACATTCGTCTGCTGATCTGCGACGTCGATGGTGTCATGTCCGACGGGGTGATCTACATGGGAAACAATGGTGAAGAGCTGAAAGCCTTCAACGTGCGGGATGGTTACGGTGTACGCTGTTTGCTGACCGCCAATGTGGAAGTGGCTATTATTACTGGCCGCAATGCCCGTCTGATGGAAGATCGCTGCAAAACGCTCGGCATCCGTCATCTTTATCAGGGACAATCGGATAAGCTTTTGGCCTATCGTGAACTTCTGGATAAACTGTCTCTCTCTGATGATCAGGTCGCCTACATCGGTGACGACCTGATCGACTGGCCGGTTATGGCGAAAGTGGGATTAAGCGTGGCGGTGGCGGATGCACATCCGATCCTGTTGCCGCGCGCGCAGTATGTCACGCGGATTGCGGGTGGACGCGGCGCGGTACGCGAAGTATGTGACCTGATCTTAATGGCGCAGAACAAATTTGAGGATGCCAAAGGGCAATCAGTATGAGTAAAAGCAGGCGTTGGATAACGCTGATTCTGACCTTGATTGCACTGGTTTTGATCGGCTGGAATCTTACCAACCAGGATGGCGATGGCACGCCAGTCGGGACAGATAGTCAGTCGCCGACCTATACCAGTGATGATTCTCACACTGTGGTGTATAACCCGCAGGGCGCGCTGTCATATAAACTGGTCTCTGACAAAGTGACCTATTTCTCGGATGACGAGTTGAGCTGGTTCGACAATCCGGTAATGACCACCTTTGATGAGAACAAAATTCCCACCTGGACGTTACGCGCAGATAAAGCAAAGCTCACCAAAGATCGTATGCTTTATCTGTATGGCCATGTTGAGCTGAATACGCTGACGCAGGATTCCCAGCTTGAGCGGATAAAAACCGATAATGCACAGATTAACCTTGTCACTCAGGACGTTACCTCTGATGACCAGGTGACATTGTATGGCCGCAGCTTTAACTCCACCGGCATGAAAATGCGCGGCAATTTACGGACAAAAAACGCCGAGTTAATCGAGAAGGTCAAAACCTCTTATGAAATTCAAAATGAACAAAAATAGCCTGAAGATTTTACTGGCCAGCATGTTACTGGCAACCAGCGTTCCGGCGCTGGCCCTGACCGGTGACTCGGACAAACCCGTCAATATTGACTCGCAGAATCAGGCGCTGGATTTGCAGGGCAATGTCGCGACCTTTACCGGCAATGTCATCGTGACGCAGGGCTCTATCAAAATCACGGCCGATAAGGTCGTGGTGACCCGTCCGGGCGGCGACAGCAAGAAAACCATCGTTGACGCCTACGGTAATCCCGCCACTTTCTATCAGATGCAGGACAGCGGCAAGCCGGTTCAGGGCCATGCTTCTAAACTGCACTACGAACTGGCCAACGATTTCGTTGAACTGACCGGCAATGCGTTCATTGAGCAGCAGGACAGCAACATCAAAGGCGATCGTATTACCTATCTGGTGAAAGAGCAGAAAATGCAGGCTTACAGCCAGGGCCAGAACAAGCGCGTCACGACCGTACTGGTGCCGTCGCAACTTCAGGATAAAGGTTCGTCCAACAGCGGAAAGAAGAGTAACTGATAGCTATGGCCACATTAATCGCAGAAAACCTGGCGAAGGCATATAAAGGCCGTCGCGTGGTAGAAGATGTCAGCCTGCAGGTAAAATCCGGCGAGATTGTCGGCCTGCTGGGTCCGAACGGAGCCGGTAAAACCACTACCTTTTACATGGTGGTGGGCATTGTGCCGCGTGACGCTGGCCGCATTGTTATTGATGATGAAGACATCAGCATCCTGCCGCTGCATGCGCGTGCGCGTCGCGGCATCGGTTATCTGCCGCAGGAGGCGTCGATTTTCCGTCGCCTCAGCGTCTACGATAACCTGATGGCGGTACTGCAGATCCGTGATGACCTCACCGAAGAGCAACGCCAGGATCGCGCCCGGGAGCTGATGGAAGAGTTCCACATCGAGCACCTGCGTGACAGCATGGGCCAGGCACTGTCGGGTGGTGAACGACGTCGTGTTGAGATTGCCCGCGCGCTGGCTGCCAATCCTAAGTTTATTCTGCTGGATGAACCTTTTGCCGGTGTTGACCCTATTTCCGTTATCGACATCAAGAAGATCATTGAGCATCTGCGTGACAGCGGCCTCGGCGTTTTGATTACCGACCACAACGTGCGCGAAACGTTAGCGGTCTGTGAGCGGGCCTATATCGTCAGCCAGGGCCACCTGATTGCGCATGGTACACCCAATGAAATTCTTGCGGATGAGCAGGTTAAGCGGGTTTATTTGGGTGAAGAGTTCAGACTCTGATAAGGTGTCGTTAATACCGATGTTTACCTGGGAACTACCATCCTGTCTATGAAGCAAGGTTTACAACTCAGGTTCAGCCAACAGCTGGCAATGACTCCACAGTTGCAGCAGGCGATTCGCCTGCTGCAACTCTCTACGCTTGAACTCCAGCAGGAGTTACAGCTTGCACTGGAAAGTAATCCACTGCTTGAGCAGACCGATCTGCATGACGAGATTGACTCCCGGGAATCGTCAGAAGCCGAAGCGCTGGATACCCGTGAAGCGCTCGAGCAGAAAGAGATGCCTGATGAGCTGCCGCTGGATGCCACCTGGGATGAAATCTACACCGCTGGCACCCCTTCCGGCACCGGTACCGATTATCAGGATGATGAGTTGCCGGTCTATCAGGGCGAAACCACGCAGTCACTGCAGGATTACCTGATGTGGCAGGTCGAATTGACGCCTTTCAGCGATACCGATCGCGCGATTGCGACGTCTATCGTCGATGCTATTGATGACACCGGATATCTTACCGTCTCGCTTGAGGAGATCCTCGACAGCATCGGCAATGATGAGCTTGAAGCGGATGAGGTTGAGGCGGTGCTGAAACGCATCCAGCGCTTTGACCCGATTGGTGTAGGCGCACGTGATTTGCGTGACTGTCTGCTGGTTCAGCTCTCCCAGTATACGCCAGAAACGCCGATGCTGACTGAAGCACGCCTGATTGTCAGCGAACATCTCGACCTGCTGGCCAATCACGACTTCCGCAGCCTGATGCGCGTCACGCGCCTCAAAGAAGAGGTGCTGAAAGAGGCGATGCTGTTGATTCAGTCGCTGGACCCGCGTCCGGGTCAGTCCATCAACACCGGCGAGCCGGAATATGTTATCCCCGACGTACTGGTGCGTAAGGTCGGCAACCGCTGGACGGTTGAGCTCAATGCCGACAGCGTGCCTCGTCTGAAAATCAACCAGCACTATGCGGCAATGGGCGGGGCAACGCGCAATGACAGCGACAGCCAGTTTATTCGCAGTAATCTGCAGGAAGCGCGCTGGCTGATTAAGAGTCTGGAAAGCCGCAATGACACACTGCTGAAAGTCACGCGCTGTATCGTTGAGCAGCAGCAGGCGTTCTTCGAGCAGGGTGAAGAATTTATGCGTCCGATGGTGCTGGCCGATATCGCCCAGGCCGTTGAGATGCACGAATCGACCATTTCCCGTGTGACCACGCAGAAGTATCTGCACAGCCCGCGTGGCATTTTTGAACTGAAGTACTTTTTCTCCAGTCATGTTAATACGGAAGGTGGCGGTGAAGCCTCCTCTACCGCGATCCGTGCTCTGGTGAAGAAATTAATTTCGGCGGAAAATCCAGCCAAACCCTTGAGCGACAGTAAACTGACCTCCATGTTATCTGATCAGGGGATCATGGTGGCACGGCGTACCGTCGCCAAATATCGTGAGTCTTTATCCATCCCGCCATCGAACCAGCGTAAACAACTGGTTTGAAAGAAATGAGAAGGAAGACCTATGCAGCTGAACCTGACCGGGCAACATGTTGAAATCACGCCACCTTTACGTGAATTCGTCAGCGGTAAATTTGCCAAACTGGAACACTATTTTGAACATATCAATCAGGTCTATGTTGTCCTGAAGGTTGAGAAAGTCACACAGGTGGCTGACGCAACACTCCACGTGAACGGTGGCGAGCTGCACGCCACGTCGGAAGCGGAAGATATGTATGCGGCAATTGACGGGCTGATTGATAAACTCGCCCGTCAGCTGACCAAACACAAAGATAAACTGAAAAAACACTAACCTTCACGCTAGCTACGCGCGCATGGCGCGCAGAGCCGACAGGATGGGGCGGATAATCCGCCCCGTTTTGTCATCTGAGCAAGCGCCGTTTGTCGCACATATCAGGGCGCTGGCGGTGAATGGCCTGGTGAACACGCAAGTGAAACGATAATGAACAACGACCTTACACTGGAATTGAGCACAGTGCTTTCGCCAGACTGCACCCGCAGCGGCGTACACTGCCAGAGCAAAAAACGTGCGCTGGAAATCATCAGCGAACTGGCCGCTAAGCAGCTCAACCTGCCGCACCAGACGCTTTTTGAAGCGATTCTGACCCGCGAACGCATGGGCAGTACCGGTATTGGTAACGGAATAGCCATTCCTCACGGCAAGCTGGAAGAGGATACGCTGCGTGCGGTTGGGGTATTTATCAGCCTTGAGCAGCCGATTGCGTTTGATGCCGTCGACAACCAGCCGGTCGACCTGCTGTTTGCATTGCTGGTTCCGGCTGACCAGTGCAAAACACACCTGCACACCCTTTCACTGGTGGCAAAACGTCTGGCTGATAAAACGGTTTGCCGTCGGCTGCGTGCTGCGCAGAGTGATGAAGAGCTCTATGCCATTATTACGGAAGTCCAGACAGAGCAGTAACGCGTCTTTACCGGCCCGGTGCCGGTTTTAAAACGGGAGAGAAGGTCATGGTGCTGATGATCGTTAGCGGTCGTTCAGGCTCGGGGAAGTCAGTGGCGCTCCGTGCGCTGGAAGATATGGGATTCTACTGCGTTGATAACCTGCCGGTCGTGCTGCTGCCTGAGCTGGCCAACTCGCTGGCGGAACGCAATATTTCGGCGGCAGTCAGCATCGACGTTCGTAACATGCCTGAATCCCCGGAAATTTTTGAAACCGCGCTGAATAATCTGCCTGACACATTTTCACCTCAGCTGCTGTTTCTCGACGCCGATCGCAATACCCTGATTCGTCGTTACAGCGATACGCGCCGTCTGCATCCCCTCTCCAGCAAAAATCTGTCGCTGGAGAGCGCTATCGATGAAGAGAGCGATCTGCTGGAGCCGCTGCGTTCGCGTGCCGATCTGATCATCGACACCTCAGAAATGTCGGTACATGAGCTGGCCGAGATGCTGCGTACCCGTCTGCTGGGCAAGCGTGAACGCGAACTGACCATGGTGTTTGAATCCTTTGGCTTCAAACATGGCATCCCGATTGACGCTGATTATGTCTTTGACGTGCGCTTTCTTCCCAATCCCCACTGGGATCCTAAGCTGCGCCCGATGACCGGCCTTGATCGCCCGGTGGCGGCCTTCCTTGACCGCCACACTGAAGTGCACAACTTTATCTACCAGACACGCAGCTATCTTGAACTCTGGCTGCCGATGCTGGAGACCAATAACCGTAGCTATCTTACCGTGGCGATTGGCTGTACCGGTGGCAAACACCGCTCAGTTTATATTGCAGAGCAGCTGGCGGATTACTTCCGTTCGCGCGGTAAGAATGTACAGTCACGCCATCGCACGCTGGAAAAGCGCAAATCATGACCGTCAGACAAACTGTAGAAATCAAAAACAAGCTGGGCATGCATGCCCGTCCGGCAATGAAGCTGTTTGAGCTGGTGCAGAGCTTTGATGCCGAAGTGTTGCTGCGCAACGAAGCCGGCACGGAAGCTGAGGCCAGCAGCGTGATTGCGCTGCTGATGCTCGACTCGGCTAAAGGCGGACACATAGAGATTGAAGCCAGCGGCCCGGAGGAGATCCCGGCGCTGGCAGCGGTCATTGAGCTGTTTGAAGCGGGCTTTGATGAAGACTAAGTCTTAGTCGAGCTTATTACGCTGCAGGAAGCCTTCCCCGCCAAGCTGGCGCATCTGACGCATAATCCACTGCTGTCGCTCTCTGACGTAGCCTGAAGGCGTAGCAGCACGATAACGGATAGGATTAGGCAGAACGGCCGCCAGTAAAGCGGCATCGGCAGCGGTAAGCCGGCTGGCTGGCTTGTGAAAATAGCGCTGTGACGCTGCTTCAACGCCAAAGATACCCGGCCCAAACTCTGCAATATTAAGATAGACGGTCAGAATACGTCGTTTCGTCCAGACAGTCTCAATACCCACTGTCAGCCCCGCTTCCAGACCTTTACGCACCCAGCTGCGGCCATCCCACAGAAACAGATTCTTTGCTGTCTGTTGTGACAGTGTGGAAGCACCACGCATCCGGCTATCGCTGTTATCCAGTACAGATTCAATCGCCGCGACATCGAACCCCCAGTGGTCCGGAAACTTTTGATCTTCTGAGGCGATAACGGCCAGCCCCATCCACGGCGAAATCTCATCATGTCCGACCCAGTCAGAGTGGGCGATATAGCTAAAGTCACCGCGTAACCAGGCACCGATCTGTCGCTCAGCCATCACCGCTGAAAACGGTACAGGCAGGAACGAAAAGAGCAAAATTCCCGCCAGCCATACGCCCAGCCATACCAGCAGGACACGACCAATAATACGTCTGATACGCTGTCCGACGCTTCCTTTATGCTTGTTCATGCAATCTTCCCATACCTGTTTCAGACGTTAATTAATCACTCATGTAATCACTGCCAGTAAAGTCGCTTTTTCACAAAAATCGCTGAAAAACTTGCAGCGGTTTCCAGACTTTATTCAATCATTTTGCATCAAAATGCTGCAACAGTTCGAAATAGTTCAAGGACTTCCGGAAAAAAGGAATCGGTTCCATTCATTATTATGGCTTAGCATCTTTCCAGATAAACACTTAATAATGGGTGATAAACGCCGGTTTAAATCATTCAATATACTTAACTGTTATTTTTTTATGAATGATAAGCCGCCCAAAGCTTAATCAGAATCACGCTGATATCGTATAAATAAACAGCGCTTAACAACGTCGCTCAGAGTTGTTATGGCCCTTTTTACTCTCATTAAGCGCAATGATGTCAGCGCGAGTGCAGGACAAAGTTTTAGATTCTTTTTTATCATTCCAAATCGTTTTGGATAATTCATGTCATTTCAGGGTGGTCACCTGCAATATCAGCGCGTTAGCTTCTCTGAAGAGGCAGAGGTTAATACCAGCTTAACTTACTGCTGCTCAGCCTTTGCTTTGCAGCTGATCAGCGTCAAAACTATACCAAAAACCACAAATCTGATTAAAATAACAGCAATGCAGCAGAGAAAATGATTCCTTACTTGACTGTGTTGCCAAATTAATGTTTTCTATATTCAAACGCTGCTCAATATCACAAATTTTAATGAATCTTGTCGCACGAGAAGATGAATTTGCTAAGGTGATGTCAGTGTTAACCAATACCCTGCGGCTGCATTAATTATTCAAATCATAGCGACCGCAATGCTTTCCCTGGTGTTGGCGCAGTATTCGCGCACCCCGGCCTCGGCTGGGGTCATTTTTTTCCAGGATATGACTTATCCTGCTCTGCCACCCAGTCGCGCAATACCTGCACATCATGTCGCCACTCATGCTTCAGCTCGTCAATCCATTCAACAACGTTGTCCCACCACGCCGGTAATTCAGGACTCTGGATCTGTTTCGCCAGCATCTGCAGGCGCTGCAGCCCGACCGAACCTGCCGCCCCTTTGATCTTGTGCCCCTCTTCAGCAATGCCTTTCTGATCGCGCGCCATCAGATTCGATTCCAGCACCGCAAGATAGTCCGGCATCATCTTTTCAAACATCGTCAGGCTTTGGGTGATCAGACCGGGACCAACCAGCTCGATATACTGTTCGAGCATCGCCACATCCAGCAGCATCCGGGTTTTGTCATCGCTGACCTCTGCGGTTTCCTCTTCCGAATCTGCCTGATAATCCCAGTACTTTTTGATCATCGCGGTCAGCGCCGGCACTGCCAGCGGTTTGCTCAGGACATCATCCATTCCCGCGTCGAAATACTCTTTTTTGTCTTTGAGGACATTGGCGGTCAGTGCCACCAGTGGTGGCAGATGCGTTCCCTGATACTGCTGACGAATCGCACGCGAAACATCCAGCCCGGTCATATCGGGCAGCTGAATATCCAGCAGCACCAGATCAAACTCCAGCGGGTCGAACAGCGCCAGCGCTTCGCTGCCGGTCATGGCGACCTCGACGCTGCAGCCCAGCTTCTCAAGCACCGAGCGCGCCACAATCACATTCAGCTCAATATCTTCAACCAGCAGCACATGCAGCGCAGGGAGTGGCAGGCTGTCGTCCAGGCCTTCATCTTCCACCTCTTCAGCAATGCGTGGCGCTTTAATCTCTACGGTAAAGCATGAACCCTGCCCTGGTGCGCTGTATACACGGATATCACCGCCCATCGCCTGCGCCAGACGACGTGAAACCGCCAGCCCGATACCGGTGCCGGTCGCCGGTTTACCGCCATGCTGATCTTTGACCTGATAGTACATTGCAAAGATCTTATCCTGCTCTTCCTGACGAATACCCATACCAGAGTCCTGCACCTCAAAGCGCAGCGTTTCGTCCTGTTCATAGGCTACCCGCACCACGATTTCGCCCTGCTGAGTGAACTTCACGGCGTTACCAATCAGGTTCCACAGAATCTGACGCAGACGCGTTCCATCCGTCGAAATCATATGCGGCAGCGGCAGTTGCGGTGCAAGCACAAACTTCAGCCCTTTTGGCTGGGCCAGCAGACCGGAAAGATTTTCTAAATCGGCGAGGAAACCGGTGAAGTCGAGGGGCTGATTATCCAGCTGTACTTTGCGGCGCTCGATTTTGTCCACCTCAATCACATCATTAAAGATGTTGCCCAGCGTGATGGCAGAGACGTGAATGGTTTTCAGGTATTTCAGCTGTTCCTGATTAAGGTCGGTGTCAAGCAGAATGCGACTCAGGCCGACAATGCCATTAAGCGGCGTACGAAGCTCGTGGCTGATCGTAGAGATAAAGGTGGTCTTCTCCCGGCTTGCGTTCTCTAACGCGTCCTGATAGCGCTTACGTTCCGTTATATCGCGACCAAAGCCCATCAGCCCGCTGCGCTTACCGACGCGGTCGTAATAAGGCACTTTACGGATCTCGAAACAGGCTTTACGCCCGTCGGGATATTGCAGCCACTGTTCATAAGTCAGCGAAACGTTATGACGGAACACCTTCTCGTCCGTTTCCAGCACTTTCGTTGCCGCTTCATCATCATAGATATCGCGTGGCGTCAGGCCAATCAGCTGCTTCTCGCTTTTGCCGGTCAGCAGTTCCATCGCCCGATTACAGCCGGAGAACTGCTTATCGATATTGCGATAGAAAACCAGGTCAGGCGAAGCATCCAGGAATGAGCGCAGGAAGGAGGATTGCTGCTCCAGCTCAATCTGTGCCTGCTCGCGACGGGTCACCTCTTCACGCAGCTTGTCCATCACCTGCTCGCGAGCCAGCTCCGCCTTCTTACGATCGCTGATCTCCTGATTCAGCTGCGTGATGGTCTCTTTCATCTGCTGGTTCAGTTCCAGGTCACGGGTGCGCATCTCTTCCAGCTTATCCACCAGCCGTGCCAGCCGCTGCCGGGATTCCTCCAGCTGATCGACCACCACCGACAGAAAATAGACCGCCCAGGGCGTAATCAGCAGCCCAAAGAAGACCGAACGCACCACGTCAATGCTCTCGACATGCCCCCGCAGTACCATCGTAACCGCCATCTGGACGATCATCGCCAGCACCACCAGCGCAGACGCCAGCAGCAGCGAGAACCTCACCAGTCCAAGCTTGACCATTAAATCAACGTAGTACTGCGCCAACAGACGAATTTGTTTCATGACAACTCCCTGGAAGAGAAACAGCCTCATCATAGCGCAGTTGGGCTGCTGACGTCCCGGCACGTCGCGTGGAGATACGCGATCAAATGCGCTTTTATGGTGCATTCGCATAGCCGATAGGCGACGTTAAGAACAAAGCGCTTAAAACCCTTGACTGATTGTGCCAAATGAATAATCTGTAATGCCGCCAGCGAATCCGTGATTTCTCCGTATGGCCTTTTTTCAATATCCTGGCAACGTCCTGTTGCGCAGGCACACCCCGCTTACATGCATACCCATTCAACTTTAGTGATGTTTTAAGCACATCCGTGCTGATTAATTTTTCTTATAACCAACCGCTGTTTCATTCAAATAGCCGGACATAAGAAAAACAGATACATGCTATGCATCAGCGGTGCTGAACAGCATTTAATGCTGTCAAACATCCCCTCACCAGCATGGTGCAGAGATCTGACGCCTGCACTACAGTGAGTCAGTTCACATTTATGGGCCGATAGACAGGCAACAGAGTGATACATTTTAAACATAAAAAAACAATAAATTCATAATCTTACGCAGAAAGAACACCTGTTAACCCTGTCTGACCGCCCTATTTGACCTGATTACGCTTTCCCGATAAGTTGGAAATCCGCTGAAAGCTTTCCAGACGGGCCATTGTCTCGGCATATCTATGCAACAAGAAGACTCCCGCGCGGTTTAAGTCATCTCCTTTAAGAGACCGGAAATCAGAGAGCAGCTCAATTAAGGACGTTTTATCGATGTCTGGAGAGAAATGCTCAGGGCTATGACGCGCGCTCGACAGAGCATGGCGATGAAAATGATGTTGCGCCCCGTTGCGCTCAGACCCTGAAACAGTGCAGGTAATGTCAAAGCAGTTAAGGAGACCCTCAATGTCCACTAAAAAACCTCAATCCTATGGCTTGTATGATCCGACAGCAGGCAGTGACAGCTGTGGTGTAGGTTTCATTACGCGCAAGGACGGCGAGCAGACCCATGAAATTCTGCAGATGGCGCATAGCGCCCTGTGCACGGTGCCACATCGCGGCGGTATGTCAGCGGAAGGCGTCGGCGACGGCGCGGGGGTCAACGTTGACCTTTCCCTGCATTTCTTCCGCAAAATTACCGGCCAGCCGCTGGAAGCGGGCCGCTTTGGCGTCGGCAACTTCTTTGTGCCGAAAGATGCTGCGCTGCGCGCGAATGCCGAACGTCTGGTAGATGAGACACTCAACAGCTTTGGCCTGCCGGTGATCATGAAGCGTGACATGCCGCTCGACAATAGCGTGACACGTCCGGCCGCCGTACAGTTTCAGTTACCGATTCTGCAGTGGATTTTCACTGCGCCACAGGACGTGGCTGACCAGAATGACTTCGAACAACGCATCTACCGCGCCCTGTTAACGATTGAAGCCCGCGCCTTTACCGAAAGCGAATTTGGCGGCCTCTATCCGCTGTCGCTGTCGTCGCGCACCCAGGTGTTTAAAGGCCGTCTGAACTCCAATGAAGTGATCCCCTACTTCAAAGATCTGACCGATCCCGATCATCAGGTGCGTGGGCTGTTTTTCCATACCCGCTTCTCCACCAACACCGATCCGCATACCACAATGGCCCAGCCGTTCCGCCTGATGGCGCACAACGGTGAGCTGAATACGGACCGTAAAAACCGCATCGCTGAGTCCGCGCTGGCACTGGCCCGTGGCAAGAAAATCGTACGGCCTAAAGGTCAGTCCGACAGCTCGCGTCTGGACCAGAGTATCCACAGCCGTCTGATGGAAGATAACCTCGACCTGATCACCGCCGTCGTCTCAATGATGCCGCCAGCATGGGAAAACGACAGTTCGCTGCCGCCAGAAGTGCGTGACATGCTGGAGTACTTCTCACTGTATGAAGAGAAGAACGACGGCCCGGCAGCATTAATCTTTGGCAATGGTGAAGTGATTGGCGCCCGTCTTGACCGCCTTGGTCTGCGTCCACTGCGCTCAGTCGAAACGGCTGAGTATATCGGTGCGATGTCAGAAGCCGGCCAGATCGCCTTCCCACCCGAAAACGTGTTGCGTCGCGGCCGTATCGAAGCGGGCGGCATGCTCTATTTCGATCACCGTGAAAAACGCAGCTACACCACGCTGCAGGCACTGGAAAAACTGGCGGCGGAAAAAGATTATTCAGCGCTGCTGCGTGATGCGCGCGTTGGTCTTGACGATCTGCCTGAGATCCCGGCAGAACAGCAGGGATCACCGCTGCGTTATCGCGGCGATCTGAAAACCTATCAGCGCTTTGTGGCTTACTACTACAACCAGGAAAGCTTCAAGTTCATGATGGACCCGATGCTGAACACCGGCGCAGAGAAAATCTCCGCGATGGGTTACGGCAACGCCATTAACGGCTTATCCGATCATGAAGGCGGCATGGCGCACTACTTCTCTCAGCGCTTTGCTCAGGTCACCAACCCACCGCTGGACTCAATCCGCGAAGTGGATGGCATGACGCTGCGTGTCGCACTGGGTGCGAAACCCCATCTGGGCCGCAGCAAAGGGCGTCAGATTGTGGTGCCGACCCCAATCCTCAGCCATCTTGATATGCTGCGTTTGCGCGAACAGACCATCGCCCCTTATGCCCGCTTTGAGATGCTCTATGAGCCGGTAATTGGCAAAGATCTGCTGAGCACCACTGCGAACGCGAATGCGCTGGAAAAAGCGATTGATGACCTGGCGCAACAGGTAGTGGATTTTGCCCGTTCGCAGGGTGGCATCGCCGTGCTTACCGATCGTCACATCTCGTCAACGCACGCCGCAATCCCGATGCTGCTGGTGGTTTCTGCCATCAACCAGCGCCTGGTGCAGGAAGGCCTGCGTCTGGATGTTTCTCTGGTCGTTGAAAGCGGCCAGAGCATATCTTCGCACCACATTGCTGCCACCCTCGGCTTCGGGGCTTCCGCTATCTATCCGCTGGGCGTTCAGATGCGCGCAGAGGAGAAATTTGGCGAAGGTGAAGAGGGCAACAAAGCCTTCAAACGCTATGCCAAAGCCGCTGAAAAAGCGCTGATGAAAACCATGGGCAAAGTGGGCCTCTGTACCGTTGAGAGCTACAGCAGCGGCGAATTCTTCGAGCCTAACTTCCTCAACACCGATGATCCGGTGCTGAAAAAGTATTTCCCGAATATCAGAACCCCGGTGGGTGGCGCGGGCTTTGCAGCCATCGCAGCGATGGCCGTTGACTGGCACCAGAGCGCACTCAGGATTCAGGGCGAATCTGAAGTGCCGTTGCTGGGCCTGTTTAAAGAGCGTGCAGAAGGTGCAGGTCACTCCTACGGCACCATCGCCGTGCGTACCTTCATTGACATGACCGAAGAGCCGATTCGCTTTGCCGATAAAGCGCGCGAAGAGGACAATTTCATCCGCCTGATGACACTGGCCAAACTGGATAATGCGTTTGGCATTAAGCCAGAGACATTTAAAGACAGCAGCTTCGAGCGCATCCCGGATGATGTGATCAACAATTTTGCGATTACGGCCGATTACCGTCAGTTCTCAAGCCTGATGTATGAAGAGCGTAAACGTCGTCCGGCGGCCCTGCGTGATATCCTGACCTTCCCGGCTGACCTGACCCACATCGACAGCGAAGCGGAGTTCAGCCGTAAGCTGGGACGCTACTCGCTGACCAACAACGGTTTTGCTATTCGCGGCATGGAGTGTGAAGCGGTGGATGGCAGCCTGAATCACTTTATGTTGCGTCTGACCGATGCGATTGAGAAGCTGAAGCCAGAGAGTGAACGTCTGCAGAACCTGTCTCGCGCCCTGAAAACCCGCTTCGGCGATGATATCGAAAGCAGCGACGTGGTCACTGGCGGTCTGAAAGTGACCGCATACGGTAAAGCGGCAGATTATCTGTCACGTATCTTCACCACCCTCCCCTCACTGCCGCTGAGCGAAGTACAGCCAGCGTGTGAAATTACGCGAACCTTTGCTTCCGGGGCAATGAGCCACGGTGCACTGGTCGCGCCGGCGCATGAAGCGGTCGCACACGGCACCAACATGGTCGGCGGCATGAGTAACTGCGGTGAAGGCGGCGAGCATTACTCCCGTCACGGCACCATCCGTGCCTCCCGTATCAAACAGCTGGCTTCGGGTCGTTTCGGCGTCTGGGCTGCCTATCTGGCGGATCCGATGCTGGAAGAGCTGGAGATTAAAATTGGTCAGGGGGCGAAACCTGGCGAAGGCGGTCAGTTACCGGCAGCCAAAGTCACCGTTGAGATTGCTGCGGCCCGTGGCGGTACACCTGGCGTCGAGCTGGTCTCGCCGCCACCGCATCACGACACCTATTCCATCGAAGATCTGGCGCAGCTGATTCACGACTGCAAAGCTGCGCGGGTGCGCGTTATCGTCAAACTGGTATCGTCAGAAGGGATCGGCACCATCGCAGTTGGCGTGGCTAAAGCCGGTGCCGACGTGATTAACGTTGCAGGTAACACCGGCGGTACCGGCGCGGCGTCGGTAACCAGCCTGAAATATACCGGACGCGTAGCCGAAATCGGCATCGCTGAAGTCCACCAGGCGCTGTGTGCCAACGGCCTGCGTGAGAAAGTCCTGCTGCGCTGCTCGGGCGCACAGCAGACCGGCAGCGACGTGGTGAAATCAGCCCTGCTGGGCGGCGATAGCTTTGAGTTCGGTACCACCGCGCTGATGATGCTGAAATGCGTGATGGCAAAGAACTGCAACGTGAAGTGCCCGGCTGGCTTAACCACCAACGCAGAAGCCTTTGATGGCGATCCGCGTCAGCTGGCGCAGTACTTCCTCAACGTGGCGCATGAAGTGCGTGAGATTCTGGCACGCATGGGCCTGCGTTCCCTGCGCGAGGCACGCGGTCGCTCTGACCTGCTGCACCTGATGGATCATCCACTGGAAGTCGGCAAACTCGACTTACGCGCCATGCTGACCGTGGTTCCTGAGCTGAAGATCGACAAGCCGGTTTACCTGGAAAAAGATTTTGAGCTGGATGATGGCTGGATTGAGCAGTTGAAGCTGTCACTGGTAGAGCAGGAAACTCCTGACGTCTCACTGGGCAACAGCATCGTGCTGAATAACCGTAACAAAAGCGTCGGCGGCCAGCTGGCCATCGACATTGAGCGTATGCTGAACCATCAGCTCAGCACAGAGCAATTGCAGGCGATGCCTGCAGTCATGACCGACGATCGCGGTCGCCGCTATCTGGCCCCTGAGAGCGTAAAAATTTCCACCACCGGATCTGCCGGTCAGTCATTTGGCGCCTTCTGCAACGATGGCATGCAGCTGTCCCATTACGGCACCTGTAACGACGGTGTCGGCAAAGGACAGTGTGGCGGTGAGTTGATTGTGATGTCGCCTGGCGGCGGCGCGCAGGATGGCGATGGCAACGTGCTGATCGGTAACTTTGCACTGTTTGGCGCGACTGGCGGACGACTGTTCGTGCAGGGCCAGGCCGGCGACCGCTTCGCAGTGCGTAACTCCGGCGCAACCGCCGTTGTTGAAGGCGTGGGTGACTTCTGCTGCGAATATATGACTAACGGTGCCATCCTCAACCTCGGCACTTTTGGTAAAGGATTTGGCAACGGTATGAGCGGCGGCTTTGCTTACCAGTACGACCCGTATGGATCGCTGTCCAGCCACGCTGCAGGTGATTCAGTACGATTCGGATCGATTGCCGATCAGGATGAGATGGCGCAGGTGCACAAGCAGGCCGTGCTGACCATGCTGAACTGGCACCTGGAGGCGACCCAGTCACCGCGTGCTGCCTGGCTGCTGGAGAACTGGGAAACAGAGTGCCACCACTTTGTTTACGTGATGCCGCGCTCACTGCTGCTCTATCAGGATGGTGGCGAGATCCTGAAAGCCAGGAGCCGCAAAGATCTGCTCGAAGAGCTGTCCACAGCACTGGCAGGCCATCAGGTGGCGAAATTCAAAGCCGCGTGGCGTCAGGGTAAAACCATCGCCAACGGTGCCGTTCCGGCCTATGGCGCGACCGATACGCAGGAAATGTTTGTCCTGCTGAATAACTACACCGTGCTGAGCTTTGCCCAGCAGCTGGCACTGGCGAAGTTGCCCAAAGGCACGCCGGTTGAAGATGCGGCGGTGGAAAAAGCGGTCCGCAATCTGCTGATGACTGAAGACTTTTCGCTGGTCAGCAAGCTGCAGCGTCATGCCCGTTCCGCCATCGAGAGTTACAGCGATGATGAACTGGCCAGTCTGATTGGTACTAAACGCATGTCAGATTACAAAGCGGCACTGACGCAACGTAACATCCGCTCCATGGACAGTCTGGCGACCTACGGCTGGATCCTGTATCAGGATGCCTGTAACCGTGAAGTGCTGGGCCACCTGCCTGACTTTGAAGAGCTGTTTGCACGTGCGGCATTGCCGGAAATTGCCGCTGCGGTGGGTAAACTCTCCTGACAGTGATACTGATCAGGCTGAACTGAATATTATTAATTGATCATTGCCCGGATTAATCGTTGTACCGGACAGAGGCAGAACCGCTCTTCCCTGCTGCACACGCTGCCGCGCGGGAAGGCGGAGCCGCTTTCAGACCGGGGAACGCCACTGATATCGGGCGAGAACGGGATTGAGTAAAAGTACCCATGAAAATTCCTTATATTCCAGAAGATGCACCTTTTAATGGCGATCAGAAGTACTGGCTGGCTGGCTTTCTCGCGGGCCTTCACTCCCGTTTGCTGGTCTTAGAAGACAAGCAGCAACCTGCCGCAGGTACGGGCGCAGCCGCGACCACGCAGCTGCACATTCTGTACGGCTCCCAGACCGGCAATGCCGAAGCGCTGGCCCAGACCGCCGCGAAATCTGCCCGTGCGAAAGGGCTGGTGCCGGTGGTTCAGGCGCTGGGCGATGTTGATCTCGACGTGTTTGCCACCATGCGCCATGTACTGATTGTCACCTCGACCTATGGTGAAGGTGAGATGCCGGACAATGCCCAGCTGTTCTGGGATGCGATCTCTGCCAGTACCGCACCGCGTCTGGAGCAGATGCATTTCGCCGTGCTGGCGATTGGCGATACGGGTTACGATGGCTTCTGTCAGGCGGGCAAGTTCATCGATATGCGCCTTGAGCAGTTGGGTGCGAAACGCGTGGTGGATCGCATCGACTGCGATATCGACTATGAAGAGCCGTCCAGCGAGTGGCTGAACAGCTCAATGCCACAGTTTGCCGCCAGCGCAGGCAGCAGCGGCACCGTGCTGGAGAGCGCGCCTGAAGCGCCGGTCATTCCAGGCAGCAACAAATCGAATCCGTATGCCGCCGCGCTGATCACGAATAAGCGCTTGTCAGGCGAGCAGTCAGCCAAAGATATTCGTCATTTCGAATTCGACCTGTCTGACAGCGGCCTGAAGTATGAAGCGGGCGATGCGCTGGGCGTGATTCCGGTCAACGAACCCTCACTGGTCAGCCTGCTGCTAACCCAGCTTAATGCTGACTACCAGACGCCAGTACCTGGCTTTGACCGCAGCCTCGGCGACCTGCTGACCTATCAGTTTGAGATCTCAGAGCCGTCACGCAAGTTAATCGAGTGGGTTGGACAGAACACCACCAATCAGGAACTGCGTCATGTCTTACAGCATGATGATAAAGATGCGCTGGGCGTCTGGTTGTGGGGTAAAGATACCCTTGACCTGCTGCAGCTTGAACTGACGCGCACGCTGACAGTGCCTGAGTTTGTTGCCCTGCTGCGCCCGCTGCAGCATCGAGCTTACTCAATTTCATCCAGCTCTAAAGCCCATCCGAATCAGGTGCACCTGACCGTTGCCTCGGTGCGTTATCACAGTGGCGGCCGTAATCGCGGCGGCGTCTGCTCGACCTATCTGGCCGAACGCGTGCGTCGTGGTGAGAAGCCCGCCATCTTTATCTCACCCAATAAAGCGTTCCGCGTCCCTGCCAATAACAGCGCACCGCTGATCATGGTGGGACCGGGCACCGGTATCGCGCCATTCCGCGCCTTCCTGCAGGAGCGCCAGGCTACCGGCGCGCAGGGAAAAAACTGGCTGTTCTTCGGCGATCAGCATCAGGAACATGACTTTATCTATCAGGATGAGCTGCTGGCCTGGCGGGATAGCGGCTTGCTGACTCATCTGGATCTGGCCTTCTCACGCGATCAGGAAAAGAAAATCTACGTGCAGAGCCGGATGCTGGAACAGGGCGCAGAACTTTATGCGTGGCTGCAGGAAGGGGCGTACTTCTACGTCTGTGGCGATGCCTCACGTATGGCGAAGGATGTGGATAATGCGCTGTATGAAGTGGTTCGCCAGTTTGGTGGTCTCTCCACCGAGCGCGCGGCGGACTACGTCGACCAGCTGAAGAAAGAGAAACGCTACCTGCGCGACGTTTATTGATTGTGAAGGTCTGCTGATAAAAATCCGGCTTGCGCAGGCAGCCGGATTTTTTTATGGCTGACAGGCAAAAAAATACCCGTCGCATGGACGGGTATTCGCTGTCAGGTCACGGCTATTTCACGACGCGCAGTGAAGGCCGTCCGCCACGTGGCGGTGGATCGTCATCAGGCGGCGTCTCGTCATCGCTGGCGTCGTCAGGACGATCACCATCAATCACGGACATCATGGTCTCTTCCTGACCTTCTGACGCCTCCTGCATACCCAGCTCGTAAGCCGGTTCCGGTTCAAACATCGTACCGGCACCGTTTTCACGTGCATAGATCGCCAGAATCGCCGCCATCGGCACGTTAACCTGGCGAGGAACGCCACCAAAGCGGGCGTTGAACGACACCTGATCATTGGCCAGGTCGAGGTTACCGACAGCGCGTGGCGCGATGTTCAGGACAATCTGACCATCACGCGCATACTCCAGCGGCACCTGCACACCCGGCAGATTAATGTCGACCACCAGATGCGGCGTCAGCTGGTTGTCGAGCAGCCAGTCATAGAAGGCGCGCAGCAGATAGGGACGACGTGCAGTAAGTTGCGACATTTCCATACGTTAAGCCCGGGCTTGCAGGCGCATTTCACGTTCAGCTTCAGTTAATGAAGCAAGGAAAGAATCACGCTCAAATACGCGGTTCATGTAACCTTTCAGCTCTTTAGAACCCGAGCCGATCAGATCGATGCCCATGGAAGGCAGACGCCATAACAGCGGTGCCAGGTAGCAATCGACCAGACTGAACTCTTCGCTCATGAAGTAAGGCGTACGGCCAAACAGTGGCGCGATGGCCAGCAGCTCTTCGCGCAGTTGCTTGCGTGCAGCTTCGGCTTCCTGACCCGTGCTGTTCTCGACTTTCCGCATCAGGCTGTACCAGTCCTGCTCGATGCGATGCATCATCAGGCGGCTGTCACCACGGGCCACCGGATAAACCGGCATCAGTGGCGGATGCGGGAAGCGCTCATCCAGATATTCCATGATGATGCGTGATTCATACAGCGTCAGCTCACGATCTACCAGCGTTGGTACCGTGCGATACGGATTGAGGTCAATCAGATCCTGCGGCAGGTTATCCATTTCGACCTGCTCGATCTCTACGCTGACACCCTTCTCCGCCAGGACGATACGAACCTGATGGCTGAAAATGTCAGTAGGACCAGAAAACAGAGTCATTACCGAACGTTTGTTGGCAGCGACAGCCATGAAAACCTCCAAGTTTGTTCACAAAAAGATACTGCGAATAGCCAACCACACGGCGATTCACCAGCTTATCGAACTCGCACGCAACCTGGTTAGCCGCGTCACAGATACTGACGCCCCGACAGAGGGAAGGCGCATAACGCACCGGCCTGCGGGCGCAAAGTGACACAGAGTTTACCAGATTTTAGGCTGCTTGTGGGCGTGTAATGAATCTTTGCAGGTAAATTGAGCGCGATGTTACGGTTTTCGCGGGAAGTCGAGGGAAGGCAGAAAATAAAAAACCCGCCGAAGCGGGTTTTTTGAGCCAATTGCCGCAGCCGGAGCTGCAAACAATTAACGCTTGGAGAACTGAGGACGACGACGTGCTTTACGCAGGCCGACTTTCTTACGTTCAACCTGACGCGCATCACGAGTAACGAAGCCTGCTTTACGCAGTTCGCCACGCAGTGATTCGTCGTATTCCATCAGAGCGCGGGTGATACCGTGACGGATCGCACCAGCCTGACCAGAAATACCGCCACCTTTAACAGTGACATAGAGATCGAATTTACCAACCAGGTCCAGCAGCTCAAGCGGCTGACGAACTACCATGCGGGCAGTTTCGCGACCGAAGTACTGTTCCAGAGAACGTTGGTTAATTACGATGTTACCGCTACCCGGCTTAATGAATACGCGAGCGGTAGAGCTTTTGCGGCGACCAGTGCCGTAGTTTTGAGTTTCAGCCATTGCCTTTAATCCCGATTAAATGTCAAGAACTTGCGGTTGCTGTGCCGCATGGGTGTGCTCGTTGCCTGCGTAAACTTTCAGTTTACGGTACATAGCACGACCCAGCGGGCCCTTCGGCAGCATGCCTTTAACCGCGATCTCAATCACACGCTCAGGACGGCGAGCAATCATCTCTTCAAAGGTCGCCTGTTTGATACCACCGATGTGGCCGGTGTGGTGATAGTAGATCTTGTCAGTACGCTTGTTGCCAGTTACAGCAACTTTTTCTGCGTTCAGAACGATGATGTAATCACCCGTATCAACGTGCGGAGTGTATTCCGCTTTATGCTTACCACGCAGACGGCGCGCCAGTTCAGTCGCCAGGCGACCCAAAGTTTTGCCCGTTGCGTCAACTACAAACCAGTCACGTTGGACGGTTTCTGGTTTAGCTGTAAAAGTTTTCATCGAAAAGCTTACCCAAATTAAGTTACACGTTGGTGAAATCCCAAACGCTTAAGTAAACGAATGAGGCTCACACGACCATTTTGACCAGCAAGCCACCCCTTCGGATAGAGTTACTGGAACACAGAGGATTTGGGAAAAAAATCCTTTGCTGTAACGTGGGGTCGCAAGATTATAGAGAAGTCGGTTACAAAAATCGAACCCTATTTCGGTATTTATCCTGTTTATTCTCACGGCAGGTGCGGCAAACGCAGATACTCTTCGCTCTGCATCTCCTGGAGTCGGGATAAACAGCGCTGGTATTCAAACTTCAGTCGCGTGCCCTGATAAATCTCGGTCAGTGACGTTTCCGCCGCAACCACCAGCTTCACATGACGTTCATAGAACTCATCGACCAGCGCCAGGAAACGGCGCGCCGGGTCTTCAGTTTTATAAATCATCACCGGCACGTCATAGAGCAGCACGCTGTGAAAACGGCGCGACAGCGCAATGTAGTCATGCTGACTGCGTCCCTCACCGCACAGGGTCGTGAAATTAATGGCCAGCACGCCTTCGCTCACGCCCAGCGTCGGCATCTGGCGATGGTTAATTTCCAGAACCGGTGCCGCTTCAGGCTGGCTGCCTGACAATGCTTTGAACATCCGGCCCATCTCGGCATGTGTCTCTGCGTTGAGCGGGAAGTTCCACAGATGCGCGGAGGTCAGCGTGCGTAACCGGTAGTCGATACCGGCATCCACGTTCATCACATCACAGTGTCGTTTTATTTGCTCAATAGCAGGCAGGAAGCGGGCACGCTGCAGACCATTGCGATAGAGATCGTCCGGCGGAATGTTCGAGGTGGCGACCAGCGCGATGCCGCGTTCAAACAACGCTTCCATCAGCGTGCCCAGCAGCATTGCATCGGTGATATCGGAGACAAAAAATTCATCAAAACAGAGGATGTCGGTTTCGGCTTTGAATTTGTCCGCCACGATCAGCAATGGATCGCTCTGGCCCTGAAGCTGCGTAAGTTCTTCGTGTACCCGCAGCATAAAACGGTGGAAGTGCAGACGCAGTTTGCGATCGCCAGGAATAGACTGAAAAAAAAGATCCATAACCCAGGTCTTACCGCGACCGACACCGCCCCACATATAGAGCCCGCGTACCGGTTGTACTGTCTCTTTTTTCTCTTTGCCCATCAATTTAGAGAGGCGTCCCAGCAGGCCGGATGAGGAAGGTGCGGCAGATTGTTGCCGGGCAACCAGCGCCTGCTGCAGCGCGTCTAAACGGGTAATCGCTTCACGTTGTACGTCATCGGGCCTGAATTCGCCCTGCGACAGCGCCTGCTCATAGCGTGCAAGCAGAGTTGAGGTTTGCATTATTGTTTCAAAGTCCCTGAATGGTGTCTGATTGATACCACGGTTGCTGAAAAAAAGGCCGTTCTACACTAAGCCATGCTGCTCCGGAGTTCCACATCCATAAGATTAACGGGTATAGTGACTATTATTGAAATGGTGCAACGCCCTACGGAACAATGGAAATAACACGGGAGTCATTATGACCTGGGAATACGGGCTAATTGGTTTAGTGGTAGGTATTATTGTCGGCGCAGTCGCCATGCGTTTTGGCAACAAAAAGCTGCGTGAGCAGCGCAGTATGCAGTATGAGCTGGAAAAATCGAAAGCGGAGCTGGCTGATTATCGCGAAGAGCTGACCAATCACTTCGCGCAGAGCGCGGAGTTGCTGGACAACATGGCGCGTGACTATCGTCAGCTCTATCAGCATATGGCAAAAGGCTCAAATGACCTGCTGCCAAATCTGCCTGGCCAGAAAAATCCGTTTGCCTATCAGCTGACTGAAGCTGAAGCGGACAACGATCAGGTGCCGGTGCAGATGCCACGCGACTACTCTGAAGGCGCATCCGGTTTACTGCGTGGCGAGCGCCCTGCCCGCGACTAATCTTTTTGGGCGCAGCCTGTCTGCGCCCGCTGTTTTTGCGAACCCTGACCGCAAACGACTGTCACACTCATTAATTCCTCCCACCTTTTGCAGCGAGAGCGTTGTAGCAATGAAAAAACAAGCACGCCTGTTTAGCGCATTAGCCCTGAGTATTGGGATGAGCCTTGCCGCCGCGCCAGACGCGATGGCAACGCTGCCAGCACAAATTGCGGGCCAGCCGCTGCCAAGTCTGGCACCGATGCTGGAAAAAGTGTTGCCCGCCGTGGTCAGTGTTCACGTGGAAGGCACCGATTCAGGTGCACAGGCTCAGGATATTCCTGAACCCCTGAAACGTTTTTTCGGCCAGATGCCTGGCGGAAACAGTCAGCCCCAGCCATTTGAAGGTTTAGGTTCTGGCGTCATCATTGATGCCGCTAAAGGCTACGTGCTGACCAACAATCACGTGGTCAATGGTGCGGATAAGATCAACGTACAGCTTGGCGACGGCAGCGAATATGAAGCCAAACTGATCGGCCATGATGAGCAGACCGATATTGCGTTGATTCAGATTCAGGGCGCAAAAAACCTCACACAGGTTAAAGTTGCAGACTCCGATCAGCTGAAAGTCGGTGATTTTGCGGTGGCGATCGGTAATCCGTTTGGCCTGGGGCAGACCGCCACTTCAGGGATTATTTCTGCGCTGGGCCGCAGCGGCCTGAACCTGGAAGGGCTGGAAAACTTTATTCAGACCGATGCCGCCATTAACCGCGGTAACTCGGGCGGCGCGCTGGTCAACCTCAACGGCGAGCTGATCGGTATTAACACCGCGATTCTGGCCTCCAGCGGCGGCAATATCGGCATTGGCTTTGCGATCCCAAGTGATATGGCGATGAACCTCGCGCAGCAGCTAATCAAATTTGGAGAAGTGAAGCGCGGTCAGCTCGGCATCAAAGGCACTGAAATGACGGCCGATATGGCTAAAGCGTTTAATGTCGATGCGCAGCGCGGCGCCTTTGTCTCAGAAGTCTTACCGCAGTCTGCCGCACAGAAAGCGGGCGTGAAGTCAGGCGATATCATTACGTCAATCAATGATAAGCCGATTACCAGCTTCGCAGAGTTGCGCGTCAAAGTGGGCACCACGCCGCCAGGCGAACAGGTTAAACTTGGCCTGCTGCGCGAAGGTAAGCCGCTAACCGTTACCGTCACGCTGGAACAGAGCGCCCAGAGTACCGCCAGCGCTCAGCTGATGTCACCTGCACTTCAGGGCGCAACTCTGAGTGATGGACAGACCAAAACCGGTGATAAAGGCGTGAAGGTCGATACCATCGAAAAAGGTACGCCGGCTGAACAGGTTGGCCTGCAGAAAGATGATGTGATTATCGGCGTTAACCGCAATCGCGTTCAGACCATTGCAGAAATGCGTAAAATTCTGGAAGGAAAACCGCCGGTACTGGCACTGAATGTGGTGCGCGGCGATGAAAGTATCTATCTGTTGTTGAAATAAACATCGCATTACGGCGGACACAAGCGCGTGTGTGTCCGCCGCTCTCATGTTATTCTCCCCTGCGATCTCCCCTGGCGTGATTTAACACCATGTTTCTTAAACTTTTGCGTGCCGTGGTGCTGGGCCTGATTGTGGCGGGTATTTTGCTCGCAGCACTGCCTGCACTGCGTATGGGCAGCGACGCCCTCTATAACCACGAAAATATTACCGACGAAACGCCCTTTAGCTTCAATCAGGGGGTGCGCCGCGCCGTGCCTGCTGTTGTGAACGTTTACAACCGCAGCGCCCATGGCAACAACAATCGTGGCATCACCACCCTGGGTTCAGGGGTGATCATGAATACGAAAGGCTACATCCTTACCAATAAGCATGTGATCAACAATGCCGATCAGATTATCGTGGCATTGCAGGATGGCCGCTTCTTTGAAGCGACGCTGGTGGGGTCCGATGGCATGACCGATCTGGCGGTTCTCAAGATTACGGCCTCCGGCCTGCCCGTTATCCCGATTAATCCCAATCGTCAGCCGCATATTGGTGATGTGGTAATGGCAATCGGCAACCCCTACAACCTCGGTCAGACGGTAACGCAGGGCATTATCAGCGCCACGGGCCGCGTAGGCCTGAGTTCGTCAGGCCGGCAAAACTTTCTGCAGACCGATGCCTCAATCAACCAGGGTAACTCCGGCGGTGCGCTGATTAACTCACTTGGCGAACTGATGGGCATCAACACCCTGACGTTTGATAAGAGTAATGATGGTGAAACCCCGGAAGGCATCGGTTTCGCCATTCCAACTGTCTTAGCGTCGAAAATCATGGATAAGCTGATTCGTGATGGTCGGGTGATCCGCGGCTATATCGGCATTACCGGGCGTGAGTTGCCACCGCTGCATGGTCAGGGCAGCAATCTGGATCGGGTTCAGGGCATTATTGTCAGTGTGGTCACACCAGACGGGCCAGCGGATAAAGCCGGGATTCAGGCCAACGATGTGCTGCTCAGTGTCAACGGCAAGCCAGCCATCTCCGCGCAGGAGACCATGGATCAGGTAGCAGAAATTCGTCCGGGTTCAGTCATTGATGTACAGGTGCTGCGAAACGATCAGAAGCTGACGCTACCGGTGACCATTCAGGAGTTTCCGGATAGCAGTAGTTAGCTTAAACCGGTGTCGGGTCAAGGATGGCCCGGCTGATCGCAAAGAAGGCCGCCATCCATGGCGGTCGGCCTCGCCATCCTGGCTCGGACGCTTTGCTCTTCATCCGGGCCACCCCTTCCCCATTAACCCGTCATCGTTTGTGAATAACCGATTAGCAACGATCCACCGGAAACGCGATCACTTCACTCAATGACTCCGCTTTCAACGCCAGCATGATCAGGCGATCGATACCCAGCGCGACCCCGGAACAGGCTGGCATGCCATGCGCCAGTGCATCCAGCAGATAGGTATCAATCGGATGCTCAGGCAGACCGCGCGCCGCACGGCGGCGGTTATCCTGCTCAAAGCGCTGACGCTGCTCACGGCTGTCGGTCAGCTCACGGAAACCGTTCGCCAGCTCAATGCCCTTGTAATAGACCTCGAAACGCTCGGCCACACGATGATCTTCCGTACTGATCTCCGCCAGTGCCGCCTGGCTGGCCGGGAAGTGATAAACGAAGCAGGGTTTATCCTGACCAATCTTTGGTTCCACACCCAGCATAAACAGCAGCATCAGTAAGGTATCACGATCCTCTTCTGCGCGCGCCAGCTCGCCCTCACCCAGCTTCTCCGCCGCTTCGCGCAGTTGCGCTTTATCCGCTGACAGCGGATCCAGCTCCAGATGGCGGATAAATGCCTGCTGATAAGAGAGCGACTCGGCGCTGTCACACTCCAGCACCTGCTGCATCAGATCGTCGACTTCGTTCATCAGACGGTACATGTCGTAATGCGGACGATACCACTCCAGCATGGTAAATTCGGGGTTGTGGTGACGTCCCGCCTCTTCATTACGGAAGCTGCGCGCCATCTGGTAGATCGGGCCACTGCCCGCCGCCAGCAGACGTTTCATGTGATATTCCGGACTGGTCATCAGCCAGAGATCGCGCCCCTGCGCCGCACCAGGCCCGACAAAGCGCGTCTGGAAGGGCACCAGATGGATATCGGTAATCGTTGCCTGGCTCATCGCCGGCGTATCGACTTCCAGCACGCCGCGATCGGTAAAGAAACGACGCACTTCGGCTAAAATAGCGGCACGTTTTAACAAATTGGCGATGGATGCGCTTGGTTGCCAGCTTGCCGTTTCGCTCATGGTGATGACTCCTGATACAAATTAGGGGGGAAGTCTACCTGCAATACGTGCGGCAAACAATCTCGTGCCCGCGCTGCCAAAAACAGCATTTCGGCTTCTATACTTAAGCGGTTAAATCACAAAGGAATCCCACAATGTCTCCATGGAAAACAGTTGTTGCCAGCCTGAGTGCTTTTCTCTCTGTCGCCTGTAGCACCACGCCGCCAAAGAACGTCACGGTCGTGAGTAACTTTGACAGCCAGCGCTATCTCGGTCAGTGGTATGAGATTGCCCGCCTTAACCACCCTTTTGAGCGTGGCCTTGAGCAGGTGACGGCAAACTACAGCCCGCGTGAAGATGGTGGTCTGAAAGTGATTAATCGTGGCTATAACGTCAAAAAGCAACGCTGGCAGGAGAGTGTCGGTAAAGCCTACTTTACTGGTGAACCTCAGCGTGCGTCGCTGAAAGTCTCTTTCTTTGGCCCCTTCTACGGCGGCTATAACGTTATCGCACTGGATCCCGACTATCGCTATGCGCTGGTGTGCGGCCCGAATCGTCACTATCTCTGGATACTGTCACGGACACCCCAACTGGAGCCGGGCGTAAAAGAGAAACTGGTTGAGCAGGCGCGTCGGGATGGTTTTCCGGTCGAAGAGCTAATCTGGGTAAAACAGAAATAGTGCAGATTATGACAAGCCGGTACGAAAGGCCTTTCGTACCGGTTGGAATAACAGGTTACTTCGTGCTGTTCTGAATCGCCTGGCCACCCGCCTCGACATCTTCACCGACACCACGCGTGGTATTACACGCCGTCAGCAGAGAAGAGAGCACCAGTACAGAGAAGATTGCGGCAATACTTTTCTTTAACATAACAATGTCCTTTTTGATGGATGTAAAGTACAGCGCTTTAAGCATAGCCGGATTTCAGGCAGTTGCTGCGGGCAGGACTCTAAAAAGGACAATCAGTTAAGGTCATTTTGCCGCACGCGAAATGGCACCGCCTAAGTGGGAGACATCTTCGCCAAAACCGTGGAATGTGTTGCAGGCGCTAAGCGCAGAAGAGACCAGCAATGCGAATGCGATTAATTTTGCCAGCTTGATCATTTTTTCTCTCAGACAAGAAAAAGGCGCACCAGTAGATGCGCCTGCGAATCTTATTTTACGCGTGACACGTATTCGCCAGAGCGGGTGTCAACTTTAACCACTTCGCCCTCTTGCACGAACAATGGCACTTTCACCACGGCGCCGGTAGACAGCTTGGCTGGCTTGCCGCCAGTACCCGCAGTATCACCTTTCAGACCTGGATCGGTTTCGATAACTTCAGCTTCGATAAAGTTCGGCGGCTGAACGGCGATTGGACGGCCGTTCCACAGCGTAACGATACATTCAGCGTTATCCTGCAGCCATTTTGCTGCATCGCTTACCGTCTTCTCTTCAACCGGGAACTGCTCAAAGCTTTCCGGGTGCATGAAGTGGTAGAACTCGCCGTCGTTGTACAGGTAGTTCAGGTTGGTATCTACAACGTCTGCGCCTTCGGCGGAGTCGGTAGATTTAAAAGTTTTCTCAACGCGAGAACCCGTCAGCAGGCGACGCATTTTAACACGTGCGAATGCCTGACCTTTACCCGGTTTAACGAACTCACTGGATTCGATGGCATACGGCTCGCCTTCGAACATGATTTTAAGACCGGGACGGAAATCGTTGCTAGAATAAGTCGCCATGAAGGCCCTCTACGAAAATTGATACTGGTACTAAGCCAAAAAAATGGCACACATTGTAACCCTAAAAACACCTTCCAGAGAAGATTGGTTGCAGCAACTTGCGGATGTTGTCACTGAACCTGATGAATTACTGCGGATTTTAGCCCTTGATCAGCTCACTGAGCTGGCTGAAGGTGCGGATGCGCGACGTCTTTTCGCCCTGCGTGTTCCGCATGCGTTCATCCGCCGGATGAAAAAAGGCGATGCGCACGACCCGCTGCTGCTTCAGGTACTGACCCGCCGCCAGGAATTCATCGATGCGCCAGGTTATAGCACCGATCCACTCGATGAACAAAGCAACGTTGTACCTGGATTGCTGCATAAATACCGAAACCGGGCATTATTACTGGTAAAAGGCGGCTGCGCCGTCAATTGCCGCTACTGCTTCCGTCGTCATTTCCCTTATCAGGACAATCCCGGTAACAAGCGTAGCTGGCAGGCTGCACTGGACTATATCGCCGATCATCCTGAGCTGGATGAGATCATTTTTTCCGGCGGCGATCCCCTGATGGCGAAAGACCATGAGCTCGCCTGGCTGATCGCGGCGCTGGAACAGATCCCGCACCTGAAGCGTCTGCGCATCCACAGCCGCTTACCGGTAGTGATCCCGGCGCGCATCACCGATCAGCTCTGTCAGATGCTCAGCGAAACCCGCCTGCAGGTGCTGCTGGTGACGCACATCAACCATGCGCAGGAGATCGATGATGAATTGCGTGAGGCGATGAGCAGCCTGAAGCGTGCCGGTGTCACCCTGCTGAATCAGAGCGTGCTGTTGCGTGGCATCAACGATAATTCGCAGACGCTGGCCACACTGAGCAATGCGCTGTTTGATGCCGGTATTCTGCCCTACTATCTGCACGTGCTGGATAAGGTACAGGGTGCCGCGCACTTCTTTGTGTCAGATGAGGAAGCCCGTCAACTGGTGCGTGCGCTGCTGTCACAGGTCTCAGGTTATCTGGTGCCAAGGCTGGCGCGAGAAATTGGTGGAGAGCCAAGCAAAACACCACTGGATTTACAGTTACGTCAGGAATAAAAACGGCCAGCAAAAAGCTGGCCGATTAAATAAAGCAGGCGTCCGATTCACATTATGGGCACTTATAAACCTGGCCGGTCATTTTGCTGTCGAGTGGTGCGAACGCGGACAACAGATTCTGTGTCGGGCTGGTTGCCCCGTAAATGACGTTGCCGCCCATCTCCGCTGCGCGATTGCGCAGGTCATTGGCTGCACCGCGCAGTGCGCTGGTTTCGCCGCCTGCACCGCTCAGCCAGTTACTCTGTGAGCCGGTGATATTGCCCAGAAGCTGGCAGTTATTGCCAGGCTGCTGATCGGTAAACGTCACACGCTGTCCTGCTGAAGAGAGTTGCGTGGAGCTGCTGCAGCCCGCCAGCAATAACGCGCCAGCCGTCAGTCCGAGCAAGAGGTTAATCCGCATTGTAATCCCCATTTATTATCATCAGAGTCGGGTGGCAGCGTAGCAGAAAAAGATCACTTTTTTCTGAACATTCATTGCCTTAATCCCGTTATATCACCTCAATATTTCATACTGAGTTCAGGCTGGCAGATTGGCGCATCCCGATAAACTTACAGCAGTAAGTCAATCCGGCAGGGCGGCAACAGTCAGCGCGCAGACAGCGGGAGATATCAAGAGGAAAGACGAACGATTGCGCCACTACTTATACTATTTTCCTGCCCAAAAGAAAAACCCCCGACCGTTTCCGATCGGGGGTTCTGTGATGACTTAAGCAGTCAACGGCAGTTACATCATGCCGCCCATACCGCCCATGCCACCCATACCGCCAGCGCCGCCGCCTAAATCAGGTGCGTCGCCTTTTGGCAGGTCAGTGACCATACATTCGGTGGTGATCATCAGACCCGCAACAGAGGCCGCGTACTGCAGAGCAGAACGGGTCACTTTGGTTGGATCCAGGATACCGAAGTCGATCATGTTGCCGTACTCTTCAGTCTGCGCGTTGTAACCGTAGTTACCGTCGCCCGCTTTCACGTTGTTAGCAACAACGGATGGCTCTTCACCGGCGTTAGAGACGATCTGACGCAGTGGAGATTCCATTGCGCGCAGCGCAACTTTGATACCGACGTTCTGATCTTCGTTCTGACCACGCAGATCGGCCAGCTGTGCTGCAACGCGAACCAGCGCCACACCACCACCCGCAACCACGCCTTCTTCGACAGCAGCACGGGTTGCGTGCAGCGCATCTTCAACGCGTGCTTTCTTCTCTTTCATTTCAACTTCAGTTGCTGCGCCTACTTTCAGAACGGCTACGCCGCCTGCCAGTTTCGCTACGCGCTCCTGCAGTTTTTCTTTATCGTAATCGGAAGTTGCTTCTTCGATCTGCTGACGAATCTGGGTCACACGGCCCTGGATTGTCGCCTCTTCACCCACACCGTCGATGATGGTGGTGGTGTCTTTGTTGATCACAACGCGTTTAGCCTGGCCCAGATCTTCCAGCGCCGCTTTTTCCAGCTCCATACCGATCTCTTCAGAAATTACGGTACCACCGGTCAGGATAGCGATATCCTGCAGCATAGCTTTACGACGGTCGCCAAAGCCTGGTGCTTTAACCGCAGCCACTTTTACGATGCCGCGCATGGTGTTAACTACCAGCGTTGCCAGCGCTTCGCCTTCAACATCTTCCGCGATGATCAGCAGTGGTTTGCCTGCTTTCGCAACGGCTTCCAGTACTGGCAGCATTTCACGGATGTTAGAAATTTTCTTGTCAGCCAGCAGGATGAACGGAGATTCCAGTTCAACCGCACCGGTTTCTGGCTTGTTGATGAAGTAAGGAGACAGGTAGCCACGATCGAACTGCATACCTTCAACCACATCCAGCTCATCCTGCAGGCCGGTGCCTTCTTCAACAGTGATCACGCCTTCTTTACCGACTTTTTCCATCGCCTGAGCAATCAGCTGACCTACGGTTTCATCGGAGTTAGCAGAGATAGTACCAACCTGCGCAATCGCTTTAGAGTCTGAGCAAGGCACAGACAGCGCTTTCAGTTTCTCAACCGCAGCGATAACTGCCTGGTCGATACCGCGCTTCAGGTCCATCGGGTTCATACCCGCTGCGACCGCTTTCAGGCCTTCAGTGATGATTGACTGTGCCAGTACGGTTGCCGTGGTGGTACCGTCGCCCGCAGCGTCGTTCGCTTTAGAGGCCACTTCTTTCACCATCTGTGCGCCCATGTTCTCGAACTTGTCTTCCAGCTCGATTTCACGTGCCACAGAAACACCATCTTTAGTGATGGTCGGTGCACCAAAAGATTTATCCAGAACCACGTTACGGCCTTTCGGGCCCAGGGTAACTTTTACTGCATCTGCCAGTACGTTCACGCCACGCAGCATTTTTACGCGAGCGTCATTACCGAATTTTACGTCTTTAGCTGCCATTTCAATTGTCCCTTAAATTCGTTTCGTTCAGTGAGTTACGCGAAAAAATTACGCTTCAACAATCGCCAGAATGTCGCTTTCAGAGATGATCAGCACTTCTTCGTTGTCGATCTTTTCGGTTTTAGCACCGTAACCTTCATTGAAGATCACGACATCACCAACCTTCACGTCCAGCGGCTTAACGTCGCCACTCTCAAGGATGCGGCCATTGCCGACAGCCAGAACTTCACCACGGGTGGATTTACCGGCTGCAGAACCGGTCAGCACGATGCCGCCAGCTGATTTAGCTTCAACTTCTTTACGCTTGACGATGACGCGATCGTGCAATGGACGAATTTTCATTTGATAGCTCTCCTTTGAGAAGTCCAATCATTCAGTTTTGGGGTTGAACACCGGGCTGCATGGCTTCCGGCCTCGTGACCAGAGAGATAAGGCCATACCCACCTGCTTTCAAGGGGGCGGACAACAAATTTTTTACCCGAACGTGATAAGTGGCGGCTTTTTGAACAGAAGGCGCGACAAATAAAAAACGCAGCCCGAAGGCTGCGCTTTCAAAGGTGACCGCTGTGATTAACGATCCTTGTGATCGTCATGGTGCTCAAGGCGATCGCTGTTTTTACGCTCGAACTCGCCATCCATGGTGTAACCGCTGTCAGGACCGGCTCCCGGCCCGCGCCAGACACGCAGATGGGGCATCAGCTTCAGCGTCAGATGCTTCTGCACCGGTGGCAACAGTAGCAGCAGACCCAGCAGGTCAGTAAAGAAGCCCGGCAACAGCAGCAGGAAACCCGCGATGATCAGCGATACGCTTTTGATCATCTCACTGGCAGGACTTTCGTTACGCGCCAGCTTCTCCTGCATCAGCATGAAGTTCTTCATGCCCTGATTTTTAACCAGCGACACCCCGATGCACGAGGTAAAGACCACCAGCAACATGGTCAGCAGCACGCCCATGACGTGTGCAACCTGAATGAAGAGCGAAATCTCGATCCAGGCCAGAACAAAAAAGACTAATAACGGTATCCAGCGCACCGTACTCTCCTGTAAGTAGGGGCTGAACGGCAGCGTGCCGGTCAGCAGAAAGCGTTCATCCTGAGGAGGATAAAAAAAGAGATGGGCACCCGCGCCGCCATTTTCAACCGATCCTGTCAAATTTATCCTGCGGGGTTAATTTTGTAACCAACTTCACATATCGTTAACCAGACGGCAGCATGAAGTAATCTGCATGCGTGCTTTTCTTATGCATCAGAATATGATCGCACATGCCACCGTGAAGACGGATAATGTGTAGGCACGGGCACACCACAACAAAATAAACACATCCTTTGTGATGGTTAGCGGCAACAACAAGAAGGTTATCATGGCGAACAACATTCGTATCGAAGAAGACCTGTTAGGTATGCGCGAAGTTCCGGCGGATGCCTATTATGGCGTTCATACTCTGCGTGCGATTGAAAATTTTTATATCAGTAACAGTAAAATCAGCGACATACCTGAATTTGTCCGCGGTATGGTGATGGTAAAAAAAGCGGCAGCGATGGCCAATAAAGAGCTGCAGACCATCCCGCGTAACATTGCCGATACCATCATTAAAGCCTGCGACGAAGTGCTGAACAACGGCCGCTGTATGGACCAGTTCCCCGTGGATGTCTATCAGGGCGGTGCCGGAACCTCGGTCAACATGAACACCAATGAGGTGCTGGCAAACATCGGTCTGGAGCTGATGGGCCACCAGAAAGGGGAATATCAGTACCTTAACCCCAACGATCATGTGAACAAATGCCAGTCCACTAACGACGCCTACCCGACTGGTTTTCGCATCGCAGTTTACAGCTCGCTGCTAAAGCTGCTTGATGGCATCAGCCAGCTGGCCGAAGGCTTCCAGCACAAAGCGGATGAATTCCAGACCATCCTGAAAATGGGCCGCACCCAGCTGCAGGATGCGGTGCCAATGACCCTGGGTCAGGAGTTTCACGCCTTTAGCGTGCTGCTGAATGAAGAGACCAAAAGCATTCTGCGCACTGCTGAACTGCTGCTGGAAGTGAACCTGGGTGCGACCGCCATCGGCACCCGCCTCAATACCCCGGAAGGCTACCAGCACCTGGCGGTTCAGCGTCTGGCGGAAGTCAGCAATCTGCCGGTGGTGCCAGCGGAAGATCTGATTGAAGCGACCTCTGACTGCGGTGCCTATGTGATGGTCCATTCATCGCTGAAACGTCTGGCGGTGAAGCTCTCCAAAATCTGTAACGATCTGCGCCTGCTCTCCTCCGGTCCGCGTGCTGGCCTGAACGAAATCAACCTGCCAGAGCTGCAGGCGGGTTCCTCTATCATGCCGGCCAAGGTCAATCCGGTCGTGCCAGAGGTCGTTAACCAGGTCTGCTTCAAAGTGATTGGCAACGACATTACCGTGACGATGGCCTCTGAAGCAGGCCAGTTGCAGCTTAACGTGATGGAGCCGGTAATTGGCCAGGCGCTGTTTGAGTCGATCAGCATCCTGACTAACGCCTGCTACAACCTGCTGGAGAAGTGCGTTAACGGCATCACCGCCAACCGCGCGGTGTGTGAAGCCTACGTCTTCAACTCGATTGGTATCGTCACTTATCTCAACCCGTACATCGGGCACCACAACGGCGACATCGTTGGCAAAATCTGTGCGGAAACCGGTAAAAGCGTGCGTGAGGTGGTGCTGGAGCGTGGCCTGCTGACGGAAAGTGAGCTGGACGATATCTTCTCAGTACAGAACCTGATGTACCCGGTTTATAAAGCCAAACGTTATACCGATGAAAACGAACAGTAAGGCTTAACCGACGCTGGTTAACCAAAGGCACATCGCGATCAACACGGTGTGCCTTTTTTTTTGTTACACAGTACACCCTGGTTTTACCGGTTTACTTTTCAGGAGTGATTCATGTTTGTGGTTGAGCTGCTTATCGTCTTAATGGCGATCTGGTTGGGCGCACGTCTTGGCGGCATTGGCATCGGGTTCGCCGGCGGCATGGGCGTGCTGGTCCTGACGCTGGGATTTGGCATGGCACCCGGTGCTATCCCGTTCGATGTGATCGAAATCATCATGGCGGTGATCGCCGCAATAGCCGCCATGCAGGTGGCGGGCGGCATGGATTATCTGGTGAGCCTGGCGGAACGCCTGCTGCGCCGCCATCCACGCCATGTCACGCTGCTGGCCCCGCTGGTGACCTATCTGATGACGCTGCTGGCCGGGACCGGACACACCGCGTTCTCGACGTTGCCGGTAATTGCCGAAGTCGCGAAGGAGCAAGGCGTTCGCCCTTCCCGACCGCTGTCGATTGCGGTGGTGGCTTCGCAAATCGCGATTACCGCGTCACCCATTTCAGCCGCGGTGGTCTTCTTCGCCACCCTGCTTGAACCGCGCGGCGTCAGCTACATCACGCTGCTGGCGATTGCTATCCCCTCAACCATGGTGGGTCTCTTCCTGGCGGCACTGGTGACAAACTTCCTGGGCAAAGAGCTGAAAGATGATGAGGTCTATCAGGCGCGTCTCGCCAAAGGCGAAGTCACGCTGCGCGGTGCCAGCGTCTTCCAGGCAAAACCGGGCGCGAAAAAATCGGTGCTACTGTTTCTGACAGGGATTGTGGCCGTGGTGCTCTATGCCACCGCGACCAGCGCCAGCGTCGGCCTGATCGCCAATCCGCCGCTACCACGTAACGAAGCGATTGTGGTATTTATGCTGACCATCGCCACGCTGATCAGCCTGACCTGCAAACTCGACACCAGCGAGATCCTCAGCGCCAGCACCTTTAAATCCGGCATGAGCGCCTGTATCTGCGTGATGGGCGTCGCCTGGCTGGGCGATACCTTTGTCAAAGCGCATCTGGCGGAGATCCAGATGCTGGCGGGCGACGCGCTGAAAACCTATCCGTGGATGCTGGCGCTGGTGCTGTTTTTCGCCTCCATGCTGCTCTATTCGCAGGCCGCCACCACCAAAGCACTGATGCCCGCCGCGCTACTGCTGGGCGTGACGCCGCTGACGGCCATCGCTTCCTTCGCGGCGGTTTCGGCGCTGTTTGTGCTGCCGACCTACCCGACCCTGCTGGCCGCCGTGGAGATGGATGACACCGGCTCAACCCGGATTGGCAAGTTTGTCTTTAACCATGCCTTTATTATTCCCGGCGTGATCGCCATTGCGCTGTCGGTGCTATCCGGCTTCGTCTTTGGCGGGTTGCTGGTGTAACGCCGTCATCGTGTTACAGAGGGAGCGTGCTATCATCGGCGCTCTTTTCAACAGGAGCCACAGCATGAATGCGATCGTTATCCTCTGCACCGTGCCCGATCAGGCCACAGCAGAAAAACTTGCTGCCCTGGCGCTGGAAGCCCGACTGGCGGCCTGCGTAACCCTGCTGCCAGGCGCGACCTCCTGGTATCTCTGGCAGGGCAAAATGGAGCAGAGCAGCGAAGTCCAGATGCTGCTGAAGTGCGACAGCGATCATCAACAGGCGTTGTGCGACCTGCTCAAAAAGGCGCATCCTTACGATGTGCCTGAACTGCTGGCGCTGCCGGTTCAATATGGAGACAGTGAATACTTGTCATGGCTGCACGCATCTCTCGTTTAATTACGCTTCTGCTGACGCTGTTGATCTGTCTGCAGGCGCACGCATCCCTCTTTTCGAATCCGGCGACCAGCCGCTTTGTGCCGGTCGATCAGGCGTTTACGTTTGACTTTGACCAGCAGGGCACGCAGCTCAACCTGCACTGGAAAGTGAAATCGGGTTACTACCTTTATCGCCAGCAGATCCACCTCACGCCCCAGAACGCGACCATCGCGCCGCTGACGCTGCCTGCCGGTCAGCCGCATGAAGATGAATTCTTCGGCAAAAGTGAGATTTATCCGCAGGACCTGACGCTGCCAGTGACGCTGAAACAGGCAGGCCCTGATGCCACGCTCAGCGTTACGTATCAGGGTTGTGCCGCCGCCGGATTCTGTTATCCGCCGGAGACACGCAGCGTGCCGGTGAGCGCTGTCGCAGCCAGCAGCGCGCCAGCGCCGGTCAGTGCTCAGCCCGCGCCCGCCAGTCCGCTGCCCTTTTCTCCGCTCTGGGCGTTATTAATCGGCATCGGCGTGGCGTTTACGCCCTGCGTACTGCCGATGTATCCACTGATCTCCGGCATCATCCTTGGCGGCAAGCGCCACTATTCGCTGGGCAGACTATTTGCGCTGGCAATGGTCTATGTCCAGGGGATGGCGCTGACCTATACGCTGCTGGGACTGGTGGTCGCGGCCGCGGGTCTGCGCTTCCAGGCCGCGTTGCAGCATCCTTACGTGCTGTTCACGCTCTCCCTGCTGTTCATCGTGCTGGCACTGTCAATGTTCGGCCTGTTTACACTGCAACTGCCCGCCAGCCTGCAAACCCGTCTGACCCTCTGGAGCAATCGCCAGCAGGGAGGATCGCTGCCCGGCGTCTTCCTGATGGGCGCGCTGGCAGGTTTGATCTGTTCGCCCTGCACCACAGCCCCGCTCAGTGCCATTCTGCTTTACATCGCGCAGAGCGGAAATCTGTGGGCCGGTGCCGGAACGCTGTGGCTCTATGCGGTCGGCATGGGATTACCGCTGATTGCCGTGACCCTGTCTGGTAACCGGCTGCTGCCGAAAAGCGGTCCGTGGATGCAGACGGTTAAAGAGGGCTTTGGCTTTGTCATCCTGGCGCTGCCGGTGTTTCTGCTGGAGCGGGTGCTGGGCGACGCGTGGGGAGTGCGGCTCTGGAGCCTGCTTGGTGTAGCATTCTTTGGCTGGGCATTCAGCGTCAGCCTGCGCGCCAGCAGCGGTAAGTGGCGCGTGGTGCAGATTATCATGCTGGCCGCTGCGCTGATCAGTGCACGTCCGTTGCAGGACTGGGCCTTTGGCGGTCAGGCCGCGCAGCATGCTGTGACACCGCTACCGTTCCAGACGCTTCAGACACCGCAGCAGCTCAATAGCGTGCTGCAGCAGGCCCGTGGCCGCATCACTATGGTCGATCTCTACGCCGACTGGTGCGTCGCCTGCAAAGAGTTTGAAAAATATACCTTTAGTGATAGCGCCGTGCGCGATAGCCTGAGTCAGGTACAGCTGCTTCAGGCCAACGTCACTGCCAACAGCGCCAGCGATAACATGCTGTTACAGCATCTTCAGGTGCTGGGCTTACCGACGATTTTGTTCTTCGATGCGCAGGGCCGTGAAATCCCCGGTTCGCGCATCACCGGGTTTCTCAATGCTGCCGACTTCAGAGCGCATTTGCAGAAATTTACCCCGTAAACAACACTGGAGTCAGGTCATTGCCCGGTGAATGACCGGGCCTGCATACCAGAGGAGAGTCACTTGCAGCGTGAACAGATACTCGAGCATGCATTGAATGTGCTTGAACAGAACGGCCTCGCCGCCACCCTCTCATTGGAAACCCTGGCGGGACAGCCTGAATTAACCCTTGAGCAGCTTCAGCTGTTCTGGCCCGATCGTGACGCTCTGCTTTATGATGCGCTGCGCTATCACGGCCAGCAGATCGAAACCTGGCGCCGCCAGATCCTGCTGGACGAATCGCTGTCACCTGATCAGAAGCTGATGGCGCGCTATGAAGTACTGAGTGAGCAGGTCAGTAAGGGACGCTTTCCGGGCTGCCTGTTTATCGCCGCCTGCAGTTTCTACCCGCAGCCCGATCAGCCCATTCATCAGCTGGCTGAGCAGCAGAAACGCGGCTCCTGGCAGTTCACCCATGAGATTCTGGTAGAGCAGGCGCTGGATAATCCCAGCATGGTCGCCGATCAGATGGAGCTGATCCTTGAAGGCTGCCTGAGCAAGCTGCTGGTGAAGCGTAATGTGCAGGATGTCGCCACCGCGCAGCGACTGGCGGAAGATGTTTACAGCATCGCGCTGTGCCGTAAAAATGGCGCGCTGGCCTGAGTTTTTGCCCGCTTTGACTGAAAATCAGGCAATCAGTCACGTTTCCAGGGGTTTTTTAGTGAAAGCCGTTGACGACCCGCGGCCTTTACGGTTTAATGCGCCCCGTTGCCCGAATAGCTCAGTCGGTAGAGCAGGGGATTGAAAATCCCCGTGTCCCTGGTTCGATTCCGGGTTCGGGCACCACTCTTCATAATATGCTGGTCAGGCAATGACGGGCGTTAAACGGGAAAAACCTTATCGGTGTTACTCCCGCCTCAGAAAGACCTCCTTTATACCGTTCCCTGTTAATCGCGACAAAAATTTTCCTGAATAATGGCATCACGTCTCTTCTGCGCTTCGTTTCCAGCGCCTGACGGACCATCATTGCGCATCCGCCCCTTCCGCTTTACGCGCCATAAGAATATCTTTCATGCCCCGAATCAGAGAATCCCGGCTACGGCCCCGGCGATAAGACAGGGAAAACTGCGCGCGAAAACTGAAATGGTCGGGCCGCAGCCGTTTCAGTACACCCTGCGATTCCCAGCGATGGGCATAGTGCGCAGGCAGGTAACCGATATACCGGCCAGAGAGGATGAGCGTCAGCTGAGCTTCAATACTTTCAACTGAGGCCGTGCTCTGGCGAAATCCCCGCTTATTAAACTCCGCCTGATTCCAGTACCGGCGGGTGACCATGCCTGTCTGCTGTATCTCTGTTACCTCAGCCACGCGCTGGGATAACGGGTGTGCCTGGCTGCAATAGAGCCAGTGCTGCTCCTCATACAACGGCACCATCACTAAGTTATTCATCCGCAGTGGAAAATGGCCTACCGTGAGGTCAAGTCTGTCCTCCAGTAATTGCTGCTGCAGCGAATTGGGATCGCTCACGCCCAGGTTGAAAAAAACCGCAGGAAAGCGCTGATTGAATCTGTTAATTGCGTCCGGTAAATCGAGCATCCGGTCGGTCACCGTGGCGTCGACCACGCCTAAAGAAAATTGCCCGCCGGGTTCACTTTTCAGGGTTTCCACCTGTTCCTGCCAGTGCCCCAGACTTTGCAGCATTTCCTGGCTGTAAGCGAAAAACTGCTCGCCTTTGCGTGTTAGCGCAAACCCGCCACGACCGCGATGGCACAGAACAAAGCCGAGCTGGCTCTCCAGCTCGCTCATATACCCACTGATGGCAGACGTCGACATGTTGAGCACTTGCTGCGCCCGCGAAAAGCCCTGACACAGAACAACCGTGGTGAAAACCTGTAAACCTCTCAGATTGGGTACCCCCTGCATCGGCTTTCCTTCATTTTTTCCCCGGATAAGTTAAGTAATCACTGAACTGATTATCTGCCGTCAAGTATTTTTTCTTCCGCTTTTCCAGGCGAGGATAAAACACCAGTCAACGTGAGGAACAGAATGATGACCAGTGTTAGTCTGCCAGCTTTTCCGCAACCACAAAGTGGAAACGATATGCCCCGGTTCGCCGGACGCGGCACCATGATGCGTCTGCCTGCGGCCGAAACACCCAGCGAACTCGACGCGGCCTTCATCGGCATTCCGCTCGATATCGGTACTTCGCAGCGCAGTGGTACACGTTATGGTCCCCGCGCTATTCGCGCAGACTCCGTTATGATCCGCCCCTATAACATGGCGACCGGTGCGGCACCCTTTGAGTCTCTGCGCGTGGGCGATCTGGGTGATGTGCCTGTTAACACCTATAACCTGCAGAAATCTGTGGCGATCATTGAGGAATTTTACAGTGCGCTGAATGCCTGGCCTGTGATCCCTCTGACGCTTGGTGGCGACCACACGCTGACACTGCCTGTGCTGCGTGCGCTTGTGAAAAAGCACGGTCCGGTGGGATTAATCCACATTGATGCGCACACCGATACCAATGACGAGATGTTCGGCGAGAAGATTGCCCATGGCACAACATTCCGCCGCGCGGTGGAAGAGAATCTGCTGGACTGTAAACGTGTGGTGCAGATTGGCCAGCGCGCGCAGGGGTATGCGGCAGGTGACTTCCAGTGGGGAATTGATCAGGGATTCCATCTGGTGCCTGCCGGGCAATGCTGGTATCGCTCAATGGCCCCTCTTATGGAAGAGGTACGCGCACGTATGGGCGATGGCCCGGTTTATCTCTCCTACGACATCGACAGTTTCGACCCGGCCTGGGCGCCGGGCACAGGTACACCGGAAATTGGCGGCCTGACGAGTATGCAGGGGCTGGAAATTGTTCGCGGCTGTCGCGGACTCAATCTGGTAGGTTGCGATCTGGTGGAAGTTTCTCCCCCCTATGATATCTCCGGCACCACGTCGCAACTGGCGGCAAATATTCTCTACGAGATGCTGTGCGTACTGCCCGGCGTCCGCTATGACGGAAAATCGACATGAACGAACTGAATCTGGTATTCCCGGCGCGCGTGCTGCGTGGCGCAGGCGTGTTAAATCAACTGGGTGCCGCGTGCGCGCTGCTCGGCCAGCGTGCGTTATTGATTGGCGGCCACAAGGCCCTGAAAGCGGTGGAGCAAACGGTGCAGGACCAGCTGCGGCTGGCTGGCGTTAACCTGGTGGCACAGACATGGTTTGGCGGTGAAACCTCGCTGACCCAGATTGATCGCCTGGCCACCATGGCAAAAGAGCTTGAGGCAGATTTGATTATCGGTGCGGGCGGCGGCAAGTCATTGGATACCTGTAAAGCCGTGGCGGCACAGCTGGGGTTACCGGTAGTGACACTGCCCACCATTCCGGCCACCTGCTCTGCCGTAACACCCCTGACAATTCGCTACGATGACGACGGTAATTTCTACGATATTTATCCGCTTCCACAGGCGCCTGCCGCCGTCTTTATCGATAGCGAATTACTGACGAAAGCGCCGGCTCGCTGGCTCGCAGCCGGTCTGGGCGACACGCTAGCCAAGTGGTATGAATTCCGCGCCGTCAGCGTGCGCCATCCGGCACAAGAAGGAAATGCATTGTCATCACTGGCGCACAGCAGGATTTGTTACGACATCATCGCCGGCTATGGCCCTCAGGCGTATCAGTCTGTTCTCCGTCACGAAAACAGTGCGGCTCTGGATCAGGTACTGGACGCCATATTTACGTGGGCAGGTCTGACATCTTTAATGAGCAATGGCGCGCACGCTGCGGCTGCTCATGCCCTTTATGAAGGGTTCACCTTCTGTGACAAGACGCGTGAATTCGGCCATGGCCTGCTGGTCGGCTTTGGCAATCTTTGTCTGCTGGCGCTGGAAAATCGCCCTGATGACGAGCTGATCAAAGAGATTAAGCTGGCACAGCAGTGTGGCATTCCCCTGACGCTGGCCGATATTGCGGCCCTGAATCAGGATGAACTGGCGCTTATTGTCAAAGAGTCCGTGTGCGCGCCCGATATGGCGTCAATGGCAGCACAGGTTACTGAAGCAGATTTGTACAAAGCTATCGGGCATGTTGAGCAACTGGTCTCCCGATTGTAACGATTTACCTGCTCCTGCGGGGGCAGTCTCTCTGCACCAGCGCAGTGCAATACAGGCGTACCTTCCTTTATTCCACTCCCAGTTCGTTCATAAATAATTTAATAACCTTATTTAATTTTCTTCCTCTCTTAATCATAAAACAGAACCGTGCTGTAACATTGAGTTCATCATTGCCGATTGCGCGCATTTTTCCCTCTGCCACGAAGCGTTCAGCATAGTGCTTTGGCAGGTAGCCAATAAAGCATCCAGTCAGGATCAGCATCGCAACCGCTTCAACCTGCGTAGCCTGGATCCGGCTGCTGCTGAAGTTGAACTTACTGTTTTTGTGGTGGGCGCTGGCGTAGGTGTGATTAATGACGGGCGTTTTTTGCAAAACCTCTGGGGTAATATGCTGAAGATCAACAGAATATAATGGGTGTCCGGCACCGCAATATAATTCCGAATATTCAGTATAAAGATTGCTGTAAATATAATCTTCCTTTTCTGAATAGACCGGTGCAATTGCACAATCCAGACGGCCTTCCATTAAACCTCGTTCTATTTCCTCAAGATGCAAAGTCTGTAATCGCATGTTCACTTTTGGTGCATTAATATGAAAATTACGCACTACTGTGGTGAGCGAAAATTGCGAATCGGTAATCGTGTTATCCACAACACCGATATTTAAATCACCCAGAACTTCATTACGAGTGCTGTATAATTTATCACGAAACTGATCGATGGAAGTAAACAGCTCCAGGCTGGCATTATAAAGGTTAATACCATGTTCCGTAAGGAGAAAACCATCCCTCCCACGTGTGCAAAGTGTCATACCGAGTCGAATTTCCAGGTCCGATATTTGCTTACTAATCGCTGCAAGACCTATATTCAGCTCGTTGCTTGCAGAGGTAAAACCTCCGGATTCAACCACGCATTTGAAAACTCTAAGTAATTTCAAATCGACATTATTAATCGATAACGATTTACTGTCGTTCTTTTGAATTTCGTTATTGTTTCCCTGTTGGGAAAGTTTAGTTTCCATAATTTATATTTCGTTCCCGGCTTATTTTCGACAACTATAAGACCTCTTAATAAATTCGAAACCCTGCTGCAAACCAAAAATACCGGCTTTAATTTCCATCAAGTTAACACTAAATCACTGAGCTAAATCAATCAGCAATCCAAGACGAATGAGGTTTCTATGACAGGTAGTACCAACGCCGCCCTGTGGGGAGCACGTTTCAAAAGCGCACCTGATGCATCCCTGACTACGTTATCACGGAGCCCGGAGTACTACTTTTCTCTGGCCCCTTACGATCTGGCCGGTTGCCGTGCGCATGCTCATGAACTCGAACGTGCAGGGCTGTTGTCAGCCGATGAGACCGTGAAGATGGTTGCTGCTATTGATCAGTTAGACAGTGATTTTCGTGAAGGCCGCGTTGCACCATCGCATGCTGATGAAGACGTACACACGTTCATCGAACGCGAATTATTAGCGCGCCTTGGCGCTCTGGGCGGCAAACTTCGCGCCGGACGCTCACGTAACGATCAGACCGCGAATGATCTGCGTCTCTACCTGCGTGACAACGCAAGAAAGATTGTCGCGCAATTGCTTCAGCTCCAGCAAAGTCTGGTCAGCCAGGCTGAACAGCATACCAATACTATTGCACCGGGCTTTACGCATCTGCAGCAGGCGCAGCCGATTGTCTTTGCTCACCAGTTGCTCGCACATGCCCAGGCATTTTCCCGCGACATCCAGCGCATGCAGGACTGGGATGTTCGCTGTGGCCTGTCTCCGCTCGGTGCAGCAGCGATGGCCGGCTCTGCAATTGCTATGCACCCGGAACATTCTGCGCAGGAGTTAGGTTACAGCGCCCCGTGCGAAAACTCTATTGACGCCGTCGCCAGCCGCGATCACGTTGCAGAGTTTCTTTTCATCGCCGGGATGATTGGCATTAACCTGTCGCGTCTTGGCGAAGAAGTGTGTCTGTGGGCATCCCGCCAGTTTGCCTGGGTGGATATTCATGATAGCTATGCCACTGGCAGCTCCATCATGCCGCAAAAGAAAAACCCGGACATTGCCGAGCTGACCCGCGGGCGCAGTGGACGTCTGCTGGGGAACATTACGGCCATGATGGCGACCATGAAAGGACTGCCGCTTTCCTATAACCGCGATCTGAGCGAAGACAAACGTAACGCGCTGGATTCCGTTGATACATTGCTGGTCGTGCTGCCTGCGATGTCAGGCATGATGGCGACCATGACCGTCGATACAGACGCGTTGCTGCGCCAGGCGCCGGACGGTTTCACACTGGCCACCGAAGTTGCAGACTGGCTGGCTAAACGCGGCGTACCGTTCAACGAAGCGCATGAAATCACCGGTAAGCTGGTACGTTTCTGTGAAGCCTGCGATTTCGGACTCAGTGACGTCAACGACGAACAGTTACGCGAAATCGACCCGCGTCTGACACCGGATGTGCGTAACGCTCTGACGCTGGAAGCCGCTATCGCCGCACGCAGCGGATTTGGTGGCACAGCCCCCAGCCGTGTTGAAGAACAGATTTCTCGTCTGAAACACACTCTTGCAACGCAGTCTGAATGGGTCAGTAACTACAAGGGCCTTGTCCTTTAATCTGTCCATTCCTTCAGACTTATTATGGAAGCACTGTATGACTATCTCGCAGAACGCTGATAAACACAGCATAACGCAGCAGAGCATGAAGCATACCGATCTCAGTCAGTACGAGTATGTTCCTCGTCGTTATTATGGTCGCTACACCGCGACCGTCATCATTGTGTCGCTGATCGGTGCGTTAATTCACGCATTCTCACAGGGTAATATCGAATGGTCCTACGTGGGTCAGTTCTTTACCGCGAAGGCCATCATCGATGGTGTGATTAATACCCTGATCATGTCGATTCTGGCCATGGCGCTAGGCATTATCTTCGGGGTAGTGGCGGCGATAATGCACATGTCGCCGAATCCGGTTTTACACTATGTTGCTGTAGGCTATGCCTGGATTTTTCGTGGTACGCCTTTGATTCTGCAACTGTTATTATGGTTTAACCTGGCGCTGGTTTTCCCGACGATTTCCATTCCGGGTGTGTTTCATGTTGAAACCGTCAGCATTATGACGCCATTCGTCGCCGCGTTACTGGGTCTCAGTATCAACCAGGGCGCTTATACGTCGGAAGTTGTGCGTGCCGGCCTGCTGTCCGTAGATACCGGACAATATGAAGCGGCGAAAGCTATTGGCATGCCCCATCTTCAGGCATTGCGCCGTATTATTCTGCCGCAGGCAATGCGCGTGATTATACCTCCTGTGGGCAATGAATTTATTGGTATGATCAAAACCACCAGCCTTGCCAGTATGATCCAGTATTCAGAACTGCTGTATAACACGCAGAATATTTATTATGCAAATGCAAGGGTCATGGAACTTCTGTTCGTCGCGGGTATCTGGTATCTGATTATCGTTACCATACTTTCATTCCTGCAAAGCCGGCTTGAACGTTATTTCTCACGCGGAAGCCGCCTCAGAAACTAACTTTTAACCTGGGAATGAAAAATGAGAAACATTGTTAAAGCGGTTAAAGTCAATAAATTCTTTGATAAGTTTCATGCATTAAAAGACATTGATATTGATGTCGAATATGGTGAGGTAATGTGTATTTTAGGGCCATCAGGCTCTGGAAAAAGTACCTTTCTTCGCTGTATTAATCAGCTGGAGAAAATTGATAACGGTGGCATTTGGGTAGATAACGAAATGCTTGGCTACCGCGTATCGGGAAATAAATTATACCCATTGAGCGATTTGCAGATTGCTCGCCAGCGCCAGCAGACGGGCATGGTTTTTCAGCGTTTCAACCTGTTTCCACACAAAACGGCCCTGGAGAACATTACTGAAGGTCCCTGCCAGGTTCTGATGCGTCCTGCCAATGAAGCGCGGGAAGAGGCCATGGACTTACTAAATCGCGTGGGACTGGCCCATAAAGCGGATGCTTATCCTCAGGCGCTTTCCGGCGGGCAACAACAACGCGTAGCGATTGCCCGGGCGCTGGCGATGAAGCCAAAACTTATGCTATTTGATGAACCCACATCAGCACTGGATCCGGAAATGGTCGGTGAAGTGCTGGCAGTGATGCGTCAACTGGCAAAAGATGGAACGACCATGGTTGTGGTAACTCATGAAATGGGGTTTGCGCGTGAAGTGGCAAATCAGGTCGTGTTTATGGACGAAGGAAGCATTATTGAACGGGGAACGCCGGAAGATATTTTATTGAATCCGCAGAACCCAAGAATGAAAAACTTTATTTCAGCCATTCTTCTCTAATCGTCTCACAGGAACTAACTATGAAAAAGCCTGTATTATCGCTGCTGTCCGCCACCTTATTCATGACGCTTTCTGCAGCCAGCATGGCAGTTCCCGTTTTGCCAGAACCGATTAAATCACGCGGTGAGTTGGTCGCGGCTATTATGCCAAACTACCCACCGATGGAGTTTAAAGACCCGGCCACCAATCAATTAACCGGTGTTGACTACGATCTTGGCAACGCTATCGCTAAAAAGCTGGGCGTTACGATTAAATGGCAGGAAATCAGCTTCGAACAGATGATTAACGCCGTCAAAACGAAACGTGTTGATTTAATTATGTCGGGTATGAGTGATACGGCAGAGCGTCAGAAAGTGATCAGTTTTATCGATTATCTGACGTCCGGCCCACAGTTTTATACGCTCGTCAGCCGTAACGACATCAGTGCTCAGGCCGATCTCTGTGGTAAGAAAGTCGGTTCAAGCCGGCGCACCGATTTCCCGGCAAAAATCACGGAATGGAGCCAGAAAAATTGCGTGGCGGCCGGTAAACCCGCGATTAACGTGGTAGGCACCGAAGGCACTGCCGATGCGCGTGCGCAGCTGCGCCAGCGTCGCCTGGATGCTGTAGTGCAGGGCAGCGAAACGTTGCCTTACATCATGCAACTGGAAAAAAATACCTACAAACCGCTGGGTACCGCTTTCACGCAACAATACACCGGCCTGGGCTTACCGAAAGATAATCCTCAACTGATTGCCGCTATCCAGGGCGCTCTGGATGAACTGATCGCAGACGGCAGCTATCAGGCTATCCTGAAAAAATGGGGGCTGAATGATGGCGCAGTAGAAAAAGCCGCCGTTAATCAGGGTAAATAATATGATGACCACTCTGCAGCAGCACGGATCTCGCCCCCGCTGGCCTGACGGTAAACAGGCCTGCATGGCGCTGGCTTTCGACCTCGATGGGCCTACCGGCGATGCCATGCTGAATAACACCATCTGGCAGAATCCGGAATACTTTACCTTCGGGGGTTACGGCCCTTTCCGGGCGCTGGGCAGAATACTGGGCTTGCTGGAGCAATTTTCCATCCCGGCAACATTTTTTGTGCCTGCATGGGTGGTCGAAAACTGGCCACAACAGTGTGCCGCTATCATCGAACAGGGACACGAGGTTGCCTTTCATGGCTATCGGCATGAGTCGTTCTGGGCGCTGACGGCTGATGAACAGCGACAGGTCATGCAGAAATCCCGTGATATTTTCTGGCAGTATCTGGGCATTCGTGCCGAGGGTTTTCGCACACCCTCCGGCGACTGGCACGCCGACACCACGTCGGTGCTGGTTGAAGCGGGCGTCACCTACTCCAGCAGCATGCGCGGCGACGATCGCCCGTATTTCATTCCTGTCGCGGGCGACCCGCAGGGATTAGTCGAAATCCCAGGCCGCTGGGAACTGGATGACTATGCCTCGCTCGCTTACACCCGCGCGCCCGATTTCCCGTCAGGGCTTGACCGGACCGCGAGCTATTCGCTGACGCTGGAAAACTGGTGTCAGGAATTCGATGGCGCAATGAATGAAGGACTCTGCCTGACGACGCTTTTCCACCCAAAAATCAGCGGAAAACCGGGGCGAATCCTGTTACTTGAACAATTTATGGATCACATGAAGCAGCGCGATGACGTCTGGTTTGCGCGCTGCCGCGATGTGGCCCATTGGGTACGCCAGGAGGCTAACCATGGTTAATGCTCACCCCTGGCCTGACGGGCAGCGTTGCGCCGTCATTCTGACAATTGATTATAACGATATTCACGGCATTCTGACGCAAACCCCCGCTGTGGCTGGCCGCGAGAAGACGCTCTCCGTCTGGCGTTACGGGACCCAGCGCGGCGTTGATCGTATCCTTCAGGTGCTGGCGGAGCAGCAGGTTCAGGCGACATGGTGTCTCCCCGCGATAGTGGCACAGGAGAATCCGTCGACATTTTCGCGCATTGTTCAGGCGGGTCATGAGATCGCCTGTTCAGGCTACCGGCACCAGAATTTCAGCCAGTTAACGCTGGACGAACAGATTGCCAGCGTTGAGCAGGGCTGTGATGTGCTTGAAGCCGCGTCGGGCCAGCGTCCGCGTGGATTCCGTACGCCTGCGGGACAATGGGCACCGGGTCTTGCAAGGGCGTTAGCGGAAAAAGGGATGGTGTGGTCCTCCTCCTGGCGGGGTGATGACCTGCCCTATTTTCATCCGGATGCGCCTTTAGTTGAACTGCCGTTGCACTATGAATCTGAGGATGAACCCTATTTCGCGTTCAACCTGAGCCCGGCCGTTCCGCCGGGACAGTCTCGCATTGCGTCCTACAGCCATACGCTGAACAATATGAAAATGGATTTCAGCGGCTTCTATCAGTTTGGCCTCTGCTATGTCCTGCGGCTTCATCCTGAAATCATCGGCACTGCCGGACGTGTCGGCCTGCTGACCGACCTGCTGGCGTTTATTCGCAGCCACGCGGGCGTTTGGATCGCCACCGCCAGCGACGTGGCGCACTGGTGGCAGCAGCAGCCGCCTAATTGCTCCAGCCATCCGGCAGAACTCTTCCATCACCATACAGGGCGCGCGAAATGAGTGATTACCAGCAGCAGCTTGCCAGCTTTGTTCACCAGATGGACTTTGACGATATCCCCCCTGCCCTCGTTGAGCGTTGCAAGCGCCATATTCTGGATACATTGGGTGCTGCGCTGGCCGGTACAGACAGTGAGGTTTATCATGCAGTCGCGGCGACTGTGCTGACCGACGGTGCCGCGCCGCAGGCCGTCTTATGGGGAACCCCGCACGCCAGCAGCGTAAAAAATGCCGCGCTGCTCAATGGCGTGGCAGCGCATATGTACGAGCTGGATGATACGGGCGGCTGCGATCACTCCGGCGCGGTTGTACTGCCAGCGGTGCTGGCGGCAATGCCATTATGTAAGGCACCGCCCACAGGTAAGGTACTGATCACCGCCGTGATGATGGGTTATGACGTGGGGCGTCGCGTGCTTGAAGCCTGCGGGGGTTACTCTCCGCACAATGGCGCTGGCTGGCACTCCACGGCAACCTGTGGCGTTTTCGGCGCGGCGGCTGCCGTTGCGAAGCTTCTTGGGTTGTCAGCCGCGCAGATTTCTTCAGCGCTGGGGATTGCCGGCAGCTTCAGCGGCGGGCTGTGGGCGTTTATTCATGACGGATCTCAGACCAAAAAGCTGCATGCGGGACGCGCGGCGGAAGGCGGTCTCTTTGCCGCTCAGCTGGCGGCCGGCACGATCATCGGGCCGGAAAAACTGTTCGATAATGTCTGGGGCGGGTTTCTCTCCACGCTGGCACCATCGAGTCAGCAGCCTGACGCACTGACCGCCGATCTGGGTAACGTGTGGAAACTGGAACGCTGCTCAATCAAGCCTTATGCCTCCTGTCGCGGCGTCCACTCCGCAATTGATGCGATCATATCACTCCGCCAGCGCACTCAGGCCAGCCGGGAAACGATTGAACGTATCGATGTTCATCTCTGCGGCTTCTTAAACGGGATGTGCGGTGGCCGGGACCTCAGCAGTCTGGCAGCCGCGCAGATGAGCCTGCCTTATGCGCTGGCGGCCTGCATTGTTTACGGCAGCGCAGGCCTGGAGGTTTATGACGAAGAGAAGCGTTTTGCCGCGCCGGTCACGGAGATGATGAAACGTATTCATCTGCAGATCGATCCCCGGCAGGACGATAATGATGAGCCACAGGTTGTACTCACGCTGACAGATGGAAGCCAGCAACAGCAGCGTGTGGATATTGCCCTGGGCGCGCCGGGCAATCCTCTCAGCGATGAACAGCTGCTGCAAAAATTTCGTTCACTGGCGACGCGCATCCTGCCGCCTGAGCAGGCCAGCGAGCTGGCAACACACTGTCTGACCCTTGAACAGGCGGATGACTGTCGCGTATTACTGCCCCTGCTGTCACAGTAGCGCCATCGTCGCGCGTATTCATGTCTGAATACGCGCGGTGTTTGCTAACACTCAACCCACACCGCCCCGGCATCTGCGGATTTCACGCACTGCGCCACCCAGCGCACGCCCGCTAATCCGGCATGCACATCGGGATACCAGAAATCCGCCAGAAAGGCGGTGTCACGGCGATCGGTCGCATCCATTGCCAGCGCGAAGCGGCGATAGAGATTCGACCAGGCTTCAAATAACCCTTCCGGGTGCCCGCCGCCAATGCGATCCTCTTCCAGCGCGCGCGGGTTAAGGTAGCCCATGCCGCGCTCCAGAGTGCGAACCGGCTCGCCCTGCACTTCGTAACGCAGCTGGTTTGGCTGCTCATCCCACCACTCCAGACTGGCTTTCGATCCGACTACGCGAATCTTCTGACCGTGCATTGAACCCGCATTCACCGCCGAGGCCCAGAGCGCACCCACCGCGCCGTTGTCATACTCCATCATCACAAAGGCGTTATCCTCCAGCGGCGCACGCGAGGCGACAAAACTCTGGCGCGAACAGAGCAGACGCGTCACCTTCAACTGCGGCAACATCGTTTCGGCGATAAACAGCGGATGCGTTGCCAGATCGCCTAACACGTAGCTCGGGCCGACAAAGCGCGGATCTACCCGCCAGCGGGTGCTTTCACTCTGCAACTCCACCGCCTCATTATGGAAGCCGTGAGCAAACTGCATATTTACAATGCGGATCTCACCCAGTATGCCTTCAGCGATCATCTCTCTGGCCTGATGAATCAGCTGATGCCCGGCATAGCCGTAAGTGACGCCGAGAATCTTCTGCTTCTCCCGGCTAAGCTGCTCCAGCTCATCGGCCTCTTCGACCGTAAAACAGAGCGGCTTCTCGCACACCACATGCAGCCCGGCATTCAGCGCCGCGCGGCAAATGGCGAAATGGGTATTGTTTGGCGTGGCGATCGACACCGCTTCAATGCCATCTTCGCGCGCCGCTTCTCCGGCGAACAGGCTGGCGTAGTCGGGATAGCAGCGTTCGGGTGCCACACCCAGCGCCTGACCAAACTCGCGGCCGCGCGTCGCGTCGATATCGAACGCCCCCGCCAGCAATGCAAAATTGCCGTCACGCTGCGCCGCCGAACGATGGATATAACCAATCTGGCTGGTGCCGCCGCCGCCGATCATGCCCCAGCGCAGCGAGCGGTTAACTGCTTTTTTACCGTTAATCATGCTGTTGTCCTCAGAATCCTGTTGAGCGGAGATAATCCAGGCTGGCTTTCACATCCTGCAGGCTGGTGTCGGCATGACGCGGATCGCGCTCCTGTTCGATGGTGATCCAGCCCTGATAATGACGTTCAGTCAGCAAGCTGCGCACCGCCGGATAGTCGATCGCGCCCTGCCCCAGCGGACACATCACCCCCTGCGCGCAGGCAGTGAAAAAGTCGAGTCCCTTCGAGAGGGCATCACGCCAGACCGGCTGATTAACGTCTTTGAAATGGAGGTAGTCGATACGGTCCCAGTATTGTTCCAGCGAAGCGACCGGATCCATGCCAGCGTAATAGAGATGACCAGTGTCCAGGCACAAACCGGCGACCTGATGCGGAATGTCAGAGACCAGCTGCGCCAGCTCATCGGCAAACTCAATACAGCCACCCGCATGCGGATGAATAACCGGCCGCACGCCATACTCCTGCCAGGCGATTTCACTCAGAAGGGTGATGTGCTGCATCATGCGCTGCCAGTCGTCAGCGGAAAGCCGTGGCGCCTTTTCAGACTGACCGGCATATTTCGCCCGTGCCGGATTGCCGAAATCAATAATCACAAGATAAGGCGCGCTGGCACCGGGCGTTTTAGTCGCAACAGGTACGCTGGACAGCGTGCGACACAGATTGTGGGTCAGCGTCACCAGCGTCGGAAAATGCGCTTCACTGACTAAATCATCGAAAATTGTGCCTGCCACCAGCGAAAGCTGATGCGCATTAAGCTGCCGGGTGAGTTCGGCAGCATCGGTTGGCAGATAGCCCCAGGGGCCGAGTTCAATACTGGGATAGTCGGCCTGCGCGGCTTCGGTCAGAACTTTCTGCCACGGCGGCAGAAAGGGATTAGCGGGATCATCCACGCCCCAGCTACAGGGCGCATTCGCAATATGAAAGGTCATGATGTCTGCCTGTGCAATGAAAACTGCAGGCAGTATCAAATAAAAATTTCATCTCACACAACAATGAAAGTTTCATTTTTTGATAGAGATCGCGTTTAAAAACCCCATTAAATGATAGATTACTATCAAAAACTGGCTAACCTGTTCTTTCTACAGATTTTCACGCGTTACGATATCAAATGGCACGGTCACCTGTGCAAAATGGTCAGGCTGATCCATCCGGCTGCTGAGACAGGTAGCGATGACCGCCTCCGCCATCGCATCAATACGGTGGCGCACCATCAGCGTGATGGTACCGTCAATCAGCGCCAGTTCATCGCCGGGCAGCGGGCCGTGGCACAGAAAATCAATCTGCGTGCGACCGCTCTCACGCAGCGCCTGTATCACGCCCTCTATGCCGCCGCAGGGCGCATAAATCATGACCAGATCGTCGTGGGCTTCCAGCAGTTGCCGGGTCGCCTGATAGCCTCCTTCACCCGACTCATGCGTTTTTAACGGTTCCAGTACCCGCTGACTGATGCCTGACTCGCGCAGGTAGGAGCGGAAACTGATTTCGCTGCTCTCCTGGCAGGTGAAACGGTGGTCGCCCAGCAGCACACCCACACATCCCGGCTCACGCAGGAGATGCTGCGCCATCCAGGCCGCAGTGCGTCCTGCTTTCTGATTATCGATGCCAATAAATCCGGCATGGTCACAGGGCGAGAAATCGGAGAACAGCGCGTAAACCCGCACACCCAGCCGTGAAATATCCTGGATTGCGTGACGGATCAGCGGGTGATCCAGCGCCACCAGAGCAATCACATCGCAGCGCTGTGCCAGCTGACGCAAGGAATGCACGACGGCTTCAACCTCGTGAATATCATGCCAGCAGAATTCAGGTTCGCTGCCCTGTGGCTGCTGCGCCCTGAGCTGCTGTTTCAGCGCCTCGCCCAGCTGCTGATAAAACGAATAGCGGGCAGGCAGCAGGATAAAGCTTACGCGGAGTGCGGCTGCAGCCAGTGGCGCGGTGGTCTGGCTGTGCGCCTGGGTCAGGCGATAACCCAGTTCGCGGGCCGCAGCCAGCACTTTCTGCTCGGTCACACTGCGTACCGGCGCACGGCGGTTCAGCACCCTGTCTACCGTCGCCACACCCACGCCCGCGGCCTGCGCAATGGCCGTCATCGTCACTTTTGACATCACTCTTCTCCTGCTTTTTCCTGGTCGCGTTAGCTGACGGCTGCGTCTTTATGCTCTGTTGTTAAAACAGCTCTATTTTATCGCGACATGGCCATTTCCTCTCATTTATTTGATAGAAAATAAAAGCTAATTTTGATCTTCCTCTCAAAATGAAACATCCATTTCTTTCAATGTTCTCTTTAAAACGTCTATTTGCTAAAACGGGTAAAAATCCCGCGTCGATCCGGTTGATGGGATCCCATCATCAAAAGGTTAGAGCGGTGACGGTGTGCTTTTTATAGTGGAGTCCTGAGCACCCCCAGCCTGCACGTAAAAAAGGACAAGTAATGTTCCCATCAACGCTTCCGGCTCCACGCATAACCGATGCCCGCCAGGTTCCGCGACTGCGCTGGGGCATTATCGGGCCAGGCTGGATCGCCGACCATTTTGCCCATGCGCTGTGCCAGCATACCCACCAGCAGATCACGGCGGTGGCTGCGCGCGACACGGCAAAAGCACAGGCCTTTGCTGACAAATGGTCAATCAGCCATGCCACAGGCGATCTCAATGCGATGCTGGCGCGGGATGATGTGGATGCGATCTATATCGCGACACCCCACAACCACCATTTTCCCGATGGCCTGCGCGCGATTGCCGCCGGAAAGCATCTGCTGATCGAAAAACCGCTGGCGCTGAATGCGCAGCAGGCGGCTCAGCTTAAACAGGCCGCCGCTGCCGGGAACCGGCTCTGCATGGAGGCGATGTGGTGCAACTTTGCGCCGAAGTATGACGTTATCCGTCAGCTTCTGGAGGATGGCGTACTCGGGGACGTCCACACCCTGATTGCCGATCACGGTGAGTTTTTCACCCCGGATCACCGCATCTTCAATGCCGGGCTGGCGGGCGGTCCGATGCTCGATCTCGGCAGTTATCTGGTGGCGCTTAGCGTATTTGTTGGCGGCGGTGCGCCTGACACGATCGTCGCCCGTGGTCAGCCCGTCCCGGATGGACGTGTCAACGGTCAGACGTCGATGCTGTTTACCCATCAGCACGGCATGCAGTCGGTGCTGAATACTACCCTGTTCAGCAACACGCCCGGCTGCGCGGTGATTGCCGGTCGCGACGCCACGCTGGAGCTGGCGGGCCAGTTCTATGCACCCGGTAACTTCACGCTTACTTCCAGCGATCGGCGTCACCGTCTGCAGTGGCAGGAACCCACTAACCGCTATGAACAACTCTGTCATGAAATTAACCACTTCGCCTGGTGTGTCGGCCAGAACCTGATCGATTCGCCTGTCCACTCGCTTGACCAGACGATCATCACCCTGGCCGCAATGGACAACGTCAGGCAGCAGACTGGCGTGACCTTCAACGAAGAACAGCAACCTTAATGTGCCCGGAGCAGAAAGATGAAAATCGCTTTTGATGTGGATGTGATTAAAGACTTAGGCATTACCCGAATGGTTAATCAGGTGGCCGACTGGGGCTACAAATATATCGAGCAGTCGCCGCATCCGCAGATCAACCCGTTTTATAAACATCCCAAAGCCAGCCGTGAGATCATCACCGAGTATAAGAATGCATTGAGCGCCACCGGGCTGGAAATCTCTTCTTTTATCGTGGTCTATCGCTGGTCTGGCCCGGATGAGCTGCGTCGTCAGGCGGCGGTTAAGAACTGGAAGCGGATGATTGAGATTGCGGTTGAGATGGGTGTGCAGGTCATTAACACCGAACTCTCCGGCACGCCTAACGAGCCGGAAATCTGTGAAGAGATGTTCTATCGCTCGATGGAAGAGTTGCTGCCGATTATCGAACGTGAAGGTATCCGCGTCGAAATTCAGGCGCATCCGTGGGATTTCTGTGAAGAGAACAATGAAACCGTGGATATCGTGAAGTCGTTCCGCAGTGATAACGTGAAATATATCTACAGCGCGCCGCACACCTTCTTCTATGACAAAGGCAAAGGCGATGTGAAACCGATGCTGGAGTATGCGGGTGACGATCTGTCGCACATGCTGATCGCCGACACCATGAACCATACGAAGCACTGTCGCTATATCGTTAACCCGCCGGGCGTGGATGCCACTATTCACCAGCATGTTGGCGTTGGCGAAGGTGAAGTCGACTTCGATACCCTGTTTAAAACCCTGCGCGACACCGGCTTTGCTACCCGCACGCATAAAGTTGGCGGTGAACCGATTATCGCGGCGTCACTGTTTGGCTACCCGGAAAAGATGAAGGTGCAGGCGATTGAAACCCGCGAACTGATTGAGCGCGAACTGCTGTAACCCTGCCTGCCGTGCAGTCGTTGCTGGCTGCACGGTTATATCCGCGCAGGATAGACATCGTCCCGTCTGACACACTTTCAAGCACTTTTCACCTGAGCCGCTCTCCGCCTGACATCAGCCTGTTACAGCACGCGCTCGCGCAGCCAGCAGGGTTAAACCGCCTTCGCAGCACCTGCTACACTCCAGACCAATACCACACTACAAGGCGAACTTTCATTATGTCGGAAAATGCATATCAGCCCGCAAAAGTCTGGACCTGGGACCCTGAAGCTAAAGGTAACGGCGCTAAAACGAATCGTCCGTTCGCGGGTCCCACCCATGAGAAAGCATTGCCGGTCGGCAAACACTCTCTGCAGCTCTATTCGCTCGGCACGCCTAACGGCCAGAAAGTCACCATCCTGCTGGAAGAGCTGCTGGCGCTTAACGTCAAAGATGCCGAGTATGATGCGTGGCTGATTCGTATTGGCGACGGCAATCAGTTCTCGAGTGGTTTTGTCGACGTGAACCCGAACTCAAAAATCCCGGCGCTGAGCGACCACTCGGCAACACCGCCGATTCGGGTATTTGAATCAGGCAATATCCTGCTCTATCTGGCGGAAAAATATGGTTACTTCCTGCCGAAAGATATCGCTGGCCGCACTGAAACGCTGAACTGGCTGTTCTGGCTGCAGGGCTCAGCGCCTTACCTTGGTGGTGGTTTTGGCCATTTCTATCACTACGCGCCAGAAAAAATTGAGTACGCCATCAACCGCTTCACGCTGGAAGCGAAGCGTCAGTTTGACGTGCTGGATCGCCAGCTGGCCGATAACCGCTATCTGGCCGGTGATGACTACACTATCGCCGACATCGCCACCTGGCCGTGGTACGGCAACATGGTGCTTAACGATCAGTATGGCGCTGCCGAATTCCTGGATGTGCGGTCCTATAAAAACGTGGTGCGCTGGGCGAAAGAGATCGCACAGCGCCCTGCCGTCATCCGTGGCCGCAAGGTTAACCGCATTATGGGTGACCCGGCCGATCAGCTGCATGAGCGTCATGATGCAGCCGATTTTGACATTAACACTGAAGATAAACGCCAGGCGTAAAGGAGCCCACAATGAGCGCATATGTCATCTTTATTCGCGACAAAATTACTGACCCTGAGGAATTCGCTATTTATGGCGAGAAAGCGGGCAAAGCGCGCGGCGACCATCCCATTACGCCGCTGGCGTTTTATGGACAGCTTGAGACGCTGGAAGGACCGCAAGCGGACGGCGTTGTCGTGCTGGAGTTTCCGACGGCTGAAGCAGCGCACGGCTGGTATGACAGCCCGGAATATCAGGAAGCGAAACAGCATCGCCTGAAAGGTGCAGAATACCGCGTGGTGCTGGTCCAGGGTGTGGATAAGTAACTAAACAGGCGGCAGCAATGCCGCCTTTTTATTGCAGCGTAATACGCGCCACGCCATCCAGCCCCTGGCTGCTGTGATCGTCATTAAAGCCCTGCTTCAATGTCACGAACAGCGTCTGCCCGTCGGGTGAGACCAGCAGGCTGTTCGGGTGACTGTCAAATGACCAGCTGTTTTTCACTTCATAGGTCGTGCCATCCAGTTGCAGCACCTTCTTCGCGTCGCGCTGGCTGATATAAATCTCATTGCGCTTGCCGTTAAACTTAATCCCCATCGAATCACCCGCATTAAGACGCTTAATCACCTTGCCGCTGCGCTCATCAAACACCAGGGTGTTTTTCACCTTAGAATTATCCGTGACAAACAGGCGCCCCGTGGCCGGATCTTCGGCCATATTCAGGAACAGAGCGTCCTGCCCGTCACCGGCTGTCAGACGCTGCTCGATCTTGTGATTACGTGGATTGATCACCAGGATTTCACCGCTGCCGTTCGCCGCGTATATCCGGTCGCTGACCGGTGAGAAGATAATGCCTGTGACCCACTTCCCGGCATTTTTAATCCGGGTTTTCAGGGTCAGCGTTTTGGCATCGACCACCCAGATCACACCCGGATCGCCTGTGCCACCCACATAGAGCAGCCCGTCATGCAGAAAAATTTCACGCGTGCCAACCGGCAATCCTTTCTCGTTTTTGTCGTCAAACATCAGGCGCTTCAGCACCTTTCCGTTCTCCGGATCGATCTTAGAGATACCGCCGTCCAGTGAGTTGGTGGCGTAGAGTGCACTGCCGTCCGGCTCGCTAATTAGCGCAAAGTTTTTCAGATCGAAGTGGCCTGCGCCAGTGCTCTGCAGCGTGGTGGCATCAAGACGATAGATCATCCCGCCGCTGACATCGTTGAAGCCCTGGGCGCTGGCGACATAGAGCGCGTTTTTCGCGGGCAGATAAGCCATCTCATACAAACCTTCGCCCAGCTCGCGCTCAATCAGATTATCGGGGCTGGAGGGCTGCATCACTACGGCGCCGCCATCCACTTTTTTCACCGCGGTCTGGCATGCCGTCAGGCTGAAGGTGATGACCACCGCCAGTGCGAGTGCCGTTTTACGCGAGCTGAACAACGCTTTCATGCTTAACTCCTTCTGCGACCTGCTGCTCCCGGCTGGCCGCAGGACGGTGGCAGGCCCGGAATAAAAAGAATGAGAATCATACGCATCAGCAAAAAAGCTGTAAACGCAGCTGCGGCCTGAAAAGACCGAATCAGTTTAGTCCGGTATATTTATTACCCACAGGCATTCGTCTGTCACGGACTCGCCGCACAATGTCACTATTCAGCCGATTGCAGCGTACTCTGCAAAAACGCCACAAACGCGGTAATGCGCGCCGGCAGCTGACGCTGTGCCTGCCAGACCGCAAAAATATCGCCATCAGGTGCCTGCCAGTCGGGTAAGACAGGCAGCAGCTCGCCTGTTGCCAGGCTGTGCTGCGCGTCCCACCAGGAACGCAGCAGAATGCCATGCCCATCTATTGCCAGCCGCATCGCTACTTCACCGTCGTTGGTAATCAGGCTGCCGCGCACTTTCTGGCTGATGCTCTGTTCGCCGCTGGTCAGCCGCCACAGGGTAAAATCGCTGTCGTGCTGTCGCAGCAGAATACAGTTGTGCTGCGCCAGATCGCGCACCGTAACGGGCAGGCCGTGGCGGGCAGCATAGGCGGGTGAGCAGCAGAGGATGCGTGGATTCGTGCGCAGTTTACGCGCCACCAGCCGCGAGTCCGGCGGTTCGCCGACACGGATATCAATGTCCATGTGCGCATCCAGAAAATTAAGCGGCTGGCTGCTGAGCGACAGCGACAGCGAGAGCTGCGGATGCAGTGCGGCAAAGGCCGAGACGCAGGGCGCAATGTGCCGACGGCCAAAACCAAATGAGGCATTGATGTTAAGTGTGCCGCGCAGCTGAGCCGTTTCACCGCTGACCGCCTCTTCCAGCGCCGCCAGCTGATCCAGCAACGGGCGCGCACCTGCCAGATAACGGCGACCTTCCGGCGTCAGCTCCAGCCGTCGCGTGGTGCGGCGCAGCAGTTGCACGCCAAGGCGCTGTTCCAGCTGGCTCAGACGCTTGCTGACCGCCGCCAGCGACAGGCCCAGTTCGCGCGCCGCCGCAGTCAGACTGTCGAGCGCGGCCAGGCGAACAAAGAAGGCTAAGTCATCGGTGGAGGTGCGGGATTCTCTACTTTGATTCAACAATGGATTGCCTTTAAGGCGCATTATTTCCCCGGAATCGACAGTTATACTGCGTACACAATTCGAACATCAACCGGAAAGGTACCCTGTGTCTGATAAAATTCATTCTATTGCCGTCATCCCTGGCGACGGCATCGGCAAAGAAGTGATGCCGGAAGGCGTCCGCGTAATGAATGCGGCCGCAGAGAAATTTAACATTCCGCTGCGCTGGGAGTGGTTCGATTACGCCAGTGCCGACTACTGGCAGCAGCATGGCAAAATGCTGCCTGATGACTGGTTCCCGCAGCTGAAAGCCTTTGATGCGATCTATTTTGGCGCGGTGGGCTGGCCCGATGTCGTGCCCGACCATGTTTCGCTGTGGGGTTCGCTGCTGCAGTTCCGCCGGGAATTCGACCAATACGTCAATCTGCGTCCGGTGCGGCTGATGCCTGGCGTCAAAGCCCCGCTGGCGAATCGTCAGCCCGGCGATATCGACTTCTATGTGGTACGCGAAAACACCGAGGGTGAATACTCCAGCGTTGGCGGCACCCTGTTCCCCGGCACCAACCGTGAAGTGGTGATTCAGGAGACAGTGATGACGCGCACCGGCGTCGATCGTATCCTGAAGTTTGCGTATCAGCTGGCGCAGAGCCGTCCGAAGAAACACCTGACCTCCGCCACCAAATCCAACGGCATCGCCATTACCATGCCTTACTGGGATAGCCGCGTCGAAGCGATGTCCGGCCAGTTCCCCGAGGTTCGCGTCGACAAATATCACATCGATATTCTCACCGCCAACTTCGTGCTGCACCCGGACTGGTTTGATGTGGTGGTCGCCAGCAACCTGTTTGGCGACATCCTCTCCGACCTCGGCCCGGCCTGTACCGGCACCATCGGCATTGCGCCGTCAGCCAATATTAACCCGGAAGGCCTGTTCCCCAGCCTTTTTGAGCCGGTTCACGGTTCTGCGCCCGACATCGCTGGCAAAGGCGTCGCCAATCCCATCGGTCAGATCTGGTGCGGGGCGATGATGCTGGAGCATCTCGGCTACAAAGCGGCGGGTGATGCAGTGTTAGATGCGATTGAACGCACGCTGGCGGCGGGACAACATCTGACGCGCGATCTCGGCGGCAGCGCCAGCACCGAACAGCTCGGTGCCGCCATCGCCGCCGCGCTGTAAATCAATCCGGCAACTGCACCACGCACTCAGGGTGCCAGCCTGGCGGTAGCGGCTCCGGACGGGTTATCACCAGGCTGTGCAGTTGCAGGTTCTCTACCCCACGCGCGAACAGGCCCGGCAGTCCGCCGGGATAACGCTCGACGCCAAAGGCTTCGCCGGTTTTCGGGTCAAGCTTGTAGGCGTTATCCAGCCCCATGCCGGTTGGCGAGTCCGGATTACAGGGCGGCCGCACATCGTAGTGTCCCTGTGTCATCGGCGACACGCTCTGCCGCATCTGCAGCTGGCTGATCACCACATCGCGTATCCAGCCCGGTTCTGCCGCATGCAGGTTAATCGCCCCTTCTGCTACGCCCGTCAGGTTACTGACCTGCACCTGCTCCACGATGCCGGGCGTGATGGCGGGATCGCGGCGGCGTACCGAAATGTGCAGCGGATCGGCTTTACCCCAGTGACAGGACGGCGCGTGGTGACAGGCAAAGGTCAGATTACTGAACAGCAGACGCCGCATCGCGCCACCATCACGCGACAGAATGCCGATGCCGCGGTTGGAATCAAAAATGGTGCAGCCGGTTACCGTGACATCTTCGACGTCATCCCAGGTTTCGGTGCCGATCTTAAAGGCGCAGCTGTAGCTGCGCAGCAGGCAGTTGGTGATCATAATCTGCCGCGCCGGACGCCGCAGCGCGGCAGGTTTATGGGTGGTTTTAATGCAGATAGCGTCATCGGCGGCGCTGAGGTAGCTGTTGCTGACAAACACGGCTTCGCAGCTGTCGATATCCAGTGCATCGGTATTCGGCATGGTCATGGCGTTGTCGATGGTGAGGTGGTCGATATGTACATGACGACAGCTCACCAGATGCACTGTCCACATCGGTGCCTGCACAAGGGTAAAGGCGGTCAGCGTCACCTGTTCGAAATCCTCAAACACAATAATACGCGGCCGGTCGGCACGCGGCAGACGATAGCCCTGCTCATCCCGCTCAGCGGCAAACCAGGCTTCACCCTCGCCATCGATGCGGCCGGTGCCGCTGATGGTGATATTGCGCTGGCCCAGCGCATAGAGCAGCACGTTGTGGGACTTTTCCGCGCAGCTCAGCGCCTGCACCGCCTGGTAGTCGGCCAGCCGCGGACTGGCGATGAGCACCGCACCCGCTTCAAGGTGCAGCTCAAAATCAGAAGGCAGATTCAGGCAGCCGCTGCGATAACGTCCGGCAGGCAGTGTCAGACGGCCGCCGCCGGCCGCCGCAATCTGATCCATCGCGCGTTGCAACACAGCCGTGTCCGGGGTTTCGCCATCGGCGACAGAGTGAAAATCAGCAAGGGAAAGGTGCATCATGCGTCTCCCGCAGGGTTGAGGAGGAGGAATTGCAGCACGACACGGCGCAGCAAACCTTTATCTGGTCGCCAGTGCGCCGTTTCGTACGGAACTTCACAAATTACTTCACGGCCCCTTCGGTGACGCCGCTGATAAACTTGCGCTGGAAAATCAGGAACACCATGATCAGCGGCATAATCACAATCATCGCGCCTGCCATCAGTACCGGAATATCGATGGTGTTTTTGTTCTGAAAAAACATCATGCCAATCGGCAGCGTGCGCAGCTCATCCTTGTTAACCAGAATCAGCGGGATCAGGAACTCATTCCAGGTCCAGATAAACAGCAGCAGCCCCAGCGTTGACAGGGTCGGCCAGATAGCGGGCACCAGAATGCCCCACAGAATTTTGACGCGTGACGCGCCATCCATCACCGCCGCTTCTGCCAGCTCTTTCGGCACCTGCTGAAACGCGCTGGCGATCATCAGCGTGGTAAAGGGCAGCGACAGGGCGATTTGCGGCAGGATCAACGCCAGGTAGGTGTTGGTCAGCCCCATCCAGCGCAGCTCGTGATAGAGCGGAATGATGAAGGCTTCGCTCGGCAGCACCATCCCCAGCGCCAGCATCGCCCCGATGACTTTTTTGCCGGGGATTTTCAGCCAGGCGAACCCGAACCCGGCCAGAATGCCGAGCAGCACGCTGAACAGCACCACCGGAATGACCACCAGCACGGAGTTCAGGAAGTAAACATTGAAGTGTCCCTGCTGCCAGGCGGTCACGTAATTTTTGAAATTCAGCGAGGCGGGCAGCGTGAAAACACCCTGAAAAAGTTCCATCTGGGTTTTAAACGAGGTCATCAGCGCCATCAGAAACGGCAGAATCGTCATCAGCGCCACGATCCAGATCAGCGCGCGTGAAATTACCGGCGTGCTTCGCATCAGTAACGCTCCTTTAAGGCCAGATGGATCAGATAGTTAATCCCTAAAACAATGATCATGCTGAACACCGCCACCGACGAGGCGTAGCCAAAGTAGTGCAGGTCAAAGCCCTGCTTATACATAAAGATGTTGGTGACCATGGTGGAGGTGCCCGGCCCGCCCTGGGTCATCACATAGACCAGATCAAAGGCTTTCAGGCTGGCGATCACCGTCAGCAGCAGGGCAATCCGCAGCTCAGGCCGCAGGCCAGGCAGCGTGATGCGCATAAATTTCTGGCGACGCGATGAGCCATCCAGGTCGGCGGCTTCCAGCAGAGAAGGATCCATGCGCTGCAGGCCCGCCATAAACAGCACCAGACAGAAGCCGAAGAAGTACCAGGTGGCGACCAGCCCCACGGCGGGCAGCGCCCAGGTAAAATCACCCAGCCAGGAGAGCGCCAGCTGTGGCAGGCCGATCGCGCGTAATATCTGGTCGATCGGGCCAAACGCCGGGTTATAGAGCCAGCGCCACACCACGCCCAGTACCGCCATCGGCATAATGTAGGGCAGGAAAAAGAGAATGCGCAGCACGCTGCGTTCGTTATTGTTACGCGTGTCATACAAGAAGCTGCAGAGCAGCAGGCCGACGCTAATTGGCAACAGGGTATAGAACAGCATCAGAATGGCGTTATTGCCCAGCGCAATCCAGAACACCGGATCGCTGAACATCCGCAGATAGTTGCTGACGCCACTCAACACCGGCATCGAGGTGCCGTCCCATTCGGTAAAACTGATGCCCAGCGAGGCCAGCAGCGGGAACAGCAGAAACACCGCATAGACCAGCACCGCAGGCAGAACATAGAGAAAATTACGCCAGCTGCTTAAATTCAACATAACCCTACTCGTGGTTCAGAACGATGCTCAGGCCCGGCTGTACGCCGGGCCTCCGGCTTAATGCTTCAGGGTTTTCAGGTAGCGCTGATAGTTGTTATCAAAATTCACCACCATCTGATCGGCGGTCTGACGACCCGCCAGCAGCAGCTGGACGTTCTGATTCAGCTCGGCATTCATGGTCGGCGTGGCCCAGTCTACATAGTGGCCTAGACCGTCATAGTCGTTGAGCGTCAGCCAGACCTGATACGCCTCCGCCAGCAGCGGATTATCCGCTGGCATTTTGGCCGCTTTATTGGTGCTGGCCGGCAGAAAGCCCACTTTCAGCCAGCGGTTCGCCATGGCATCCGAGACCATATAGTTGATGAACTTCGCCGCGCCATCCTGCTGATCTTTGCCTTTGGCGGTGCTGGTAATCGAGAATGCCAGATCGGTTCCGCCCACCATCAGCGGCTGCTTCACGCCTTCACCGGCAGGCATCGCAGCAAAGTGAATATCCTTGTTGTCTTTAAACTGGCCAAGATACCAGGTGCCGCTGACCAGGAACGCCGCCTGGCCGTTCTGGAACAGTGTCGCCGCATCGTCGTGACCAATCCCCTGGAAACCCGGGAAGAAATACCCTTTGTCGGTCCAGCTCTTCATCATGGTGGCGGCATTGACCAGCTTGCTGTCTTTGAAGGTGCCACCCACATCGTAAATCAGATTATCCAGCGTCTTGCGGTCGTGGCTCTCAATCTGCGCCTGCCACAGGGTGCTGAGCAGCTGCTGGCCCATATTGCCATCGAGCAGGCCCAGCATCATCGGTGCGGTGCCCTGCTGTTTCAGCTTCGCCATGGCACTGTCCAGCTCGGCCAGCGTTTTTGGCACCGCGATGCCCGCTTTATCCAGCAGCGCTTTGTTGTAATAGAGGCCGACCATTTCGCCCAGACTGGCGACGCCGTAAAGCTTGCCGCTGCCGAACTCGCTGCTGTCTGACCAGCGGTTACGTTTCAGAATCGAGTCCGGGAAGCGCGTCGTCCAGCCGTAGCTGGCGGCATAGCCGTCGAGTGGCAGCAGCAGCTTATCCTTAACCAGCGAACCCATATCGCCGCCGCCCTGATTGACCTGGGCGATCTGCGGGCCATCACCGGCAGTCAGTGCCAGCTTAAGCGGAATGCGGGTATCTTCAAAGGAGTGAACCGAACGGTTAAGCACGATGCCGGGATTCTGCTGTGAGAATTCTTTAATCCCTTCATCCACCGCAGCAGTCTGCTCCGGGTAGTTGTAGATATCCCACTCATTCAGCGTAATGGCGGCGTGAGCGGCATGAGAAACGCTGCCCGCCAGCAGGCCCGCTGCCAGCAGCCGACCCACATTGCGAATTCGGAACGAACGAACGGAGGAAACAGACATTATGCTCACCTTCTTCAGACCAGGATCGGCATCCTTTCATCTCACCGCCTGACATCCTGCAGGCTGCAGCCACACACAAACGCTCTCATTCATACTTACTTTAATAAAAAAATAAAGTCAAACAGCCTGCATCAGGAATTGCAACGTTGTGAGCACGCGCAAATAAACAGCGACATGGCGTGAAATCCAGCACACTGCGCTGCCTTTCACACGATTAACCGTGGCGACACGTCGCCAGTCACTTTTTCAATAGCAGGAGATACCTGTACGATAATCGCAAAATAACGTCCTGATAAAACATATGAAAATCCTATCACGCTCACACTTTTCCCTTCCGGACGGTCTTAAAACGTCGGCCAGCCGCCGCGCTCCGGGCGTGTTGGCGATCACAGTTGTGCATCCTGACGTCGGTAAAGGTTGCTGAACCGCCTGCATTAGTGCGATAAGGTAATTATTCTATCTTGAAAACTAAGTCCACTTTCATTAACGTAACTTTCAACTGCGGATCTGTTCAATCCCTGACCGGTTCCCTCACTCACGAGAATTCACCATGGCGAATCAAGGTGTCATTCGTCCGGCCACGCCGGCGGACTACCCGGCGCTCTACCGCATCTGCCTGGAAACAGCCGATGCAGGCGGCGATGCCCGCGCGCTCTACTCTGATCCCGACTATCCCGGCCAGCGTTTTGCCGTGCCCTATGCACGCTTTGCGCCTGACTTTGCTTTTGTGCTGGAGCGGGACGGTGAGGTGCAGGGTTATGTCGTTGCGGCGCCCGATACCCGCGCGTTCGAAGCCCAGCTTCAGGCCGGATGGTGGCCGCAGCTGCAGGAAAAATATCGCGACCGCAGCGCCAGCGCCCCGCTCGACAGCAAAGTGCTCGACGCAATCCGCCATCCCGATCAGGCCGCTGACACCCTGGTGACACAGTGGCCTGCGCATCTGCATATCAACCTGCTGCCGGCAGCACAGAAAGGCGGCTGGGGTCGCCGGATGATTGAGCATGAGCTGGCGGCGCTGCGGGCGGCGGGTGTCAGCGGTGTCCATCTTGGCGTAAGCCTGCAGAACGAGCAGGTCTGTGCCTTCTATGCGCGCATGGGATTTACCCCCATCCTGCGCAGCAATGCCATCTACATGGGCCAGTTACTCTGAGTGAGGTAGCCGATGACCAGCCTGCGCTTGCAGAATGTGAAGAAGTCGTATGAACACGTGAATGTCATTCATGGCATCGATTTGACGATTAACAGCGGCGAATTTGTGGTGTTTGTCGGGCCATCCGGCTGCGGCAAATCGACGCTATTGCGGATGATTGCGGGGCTGGAGGAAATCAGCAGCGGACAGTTGCTGATTGAGGAGCAGGACATGACGCAGCAGCCCGCGACCGAGCGCGGCATCGCGATGGTGTTTCAGTCTTATGCGCTCTACCCCAACATGACGGTGCGCGGTAATCTGGCCTATCCGCTGGAGGTGATGAAAAAGCCCAAAGCGGAGATCAACGAGGCGATCACTCAGACGGCAGCCCGTCTGCATCTCACCGAACTGCTCGATCGCCTGCCGCGCGCGCTCTCGGGCGGACAACGGCAGCGCGTGGCGATTGGCCGGGCGATTATCCGTCATCCGCGTATCTTCCTGTTCGATGAACCACTCTCTAACCTCGATGCCGAACTGCGTCTGCAGATGCGGATTGAGATCGCCCGGCTGCACGCCTCTCTCGGTAACACGATGATTTATGTGACCCACGATCAGCTGGAGGCGATGACACTGGCTGACCGCATTGTGGTGCTGCGTCAGGGCCGCATTGAGCAGGTCGGCGCGCCGCTGACGCTCTATCACGACCCGGATAATCTGTTTGTCGCTGGCTTTATCGGCTCGCCAAAGATGAATTTCCTGCGGGCGGAGATCAGCGCCACCGGCGAAGGTGAAGTGCAATTGCGGGTGCCGGAACTGAAGATTGAGGGGCTGGTGCTGAAGATTGCCGCCGACTGCCGCGAGGGCCAGACCGTGACGCTGGGCATTCGCCCTGAGCATTTCCAGCCTGCCGCGCTGACGCCGGAGGCACAGCGCTTTCACGGCGAGCTGGCCTATGGCGAGATGCTGGGTCACACCAACTATCTCTACCTGGATACCGGGCGCGAGCAGATGCTGGTGGTGGAAGAGCGTGAGGCGACCACGCGCGATCTGGGCACGCAGGTTGAACTGGGCTTTTCTGCCGCACACTGCCTGCTGTTTGATGAGCAGGGGCTGCGCCTGCGCTAAGGGACGTGCGTAAATAAAAACGGGCGCCGCAGCGCCCGTTTTTATTTGAGTGTTAACTCAGGTGACCGGCTCTTCGTCGGCCTGCGCCGCAAGCAGATCCAGCAGCCGGTTGACGGCAAAACCCGCTGCGCCCAGCGCCCACATCCGGTTCGATTCCGTCAGAAACTGCAGCGGCGTCATGTGCGGCGTCAGTTTGAGCCGGTAAGCCTGGAAGCTCTGGGTGATGTGATCGAGCAGAATGCGTGAGGCCATGTGCGGCTCCATTGCCAGATAAACCACATCCGGGTCGTAGGCCACCGACAGATTCGCCAGCGAAATCCCCAGCTCGCGCCCTGCCTCTTCCAGCACCGCCAGCACCTCAGGCGTGGGCCGCTGATCCAGCGCCTGCAGCGTGAGGCTCTCCACCGGTTCCTGCTCCGCCAGCTGCTGCAGAATAGCGCGCGATGAGGCGACATCCTCCAGCAGACGCAGCGAGCCGTCGCCCACCAGCCCGTTGCCAATCTCCCCTGCCTTGCCATGACGACCGCGGTAGAGCTGACGATTCAGGATGATACCCGCCCCGATCCCTTTGCCGTAGGTGGCGATCACCGCTGACTGGGCATTACCGAGCTGACCAAACACCAGCGCCGCCATCGCCATGGCGTTGGCGTCGTTCTCGATAAACACCGGCAGCGAGAAACGTTCTTCCAGCAGGCGTGCAATCGGGACATTGTCCCAGTCGAGCACTTTGGAGCGGATACAGTAGCCATTTTCAGCATCGACCAGGCCCGACAGCGCCAGGCCAATCGCCCCGACCCGCTTCTCCTCCACGCCGCGCAGGAACTTCGCCAGCGCATCGCCAAGCTGACGTGGTGTCAGCGTGCCTTTTGGCATCTGCTGTTCGCCCAGCAGATTACCGCTGAGATCGGTCATGACGATCAGGTTACGTTCCGCATTGAGCTGAATGCCAATCACGCTGGCGCGATCGGGATTGAGTCCCAGCAGGGTTTTAGGCCGTCCCATCGATACACGACGCAGCCCCAGCTCCTGCACAATCTCCTGTGCCAGCAGCCGATTAGTGGCCTGCGACACGGTCGACATGCTTAGTCCGCTGCGGACTTTCAGGTCTGACTGGCTGATCGGCGCATTTTCAACAATCAACCGCAGAATGCGCGCGGTTACGTTGGGAGCGGTCATAAATTCCTCGGGTTATCTGGCTGAGAAGGCTCAGCCAGTTTCAGATCGGTAATCGGACAGAGGTCAGCTGCTGCGCCAGTATCAGCGCCCCGCTCAGGGCATCGCCCTGTGGCGTCACCAGCCGGGCCTGAATATCTTTGTCCAGCCAGCGCTGTATTGGCGTCGCCAGGCCACCCATCAGCGCCACCCTTCCGCTACTCAGCGCAATCAGACGGCGCACCATCAGGCCGATATCGGCGGCGGTCTGATGCAGCAGATCCTGTGCGTGACAATCACCCGCGTCGGCGGCTGCGAAAATTTGTGGCACCACGCGCGCCCAGTCAGCAGGCGTCGCTGAACGCGTCCAGAGCAGCATCGTTTCCGGACTGTCACCGAACTGTGCCATCAGCTGCCGGGAAAAGGCGGTCGGCGGGATAATCGCCTCATGGGCCAGCAGCGCCAGACGCAGCGCACGGCGGCCCAGTTCCGCGCCCGATCCCTGATCGGACAGGGCAAAGCCCCAGCCGCCAAGCAGCGTAAAGCGTTCGCCATCCCAGGCCGCGCCCTGACTGCCGGTGCCGATGATAAAGACGGCGCCAGGCGCGCCAGCATGCGCGCCCGCACAGGCGATCTCCACATCACTGACCACCTGTAACGCCGCGCAGGCAGGCTGCCAGCTGGCGAGCCGCACCTGCACTGAAGCGACATTGGCACCCGCTAATCCGGCCACCAGCGCAGTCTGCGCCCGCGCCTCCGGCGCTAATCCCGCGAGTGACAATACCCGGTCAATCAGCTGTCCTACGCAGGTCAGCGCCGCGTCATAGTCTGACCAGACGTTGGCAGGTCCGCCGGTGGCTTCCGCCAGCACGCGGCCCTGCAGGTCGGTTAACCGCGCGCGACACTGTGTACCGCCGCCATCAATGCCAAGAAGATAGTGTGGTTGCACGCGCTTCCTTCCCGATTTTGGGTTATAGCCATAATGAGCGAACGATAGGGTAAAAAAACTTAAATCGCAATAACAAATAAATATGGTAAAAACATATCGACAATTTTTGCTTATTTTACATGACGATAAAAAAATATTCCACACAAAACCTGCAACACGTTATTGACATTAGTTTTTCCATCGTAATAAGTTGGTGGTCAGATTATCAACAGCCCTGCCCGGTCACAGGCGGGCTATGCATTATCCGATTTCAGGAGCAGGGGTTTAACATGAAAGTAGGCATTATCGGTCTCGGCTTTCGTCTGTCCCACGTGATCAAAGAGTTCAGCAACGCCGACGACACCTTCTCAGTGGTGGGTTATTACGATCCGGCTCCGGCCGGACTGCCTAATCTGCACAGCTTTGGTATCGCGCCCGGCCAGGCCTTTTCATCCATCGACGCGCTGCTGGAACACGGCGGCATGGATGTGGTGCTGGTTGGCTCTCCCAACTTCCTGCATCTGGAGCATGCAGGTCAGGCGCTGGCGGCGGGCTACACCGTATTTACCGAAAAGCCGGTAGTGATCAATGAAGAACAGACCATGGAGATGGCGAAACTGGTGCGCCAGTATGGCGAGGCACGCATTCTGGTCGGCCTGGTGCTGCGCTACTCCCCGCTCTATCACGATCTGCTGGCGGCACGCGATGCCGGTCAGCTGGGTGAGATCACCTCGATTGAGGCGACGGAACATATCAAACCTTACCACGGCGCATTCTTCCAGCGCGACTGGCGGCGTCTGGAGAAGTATGCCGGCCCTTACATTCTGGAGAAGTGCTGCCACGACATCGACCTCTATCAGGGCCTGTTGCAGGAGCGTCCAATCCGCGTCGCCAGCTTTGGTGGCCGCAAATCCTTTACGCCTGCTCATGCGCCGCAGGGGGCCATCACCGCTGAGTCAGAGATTTATCATGTAAAACCCAGCGGCTGGTCGGGCACCGATGCGGTATTCGATAGCGACGCCGACATTGTCGACTACCAGACTGCCCTGATTGAGTACGAAGGCGGCGCGACACTTGCTTTCCATGCCAACCTCAACGTCCCGGATGAGTTCCGCCGTTTCTGTGTGATGGGCACGGACGGCATGGCGGAAGGCGACTTCGTACGAAATTACTTCCGCGTGCACAACGCGCGCAGCGGTGAGAAAGAGGTCGATACCGCTTATAGCGGCAATGCGTATGATGGCCACTACGGTGCAGATGCGCTGATGGCAGAAGAGATCGTTAAACATATTAAACAGGGAACACCGCTGAAAGTTTCAGTTGTGGACGCGCTGGAAGCGGGCCTCACCGCCATAAAAATCGATGAGGCGCGCAAAACCCGCAGCGTAGTGGACATGCGTGAAAGCTGGCTAACATTTGACGCCAACCTGGGAAAAACCGGGGCCTGATGGTCCCAGCCTGCGGGTCAGACTCCCCCTCTGACTCCGGGTTTTGAATGGCAGTATGACTGGTAACTTTCTGTACTGGCCTTCGGGCCAGTGACATTATTGATGGTGAGCGCCATCATAATAACCTCCCGGACTGCCAATCAGCGTCATTTACCTTTTCTCCAGCTCGAGGCAACTTACGCACTCAAAGCGATGGGAGCATACCTCTAACCAGCCCTAAACCGGATCGCCCTCATTCTCCAGCTTCTGACGCCGCCGCAGATGCGGAAACAGCTTCATCCACAATGCCACTACAATCAGCGTGCCGATGCCGCCAATCGCTGCCGCGGGTGCCGCTCCCATCCAGGCTGCCAGCAATCCCGACTCAAACTCGCCCAGCTGATTCGACGTGTTGATAAAAATTGCGTTAACCGCATTCACCCGTCCGCGCATGGCATCCGGCGTATCCAGCTGCACCAGCGCACCCCGGATCACCATACTCACCATATCAAAGCCGCCCAGCGCACAGAGAGCAATCAGCGACAGCCACAACTGCGTGGACAGCGCGAACACCAGCGTGGCCACGCCAAAGCCCGCTACTGAGCCAAACATAATCATCCCGACATGCTTGTCCAGCTTGTGACGGCTCAGCCAGATGCCCACCAGCAATGCGCCTACCGAGGGCGCACCGCGCAGCATCCCTAACCCCCACGGTCCGGTATGCAGAATATCTTTAGCAAAAATCGGCAGCAGCGCCGTTGCGCCACCGAGCAGTACCGCAAACAGATCGAGCGAAATCACGCCAAGGACATCTTTGCGCTCACGAATGAAGTGAATCCCGGCAAACAGATTCTTCATATTCATCGGCAGACGTGTCTGCACCGGACGCTCATAACGCAGCAGACTCACCAGCGTCAGCGAAATCAGATAAAACAGCCCGGAAACGCCATACACAACATGCGGCCCGGCAACATACAGCAAGCCGCCCATCGTCGGCCCGACAATTACCGCCGCCTGGCCCCCTACCGAGTTCATCGCCATCGCGCGTGCCAGAATCGAGGACGGCACCAGCGACGGCAACATTGAAGACATCGCAGGCCACTCCAGCGCCTTCGCCACCGCAATCATAAACACCAGCCCCCACAGCGCGGTCTTATCGGCGGTATGGAATAAGGTAAGCACCACTAATGCCACCAGTGCAGCAAATTCCACCAGCTGCCCCAGCAGCACAATGCGCCGCCGGTCATATTGATCTGCAAGATGACCTGCAGGTAGCGCCAGCAATACCGATGGCAGAAACTGCATCAGGCCAATCATCCCTAACGCCATTGCGCTGTTGGTCAGCGCATAAATCTGCCAGCTGATCGCTACCGAGAACATCTGAAAACCAAATGATGAGCAGGTACGCGCCAGCCAGAATGCGACAAATGTCCGATGTCGCCACAGCGACTCTTCCGCTGTTGATGCCATAAATCCCATGTCTTATCCCAAATCAGGTGAGGAAGCCCGCATCGTTGCGCGGTGTTATTGGTGTGGTAATTGATAATGTTAAATTAACAGACCGGATGAGACCTGAATGGCTGCGGCTCCAGGCCTGGCTCTCTGCCCAACAAAACGCATACCTGTCCGGCACAGGCACGTCCGACCTCTCCTGACTATTACCAGCCTATTGGTCCCGACTATTGAATATATTCCAGCACATCATCAGACGCCAAAGGAATTATCATCTCTTTGCTAATGGGTTTATTTACTTTCTCAGGCAACAAAAGGATGATTTGGATTAAGCAGATGATCTATATTTATTCACGCGTTTAAAAAAATGCGACTTTTTATATGATTAATTATCAAAAAATCCTTTTTATTGCATTTCATAGAGATAATGAAAAACAGTTTATATAACCCCTATGTTACTGAACCTATCCATCACGTTAAGCGTAATGTCTCTGGCATTTGTTATAGCGTGCCTTATCTTCAGCAAAACCAGGAAAGCAGAAATACACTTAATACAAACAACATTATTTCATTGCACAATCAAATTGCTACTGAAGCAGCATTAATGATTATTCCGATCGATGATATGCGATTACGGGGAATGATTGCTGTACCGGACGCTTATTCACATTTACAGAATGCACGTATCCGGATTGGAATCAATTATTCCAGTCTAGCGGCACACTATGCGCCACTGCTTGAATTAACTGAGAAATTTGATTTCTGGCTTTATGATTTTGCGCCGCCGGGAGCAGACTGGCGACGACTGGAATCCTTTCCTTTTTCAGGAATTGTTTTAAACGAAGCGTTCTTTAATGACAATTATGAAAAATTTACCTTTCCCTTTTTTATGGCGACATTTCGTGAAAAAGGGGCAGAGGTCATCGTGCGAAGTCATACGCCGACTTTAACGGCTGAGCAGTTTGCTGAGATAAATATCAGTGGCTGGCAACAGCAACGCTCGGACGGCGATCTTATTAGCTGCTGATTCACAAATCCTGCCTTCCGGCGTTAAGGGCACACGGCGGTGCGCTTAACGTCCTTTAATCCCTCATAAAATGTCGCATTACTGCATTTGTTAAGCGCTTTAAGCTAAAAAAATCAAATCTCGATCTGATTTTGCTATAACATTTAACACAAAGGGATCGTCTGTCTTAGCGGAAGAGGCACTCAAGAACACCCTTAATCATTTGTACTTGATAACTGGAAGCAACCTATCTGGTTGTTTTCGTGTGTTTTATGGTAACGAAACGAGGTCGATATTATGGGGAAAAACTCCTCATCATTTGGCGTAATTCGTTTTCTGACAGTGCTGTTCGCAGTGCTGACGGGCGCGTTTATGCTGATTGGCGGTGGCTGGTTAGCCGCCATTGGTGGTTCCTGGTATTACGTTTTCGGCGGTGTGGTGATGCTTATCACCGCTTATCTGCTTTCCCGTCGTAAAAGCACCGCGCTGGTTCTCTATGCGCTGCTGCTGATCGCCACCCTGATCTGGGGTGTATGGGAAGTGGGTACGGACTTCTGGGCACTGGCACCGCGCACCGATGTGCTGGTGATCTTTGGTGTCTGGCTGATCCTGCCGTTTGTTTATCGCAGTGTTAACGCGGGCAGTAAAGCCGCGCTGGGTACGATGGCTGTGGCGCTGATTGCCAGTGCTATCGTTCTGGCCTATGCGGTGTTTAACGACCCGCAGGTGATAAACGGTTCAGTGCCAGAAACCGCTGACAACGCCCCGCAGGCTGCGCCGCTGAGCAACATCCCGGATGCTGACTGGCCCGCTTATGCGCGCGATCAGCAGGGCACCCGGTTCTCGCCGCTGAAGCAGATCAATCACCAGAACGTGAAAGAGTTGCAGGTTGCCTGGCAGTTCCAGACGGGCGACATGAAAGGGCCTGACGATCCGGGTGAAATCACCGACGAAGTTACCCCGATTAAAATCCGTGACACGCTTTATCTCTGTTCGCCACACCAGATTCTGTTTGCACTGGATGCGGCCACCGGTAAGCAGAAGTGGAAGTTTGATCCGGGCATGAAGGTTAACCCAACCTTCCAGCATGTGACCTGTCGTGGTGTTTCTTATCACGAAGTGCCGGCAGCCGCCGATGCGGCAAACACGCAGCCTGCGCTTTGCTCACGTCGTATCTATCTGCCTGTCAACGATGGTCGCCTGTTTGCCCTGGACGCAGAGACCGGCGAACGCTGCCCGTCATTTGGCGTCAACGGCGAGCTGGATCTGCAGCACAAACAGCCTGTCACGACGGCGGGTATGTATGAGCCGACCTCGCCACCGATCATCACCAACACCACCATCGTTATGGCGGGTGCGGTTACCGATAACTTCTCAACCCGCGAGCCGTCAGGCGTTATTCGTGGTTTTGATGTGAATACCGGCAAACTGCTGTGGGTGTTTGACCCAGGCGCGAAAGACCCGAATGCCATTCCGGCTGATGAACACACCTTCACCATGAACTCACCGAATTCATGGGCTCCGGCAGTGTACGATCCGAAACTGGATACCGTTTATCTGCCAATGGGCGTGACTACACCGGATATCTGGGGCGGTAACCGCACACCAGAGCAGGAGCGTTATGCGAGCAGCGTGCTGGCCCTGAACGCCACCACCGGTAAGCTGGTCTGGTCTTATCAAACCGTGCATCACGACCTGTGGGATATGGATCTGCCGTCGCAGCCAACGCTGGCTGACATCACCGACAAAGATGGCAACACCGTACCGGTGGTCTACGCGCCAGCGAAAACCGGCAACATCTTTGTCCTGGATCGCCGCACCGGTAAGCCCGTAGTGCCTGCGCCAGAAACGCCAGTGCCACAGGGTGCTGCCAGGGGCGACCACGTTGCTGCCACTCAGCCCTACTCTGAGCTGACCTTCCGTCCGAAGCAGAACCTGACGGACAAGGATATGTGGGGCGCAACGATGTTTGACCAGCTGGTGTGCCGCGTGATCTTCAAGCGCCTGCGCTATGACGGTCCGTTCACCCCGCCTTCTGAGCAGGGTACGCTGGTGTTCCCGGGTAACCTCGGTATGTTCGAATGGGGCGGTATTGCTGTCGATCCACATCGTCAGATTGCGATTGCTAACCCGATGGCGCTGCCATTTGTCTCGAAGCTGGTTCCACGTGGCCCGGGCAACCCGATTGAGCCGCCGAAAGGCGCAGAGGGTGGTTCAGGTACGGAAACCGGTATTCAGCCACAGTATGGCGTGCCGTATGGCGTCGAGCTGAATCCGTTCCTGTCACCGTTTGGTCTGCCATGTAAACAGCCTGCCTGGGGTTACATCTCCGCGGTAGATCTGAAGACCAATGACGTGGTGTGGAAACAGCGTATCGGTACCGTTCGCGATAGCGCACCGGTTCCGCTGCCGTTCAAAATGGGTATGCCGATGCTGGGTGGTCCTATCACCACCGCGGGTAAGGTCTTCTTCATTGGCGCGACCGCCGATAACTACCTGCGTGCGTTCAGCACCGATACCGGTGAGCTATTATGGCAGGCCCGTCTGCCAGCAGGCGGCCAGGCGACCCCAATGACCTATGAAGTAGATGGCAAGCAGTACGTTGTCATCGCAGCAGGTGGGCACGGTTCGTTTGGTACTAAGCTGGGCGATTATGTGATTGCCTACGCTCTGCCAGACCAGAAATAATTCACGACGCTGTGAATAAACTAAGGCGGGCTTCGGTCCGCCTTTTTTGATCGCGTTATTTACGCATCCCGCGCCAGTTGAGCCACGCGCAAAACAGCATCACCACGCAGGTCGCCAGAAACACTGGCCGCATCCCGAATGTCCCACCCACCAGCCCACCAAACAGCGGGCCGCTGACCTGACCGATATACTGCGCCGAGGTTGAATATCCCAGCATCCGCCCGACCTGTGAACCCGGCACGTTATGGCGGATAATCGCTGTAATGCACGGCATCAATCCGCCTAGCGCCATTCCCATCAGAAAACGCAGCAGAACCAGTTGCCAGGCCGCGGTAATAAACGCCTGCGGAATCAGCAGCAGTCCACTGACCAGTAGTCCGCCGGTCAGAACCCGCCAGTGCCCTACCCGATCGGCCAGACGACCCAGCCGGGGTGCCGCCAGCACCGTACCCAGCGCCGCCGCAGACATCACCAGTCCGGCGATCATCGTGATTTGATGGCCGCCCTGCACGAACTCGTCCACGTAGAGCGTGATAATGGGTTCAATCGACATGCTGGCGAAGATCAGCAACATGCCGGAGAGCCACATCAGCCGCACCAGGGTGTGATTCACTGGCCCGGACTCAGGCTGCAGTGGCTGGCTTGTGCGAGACGTCGCAGCAGCACGTGGCTGCTCTTTGAGTAAAAAGGTAGTGGCGAGGAAGGCGAGAAAGATTACCGCGCCGGTCAGCCAGAACGTCTGACGGATGCCGATCAGCGGCGGTAACACTCCACCCAGCAGCGGCCCGACCACGTTGCCCGCCATAATGCCAGAGGACAATACGCCCAGCGCCCAGCCGGTCTGCGCTTTTGGCGTCTGCGCTGCCACCAGAATGGTCGATCCCGATGCGTAGCCACCCAGCAGCCCGGCCAGCAGCCGCAGCGCCACCAACTGCCATGGCGCGGTCGCCATGCCAATCAGCGACATCGCAATCGCCATCCCCAGGCTGGCCCGGATCAGCATCAGCTTACGACCATAGCGATCAGCCAGCCTGCCCCACAGCGGCGCAGTCAGCGCGGCGCTGAAAAAGGTCGCGCCATAGGCTATTCCGGACCAGCGGGCGATGGCTGCGGGCTGCTCAACACCCAGTTGCTGCACATAGAGCGGCAGAAACGGCAGCAGCAGCGTCATCGCTACGATGGTAGTAAAAGAGCCGACGACGCAGACCGCTAAGTTACGTCTCCAGTACTGAAACTCTGCCGTTTCGGGTGAGTGTTGCATGATGATATCCGTTGAATGATCAGGGATACAGGCTAACCGGCGTAGCGGAGTAACAACAGTCATGGCGGAATAGTTACTCTGTGGCGCTGATTGTTGTCATCAGGCAACAATCAACCCGGATTCAGCGCCGTAATCAGGGCATCGCACAGCAGTGTCACCGGCGACGCCGGTTCAGGCGTGTTGTGCAGCAGCAGATAGCTTTGCAGACGATCCATCTGCCACGCCGGCAGCAGTTGCTGGATATCACCGCGTGCCATCGCCTCCTGCGCCATGTAGGACGGAAGATAAGCGATGCCGCTGCCTGCCAGTGCGGCATTGAGCAGCGCCATACTATTATTGGCGCGAAAGCGGCTGCGCACGTCCAGTGCCAGCCGCTGTTTATCACGGCGGAAGGGCAACGCGGCGGTGTGCGCCGGACCGTGAAACAGCAGCAGGTCATGGCGCGGCAGCATTTCAGGATGGGTGATGGCGGGTCGCTGCGCCAGGTAAGCCGGCGCGGCATAGAGCCCCCAGGCGATATCGCTCAGTACCCGGAAATTGCCCTGTTGCGGCGATCGGGATCGGATCACAATCGCCAGATCGACCTGATCGTCCAGCCGATCGTGATTGCGATCGGTCAGATCGAGATCGACGTTGATATGCAGATGATGGCGCAGGAAACGATTGAGAACGGGAACCACACACTGGCAGCCAAAAGTGACGGGCGCCTGCAGCCTGACATGACCGGCGGGCTGCTGATGCACCTGCTGCACAAACGCCTCGGCGCGCTGCACTTCAGCCAGCATCCGCACACAGTAGGGGTAATAGGCCTGGCCCAGCTCAGTCAGTGTCAGCCGCCGGGTGGTGCGCTGCAGAAGCCGGATACCGAGCCGCAGCTCCAGACGGGCAATTTCCCGGCTGACGTGAGATTTGGACAGGCCAAGTATGCGTGCCGCCTCGCTGAAACTCTGTAACTCCACAACCCGTGCAAATACCAGCATGGCGGTTAAGTTCGCGCCATTTTCCATGTTTCCCGACTCCAGCAATAAAAGGGGCTGGCAACAAACTAACACGTTCGGGCAGGGTCACTGTGGCTGATAGGCAAAAAAGGCGAGGCGAAGTCCAGGAGGAGAGCGGCGCAGAACGCGGGCCGACCTTCCCGTCTGCATCTGTGACGGGAAGGTCTTATCAGGCATCAGCTGGCCATCGCCAGCGGGAACAGCAGCCGATCTGGCTCAACGCGACGCTGACGGCGCAACTGGCCTGGCGTCATCATAAAGTAGTTTTTAAAGGTGCGGGTATAGGCTTGCTGGGTATCGAAACCGTAGTTCATCGCCACCTGCAGTATCGCTTCGTTGCTGCTTAGCAGACTGAGTGCAGACTCAGTTAAGCGACGCTGGCGGATATATTCTGCCAGCGAAAAGCCGGTGTGCTGCCGAAACAGGCGTTGCAGATGCCAGCGCGAATAGCCCGAGCGGCGTGCCACCTCATCCAGATGCAGATCGTGTCCTAAGTTGTTCTCAATCCAGTCCAGCAAACTCCGAATAAACTCGCGCTGATTCATGGTTCCTCCTGTTAATGCTGATGTGCAGTGGAGCCACTCTACCCGCTAAAATTTATCCCTTAATTAGCAGAAAATTAGCGCAGAATTAGCAACGGCGGGAATGGGGCGATAAGAGCCATTTCAGAACAAGCTATGACGATTGTCCGCCAAAATAATTCGTGCTGTAGCAAGGCGGCAAATGCGCAAATCCCCAGGAGCTGACATTGGTCAGTGACTGGGGTGAGCAAAAGCAGCCAACGCCGCGACAGTGCGAAGTATGAAGGCGAATAATTCTGGCCTAACAATTGGTGAGTAAACTCTCTCTTATCTTTACGAAGGAGATCAGCCATGCGCGTGTTACTGGTTGAAGATGATGAAATGATCGGCGCGAACCTGCAACAGGCACTGCAGGGCGCGGGCTGGTCAGTAGATTGGGTGCGCGATGGCGTTTATGCCCAGAATGCCTGGGGCGAAGGCGGCTACAGCTGCGTGCTGCTCGATCTCGGCTTACCGCGCGATGACGGTCTGCAGGTTCTGCGCCGGGCGCGCGGCCGCGGCGACGCGACGCCGGTGCTGATTCTTACTGCACGCGACACAGTGGCGCAGCGGATACAGGGACTTGACAGCGGTGCGGACGACTACCTGCTTAAACCGTTCGATCTCCAGGAAGTGATGGCCCGGATGCGTGCCATTACGCGACGCAGCCACGGCGCAGCAGACTCGGTGCTGGGCAGCGGCGATGTGCAGCTTGATATGATGACCCGCGAGGTGCTCTACAAAGGCCAGCGCGAGCAGCTGACGGCGCGGGAATATGCCCTGCTCTACGCGCTGCTGGAGCGGCCGGGCGCTATTCTGTCGCGTGAGCAGCTGGAAAACCGTATCTACGGCTGGGGCGATGAAGTCAGCAGCAATGCGGTCGATGTGCTGATCCATGGCATGCGTCGCAAGCTCGACAACGATGTCATTCGCAACGTGCGCGGGCTGGGCTGGCGGGTTCCGGCCATATGAAACCTTTCCGCTTTATGCGCTCACTGCGCAACAAACTTCTCTCTACTCTGCTGGTTATTCACCTGCTGATGATCGGTGGCGTCACCTGGTATTTCTTCAGCTGCTACGGCGATATGGTCGGCACAATGAAGGACGATCAGCTGGCGAAAATCGCTGATGCCTGGTCCACCAATAAACAGATGCCCGCCCTGATGCCGATGCTTATCGCGCCGGACAAAGCAAAGAGCGCCTTTGTGGTTCAGCTCTGGGACGATCAGGGCCAGCTGCGGGCCAGCTCATGGCCGGAGTTACAGGCCCCGCTGCAAAATCAGCGCGGGTATCACGATGTGCATGTGGGTCAATGCGACGACTGTGAATGGCGTATTTTTACCCGGCCCGGCATGCCTGGCAGCGAGATTAAAACCATCCAGGTCATGCACAACCTCAGCTACATGAAAGCCTCGATGGTCAAGCGGGCGCTGTCGGCAATCATTCCGATGATCCTGATGATGCCGCTGTCGCTGCTGGTGATCTGGCTGGTGGTGCGCAAGATCACGCGCGATCTGCAGGTCGCTTCACGTCAGATTGCGGCGCAGGAAACCCATCATCCACACAATGTCTCACCGGAGGGCTTACCGGATGAGATCCTGCCACTGGTCGCCGCTTACAACTCACTGCTGAGTAAGCTGCGTGACGCCTGGTCGTCGCAGCGCCAGTTCCTGGAAGATGCCGCCCATGAACTGCGTACGCCGGTAACAGCAGTGACGTTGCAGCTGGAAAACCTGCGTCAGCATATTCAGCCGGGTGAAGCGAGCCGTCAGTTCAGCCAGCTGGAAGCGGGTGTCACGCGTACCCGTCACCTGGTCACGCAGTTACTCAATGTCTCACGCCAGGATGACCAGAGCGTGGTATCCAGCGTAGAGCATATTGAACTGGAAGATCTGCTCAAAGAGAGCATTGAGCAGTTGATGGTGGTGGCGGATAAGCGCGGCATCGATATCGGCTTTAATGGCGCCACGCAGTACCGTCTGCAGGCCAGCCGTTCCGAATTGCGCAGCCTGTTTGACAACCTGATTGGTAACGCTATGTTGCACACGCCGGAAGGCAGCCTGGTGGATGTGCTGCTGCATCGGGTCAAGGGCAAAACGGTGGTCGATATTGTCGATAATGGACCGGGCATGCCGGAATCCTTTATTGAACGCGCGTTCGACCGTTTTACCCGTTCGCCTGACGTCAAAGCCCAGGGCAGCGGGCTGGGACTCTCCATTGTGCGTAATGTTGCACAGAAACATCACATCCACGTCGCCCTTTCCAATTGCCTGACGCCACAGGGGGCTGTTTGTGGTTTGCAGGTTCGGGTCACCCTTCCCTGATCCCGCGCGTTTGATCACGAACCGGACAACGTAAACGGTTGCCTGGCTCCGTTCGATCCTGGTCTTTATTGTGAAGTGCATCACAATTTAGCGGAATTGTAATGCAACACTTTTTGACAAACGTGAGCAAAATCTATTTTCTATCGATCTGTTACAGGCACGCTACGCGGGCTGAAGAACTGGCTGTTTTTTCTGAATACCTCATTCCCCTTCAGGGACCGACTTCTCTCTGACTGCGTCTGCTGTGCGGCGGTCAAAAGCATGTGGCTGATGATAATGAAATATAAAACGTTGATAGCAGGTGCCGTGCTGGCATGTTCATTGAGTGGTGCTGCGCAGGCCGCTGAAAACGATCCACAGTATGTCTCCGACTGGTGGCATCAGAGCGTTAATGTGGTAGGCAGCTACCACACACGTTTCGGGCCACAGTTTAACAACGACGTTTATCTGGAATATGAAGCGTTTGCGAAGAAAGAGTGGTTCGATTTCTACGGCTATCTGGACGTGCCTAACTTTTTCGGCGTCGGCAACAGCAATGCTAACGGCGTCTTCGACCACGGCTCACCGATGTTTATGGAGATTGAGCCGCGCTTCTCTATCGACAAACTGACCGGTACCAGCCTGGCCTTTGGTCCGTTCAAAGAGTGGTATTTCGCTAATAACTATATCTACGATATGGGCCGCAACAGCGACAACCGCCAGAATACCTGGTATATGGGTCTGGGCACCGATATCGATACGCACAGCGACGTCGGCCTGTCGCTGAACGTCTACGCCAAATATCAGTGGGAAAACTACGGCGCGGCGAACGAAAACAGCTGGGATGGCTATCGCTTCAAGGTGAAATACTTCGTGCCAATCACCACGCTGTGGGGCGGTAATCTGGGCTATGTAGGCTTCACTAACTTCGACTGGGGTTCCGATCTCAACGAGAAAGGCGGTTCATCACGCACCAGCAACTCCATTGCATCCAGCCACATTCTGTCACTGGGTTACGATCACTGGCACTTCTCTGCGGTGGCGCGTTACTTCCACAACGGCGGACAGTGGGCGGATGGTCAGGAGCTGAACTTCGGCAAAGGGCCGTTTGAAGTGAAATCGACTGGCTGGGGTTACTACCTGGTGGCAGGTTATAACTTCTGATAATGATAACGGGCGGCTGAAAAACCGCCCGCTGTACAGGAGAACTGGCCTGGGGTGTTAACTCCTCCTGGCCAGCTTTTGAGAGGCAGGTTTAGCAGCTAAGCCCTGCCTCTGAACGTCGTTTATTCCTGCGGCTTCTCAACGTTGATGCGCCATGGAATGTTAAACTTATCGATAAACATCCCGAATCCATTCGACCAGAACGTTTCCTGCCACTCCGTTGTCACCTTCCCGCCTGCCGACAATTTCTCAAACCAGGCTTTACCCTTTTCGACATCAGTGGTGGAAAGACTGACCGCGTAACCGGCATGTTCAGACGCAGGCGGCTGCTCGGTGTTGCCGTCGCTGAGCATCAGCTCACCGTCGCCAATGCGCAGTTGCGCATGCATGATCTTTTCTGGCGGCTGCGGTGCTGCAGACTGATCGCCGACCTGCTCACCCTGATCCGGCATATCACCGAACTTCATTTTAGAGAGCAGCTCTCCCCCGGTTGCCTGCAGGTAAAAGTCGATAGCCTCTTCACAACGGCCATAGAGAAACAGATAAGGACTGACTTGCATCGTAACCTCTATTTGTCGGGTGGATTTTTACAGTACCTCTACAGTGTAGACGATCGACTTTACTCACTGATTTTACTGGCAATAACGCCGAAAGAGTTGCGCCATATAATTGCTCATCGGCGTCAGCGCGGTATCTTTGCGCTGGATCAGATAGAAGATGGCTTTCGGTAAGGGCTCGTCGAGCGTCAGCGCCACGAGCGACCGCCCCAGAATGGGATCATCAATCACGTCGACCGACAGAATACTGATGAAATCGCTTTGCGCCACCAGGCTGGTGCAGGCCATAAAGGTTTCACAGGTCACCACGATTTTGGGTGCCATGCCGCGCTCGCCAAACAAATCGTGCAGCAGGCGGTAGTAACTCCCTTTTGGCGTTGGCATCGTCCAGTCCGCCTGCTGTAACGCCGCCAGAGAACGGGCCTTTTGCAGCGGGTGGCCTTTACGCACCACCACTCTGTACTCGCGCTCCATTACCCTTTCATACATCAGCTCCTGATCGAGATGGCTCTGATCGTAGGTGTTGATGGTGAAATCAAGCGCACCCTGACGCAGTTCATGCACCATCGACACCAGCTGACCTTCAACGATGCGTACCTTAACCAGCGGGTATTCGCGATGAAACTGGTTTATCACCTGCGGCATGATGGTGCGCGCCACGCTGCCGCCCACTCCGATATTCACCTGACCGCCACCCAGCCCCAGCCGCTGCTGGATATCCTCTTCAGCGACCCGCAGCTCAGCCAGCACCAGGCTGGCATGGCGAAAAAAGTTATCACCGATATCGGTCAATACCACGCCCTGCTGACGGCGAATAAACAGCTTTGCGCCCAGCTCTCGCTCCAGTTCCTGAATCGCTTTGGTTAACGCCGGTTGCGACAGCCCGGAAAGACGGCTTGCCGCCCGGATACTGCCCTGTCGCGCCACGTCAGTGAAGGCACGCAGCTGATGAAGTTTGAGATTGGCAGACATAGTTTTGCGATAACCGTTGTTTATCAGTCACAAGATATTCGCATCTTATGCCGCCCGACACCATTGTGTAGATTCGACGCAGTGCATAAAAAACCAACAACGAGGAAAGAGCCAATGAAACCCCTTTCAGATCACGTCAGCGCCCTGCTGCCCCAGCTGCAACAGTGGCGTCGCGACTTCCATCACTACGCCGAGTCGGGCTGGCTGGAGTTCCGTACCGCGACGTTAGTCGCAGAAGAACTGCATAAGCTCGGTTATCAACTGAAGCTGGGTCGTGAGGTGATCGATGCCGATGCGCGGATGGGCCTGCCTGACGACGCCGTGCTGAAGCAGCAGGAGGCGCGCGCGCTCCTGCAGGGCGCGCTGCCGCAGTGGATCAACCACTTCTCCGACGGGTTCTGCGGCATCGTGGCGACGCTTGAGACCGGTCGTCCCGGCCCGGTGATGGGCTTTCGCGTCGATATGGATGCCCTGGATCTCAACGAAAGCCAGGCCGACGACCATCTGCCACAGCGCGAAGGGTTTGCCTCCTGTAACGCCGGCATGATGCACGCCTGCGGGCATGACGGCCACACCACCATTGGGCTGGGCCTCGCCTCGGTGCTGATGGCGATGAAAGATCAGCTCAGCGGCACGATTAAACTGATCTTCCAGCCCGCCGAAGAGGGTGTGCGCGGAGCCAAAGCGATGGTCGCGGCGGGCGTCGTGGATGACGTAGAGCGTTTCACTGCGATTCATATCGGCACCGGCGTGCCAGCAGGCGAAGTCGTGTGCGGCAGCGACAGCTTCCTGGCCACCACCAAGCTGGATGTTCACTTTACCGGCGTCGGTGCCCATGCGGGTGGTCGCCCTGAAGAGGGTCGCAATGCCCTGCTGGCCGCTGCACAGGCGACGCTGGCGCTGCATGGTTTAACCCAGCACAGCGGTGGCGTGGCGCGGGTCAATGTGGGCGTGCTGCAGGCGGGAACCGGCCGCAACGTGGTGGCTGACTGCGCCCTGCTGAAAGTCGAAACCCGTGGCGTGACCAATCAGGTTAACGACGATATTTATCAGCAGGCGCTGCGGGTGATTGCTGGTGCAGCGGCGATGTATGGCGTTGAGCAGCAGGTTTCTCTGATGGGTGCCGCACGCAGCTGTACGCCGACGCAGCCGTGGGTCGATTTCATCCACCAGCAGGCAGATGCACTCGGCCTTTTCGACTCGGTGGTCGATCGTAAAGCGCAGGCGGCAGGATCAGAAGATGCCACTTATATGATGGAGCGGGTAAAAGAGCACGGCGGTCAGGCCTCTTACGTTATTTTCGGCTGTGCGCTGGCGGCGGGTCACCACAATGCAAAATTCGATTTTGATGAGCGGGTAATGCCGGACGCCATCACGCTGCTGGCGACGCTGGCGCTGAATCAGGCGCAGTTTGGGGGATCACGATGATGGAAGCGTTTATTGCCGATTATATCGATCGCCATCAGCTCCGCTTCAGCGCGCTCAGCGACGCCATCTGGGACACGCCTGAAACCCGCTTCGCCGAGACCCGCTCATCGGCTTTGCTGGCCGATGCGCTGCAGGAAGAGGGTTTCGCAGTGGAGCGCGGCGTGGGGGGCATCGACACCGCCTTTATTGCCAGCGCGGGCAGTGGCAAACCGGTGATTGCCATCCTGGGCGAGTTCGATGCGCTGGCCGGTCTGAGCCAGCAGGCGGGCTGCGCCCGGCCACTACCTCTGGAAGCCAACGGCAACGGGCATGGCTGCGGCCACAACCTGCTTGGCACGGCAGGTGTTGCGGCGGCCTGCGCTGTGAAAGCCTGGATGGAGCAACATCACACGGGCGGCACGGTTCGCTTTTATGGCTGTCCAGGCGAAGAAGGCGGATCGGGCAAAACCTTTATGGTACGCGAAGGGTTGTTTGACGACGTCGATGCCGCCGTGACCTGGCATCCTGAAGGTTTCAGCGGGATGTTTAATCTGCGCACGCTTGCCAACATTCAGGCGGCCTTCAGCTTCAAAGGCGTCGCCGCGCACGCCGCCAACTCACCCCATCTGGGCCGCAGCGCACTGGATGCCGTCACGCTGATGAACACCGGCGCTAACTTTCTGCGCGAGCATATCGTGCAGGAGGCGCGTCTGCATTACGCCATCACCAACAGCGGCGGCGTATCACCGAATGTGGTGCAGGCCGATGCGGAGGTGCTCTATCTGATCCGCGCCCCGGAACTGCCCCAGGCACAGGCGATCTATGAGCGGGTGATCAATATCGCCAGGGGCGCAGCGCTGATGACCGACACCACGCTGAGCGTGCGTTTTGACAAAGCCTGTTCTGACTACGTGCCTAATCGTGCGCTGGAAGCGGTCATGGAGCGCTATTTGCATCAGTTTGGTTTGCCCGACTACAGCGACGAAGAGCGCGCGTTTGCGGCTGAACTGCGTGCCACCCTGACCGATGACGATCTGCGCAATGCCCGGCTCAATGTCGCCCGTACCGGTGGCGAAGCCGGGTATGCCTGGGCTGAACAGCTGGGTGACAGGCTATTTATGGATGAGGTTGCGCCCTATTCGGTCACGCGTGAGTTGCTTTATGGCTCCACCGATGTCGGTGATGTCAGTTGGGTAACGCCGACCGCACAGTGCTTTGCGCCCTGCTTTACCTTCGGCACGCCGCTGCACACCTGGCAACTGGTGGCGCAGGGCCGCACCAGTATCGGGCATAAGGGGATGTTTCTGGCGAGTAAAGTGATGGCGGCCACCGTTTTAACGCTGTTAACGGATCCGCAGGCACTGGCTGGCTGCAGGGCCGAGTTTGAACGGGTACGCGCCGCGCAGCCTTATATCTGTCCCATTCCGGCGGGGATCATACCCACAAAACTGGCCGAATGAGCCAACGGCCGTGTCTCTGACGCGGACCACTATAAAAATATTGCAAACACTTCCCTGATTCAGCGGAGCCGACTCTGAACTCACCGCCTGTTGTACATCACGACCGGCGTCAGACCGGGCCTCCACCGATAAGGGGAACACAAGACGAGAATCAATACCATGGAAGCAACATCCGGGAACCGCAGCCCTGGCCGGCTTTTCAGCTGGATCGAGCGTATGGGCAATAAAGTGCCCAACCCATTTTTACTGTTTGTCTATCTGATCGTAGTGCTGATGGTGGCAACCGCGATTATCAGCGCGCTGGGCCTGACGGTAAAAAACCCCAGCAACGGCGAAATTGTCCGGGTTAACAACCTGCTGAGCGTCGCAGGCATTCAGTGGATCCTGCCCAATATCATTAAGAACTTCAGTAGCTTTACCCCGCTGGGATCGATTCTGGCGCTGGTGATTGGTGCCGGACTGGCGGAAAAGGTCGGTCTGTTACAGTCGCTGATGGTAAAAATGGCGTCGCACGTCAGTCGTCGTTACGCCAGCTATATGGTGCTGTTTATCGCCTTCTTCAGTCATATCTCCTCGGATGCTGCGCTGGTCGTCATGCCGCCGCTGGGTGCGCTGATCTTCCTGGCGGTGGGGCGTCATCCGGTCGCGGGCCTGCTGGCCGCGATTGCCGGGGTGGCCTCTGGCTTTACCGCCAATCTGCTGATTGTCACCACCGATGTACTGCTCTCGGGTATCAGCACCGAGGCAGCTAAAGCGGTCAGCGACACAGTGCACGTCAGCGTCATCGATAACTGGTTCTTTATGGCCACCTCGGTGATTGTACTGACGATTGTGGGTGCGCTGCTGACCGACAAATTTGTCGAGCCGCGTCTGCCAGAGTGGCAGGGCAATAGTGAGAAGCTGGCGACACTGACGCCGCTGGAGAACCGCGGCCTGCGCGCTGCCGGGATAGCAGCGCTGCTGTTTATCGCCCTGATTGCGCTGCTGGTGGTGCCGGAACATGCGCCGCTGCGCAACCCCGCTACCGGCGCCATTATTCCTTCGCCCTTTATTCAGGGCATCGTGCCGATCATCATCCTGTTCTTCTTTGTGGTCGCCATTGCTTACGGCGTGGTCACCCGGCAGATCCGCCGTCCGGATGATATCCCACAGCTGCTGGTCGATCCGATGAAGGGCATGGCGGGCTTTATCGTGATGGTGTTTCCGCTGTCGCAGTTTGTGGCGTTCTTTAACTGGAGCAACATGGGTAAATTCATGGCAATCGGGCTGACCGATGTGCTGGAAAGCGCTGGCGTCAGCGGCGCGCCTGCATTTCTCGGCCTGATGTTCCTGTCGGCGTTTCTTTGCATGTTTATCGCCAGCGGCTCAGCAATCTGGTCAATTCTCGCCCCGGTCTTCGTGCCGATGTTTATGCTGCTCGGCTTCCATCCCGCCTTTGCCCAGATGATTTTCCGTATCGCCGACTCCGCCGTGCTGCCGCTGGCACCGATGTCGCCGTTTCTGCCGCTGTTCCTGGCCTTTTTGCAGCGCTACCAGAAAGATGCGCAGCTCGGGACCTATTACGTGCTGATCTTCCCCTATCCGCTGGTGTTCTTTATCAGCTGGATAGCGCTGCTTCTGGTGTGGTATCTGCTGGGTCTGCCGATTGGGCCTGGCGTCTGGCCAAAACTGCCTTAAAGTCACGTGCCACCGATGCTGGCATTATCGGTGGCGCTGTCTCTCTTTTCCGGCTGGGCGTTCCGGGGGGCATGGGTTTCCGGATAGTCTTTACGTCGGCCACTGCATAGCGGGCAACACAACCAGGCACCCGGACGCCGTTTTTGATCTCAACAGCTTCTTCCAGCGATGCTTTCAGCTCGTTAAAAAAACGTACGTTACCCCTCATCTTTCCCTGATTGTGTCAGCTTCTTCAGCTCAGCTTTTTCCGCATTCGGGAAGACGATGTCACAAAGCAGGCCTATGCGAGCGCAGAGACGCCATTTGTATCCATGCGGGCCGGCTGCCGCATGACCGGCCTGTGAGGCAGCCCGGCGTTTGCTGAATGCAGATGCTGCCCTGGTCGCCGCTGCCGGAGTACGCCCGTCACGGATGGCAAAACCTGCAACGTACATTGCTAAATCGTCAGCAACGACGCTCTCGGCAACGGCAGATGAATTGATTATTCTGCTATTTCTTCGCTTGCTAACGGTTAACTCTTTTAATAAGCCACTGACCGGCTGCGAGTCGTATCCACACTGCCTGAGGTTCACGCTGATATGACCACCACTTCGACCAGCCTGCCGCCGATGCACGCTTCATCGGCGGCCCGTAACAGCTTAGCCACGCGCGTTGATGCGCTGCCCTCTTGCGCCGGATTATGGCGCTTTATTACGCTGCTGGCGCTGGGCGGTTTTTTTGAGCTTTATGATCTGTTTGAAACCGGGTATATCAGCACCGGCCTGCTGTCGGCGGGCGTATTCCACACCGGCGCGGCGGGCGTGCTGGGTTTCTCCGATCAGGCGGCGTTCGCCTCGGCCACCTTCCTGGGTCTGTTTTTCGGTGCCAGCCTGCTGGCCCCCTACGCTGATCGCTTTGGCCGCCGTCTGACCTTTATGTGTGCGCTGCTGTGGTACGGGCTGTTTTCGCTGCTGATGGCGTTCCAGCAGAGCGCGGAAATGATCATTCTGTTCCGCTTCCTGGTGGGAATCGGGCTGGGCGTCGAACTGGTGACCATTGATACTTACCTGTCGGAATGGGTGCCGAGCCATCTGCGCAGCCGCGCTTTTGCCTTCTCCTTTTTCGTGCAGTTTTTGTCGGTGCCATCGGTGGCGCTGATGTCCTGGTGGCTGATTCCGCAAACGCTGCTCAGTCTGGAAGGCTGGCGCTGGGTAGTGATCGCGGGCGCGGTCTGTTCGCTGGTGATCTGGCTGGTACGCAGAAATCTGCCAGAGTCAGCACGCTGGCTGGCGCAGCAGGGGCGTCATCAGGAGGCGCATGAAGTGCTGTCGGTGATGGAGCAACGCTGCGGCATCCCGGCCGGGCCCGCGTTTTCAGCTGAGGATGCAGCGGCGCAACTGCCCAAAAAGGGACGTTTCAGTGAGATCTGGTCGCCCGCTTACCGCAAGCGCACCCTGATGCTGGTGGTGATGAACGTCTTCCAGGCGATTGGCTTTTTCGGCTTTGGTAACTGGCTGCCTGCACTGCTGTCAGGACGTGGTGCCACGGTGACGCACAGCCTGCTCTATGCTTTCTTCATCACGCTGGCCTATCCGCTGGGATCGCTGATCTGCAGCCGCTACGCCGACAGGCTGGAGAATAAGTGGCAAATCGTCCTGTCGTCGCTGATGACGGTGGTGTTTGGTACGCTCTTTGCCTTCCAGACGCAGCCAGTATTACTGATTCTGTGCGGCTTCCTGATCACCTGGTCAAATGCCTGGCTGACCTTCAGCTTCCATGCCTATCAGACCGAGATTTTCCCCACCCACATCCGGGCACGGGCAGTCGGCTTCTGCTACTCCTTCAGCCGCCTCTCAACGGTCTTCAGCAGTATTCTCATTGGGGTGATATTGCAGTACGCAGGAACGCCAGGCGTGATTACCTTTATCGTACTAAGCATGGTGATGGTGATGCTGTCGGTGGGGATATACGGGCCGAAAACGCGCGGCATCGATCTGGAGAATATTTAAAGAAAAAGGCCGTCACCCTGATGACGACGGCCTTTTTTACTGCCGGTTACTTGCCTTCCAGCACCCGGATATCCGCACTGCCCAGCCGATCTTTCTCATCTTTACGCAGCGCCGCGACCTGTTTCGCGCTGACCGGCTCCGACACCTTGTTGCCCCAGCTGTTGCGCACGAAGTTCACGACGTCCGCTACCTGCTGATCGTTAAGACGCCAGCCGAAGGCCGGCATGGTGATGGTCGACGGCGCACCATTGACGCCAGGCAACTGTCCACCCACCAGCACGATATGGATCAGCGAGGTCGGATCCTCTGCCATCACGACCGGATTACCGCGCAGTGCCGGATAAAAGCGTTTATAGCCGCTGCCATCGGTTTTATGGCACGCCGCACAGCTGTCGACGTAGGCCGCCGCACCGGTCTGGCTGTCATCGCCACGCCACAGCGCTTTTGCCGTGGCATCATCCACACTGAACGCCGCCTGATGCGGGTCTTTTGCGCCCAGCGACTTCAGATAGCGTGCAATGGCGGTGATATCGGACTCGCTCAGATGCTGCAGACTGTGTTCCACTACATCGGTCATACCACCGAACGCAGCGGTCTGATCGTTACGACCATAACGCAGGAACTGACGCAGGTCCTCTTCGCTCCAGCGACCCAGCCCGTCACGGTTATCGCCGCGCAGGTTGCTGGCGGTCCAGCCATCAATTGGCGCGCTGCTGCCTGCCAGATAGTCGCTGCCCTCCTCGTTAGTCAGCGCCTTCTCCTGCATGGTGATGCTGCGCGGCGTGTGACAGGCGCCACAGTGACCCAGTCCTTCAACCAGATAGCGACCCCGTGCCAGCACCGGATCTTCCTGCGCGGCAGGCTGGAACGCTTTTACGTCGGGCGCAAAAATGCCGCGCCAGATCGCCAGCGGCCAGCGCATCGACAGCGGCCAGGGAATGTCGCTCTCCCGGTTTGGCTGCTTAACCGCCGCGACGCCATGCATAAAGTAAGCGTAAAGCGCCTTCATATCCTCATCGCTGACCACCGCATAGGAGGGGAATGGCATCGCCGGATAGAGCGTATCGCCATTTTTTGCCACACCATGACGTACCGCTTTCTGGAAATCGTCATAGCTGTATTCGCCAATGCCGCTGTCGCGATCGGGCGTGATATTGGTGGAGTAGATGGTACCAATGGGTGTCGCCATCGCCAGGCCACCGGCAAACGACGCGCCGCCTTTGCTGGTGTGGCAGGCTACACAGTCACCGGCGCGCGCCAGATATTCACCCCGTTTGACCAGATCGTCCTGGCTGCTGTCCGCCAGTGCGGTGAACGACAGGGAGCCAAGAATCAGAGCCAGAATGCCATTCTTCATCGCCATCTCCTTATGCCTGCACCAGTGGGCCGGGGTTTTTCAGGTAGTGTTCGCGAATCGCTTTGGCTGACCAGTAGGTCAGCGCCGCTACCATGCCGGTCGGGTTGTAGCCCAGTCCCTGCGGGAAGGCGGATGCGCCCGGCACAAACACATTCGGCACGTCCCAGCTTTGCAGATAACGGTTCACCGCACTGGTTTTAGGATCGTCGCCCATGATCGCTCCGCCACTGATGTGGGTGGTCTGATACACCGTCGAGTCAAAATGGGTGCCCGGCTTTTTCGCGCCGCCGATGATCATCTTCGGATTCATCGCTTCCGCGATATTGCGCATCTTGCCGACCATAAACTGCGCCATTTTGATGTCGTTATCCTGCCAGTCAAAAGTCATACGCAGCAGCGGCTGTCCATAGGCATCTTTGTAGTTAGGATCGAGATCGAGGTAGTTGGCGCGATAGGACTGGTGCGCGCCGTGTGCATCCATTGACAGGTGATGGGTGTAGGTATCCGCCACCGCCGCTTTCCATTTGCTGCCCCAGTCAGGTGTACCCGCGGGGACTGGCAGACCGGAGATCGGTTTGGTACCTGCCTGGTTAACCCAGAATGGCGAACCGCCGACAAAGCCCAGCGGCCCGTGGTCGAAGTTGTCTGCGTTGAAATCATCAATCGCCACGCCCGCACCACCTGCGCCGATAAACGGATTAGTGGTCGTGTTTTTATCAAACAGCGCCTTGAGCGTTGAGAGGTTCTGATAGGCGAAGTTGCGGCCTACGGTGCCTTCATTGGTGATCGGATTGTACGGTTTACCAATGCCTGACAGCAGCATCAGGTGAACATTATGGAACTGGAAAGCGGAGAGGATCACCAGATCAGCAGGCTGAACCTGCTCACGACCCTGACCATCCACATAGGTCACGCCGGTTGCGCGCGTTTTGTCATCGCTGAGATTGACCCGCAGTACATACGAGTTGTTGCGCAGCTCAAACTTCGGCTCCTGGCGCAGCGCGGGCAGGATGTTGACGTTAGGCGATGCTTTGGAATACATGTAGCAGGCGTAGCCGCTGCAGTAACCGCAGAAATTGCACGGCCCCATCTGCGCGCCATAGGTGTTGGTATAAGGACCCGAAGTATTGGCGGACGGCAGATCGTAAGGGTGATAACCAACCGACCCGGCCGCCTGAGCAAACAGCTGTGACGAATAGGTGCGCTTCTGCGCGGGTAGCGGGAAGTTATCGGAGCGATCCGGCGCAAACGGATTGCCGCCTTTATCTTTGCCAACCACTTTCCCCTTGATGCTCCAGGCGCTGCCGGAGGTGCCAAAAACTTTTTCTGCTTTGTCGAAAAACGGCTCCAGCTCATCGTAGCTGACGCCAAAATCCTGAATCGTCATGCCTTCCGGGATGAAGTTCTTGCCGTAGCGCTCTTCGTAATGGCTGCGCATCCGCAGTTCAACCGGATCGACACGGAAATGGACGCCGGACCAGTGCAGGCCCGCGCCGCCAGTACCCGTGCCAGGCAGAAACGCAGCCAGCTGGCGATAGGGAACGGCCGTCTGCGAGGCGTCATGACGAATGGTGACGGTGCTTTTAGAGAGATCCTGAAACAGCTTTTTGCGGATGTTATAGGTCAGCTCATCAATTGACTGCGGATAAGAGCCATCAGGATAGGTGTCGCGATGCGGTCCGCGTTCCAGCGCCAGCACGTTAAGGCCCGCTTCGGTCAGCTCTTTCGCCATAATCGCGCCTGCCCAGCCGAAGCCGACTATCACCGCATCCACTTTTTTCATTTCGTTTGCCATGCTTAGCTTCTCTCCCCGCGAATCGACACTGACGGGAACGGATACCGTTCACCCCGCTCTACCCAGTCCATAAAGTCGGCGCGTGCGCCAGGGAAGTTGATCAGCTTCCAGCCGACCATGCCCTGATTCCCGCCATGGATGGGATCGCTGAAAAAACCTTCGCGGGTGTTCTGCAGCAGGAAGCTGAAGAAGACTTTTGATGGCAACTGACTGAATGCCGCGCTGCCACTTTCCATCGCCTGCAACAGGGCATCCTGCTGGTCGCCACTAATCTGGGCGAAAACCTTGCCGTGCTGCTGTTTGCTGTAACTGTCGGCATCGGCCAGACCAAGACGATAGATCTGCTGCGGTACCAGCGGTAGCTGATAGCCCAGCTCTTTCGGCAGATCGGGATTAAACGGCCCCTGCATATACCAGTTTGAACCCGTGGCATACGGCGTATTCATCTGACGATCGATAAACTCCGGCACGCCGGCTTCCAGCGCACCCGGCCCGCGTTCATCGCTGGGGATCAGGCGGGCTACGGCAGCAGTAATAAAGGCAAACTCTTCGGCGGTAAACCAGGCTGGCTGGTAGTCACGCGCCTGCTGTGGACCCGCCGGGGTTTCAGCCGCCTGCGCAGCGAGCGGCAGGGAGAGCGCGCCCATCGCTGTGGAACCTACCGCCATTGCAGGCGCCAGGGTGATAGTCTTCAGCAAGAAATCCCTGCGTGAATGACCCTTTTTTTGTTCTGACATGACATTGCCTCATTACCGCACTGAGTGGCGGTATGAAAAAGTAGAGGGTTGCGTTGTAATGGTTTTTATAAGCAAATTCAGGGTGACAGATTTTTGTTACCGGTAACAAAAAACCCTATTGTAACACTGCCATTCACAAATATTTAGTTCCACGAAACAAAACCGCACAATTTCATTAACATCTATCACCGTCCTGTCATGAGCAGAAACAACAGACTACAGACAGCGACCCGCCAAAAACGTTATAACAGGCAACACACAACAGCGGAGTGCCTATGTTTAAGTCTTTTTTTCCGCGGCCAGCGCTGTTTTTCAGCTCTGCGGCTGTCTGGAGCTTAGTAGCGATTTTTGCCTGGTTCGGCTTTGCCGCACATCTGCCCGGCATGTGGCCGACTTTTGAAACGGCAATGAAACAACCTTTACCGACCACCGCGGCACGTTTTATCGCCGTGAGTCAGATCTGGTTTTATCTCTATTACTGGATCATGGTAGCCATTTTTGCCCTGGCCTGGCGGCTGATTGATGCGCATCCGTGGCAACGCTGGTCAGTGTGGGGTTCCGCGCTGATTATCTTTGTCACCTGGTTTGGTGTACAGGTTGGCGTGGCCATTAATGCCTGGTATGGTCCGTTCTATGACCTGATTCAGAAAGCCCTGACCAAAGCGGGATCGGTGCAGATTGCAGAGTTTTACCATGAGGTTATCTCTTTTCTCGGCATCGCATTAATCGCGGTGGTGATTGGCGTTCTCAACTCCTTCTTTATCAGCCACTGGGTTTTCCGCTGGCGTACCGCCATGAATAACTATTACATGCATAACTGGCAGCGTCTGCGTCATGTGGAAGGTGCCGCACAGCGTGTGCAGGAAGACACCATGCGGTTTGCAACTACGCTGGAAAACTGGGGTGTCAGTTTTATTCAGGCGATTATGACGCTGGTGGCGTTTTTGCCGGTGCTGGTGGCGCTGTCACATCACGTGAAAGATATCCCGATCCTCGGCAATATTCCTTACGCGCTGGTGATTGCAGCGGTGCTCTGGTCTGTGTTCGGCACCGGCTTGCTGGCGCTGGTCGGAATTAAGCTACCGGGTCTGGAGTTTCGTAATCAGCGGGTTGAAGCTGCATACCGTAAAGAGCTGGTCTACGGCGAAGACAATGCCGATCGTGCACAGCCACAGACAGTGCAGGAGCTATTCAGTCGGGTGCGGGTTAACTACTTCCGTCTCTACTTCCACTATCTCTACTTCAACATCACCCGCATTCTCTATCTGCAGGTCGATAACGTGTTTGGTCTGTTCCTGCTGTTCCCGTCGATTGTGGCAGGCACCATCACGCTGGGCTTACTCAACCAGATCACAAACGTGTTTGATCAGGTGCGCGGCTCGTTCCAGTATCTGATCGCCTCCTGGTCAACGCTGATCGAGCTGATGTCGATCTACAAACGTCTGCGCAGCTTTGAACAGATTCTGGACGATGTGCCGCATGATGAGATGATGCGCGAGGCATCGGAAGAGGTTTAGCGGTTCAGGGGAAGACTCTTCCTCTCTGGCTGGAGAGGAAGAGGGATTACTTACAGCGCAATACGCATTACGCTGTCAGGATTTTTTGGCGGTTCCTTGCGCGAGCCCGGCTGTTTTACGCTGACGTACAGCACCTTACCATCCGCCGAGAGCGCAAGGCTGTTAGGCAATGCCGGGGTTTTTACCGTGCGCTTCACCTTATAGCTGCTGGCGTCGATGATGCTGACTTCACCGGCTTTGCGATGGGTAACATAAAGCTCATCACGCTGCGCATTGAACAACACCGCCAGCGATTCAGGCACATCAATTCGCTGAATGACCTGCTGATTACGCAGATCCACAACCAGCACCTGCGCCTGCTTTGAATCTGTCAGGAAAGCGCGCTGACCACGCGTATCCAGCGCAATGTTCAGGAAGAAGTGCGCTTTATTGCTGTCAATCTTCTGCTTCTTCTCAACCGCATTTGTACGCGCATTGATCGTGACCAGTTCGCCATCCGCATTGGTGACGTAGACCTTTTGCGCGTCGGCATCCACAGCCAGACCGGTGCCCATTTTGCCGGTATTCGGAATGGTGCTGACAAGCTTCATCGTGCTGCCATCAACCACCCAGACCACGCTCTGCGGTCCCAGTCCTGTGATATAAACCCGGTTAGTTTTCGCATCAACCGCCACCTGGCGCGGCTGCAGCGGACGCACGGTCTCACTGCGCGGACGGCTATCCAGCACCAGCGTATTCAGTACCTTACCGCTACTGGCATCAATAGCAGTGACCGAACCGTTTACGGTATTACCAATATAAAGCACGTTGGTTTGTGGATTGATTGCCGCACCAAACGATTTCAGCTCAGTGTTGATTGCCTGCTGTACCGCCAGCGTAGACGGGTCGAGACGGAAAACCGTGCCGCCGTTACCGCTGCTGTTTTGCGCTGTCGCCACGAACAGCGCGTTGTCTTTCGGGCTGACCGCCAGTTCATAAACACCTTTACCCACGGACTGATTAAGATCCGCCGCCTGCGCTGCCAGCCATCCTGAGGCAGAGAACAGGGCCGTAGCCAGTAACAGCGGACGCAGGGTCCGGCGCGTAATGGTAATCGCTTTCATAACTTCTCCAGAGTTAATCCACTGCAGACGCAGTGATAAGAAAGCCCGACATGGCAACCAGAAAGGCCTGACGCACAGGCTGATTTATGTTTTTTTGAGAATGATAATTATTTATGAAGGAAAGGGACAGGATTATTCGCGGAGAAACGAAGCCAGGACGCCCGGAGGCGTCCTGTCAGCACAAGAGGGTAAAACGTTTTATTTCAGCAGCTCAGCGGTCATGTGAACGCCATTGTTGGTGTAAGCTTCAGTGATTTTATATGAAGCACCAGCTTCCTGCGCCTGTGCAGCAATTTTTGCTTCTGCACCATCCAGCGTAGAGTCGATAGCAGTCACAGATTGCGCGAAGCTGGCGAATGGCAGAACAGAAAGCGCGATAACAGCTGCAAAATTTTTGATAGATTTCATGGTCAATTCCTCGGTTAATTTTTATCAGGTAAGGCGTGCTGCCTTGTTGATAGATATATTAGTCCGGATGCTGATCAGTAAAAAGCGGAGGGTTTTGCTTATCTCTTTCAGTAAAACTGAACATAAAAAGCACGTATCGCACAGTTATCGCTCAAAAGGTTAATAAACCACTTCCATAAAAAAAGGCAGCATAATGCGCTGCCCTCAGAAGTTTAACCGTGATGCCGCACCCGCGTGAAGATGGTCAGTGCAGCCAGCAGCATCAGCACGCCACTGGCAACGAACACGCCGCCTGCTCCGCGCAGGTCAAACATCCAGCCGCCCGCTGCTGCGCCGACGGTAATCGCCAGTTGAATGGTGGCGACCAGTAACCCGCCGCCCGATTCCGCGTCATCCGGCACCGCGCGCGAAATCCAGGTTGACCAGCCGGTTGGCATCGAACCAAATGCCATCCCCCAGATTGCCACGCCTGCGCCTACCATCCAGCTGACATCGCCAAAGCTCACCAGCATCAGCGCCGTGACACTCATTAACAGCGCCATCCCGCTCAGCGTCAGCGATACGCTGCGGGTGACCAGGAAACCCGCCAGAGAGGTACCAAAGAAGTTCGCCACGCCAAAGGCGAGCAGCGCCAGCGACAGCTGATTAAGGTTGAGCTGTGCAACGCCTTCCAGGAATGGACGCAGATAGGTGAAGAAAGCGAAGTGGCCGGTAAACATCATGATCACCGCCAGCATGCCCCAGCGCATCACGCCGATACGCAGGAGCGCCAGCACGCCGCCGTTGCGGGCTTTGTTCTCTGCTGGCATGGCGGGCAGGGTAAAGAACTGCCACAGCAGCGCCACCGCACCCAGTCCGGCGGTCAGCATAAAGATGTTGCGCCAGCCCACCAGTCCACCGAGATAGCTGCCAAGTGGCGTGGCGATAATCGTCGCCAGCGAGATCCCGCTGAAGACAATAGAGAGCGCACGCGGTACCTGATCGGTGGGTACCAGACGCATGGTGATGGCCGTTGAGAGCGTCCAGAAGCCGCCAATGGCCATCCCCAGCAGTACCCGCGCCAGCAGGATCACCGTCAGGTCAGCCGCAAACGCCACCATCAGCGCCGAGGCGATCAGCAATAGCGAGAACACCAGCATGACGATGCGGCGATCGATGCGCCGCGTGACGCTGCCGGTAACCAGACTGGTAAACAGCGCCACCAGCGCGGTGATGGTGACGGTCTGTCCCGCCTGCCCTTCTGAAACGCCCAGGCTGTGGGCCATTGGCGTCAGCAGACTCACAGGTAAAAATTCGGCGGTAATCAGGCTGAACACCCCAAACGCCATAGCAAATACCGCGCCCCTGGCGGGACGGGTCGGCGAGGAAACCTCATCAGCCACTTCGGTTGTCAGACTCATGCTGCTTCTCCGGAAAATAAAAAAGTGAGTGAGAGCATAGAGTGGAGCGTCAGGACGATCTATGATGCTTACACCTTCATTTTTGATAATTCGTCTGGAATCGTATGAGCCACTATGGAGATCTGACCAGTGAGCTGCTGATGGGAATGCGTCTGTATGGCGTGAACTATCAGCGTATCGCGGTAAGCGCGCCGTTCGGGCTGCATTATGAGCACGCGCCGGGGCGGGCGCAGTTTCACTTTGTCGGGCGCGGCTCACTGCTGGTGCGCAGCGCCTCCGGCGAACTGTTTCAGCTCAACAGCGGTGATGCGCTGCTGGTGCCGCACGGTAAGCCGCACAGCCTGATCTCCAGTGAGGAGGCGGACTGCCAGTGTATTAAGAACATGGCGAGTAAGCCGATTTGCGACAGCGTCTGTGCGATTGCTGCACCGGAAGATGCCTGTGATGACGAGCACAGTGTGCTGCTGTTCAGCGGTTGCATGGCGTTTGAGCTTGGCGGCATGCAACCGCTGATCAACACCATGCCGGATGTGCTGCTGGTGAGTACGCTGCTGTCGCAGTACCCGGAGATTCAGCCGATTCTCGGGGCGATGGAGCGGGAATCGCGGACCCGCCAGGCGGGCTTTGCCGGGATTCTGTCGCGTCTGGCAGATGTGGTTGCCGCGCTGATAGTTCGCGGCTGGGTAGAGAACGGCTGCGGCCAGCGTAGCGGGCTGGTGCAGGCGATGCGCGATCCGCGTCTGAGCCAGGCGATTGCCGCGATGCATCGGGAGCCGGGCGAAAACTGGACGGTGGCGCGACTCGCCAGCGTGGCAGGCTGTTCGCGTTCGGTGTTCGCCGGACGTTTTCTCACGGCTACCGGCATGACGCCGCTGCGATATCTGACCGAATTGCGGATGCGGCTGGCGGTGCAGCGGATTGTAAACAATGGCGAAGCGGTGGAAGCCGTCGCTTATCATCTCGGCTACGGCTCGATTGCGGCGTTCAGTCGTGCCTTCAAGCGGATTGTCGGGCAGTCGCCAGGCGCGCTGCGTGCCGGACGCGACGGCACGCAGGCGCTTGCCTCGTAATCTGATCTCTTAACGAAACACGCTGATCGCTTCCACCAGCCGGTTAGCCTGATGGGTCATGCGACCGGAAGCCTCGGCGCTTTCTGTTACGCGGGCGGCGTTCTGGTGGGTGATGTCATCAAGATCTTCCACCGCTGAACTGACTTCGCTGAGCGCGGTCGCCTGTTCGGCCGTGGCGGCGCTGATCTGAGCAATCAGAGCAGTCACATTCTGTACCTGTGACACGATATCCTGCATCGTCCGGCCAGCCGCGCTGGCGTGCTCATTGCCCGACTGAACGCGGCTGGCGCTGGTTTCGACCAGCATTTTGATTTCGCTGGCGGCTTTGGCGCTGCGCTGTGCGAGGCTACGGACTTCGCCTGCAACTACCGCAAACCCTTTGCCCTGCTCACCGGCCCGTGCCGCTTCTACTGCGGCGTTCAGCGCCAGAATGTTGGTCTGGAATGCAATGCCGTCAATAACGCTGGTAATATTGGCAATCCGCTTTGAACTGTCAGCAATTTCGCCCATCATGCCCATCATCTCGGTCATTACTTCACCGCCTTTGCTGGCAGCCTGGCTGGTGTCAGCTGAAAGGGTATTCACCTCATTCGCCGTTTCAGTATTGCTCTTCACCGTGGCGGTCATTTCGTTCATGGTGGCTGCAGTCTGCTGTACGTTGGCCGCGGCCTGCTCGGTGCGACGACTCAGTTCGTTATTGCTGCGGGCAATGGCGTCGCTGGCGCTCAGCACGTTGATCGCCTGACCGCTGACATCATCCACCAGCCAGCGGAACATCAATCCGAGCTGACCGATAGCGCGCAGCGTGACGCCGACCTCATCAACGCGATCTATCTGCTCAACCTGGTGACTCGCACCAGTCGCCACGCTCAGCGCCTGTTTGCACATCCGCTCGATAGGGCGTGAAATCTGCTGCTCCAGCCACAGACTGCTCAATGTGAGTAGCGCCGCCATGCCTGCAGCAAAGCCGGCCAGTGCTGCGTGCGTCATGCCCAGCGCCCAGACGCCTGCCACCGAGAGGGGCAGTAACGCCAGCAGCGTACTGCGGATCCGCCAGCGCAGGGGCAGCGTTTTCAGGATGGAGGCGGGACGACGCCAGCCGCTGCGAACCAGCAGGCCTTTGTGAAAACGTCGCCTTCTGACCCGGCCTTCACGAAAATCCTGATAGAGCGCTTCGGTCTGACGGACTTCCTCTGCCGTGGGTTTGGTGCGTACTGACATATAGCCCTGCACTTTACCGTCGCGCACCACCGGAATGGCATTAGCCCGCACCCAATAGTGATCGCCATTTTTACGGCGGTTCTTAACCAGTGCAGTCCAGGGTTCACCCTGTTTCAGCGTCGCCCACATGTCGGCAAACGCTTCTGGTGGCATATCGGGATGACGCACCATGTTATGCGGCTGGCCGTTAATCTCGTCGGCAGAGAATCCACTCGCTTCAATGAACGCGTCGTTGGCATAAGTGATGTGGCTGTTGAGATCGGTGGTCGACATGAGTGTCGCATGATCGTCAAACTGATATTCACGCTGAGAGACAGGCTGGTTGTTGCGCATCAAAAGTCCTTGAAGACCCGACGTCCTGCACGTGACAGTCTGCGTGCCAGCGTGAAAACTGTGGGCTGAGAAATAACGATTACCTTTTTTTATGTTTTCGGCATGCGTCCGCCTACTCTTTAGCGATTAAGTTAAATTACTGGCAATAAAAAAGCCGCTTTGCAGCGGCTTTCACATTTTTGAGTGATTATTCATCCGTTAGCCGGACTTGAGGATTCCGGCAATCGGCTAGCTGAGGTCGACATTCCGGGTACCAAACCACCAGGTGAGCAGGAATCCGCCGCTCCACGCCACCATCAGCCCGGCAAGGTAAACCGCCATACCGGCGAAGATCCCCTGGCTGGAGGTCATCAGCGGCAGCGTGACCAGGCCCGAAGGGCCGAATACCGTATTCATCCCGACCGGCAAACCCAGCCACGCTACCAGCCCGATAAAGAAACCACCCAGCGCCCCGCCACCGCAGGCGGTGATAAAGGGTTTGAAGCGCGGCAGCGTGACGCCGTAGATCAGCGGTTCTCCGACGCCCAGCAGGCCGGGCACAATGGCACCTTTGATCTGCGCACGCAGCAGCGCCCCTTTTTCGGCTTTGCACCACAGCGCCAGTGATGCGCCGACCTGCCCTGCGCCCGCCATCGCCAGAATCGGGAACAGCGAGTTAAACCCCTGCGTTTCCATCAGCGCAAAGTAAACCGGAATAAAACCCTGATGGATGCCGAACATCACCGCGATCAGGAAAAACCCGGCCAGCAGCGCACAGCCAAAGGGATTGTTATTGAGGTGGATAAACAGCCACGACATTCCCTTAAACAGTTCACCACCCAGCGGCATGATGAGCAGATAGGTAATGGCCCCGGTAATCACCAGCGTAAACAGCGAAGTCAGGATCATATCGAGGTTGTCGGGAATGATTTTGCGCAGTTGTCTCTCAATCCACGCCCCGATAATCGCCGCCATCAGCACACCAATAATGTTGCCGCGCGGGTCGATCGTCAGGCCAAAGAAGCTCTCCATGCCGCTGTAGTAGCCGGTGGTGGCCGTGGGCACATAGCCGAGCACAAACAGTGAAGCGATGATGGCACCATTGACGCCGCTGCCGCCAAAGGCTTTTTGCGCGTTGTAGCCGATCAGGATGCTGAGAAAGGTGAACAGCCCTTTGCCGAACACTTTCATGTACGCCACGGTGTGCAGCAACCAGGGCGCATGATCGCCGGGCGCATTGAGGTGAAGGCTTTGCTCAATCAGCGTGGCAAAGCCCAATAGCAGTCCCGCGCCGATGAAGCCCGGGATCAGCGGGGTGAAAATGGTGGCGAAGCGTGACAGGAACTGATGCACGCCGCTGGTCTGTTTCGCCTTTAGCTGCTGCTTCTGCTGCGCCGCCCGCTGGCTGAGTTCTGCTGTTTCGCTCCGCGGTGCTGACGCGGTATCGCCCTGCGCCATCAGGCTCTGCATCCCCTCGGCGGCGGTTTGCGCTTTGCCTGGCCCCAGCACAATCTGTAACTGCGCCTCGCTGTTGATAACGCCCAGCACGCCCGGCAGGCTTTTTAATCTTGCCAGGTCAACCGGCTCCGGCTGATTCAGTGTCAGGCGGAGCCGTGTCATGCAGTGACCACAGGCCGCGATATTTTGCGCGCCACCGACCGCCTGCAGGATGTCACGCAACAGTGCCTCGGTGATGTTCGCCATTAGCGTGCTCCCGCGGTCTTCAGAGCCTGACGGATAAAGCCCTGATGCTGACTGAGCAGCGCTTTCGCCTCATCGGCGGCCAGGTCAGCCAGCACCATCAGAATCGCAGTTTTGCAGTGGCCGCCGCAGGCGGTAAGCGCGGCGCTGGCGGTCGCGTCATCACAGTCCGTGGCCTGCATGACAATGTTGATCTGGCGCTGCACCAGTTTCTGATTAGTGGCTTCCACATCAACCATCAGGTTGCCGTAGACTTTTCCGCTGCGGATCATTGAGCCGGTGGTGAGCATGTTGAGCACCAGTTTTTGCGCCGTGCCCGCTTTCATCCGTGAGGAGCCGGTGACCACTTCCGGGCCGACTACCGGTGTGAGCGCAATCGCAGCGACCTGTGACATGGCGCTGCCGGGATTGCAGGTGAGCGACACGGTGGTTGCGCCAAGCTCGTTAGCATAAGCCAGCGCGCCCAGCACATAAGGTGTGCGACCGCTGGCGGCGATACCCACCAGCACATCGTGGCGGCTGAAGTGGATATCTTTCAGATCCTGCGCGCCCTGCTCCCGGTTATCTTCGGCATTTTCGACCGCCTGGAGTATGGCGGTATGACCGCCGGCAATCAGGCCGATGACCTGCTCGCGGGGTGTACCAAAGGTGGGCGGGCATTCGCTGGCATCAAGGATGCCGAGTCGTCCGGAGGTGCCCGCACCACAATAGATTAATCGCCCACCCGCCTTAAACGCAGCGCAGATGGCGTCAACGGCAGCGGCGATCTGCGGCACGATGGCCTCAACCGCCAGCGCCACCTTTTTATCTTCATCATTAATGACGCGCAGCATCGCTTCGGTGGTGAGTTCATCAATGTTCCGGCTGGCCGGATTGCGGCCTTCGGTAATCATCTGGCTAAGGTCGAGTTTCATAGCGGGCTCCGGCAAGGAATAATTTATTCAAAATACCTACTATTATAAAGAATGATTAATTCATTGGGTGAGATCTTTTTTCAATGGATGCGGGGTAGGTCAAGTTGCGAGGATCGTGCCAGGTGATTGATGTCTGGCATTCGGCGCTTGATCGCTGTGCATGCTGGCTCAGGCGCAGCGTATTTGAACGGAGTTGCTTTGAAATCCGGGCGAGTCAGAAAAGGTTCACCCAATCGTAAAGACACATTCGTCATACATGCATGGCGCCTGGCCCACGCGATTACGCATTTCATCCATGAGGTGAGTAAACCGGCGGCTGAGGCCCCAGGGATAGGTTTACGCCGACTTTACGCAGTCACCCTTTGTGTCCGGCTGAACGGCACAAATGCTGGTCTTTGATTTCTGCCCTATCGACCCTGTAGGAACTAAGCCACATAAACAAAAAGGGCCCAACTTTCGTTGAGCCCTTTTTTACGTTAGCGCTGTTCTCAGCTTGCTGTCTGCGTCCGCAGCTGCAGCTCATACGCTTTCGCCTGTTCGGCATCGAACTGATTTTCCCAGCGGGCAATCACCAGCACTGCCAGCGCGTTACCGACCACGTTCAGCGCGGTACGCGCCATATCCATGATGCGGTCAACACCGGCGATAAACGCCAGACCTTCCAGCGGAATGCCGACGCTGCCCAGCGTAGCCAGCAGCACCACGAAGGATACGCCTGGCACGCCAGCGATCCCTTTCGAGGTCACCATCAGCGTCAGAACCAGCACAATCTCATCGGTTAGCGACAGGTCAATGCCATAAAGCTGCGCAATAAAGATCGCCGCGATGCTCTGATACAGCGTTGAACCATCCAGGTTAAATGAATAACCGGTCGGCACTACGAAGCTGGTGATCGCTTTCGGCGCGCCGTAGGCTTCCATCTTCTCCATAATGCGCGGCAACACGGTTTCCGAGCTGGATGTGGAGTAAGAGAGAATCAGCTCATCTTTCAGGATGCGCATCAGCGTGGTAATGCGCAGCTTACAGAAGCGCGCTACCCCGCCCAGCACCACAAAGGCGAAGAACAGAATCGCCGCGTAAACCAGCAGAACCAGCTTAGCCAGCGGCCACAGCGAGGCAAAACCGAAGTTAGCAATCGTCACCGCAATCAGCGCGAACACACCGACCGGCGCGTAACGCATGATCATGTGCGTCACTTTAAACATTGCTTCAGAGATACCACGGAACAGGTTCACCAGCGGATCGCGCTGTTCTGACGGCAGTGACGACAGGCCTAAGCCAAACAGCACCGAGAAGAAGATAATCGGCAGCATGTCGCCCTTCGCCATAGAGGCGAAAATATTCTGCGGGATTAGCGACAGAATGGTGGTCACCAGGCTGTGCGGACCGCCCTGTACCTCTGCCGTTGTGGCTTCATATTTAGAGATGTCCACCGTTGCCAGCGTTGACATATCAATGCCGGTGCCGGGCTGAAATACGTTGGCCAGCGTAATACCGACCACAATGGCAATGGTGGTGATCACTTCAAAGTAGAGAATCGTTTTGACGCCGATGCGTCCCAGCTTCTTTGCATCACCCACGCCAGCGATGCCGACTATCAGGGATGAAATCACAATCGGTACCACAATCATCTTGATAAGATGAATAAAGATATCGCCTGCGGGACTGAGAATGTTGGTGACTAACCATTCACGATTGTCTGGCTGATTATGCAACACAGCACCCACAACGATGCCGAGCACCAGGGCTGTCAGAATCTGCCAGGCCAGGCTGATTTTAAAACCTTTCATAACGCGTAATTTCCTCAGTCAAAACCCGTTTCTCTCTACTGCGAAGGTGCAGAAGACAATACACACAGGGAGTGAGCAAAAAGCCCGGTAAATTAGAGGGTGTTTAGAAACAGCGCCTCGTATGAAAATCTGATGATTCCCATACCCATTTTCAGACGCGGTCTGAGTTGATACCTGCAGAACAGGGGCGAGATAAGTACCATTTTCACTGTGGTAAATGCAACCCCTGGCGAAACCGATTAAAAGTTAGCCACCTGAGTAGCATAAAGTGCTGCCGGAAATAAAAATCCCTAACCTGCTGTTATGAAAAGTAATACTTAGATGAATTTCCGCATAGCTATGCAGAGTTGGTTAAAAACGCGTCCGGCGCGTTTGCTTGCTTTTTATCCAGCCTAATCCTGGATAGCACCTCTTCTTAATTCCCCCTCGTCGCCAGAGAGTTAACCGGAAATATCAGAACGGCTTCACGCTTCTCCCAAAGAGGTTTATCTCGTGATCTGTGGCGCAAAAAAGAAACAAAGCCAGGGTGCAGGCTTCAATTAACCATTGATTGACATATCATTAACATCTCCAAGGAGATCCGCCATGAGCCAAATACACAAACATCCCGTTCCAGAGAACATTGCAGCAAACACCCTGATTACGGCTGAACAGTACCAGGCGATGTATCAGCAATCTGTCGACGATCCAGACAGTTTCTGGGGCGAACAGGGCAAAATCCTTGACTGGATTAAACCTTACAGCAAGGTGAAAAATTGCTCGTTTGCGCCAGGTAACATTAATATTCGCTGGTACGAAGATGGCACGCTCAACCTGGCGGCAAACTGCCTTGACCGTCATTTAGCGACGCGCGGCGATCACCCGGCGATTATCTGGGAAGGCGACGACGCCAGCGAAAGCAAAACCCTGACCTTCCGCCAGCTGCACGCTGAAGTCTGTCGCTTCGCCAATGTGCTTGAGTTGCTGGAAGTGAAAAAAGGCGACGTGGTGGCCATCTACATGCCGATGGTGCCGGAGGCGGCGGTGGCGATGCTGGCCTGTGCGCGTATCGGTGCCGTTCACTCCGTGATCTTTGGCGGCTTTTCACCGGAAGCGGTCGCTGGCCGCATCGTCGACTCCAGCGCCTCGCTGGTGATTACCGCCGATGAAGGGATCCGCGCCGGTCGCAGCATTCCGCTGAAGAAAAATGTCGATGACGCGTTAAAAAACCCGAATGTCACCAGCGTGAAAAACGTGGTGGTGTTCCAGCGCACCGCTAAAGATGTGGGCTGGGTTGACGGTCGCGATCGGTGGTGGCATGAGCTGATGCGGGACGCCAGCACCAACCACTCTGCAGCCGAAGTCGGCGCGGAAGATCCGCTGTTTATCCTTTATACCTCCGGCTCCACCGGCAAACCCAAAGGGGTGCTGCATACCACCGGCGGTTATCTGGTCTATGCCGCCACCACCTTTAAGTTCGTTTTTGATTACCATCAGGATGACATCTACTGGTGCACCGCCGATGTCGGCTGGGTAACAGGGCACAGCTATCTGGTTTATGGCCCGCTGGCGTGTGGTGCCACCACGCTGATGTTTGAAGGGGTGCCGAACTGGCCAACGCCGGGCCGTATGGCGGAAGTGGTCGATAAACATAAAGTCACCCTGCTCTACACCGCACCCACCGCCATCCGTGCGCTGATGGCGGAAGGGGACAAGGCCATTGAAGGTACCGATCGCAGCAGTCTGCGCATTATGGGATCGGTCGGTGAGCCAATTAACCCGGAAGCCTGGGAGTGGTACTACAAAAAAATCGGTAACAGCCGCTGTCCGATAGTGGATACCTGGTGGCAGACCGAAACCGGTGGCTTCATGATCACGCCATTGCCGGGTGCGACCGAACTGAAAGCGGGTTCTGCCACCCGACCGTTCTTTGGTGTGCAACCGGCGCTGGTGGATAACGAAGGTCAGCCGCAGGAAGGTGCCTGTGAAGGCAATCTGGTGATCACCGAGTCCTGGCCGGGACAGGCGCGCACCCTCTTTGGCGACCATGACCGTTTCGAGCAGACCTACTTCTCTACCTTTAAAAACGTCTACTTCAGTGGTGACGGTGCCCGTCGCGATGAAGATGGCTACTACTGGATCACCGGACGTGTCGATGACGTGCTCAACGTATCCGGTCACCGTCTTGGCACTGCCGAAATTGAATCGGCGCTGGTGTCGCATCCTAAAATTGCCGAAGCGGCCGTGGTCGGGATCCCGCACAGCATTAAAGGCCAGGCGATTTACGCCTATATCACGCTGAATCACGGCGAAGAGCCGTCGCCGGAGCTCTATACCGAGGTGCGTCAGTGGGTCCGCAAAGAGATTGGCCCGATCGCCACGCCTGATGTGCTGCACTGGACCGACTCACTGCCGAAAACCCGGTCCGGCAAAATCATGCGCCGTATTCTGCGCAAAATTGCCACCGGCGATACCAGTAACCTGGGGGACACTTCTACCCTCGCCGATCCTGGCGTTGTCGAAAAACTGCTTGAGGAGAAACAGTCGATCAAAATGCCTTAAGCGCATGCTGTCCGGCGGGAAGATCGCTTCCCGCCACACCCGCCCTACGCAGTCTGTTTCGCTAGTCACAAAAATTATAACCAGCTGAATCCGCGCCCTGTCGTGAGGTTCTCGCCTGCAAGCCCTCTGGAGAAAATGTGATGAATGATGCCCTTTCGAATCAGGATGCAATCAATCAGCAGATTGAACGTAATCCCCGTTTTCATGAGTTAGTCCGTAAGCGCCAGGCGTTCGCGACGCTGCTGTCGCTGATCATGCTGGTGCTCTATGTTGGCTTTATCCTGCTGATTGCGTTTGCCCCCGGCTGGCTCGGCACGCCGCTGCATGCCGGCACCAACGTCACGCGCGGCATCCCGATTGGTGTCGGGCTGATTGTGATGTCGTTTGTGCTGACCGGTGTCTATGTCTGGCGCGCCAACGGTGAGTTTGACCGTTTAACCAACGCGATCCTCAGCGAGGTGAAATCATGACCCGTCTCACCTTATGGCTGCTGGCCTTGATGTTGCCGTTTTCAGCGCTGGCCGCCGATGCGATCACCGGTGCGGTGCAGCGCCAGGCGACCAACTATCAGGCGATTATCATGTTTACGATTTTCGTCGGTGCCACGCTGGGAATTACTTACTGGGCGTCAAAGCGAACCCGTTCGCGTAACGACTACTACACCGCAGGCGGCAATATCACCGGCTTCCAGAATGGCCTGGCGATGGCGGGTGACTTCATGTCAGCGGCCTCGTTCCTGGGCATTTCGGCGCTGGTATACACCTCCGGCTATGACGGGTTGATCTACTCGCTCGGCTTCCTGGTTGGCTGGCCAATGATTCTGTTTTTAATCGCCGAGCGGCTGCGCAACCTGGGTCGCTATACCTTTGCCGATGTCGCCTCCTATCGTCTGAAGCAGATGCCGATCCGCACCCTGTCAGCCTGCGGTTCGCTGGTGGTGGTGGCGCTCTACCTGATCGCTCAGATGGTGGGTGCCGGTAAACTCATCCAGCTGCTGTTCGGCCTGAACTACCATGTCGCGGTGATTCTGGTCGGCATTCTGATGGTGATGTATGTGCTGTTTGGCGGCATGCTGGCCACCACCTGGGTACAGATCATCAAAGCAGTCCTGCTACTGTTTGGTGCCTCCTTTATGGCCATAATGGTGATGAAGGCGGCCAACTTCAGCTTTAACACGCTGTTCACCGAAGCGATGGCGGTCCATCCCAAAGGCATCGCGATCATGCAGCCTGGCGGGCTGGTCAACGATCCTATCTCGGCGCTGTCGCTGGGGCTGGGGTTGATGTTTGGTACGGCAGGTTTACCGCATATTCTGATGCGCTTCTTCACCGTCGCGGATGCTAAAGAGGCGCGCAAAAGCGTCTTCTGGGCTACCGGCTTTATGGGCTACTTCTACTTCCTGACCTTTATTATCGGCTTCGGAGCGATTCTGCTGGTGGGCGCGAACCCGGCCTTCAAAGATGCCAGCGGCGCGCTGATTGGTGGCACCAATATGGCGGCAGTGCATCTGGCTAACGCGGTCGGCGGCAGCACCTTCCTGGGCTTTATCTCTGCGGTTGCCTTCGCCACGATTCTGGCGGTGGTCGCAGGCTTAACCCTGGCGGGTGCGTCGGCGGTCTCGCACGACCTTTATGCCAGCGTCTATCGTAAAGGTCAGGCGAGTGAAAAAGATGAGCTGCGGGTCTCCAAAATTACCGTGCTGGCGCTGGGCGTGGTGGCGATTGCGCTGGGTATTCTGTTTGAGAAGCAGAACATCGCCTTTATGGTCGGGCTGGCCTTCTCGATCGCGGCCAGCTGTAACTTCCCGATCATCCTGCTGTCGATGTACTGGTCAAAACTCACTACGCGTGGCGCGATGGTGGGCGGCTGGCTCGGTCTGCTGACCGCGGTTATCCTGATGATCCTCGGCCCCACCGTGTGGGTACAGGTGCTGGGCAATGCCACGCCGATTTTCCCGTATGAGTATCCGGCGCTGTTCTCGATGGTGGCGGCCTTTGTCGGTATCTGGCTCTTCTCCATTACCGACCATTCGCAGCAGGGCGCAGAGGAGCGTTCGCGCTTCCGCGCGCAGTTTATTCGCTCGCAGACCGGCACCGGTATTGAACAGGGTAAAGCGCACTGATCGCCATTATTCATTCATAGCGATCGGACAATAAAAAAGGGCGGCTACCGGGGTAGTCGCCCTTTCCTTTCACGCAGAAGAATCAGAAGCGCAGTGTTGCACCCACATACGGGCCATCGACCAGCACGTTATCTTTGCGTCCATCTTTGTTGTTCAGTTCGATGTACTGATAACCCACACGCAGGTTAAGCAGTGAGACCGGCGTGAAGCTCAGGCCGCCAGCGGCTTCCTGATAGCTGTCGAGCTGATCGGTGAACGACTCTGGCGCATAATAATATTCGCCATACAGGCCCCACATGCTGTTCAGGCTGTAGTGCGCTGCACCACCCACCGCCACCGCAAACCCATCTTTTCCATCTTCAGGATGGGTGAAGATCGCTTTTGCGGTCGGCGCCAGACGCAGCGGCCCGAAGTCAACGTTGTAGCCCAGACCGGCACCGTAGGTGCTGCCGTCATGGTCACTACGCAGCCAGTTACCTTTCAGAAACAGACCGGGGGTAGTGGTGCCCAGACCCAGATTCAGGTTGGTGTTGTGTTCGCTGACATCAACACTCCCTTCAATCGCCTGAGCGGCACCGCTCAGTAAAACCAGCCCGAGGGCGCTCCCGGTAGCAAGTTGCTTAAACATGATTCCACTCCGTGAAGGACAATTAATTCGGCCGCAAGGTTAACAGCCTGAAACGGGGAGACAACAAAATCCGGGAAACTTTACGTAAAAATACGTGTCGCGTTCAGAATTGCAGCTGTCCCTGCGCAACGCAGTGTAGACTATATTGTCCACATCAGGTGTCCAATCACCGGGGCCAGTATCACGGTCACTACCCCCGAGAGCATCATGACCAGGCTGGCGACGACGCCCTCCTGCTGCCCAAGCTGATAAGCGCGAGCCGTGCCGGCACCGTGCGACGCAGCCCCAAACCCGGCCCCTTTCGCCATCCCCTGCTTAATTGCGATGCGCAGAAACAGCACGTCACCCACCGCCATGCCAAACACGCCGGTGAGGACTACAAACAGCGCCACCAGATCGGGCTGACCGCCAATCGGCCCGGCGGCGGCCAGCGCGAATGGCGTAGTAATGGAGCGCACCGCCAGGCTGCGCTGGATCGACTCCGGCAGAGTTAACAGCCGCGCCAGCCAGACGGAACTGCAGACGGCGACCAGCGTAGCGGTGAGTACGCCAGCGCTCAGCGACAGCCAGTGGCGCTTTATAATTGCTACGTTCTCATAAACCGGCACCGCAAACGCCAGGGTCGCCGGGCCCAGCAGCCAGAGCAGCCAGTGGTTTTCTGCAATGTAATCCTGCCAGCTGATGTGGGTCAGCAGCAGCAGCGCCACCAGCACCAGCGGCGTCATCACCAGCGGCATTAACAGCAGCGTCCGCCAGCGGCGGTAAAGCCGTTTATTCAGCGCATACACCAGCAGCGTAACCGCCACACATAGCAGACTGAGCAGAAAATCACGCATGAGGAGCCTGCTTACGCGCGGCGCGCGCGACTTCATACTGATAGAGCCGGTCCACCACCCAGGCGGTGGAGGCCAGCACCAGCAGTGTACTGGCGGCAATCACTACACAGATGCGCCAGCCATCGACCCGCAGCAGATCGCCATAATTCACCACCGCCACCACCGCCGGGATAAAGAACAGCAGCATCTCGGCCAGCAGCCAGCGCGATCCGGCTTTTACCCAGTTCAGCGGCACAACCCGCGTCACGATTAACGCCAGCAGCAATAGCATCCCGACGATATTGGCGGGCAGCGGCAGATGCAGCCAGCTCACCAGCCGGTCACAGGCGACAAACAGGCCGATATAGAAACCCAGCTGCAGCGGCAGGCTGAGCCACTGCACTGCGCGGTTGCTGCGTAAAGTGAGTGCTGATGCCATCACCTTGTCTCCCCGATTGAATTGGTGTCATCAGTATAAATCGCCCGCATAAGGTGAAAAAAATGAATTAAAATTATCGCAATCATGCCTTAAAGGAATAGTTATGGATGTCCGCGCCCTGCGTTACTTTACTGAAGTGGTCCGCCAGCAGAGCTTTACCCGGGCGGCGCAAAAGCTGTTTGTGACACAGCCGACCATCAGCAAAATGCTGCGCCAGCTGGAGGAGGAACTGGGCTGCACGCTGATCCTGCGGGATGGCCGTCGTCTGCATCTTACCGACAGCGGCCAGGCGGTTTATCAGCGCGGTCTGGCGATCCTGCAGGAGTTTCATCAGCTGGAGGCGGAGATTGGTGATATTAACCAGCTCAAAACCGGTGAGCTGCGGCTCGGTATTCCGCCGATGGTAGGTATGCAGATAGCGGGATCGATTTCCGCCTTTCGCCGTCGCTATCCTGGCGTGAAGCTGAAAATCTCTGAATTCGGCGGACTTACCGTACAGCAGGCAGTGCTGGCGGGCAGTCTGGATATCGCCCTGACTGCGTTGCCGGTTGACCCTGAGCTGCCGCTGAACACCCTGCCCCTGATGCATCATCCGCTTTGCGTGCTGCTGCCGCGCCGCCCGGAGTGGCTCAGCCGCCAGCAGATAGGACTGGCAGAGCTTGCAGCGCATCCGCTGCTGATTTTCAATGAGGAGTTCTCGCTCAATCGTCAGTTGATGCAGGCTTTTCAGCGGCTCAGCCTGACGCCAACGGTGGCGGTGCGCAGCGGTCAGTGGGATTTTCTGGCGGCGATGGTGCAGGCGGAAATGGGACTGGCGATTCTGCCGGAGCCGATCTGTCAGCGGCTGGATAAGCAGTCATTGTTGTGGCTGCCGCTGGAGTCGGAGCTGAAGTGGAGTCTGGGATTGATCTGGCGGGAAGGGAGTTATCTGTCGCGCAGTGCGCAGGCGTGGATAGCCTGTTGTCGCGAGCACTGGCCGGATGAACCGCCGCGCCTGTCGGTATGAAAAGCTGGCACGCCTGCATGAATCCACAGGCGTGCCAGTCAGAGGCTTACTCTTCTTTTTCGATCAGCAGTGCTTCCAGCAGATCCAGGTCGTGCAGTAACGTCTGCATCGTCTCATTGGAGATCTGCTGGGTGGCGCGCAGATGATAGACCTCTGCGCGTTCGGCACGCAGCCCGGTCAGGCGGAAGCGACGCTCAAGGTTCTCAGCGTACAGCGCATGCTCAAGATCATTCTTACCTTCGGCGCGACGGCGTAAGTTGCCAATCACGCGCAGACTGACCTCTTTCAGCAGTTCCGGATCGATGTTCTCTTCCGACCCATTCTCCAGCCGATCTTCCATCTTATGCAGACTCTCAATGGCGGCACCCGCCATCACCGCACGGGCATTCTGCAGCTCACGGCGATGGGCACCTTTATCGATGCTATCAATGCCGCGCAGCAGAATCGGCAGGATCACGACCCCTACCAGCAGCGAGACCAGAATCACGCCAGTGGCGATAAACACCAGCTCATAGCGCGCCGGGAAGGGATCACCCGTGGTGAGGTACAGTGGAATCGACAGCACACCGGCCAGGGTAATCGCCCCGCGCACCCCGGCAAACGTGGCGATCAACAGCTCACGCAGCGAGTAGTTTGCGAACTCCAGCGGCTTCTTCTTCAACAGACGTTTGCTCAGACGCTGCATGATCCACAGCCAGCCAAAACGCACCAGCATCAGCGCGGCATAGACCAGCCCGATATCGGCGAACAGCACCCACAGCTCGACGTTAGTATCGGCCTGCGCCTGGTCGATTGAGGTCTGCAGAATGTCCGGCAGCTGCAGTCCCAGCATCAGGAAGACCATGCCGTTGAAGATGAATTCCAGCATCTGCCAGACGCTGTTAGCACGCAGGCGCATCGCCAGCGGTGCCTGACGAATAATGCCGGAACGGGTGATGGTCATACCGGCCGCGACAGCCGCCAGGATACCCGAGACACCCAGATGTTCAGCGATCAGGTAAGAAGCGAACGGCAGCAGCAGCAGCAGCACGGTCTGGGTCGCCGGGTCATCCCCGCTCCAGCGGCTGAACAGGCGCAGTGATTTACCGTACAGCCAGCAGATGGCCACACCGGCAATCAGGCCGCCAATGGCGACTTTCATGAACTCAACGCTGGCTCCGCCCCAGGTAAACACCATAGTGCCCATGGCTACGGCCACGGCAAACTTCAGTGATACCAGGCCCGATGCATCGTTCATCAGGGCCTCACCCTGCACGATCGACATAATCTTCTTGGGAATGCGGCCTTCACCCACAATGCCGGAGAGCGCCACGGCGTCGGTCGGCGACAGCACTGCCGCCAGCGCAAAAGCCGGAATCAGCGGGATACCTGGCACCATCCAGTAGATCAGATAGCCGATACCGATCACGGTAATCAGGACCAGCGCCAGCGCTAAGCCGATGATCTCGCGACCATGATGCAGGAACTCACTGATCGGCGTTTTCCAGCCATCTGCGAACAGCAGCGGCGGGATGAACAGTACCAGAAACAGCTCCGGATCAAAGTCGACATGCAGACCAAACGTTGGCCAGGCCAGCATCGCACCTACGGCGATCTGCACCAGCGGCAACGGGATCTGAAAAGGGAGAATGCGGGCCACGACGCCAGAGAGCGACACGACCAGCGTCATGATGAGAATAGTAAAAAAGATTTCCATGCTTTCCTTAGGCGTCGTTTCTTTCAATCATTGGTGAAGCGCTAAAGTGTAAAACAAACGGCGGTGAAGATTGTCAGCTACGCGTGCGCCGGGCGGGAAAAAAGTCAAAAATTCCGGACGCGCAGCCGCACGCCCGGTTGTACAGTCAGATCGCCCAGCCACCGGCATAAAATGCCACCAGCGCGATGGCAATGATCACGGTGCCGACGTTGAGCTTACGCCATTCACCGGCGAACAGACGCCCCACGACCAGGCTGGCGAAACCGATCATGATGCCGGTGACGATGTTGCAGGTAAGCACGATAATCACCGCAGTAAGCAGGCCCGACATCGCATCGACAAAATCACCGAAGTCGACTTTCGCCACGTTACTGAGCATCAGCAGACCGACATACATGAGTGCAGGTGCGGTAGCGTAAGCGGGAACCAGATAAGCCAGCGGCGACATAAACAGGATGGCGAGGAACAGCAGGCCCACCACAATCGCGGTGAGGCCGGTTTTTCCGCCCGCCGCCGTGCCGGCCGCCGATTCGATATAGACCGCCGCCGGAGATGCGCCTACCAGACCCGCAAACAGGCTGCTGACGGAGTCGCTGGTCAGCGCACGACCGCCATTGATAATCTGGCTCTCTTTATCCAGCAGATTGGCCTGCCCCGCGACCGCGCGAATGGTGCCGGTGGCATCAAAGACTGCCGTCATCACCAGTGCCAGCACGCTGGGCAGCACCACAGGCTGCATCGCGCCCATGATGTCGAGGCTGAACAGCAGCGACTGACCGCTGGCGTCACGCAGGCTCGGCAGGGCAAACAGTCCCTGATATGTCACCGACGGGTCAAAGATCAGGCCGAGCAGCGAAATAGTGATAATGGTCAGCAGGATGCCGCCCGGTATCCGGCGCTTCTCCAGTCCGATAATCGCGGCCAGTCCCAGCAGCGTCATCATCACCGGGAAAGTGGTGAAGTGACCCAGCGCCACCGGCAGGCCCGGAGCCGGGTTTTTCACCACCAGACCCACGCCATCAGCGGCGATGAGCAGCAGAAACAGGCCAATCCCGACGCCGGTGCCGTGTGCCACGCCCATCGGCAGGTTACGCAGGATCCAGGCACGGATGCCGGTCACGGAGATCAGCGTAAACAGCAGGCCCATCAGGAACACCGCGCCCAGCGCCACCGGCACGCTGATATGCTGCCCCAGCACCAGACTGAAAGCGGTAAAGGCGGTTAAGGAGATGGCACAGCCAATCGCCATCGGCAGATTAGCCCACAGTCCCATAAGGATGGAACCAAAGCTGGCGACCAGGCAGGTGGCGACAAACACGGCGGAGGGGGAGAAACCGGCTTTGCCCAGCATTCCCGGTACCACGATGACGGAGTAAACCATCGCCAGGAAGGTGGTGAGTCCGGCCAGAATTTCCTGACGCACGCTGCTGCCGCGCGCCGAGATCGAGAACCAGGCGTCCAGTTTTCCACTGGCCGGGCGTGATTCAGTTGACATAGTTGAGCCTCAAAAATTTTTGTTGTGTGGATCGTTCTGCGACCATCGCTGTCCCTGGAATAAGCGGGTAAACGGCATCACTGTCGGGATTAACCCGCCAGGCAAACGTTTACCTTGCCGCAGATAATTAGCCGTCAAAAGCGGCCAGATAAAAAGGCATGCGATTATCCGGCGTTTAGCGCCACGTTTTCAACTCCAGGAGGGAGATTCTTTGGCATAAAGATTGGGCGTAAAAGGCTGGCAGACACCATCCTGAAACGCTGAGGCCATAAACTTAATGTCATATAAAGAGAGGATTTGCACTGGCGCAGCGGTGATCGTACAGGACGCGCCAGTGGAGAGACGATTAACCTGGCAGCGAAAGCTCGCCACCCTGCGCAATCGCGCGCTGCCAGGCGGCGCGCTGCTGCACCGTCTGCAACCATCTCTCAGTGGCGGGCATCTGATCCAGTCCGGCACGGCGCGCCAGTGCCAGCAGCGGAAAGCTCATCTGGATATCCGCAATGGTGAAACGCTCACCGGCAAACCAGGGATGCGACGCCAGATGCTGTTCGATCATCTGCCTGTGCGGCTTGAGCTGTTTATCCAGGAACGCCTTCTGCACCCCTTTGCCAAATGCCGCGCCGACCGGACGCAGCAGCCACGGCACCGGCGCTTTGCCCATCTGCCCGAAGATCAGCTTCATTACCAGCAACGGCATCAGTGAGCCTTCAGCATAGTGCAGCCAGTAGCGGCACTGTAACCGTGACGCCTCATCACTCACTTTCAGCCGGAATTCGCGATCATATTTCTCTTCAAGGTATTCGAGAATGGCACCCGATTCAGCTACTACCTGGTTTCCATCAGTAATGACCGGCGATTTTCCCAGTGGATGCACTTTTTTCAGCGCCTCCGGGGCCAGCATGGTGGGTTCGCGTTGATAGTGTTTAATCTGGTACGGCACTTCCAGCTCTTCCAGCAGCCACAGCACCCGATGCGAGCGCGATTTCTCAAGATGGTGAACGGTGATCATCATGATTCCCTGTGTGTTGACCTTCACCAAGTATAGACGTCACTCCACAGGCGGATGTTTATCATCCTGTTCCGGGTCAAGCAGCACTGCACCCGAGCCCTGCTGACCCAGCCGGTCGCCAGGATTGCGCAGCGGACAGTCGCGCATCGACAGGCAACCGCAGCCGATACAGCCATCCAGGTCATTGCGCAGGCGAGTCAGGGTTTCAATGCGCTTATCCAGTTCTTCGCGCCAGTGCCGGGTCAGCGCATCCCATTCCGTCGTCGACATGCGCTTATCGGGCGGAATGTGGTCGAGACTGTCGCTGACCGTCGCCAGCGGGATGCCAATGCGCTGAGCAATCTTGATGATCGCCACACGTCGCAGCACGTCGCGGCTGTATCGGCGCTGATTACCGCTGTTACGGGTGCTAAAAATGAGGCCTTTGGTTTCATAAAAGTGCAGCGCCGAGACCGCCACACCGCTGCGGCGCGCCACTTCACCGGGTGTTAAGACCGGTTTTGGATAGTTGCGTTCTTTTTTCATCAGACCCTTTACCTCAAGTTAACTTGAGGAATTATACTCCTTCTCCATTGAAACCCCTAAACTCCCATTACCCTTTATTAAGCACCAGAAGGATGAGGCCATGATGCAAGAAGAGATCATTCATTCCCTGACGGACTGGATTGACCAGAACCTCGATAAGAGCCTGTCGATTGATGAGGTTGCGGCAAAATCAGGCTATTCGAAATGGCATCTGCAGCGTATGTTCCGTTCCGTGACGAAACAGACGCTGGGTGGCTATATTCGTGAGCGCCGCCTGACGCTGGCCGCAGAAGCACTATCGCAGACACAGCGTCCGGTGTTTGATATCGCGATGCAATATGGCTATGACTCGCAACAGACCTTCTCCAGGGTGTTTCGTCGTCAGTTTTCACAGACACCCACCGCTTACCGCCACACCATGCGTCGCCAGGCGATTCAGCGCCCTCGCCTGCTGAGTTTTGGCTGTCACGACGGCATCAGCAGCTTTACCCAGCGCACCACCGGCGAGTGCTGCCCTGTCCGTTAATTCTTTGCTGCGCCCGCTCCGGGCGCATCTGCCTGATTTCCCCGCCGTTCTTCTTCTGCTGCTCACTTTTTCTGCACGCCACTACCATACAAGAGTCAAATTTTGTTCAAAATTTAAAATCGGGTGATATAATGTGACTCAAGTCACACTTTAAACCTGGGTTGACGGCAAAAAAGTCTTACCTGACACACTTTTTTGTCGCCGGTGATGTCCGCAGATTGTCAGGAATACTTACTGATATTGAGGTCCGGCCAATGGCTACGTTAACCGCCAGTTTTCTTGTTATGCGTTGGGAATTGCTGAGCGCAATCATGATGTTTTTCGCCAGTACCCTGAAAACCAAACTTCGTCAGGACAGCCGTCACGTGATGGCCTTTATGTGTGGCGGGATTGGTTTAGGCATGACCTGCTGGTTTGTTACCGGTCTGATGGGCATTACCCTGAGCATGGAAAACGTGCATAACTTCGTGGAAATCTCGAAGCACGCCTTTATTGATGCGATGAGCCAGGCGCCTGCTGACTGGCCGATGCCCTGATTTTTACGCATAAAAAACCCCGCTAAGCGGGGTTTTTTATATTGCTGTGTGAACTTAAATTTTCTTCAACATGGCAGGGATATTAACATCCTGCACTGTAACGCCCGGGCTCTGCGTTCCGCGGCGGTCCTGAATCCACATATCTCCCATCATCTGGTTTAAACCACGATCCAATCCGGTAACCAGCCCTGCACCTGGGGTGAAGGTCAGTTCGCCAAAGTAGATATGCTCGTCATGGATATACCAGTCCACACGCACGTAGTCGAAATCACTGGCCAGCTTCTTGCTTAATTCGAGCGCATGTTCCAGCGACGGCATAATCGGTGAAACATCCAGACCGGTATCGCGAATCTTGTGATAGGCCTCATTGAGGTTATTCACGTAGAAATTCATCGACAGTAGCGGCTGACAGCGGTTGTAGATCACCTGCAGCACATATTCGAACCGGCCATCACGCTTGTTGAACATATGGAACTTGTAATCGATCGGCGCGCTTTTGCCATCACCAATGTACTTCTCAACCAGGATGCGTGGCTTGATGTAGCGATAGTGAATCTCACGCGCTTCGTTGGCGAAATCGGTCTTCAGCCAGCGATAGCAGTCATGAATGATCTGCTGCTTGCGCAACGCGTCCGGCTCTTCCAGCAGAATTTCTACCATGTTGGAAGCGTGGTTCGGCTTGATCACCGTTCCCTTCCAGCAAGGCAGGCTGTTCAGCGTGGTTGGGTCAGTAGTTTCGTGTACCAGCGGGATGAGGTATTCATTACCGATTTTTTCAGCAATGAATTCGCGCACCGAGTACTTATCTGACAGACGACCGTAGTTCTGGTAATCGCCGAAGATAAACTTACGGTACAACACCTTCTCGTTGAACACTTTTGGCTGACGCAGATTGGGCAGCTTTCTGAACTTATGGAAGTAGTAGATGCGGTCCTGATAAGCCCAGGGCATCTTCTTGATAAAGTACTGCACACTTCTTCTGAGTTCTTCTTTCAACTTGAGCATATCTGACCTCATTTGTATGTTTTGTAGTTGAGTGAGGAAACCTGAATCTTTTGAATGACGCCGTTTTTAAAGAAGTAATTCATTACGGTCAGGGACAAAAGTTCTGAAAGGAAAACGCTCCACGCGGCCCCCATGATGCCGTGACCCTGGATCAACCACCAGGAGAGCGGCAGACTGATGACCATCAGGCAGATGATTTTCCTCAGCAAGTAGTTAAATCCTCCCTCTTTGACCATGTAGCGATACGCTACGGTCCCCATTGCCGAAAAGCTGGTCGCTATCGACAGCAACGTAATGAGACTTCCTGACTGTGTGTATTCCGGTCCGTACAACGCGATGATGATCTGCTCGCCGTAAAACGAAATGACCAGCAGCATCAGCAATGAAACTGCCATAACGTAGCCATTGAGCCGGGCAGCCAGCTTAATAGCCACCTCGCCGCGCTCCCTGAAGATTTCAGTGAAGCAGGAGGTGATCAGCGCAACCGGGATAAAAATCCAGGAAGCGGAAATGGTATTTGCCGCCGCAAACAGACCGAGGTCTCGCGCAGGTGCCGTGCCTGCCAGAAACATCTGCGCCGCTTTGACCTGCACCGAGATAAAGATGCTGGAGATCGCCAGCGGCAGACCGGCATACATCAGATAGCGCAGATAGGCGGTGCGCTTTTCGCGCGGCGGCATCTGATCCTGATGGTCCTGATAGAAGTTGTGACGCTTGATCAGGTAAGGCACCAGCGTCACGGCAACAATCGACAGTGTCAGCCAGAGCGGATTAAGACGCAGCCAGGCGACGGTAAAGCTGATGCCGAAACTCAGCAGCATGCCCACAGCGTTAGCGATGGTGTTAAGACGCGAGGCCAGACGCGCGTTGTTATAAACGCTGAAGGTGTCCTGGGTGACAAAAACCGAGGCAACAAATGAGGCCAGTGCAAACGCCAGGAAGTTTTCCTGCATGTTGTACCAGACCCAAATTAAGACTGGCACCGACGTGACCAGCAGTAGCACCATGCGTAGCGTACGGGCGATGGTCATCAGGCGCAGGCCTTTCGACGCATTTTTACTGACGCGCTTAAACAGAATAGTTTCGGTGCCAAAGATTGCGACGGTTTGCACCATGGCAAATAGTGAAGTAGAAAACGCCATCTGGCCAAACACCGTTGGACCAAAGGATTTAGCCACGTAAGACGTCACAAAAATGACGCCAAAAACGGAGATGATCTTCTCAGACATCATCCAGGCGGCATTAGACATTACGCTCAATTTCATCGACTCTTCCTTAATATTACTCAACTACAACCGCTTCGGTACAACATCCCTGTAACGAATTAATAAGCGCTCAGTGGGCCTGGCGAAAATGTATGACTTCAGACCAGGCTGGTCCGAAAATTGAGATGTAAATCATGATCCGGAGAGTGAATTCAGGATAATTCTTATTATAAATGGCGCGAATCACTTCAGATGGAAACGATTTCAGGCTGAAAATAAAACAACCTTAAAGAGCTATACCGGCATATTAATCAAGTCGGCGAAGCTAAATATCCAGTCTACGTAGAATTTTTTCGTATTTTGGATGCGATGAATTTATAACAAAAACCCGCTTCCAGGAAGGCGCGCTCCCCGGATAAGAATAAAATAAGATTTATCCCATGATGATATTTCTTCTAAATATCTTAATTTAGGCTTCGCAATTCAATTCGCGCACTTTAATACTGCCTTAATAAAATCTTACAGTGCCAGAAATTATTAAAGTCATTCTCATCCATTAATCGATAAGAAAGGTAAGAGCATTTATGAGAAAGTCACGATACAGCGAAGATCAAATCACAAATGCCATTAAAGCTTCTGAATCGGGCGTGAAAGTCAGAGAGATTTGTGTAGAGTTAGGCATCTCTGAAGCCACGTTCTATAGCTGGAAAAAGAAGTTTTCTGGGTTGTCTTCAGAAGAGGGCAGGAAAATCAAGGAGCTGGAAGAAAAACTGCAGAATGTCACACGTGAACTGCAGACGCTCAACTCGGACAAAGAGATGCTGCAGAGCGTTCTGAAGCACTTCTTTACCACTAATGAAAAACGACAGGCTGTGGATTTCCTGCAGACCACATTCGACATTGGCACCCGTCGCAGCTGCCGCTTATTAGATATCAGCCGCAGCGTATACCACTATCCGTCAGGCACGGAGAATCGCTAAACCTAATGCTACCGCGCTTTTTAGACTTAACGCTGAGATTTGTTCTTACCAGAAGAGATGAAGATCATTTAACAGGACAATTGCGGCACCCTTTTCCGCTCCATTTATAACTAATGAATGGTTTCACGGCTAAGCTTCTTTTTTTGCGGTAAAATTGATTCACAACAGCAAAAGTCTCGCATTCCACGCCTTATCTTCCCCTCCCAATCTCGTTTACGCGGGATTGGGCCTTCCCTTTTTTAGTTTAGCACTGCTAATCGTCGGAACTAAATCGTCTCAATATCATTAAGCCGCTTTAAACATCGCACAAATAACAATCACCTTACATTTGAGTTAATGATGGACCTGCCTGAAATTTTGCGGTTGCGCTTTAATTTCCGCTAATGGGTTTATTGCATTAATTTACTCCAGGATTAATCCGGGTTAAATAGTTTATTGCTCCTTATCACTAACGTTATGGGTCTATCTTTTGACTCTCTTCATTGCGCATCATTGATGCCAGAGATTAATCTTTAATTATTAACGCAGCGGCGGAATTATCTTACTCATTTATCACTGAATGAAGTTAACGGTGGTTTTTAGTCCCCTTTTCTCAGGTCCATAACGCAATAAACAGCAGTGGATAAAAGCGTAACGTCCATAATGCTGCACTATTTTTCCTGATTAATGACCGATATCTGACCAGTGAAAGGTTGCCAGAGCTGGAACAGGCAACTTTCAGCCGCCAGAAAGGGCCGTTTTTTTACTGACAAATGGAGGATGAATGAGGTTATCGGGGGATACCGGACAACAGTGCGGAACCATGAAATCGATTTCGCGGTATAAATCTGCCGGAGAGCGAGCAAATCAGGATAGGGTTTAATCTTAAAAAGTCGCGCGGCATGTTGTCCGCGCGTTAAAGGCATTCAGGTGAGCTTTACGGTTTACTCTTTAATCGCGACTACCCGGGGTTGTGGTTTGATGCGCATTGCCCAGATTACACCCGCCATCAGACAAACAATGCCCATCAGAGTGAGCTGCGGCGGCCAGCGTTGATACCAGAGAAAAGTCCATAACAGGCCAAAGAGTATCTCGAAAACGATCAGCGGCCCCATCAGTACGGTGGGCAGACGCTGGCTGGCAGCATTCCAGCATAAGGTACCAAGCCAGGAACAGAGCAGGCCAATCGTCAGCATCAATGCGATGAATACCGTGGGACGCGGCCCGAACGGCAGCGAAAAATCGGGCTGCTGCCAGGCGAGCTGAACGCTGACCAGCGCGTACAGGATCAGTGCCATCGGCAGCGTCACCAGCCCCTGCGCGGTAGCCCAGGTTGAGGGGCGCAGTTCGGGATGCGTGCGCAGCCAGCGGGCATTACGTAGCGGATACCAGGTCCAGCAGACTACCGCCAATAGTGCCAGCACGATACCGGTCAGATAACGACTGAGATCCAGCGTGCTGCCCTGACTCTGCAGCTCCGCCGCATTCACGCAAAGCAAGCCAGCCGCCATCATGACCAGTGCCGGGAACAACCGCCGCCACGGCAGCCGTCCTTCAAGATGGCCATAACAGAGATTAGCCGTGACGGCGATCACCACCGGCAGCGTGCCGATAATCATGGTTGAGACCGGCCCGCCGGTACGCTGAATAGCGTTCGCCAGAAACGCATAGTAGAAGAGGTTTCCCACCAGCGAGAGCTTTACGGCCTCAAGCCAGTCAGCGCGTGACAGCTGACGCAGACGACGACGGCTGTGCCAGGCCAGCGGCAGCGCAATCAGCCCAAACGCCACATAACGTCCCGCTGATTGCAGCGCGCCAGGATAGTCCGGCACCAGCAGCGGCCCGACAAAGATTAGCCCCCACATCAGCCCGGCGGTGACGGCAAACATAATTCCCGCAAACATGATTTCTTCCTTATACAGACTTTTGGCAGAGTGTGGCGGTTTCGGGCGGGAAATGCTTGTAGCAGATTGCGGTGGTATCAGGGCTGGCGAACCTGCTTTTGATAGCGGCCCGGCGTAATGCCATAACGGTGAGCAAAGGCGCGGGTGAGATGAGCCTGATCGGTTAACCCAACCGCCGCTGCGACGCTGGCGGCCGCTTCACCCTGCGCCAGCCTTTGCTTGGCGTCATAGAGCCGGAAAGCCATCAGCATCTGATGCGGCGTAACGTGATAGTGCTGGCGAAAGGCGCGTAAGAAGTGCCACGGCGACAGTGAAGCCAGCGCCGCCAGCTCCTCCAGCCGCACCGGTTCTGCGAGGTTTGCGCGCAAAAAATCTCTGACCTGATCAAAACGATGCCGGGCATCGGGTCTGCCCTGTGAGGACATACGCGCCAGCGGACGGATTTGCAGTAGCACCTCAGCAATCATACTCTGGCGTGCCAGTTCAGACTCTGCCTGCCAGAGTGCGGTAAGCAGGCGGGAGAGCGGCTGCGCCACGCGCGGATCGGTCAGCAGCGCCTCGTTAAACCACCAGCCGCGGTCACCGGTCAGTTCATCCATCAACTGCGGCTGAATGTAGATCATCTGATAGCGCCAGCCCTCTTCGCACGCTGACTCACCCGTGTGCAGCTCATCCGGATTCATCATGACCAGTGAGTTCTCCGGCGCAGTATATTCGGTGCCGCGATAGCGAAAGCGCTGTGCGCCCGCTTCTATGGTGCCGATTCCAAAGGCTTCGTGGGTATGGGGTTCAAAGGCGTAGCGGGAGATGTGGGCCTGATAGAGTTCCACACCGGGCAGCTCTGCGAGTTGCCGGAACCGGGCGCGATCTTTCTCACAGGGGAAACTTGCCGGAACACCGTCCACTTTTCTCTCCTTGTTTAACCAGTCTGCTAAGCATGCCTGTGACCGGGTCTGAAATGCAAAAAATTGCTATCCGCAATGCTACAGGTAACACTGTTTTTTTCAGACGGATGAGGTTAAGCATGGCACAGCGTGTGGCAGTGGTTATCGATATGCAGAATGGGGTCTTCAGCTCGCCGCGCTTCGACCAGGCGGGACGGGTGGCGCAGATTAACCGGCTGACTGAACGCGCCGATATCACCATTTTTATCCAGCACCGCGAAGGCGCGATGTGCGAGGGGAATGAGGCTTTTAATCTGCTGCCGGAACTGGTTCAGCCTGCTGGCGCACATTACGTGACAAAAACCGCCTGCGACAGCTTCTGGCAGACTGAGCTGGCCGCACTGTTAAAGAAGCTGGCGGTGGAAGAGTTTGTGGCGTGCGGTTGTGCCACTGACTACTGTCTGGATACCACCATAAAAGTGGGTGCCAGTGCGGGCTATGCCATTACCGTGGCTGCTGATGCGCATACTACCGCCGATCGTCGCTGGGTCAGCGCTGAAGCGTTGATAAATCAGCACAATGAGGTCTGGTCCTCATTGTCGATTCCCGGCCACGTGCCGCGCGTATTGAGCACAGATCAGATTGTGGCGGAATGGTCGTAACCGCCCGCGAAAGACGCGCGTAAAAAAGCCCGCATAAGCGGGCTTTTTTGCACTCTCTGTCCAGCGTAATCAGAACGGAATATCGTCGTCGAAATCCATTGGAGGTTCGTTGTTGTTGCTGGCCGGTGCGCTCTGTGGCTGCTGCTGCGGACGGGACTGCGCGCCGCCACTGAACTGGTTGTTGCCCTGTGGCTGCTGCGGCTGACCCCAGCCATTGTTGTTGCCACCACCCTGCGCGCCGCCACCTGCTGGTGCACCCGCGTTGCCGCCCTGCTGACGGCCACCCAGCATCTGCATGGTGCCACCAACGTTGACCACGACTTCGGTGGTGTAACGTTCCTGGCCGCCCTGATCCTGCCATTTACGGGTACGCAGCTGACCTTCGATGTAGACCTGCGACCCTTTTTTCAGGTATTCGCCTGCGACTTCAGCCAGTTTGCCAAACAGCACCACACGGTGCCATTCAGTGATCTCTTTGTTTTCACCGGTCTGCTTGTCGCGCCAGCTTTCCGACGTAGCCAGCGTAATGTTGGCAACCGCGCCACCATTTGGCATGTAACGTACTTCCGGATCCTGACCCAGATTCCCGACAAGAATCACTTTGTTAACGCCACGACTGGCCATGTTGCTGTCTCCCGATGAGTTAATGCATACAGTCTAATCTATCAATTCTAACACGTCCTGCGGACTGTTTCCCACTTTCGAGCGGGGTTCCAGTTTTAATCCCTCTTCGCTTTTATGGTCGAGAGTACTGGATATATATTCAGTCTATTTTTTGTGCCATAATGACACGTTTATTCTGGCCGTGTCGGCAAGGCACGGTGAGTGCAGCTAATCCGGGAAAGGTGAATGGATAAGATCGAAGTTCGTGGTGCCCGCACCCATAATTTGAAAAACATCAACCTGACCATCCCACGCGACAAACTCATTGTGGTAACCGGCCTGTCAGGGTCCGGTAAATCCTCACTGGCGTTTGATACGCTGTATGCGGAAGGTCAGCGCCGCTATGTGGAGTCGCTCTCTGCGTATGCGCGCCAGTTTCTTTCGTTAATGGAGAAGCCGGACGTCGATCATATCGAAGGTTTGTCGCCCGCCATTTCCATTGAGCAGAAATCCACCTCGCATAACCCACGTTCGACCGTGGGAACCATCACTGAGATTCACGATTATCTGCGTTTGCTGTTTGCCCGCGTAGGCGAACCGCGCTGCCCGGATCATGATGTGCCGCTGGCGGCGCAGACCGTGAGTCAGATGGTGGATCAGGTGCTCTCGCAACCGGAAGGTCGTCGCCTGATGCTGCTGGCCCCGGTAGTGAAAGATCGTAAGGGTGAGCATGCCAAAACGCTGGAGAATCTGGCGACGCAGGGCTACATCCGGGCGCGTATTGATGGCGAAGTGTGTGACCTCTCCGATCCGCCGAAGCTTGAGCTGCAGAAGAAGCACACCATTGAGGTGGTCATTGACCGCTTCAAAGTGCGTGAAGATCTGGCAACCCGTCTGGCGGAGTCGTTTGAAACCACGCTGGAGCTTTCCGGCGGCACGGCTATCGTGGCGGACATGGATGACAGCGACGCAGAAGAGCTGCTCTTCTCGGCTAACTTCGCCTGTCCGATTTGTGGTTACAGCATGAGCGAGCTGGAACCGCGCCTGTTCTCGTTTAACAACCCGGCGGGCGCCTGTCCAACCTGTGACGGCCTGGGCGTACAGCAATATTTTGATCCTGACCGTGTCGTGCAGAATCCCGAGCTTTCACTGGCGGGCGGCGCCATTCGCGGCTGGGATCGCCGTAACTTTTACTATTTCCAGATGCTGCGTTCGCTCGCGGAACACCTCGATTTTGATATCGAAGCGTCATTCGGCAGCCTGCCAGACAACGTGCAGAAAGTGATTCTGTATGGGTCAGGCAAAGAGAGCATCGAATTTAAGTACATCAACGATCGCGGCGATACCTCGGTGCGTCGTCATCCGTTCGAAGGCGTGCTCAATAACATGGAGCGCCGCTATAAAGAGACGGAATCCTCTGCGGTTCGCGAAGAGCTGGCGAAGTTTATCAGCAATCGCGCCTGTGCCAGCTGTGAAGGCACCCGTCTGCGTCGTGAAGCGCGCCACGTCTTCGTGGAGAACACCTCGCTGCCGACCATCTCTGAGATGAGCATCGGTCATGCGATGTCCTTCTTTGAAAACATGAAACTCAGCGGCCAGCGTGCGCAGATCGCTGAGAAAATTTTGAAAGAGATTGGCGATCGCCTGAGCTTCCTGGTCAATGTCGGCCTGAACTATCTGTCGATGTCACGCTCTGCGGAAACGCTGTCCGGGGGTGAAGCACAGCGTATCCGCCTGGCCAGCCAGATCGGTGCCGGTCTGGTCGGCGTGATGTATGTGCTGGATGAGCCTTCAATCGGCCTGCATCAGCGTGATAACGAACGGCTGCTCGGCACCCTGATTCATCTGCGCGACCTCGGTAATACCGTGATTGTGGTTGAACACGATGAAGATGCGATTCGTGCCGCAGACCATGTGATCGACATCGGCCCGGGTGCAGGCGTACACGGCGGTCAGGTCGTCGCAGAAGGCACCGTTGATCAGATTATGGCGCAGGAAGAGTCGCTGACCGGTCAGTACCTGAGCGGCAAGCGTGGCATTGTGGTGCCAGAAGAGCGCGTCAAAGGCGATCCGGCCAAAGTGCTGAAGATTACCGGCGCACGCGGCAACAACCTTAAGGATGTCACGCTGACGCTGCCGGTCGGACTGTTCACCTGTATTACCGGTGTGTCCGGTTCGGGTAAATCGACCCTGATCAACGATACGCTGTTCCCGATTGCTCAGCGGGCGCTGAACGGCGCGACCATCGCCGAACCGGCACCTTACCGTGACGTGTCAGGCCTGGAGCACTTCGACAAAGTGATCGACATCGACCAGAGCCCGATTGGTCGTACACCGCGCTCCAACCCGGCCACCTACACCGGTATCTTCACCCCGGTGCGTGAACTCTTTGCGGGCGTGCCGGAAGCGCGTTCGCGCGGCTACAATCCGGGTCGCTTCAGTTTCAACGTACGGGGCGGACGCTGTGAAGCCTGTCAGGGCGATGGCGTGCTGAAAGTCGAGATGCACTTCCTGCCGGACATTTATGTGCCGTGCGACCAGTGTAAAGGCAAACGCTATAACCGTGAAACGCTGGAAGTGAAGTACAAAGGCAAGAGCATTCACGAAGTACTGGAGATGACGATCGAAGAGGCGCGTGAGTTCTTCGATGCCGTGCCAGCGCTGGCGCGTAAGCTGCAGACGCTGATCGATGTGGGTCTCACCTACATCCGCCTCGGTCAGTCCGCCACCACCCTTTCCGGCGGTGAAGCCCAGCGTGTGAAGCTGGCGCGTGAGCTGTCGAAGCGTGGCACCGGTCAGACGCTCTACATTCTGGATGAGCCGACCACCGGCCTGCACTTTGCCGATATCCAGCAACTGCTGGAAGTGCTGCATAAGCTGCGCGATCAGGGCAACACCATCGTGGTGATTGAGCACAACCTCGATGTGGTCAAAACCGCAGACTGGATTGTCGATCTCGGTCCGGAAGGCGGCAGCGGCGGCGGTGAAATCCTGGTGGCGGGTACGCCAGAAACCGTGGCGGAGTGTGAGAAATCCCACACCGCGCGCTTCCTGAAGCCCCTGTTACAGAAGTAATTCTCTCAGGTCCGCCGCGTGCGGGCCTTTTTTTATCCCCTGCCGATTCAGCCAGAAAAATGCAGAATCAGGCAAGATTCAGACATGTATAGGCATATACGCTTTTCCCCGCGCTGACTATCCTTAAGCGGTTCCTCTTTGGCACGCCTCTGGCGTCGCCCTGTTTTCGCAGCACATCCACGCTGCTGCACATCATCAGAAACACTCACGACACATCGAAACTGGAGACACCATGAATATTACGCATGCGTATGCTGCTCAGGATGCAAAATCCAAACTGGCACCGTTCGATTTTAAGCCGCGTGAGCTGCGCGCCCATGACGTTCAGCTTGAGGTGCTGTTCTGTGGCGTTTGCCACTCAGACCTGCATCAGGCTCGTAATGAGTGGAAAAACACCATTTTTCCCGTGGTTCCGGGGCATGAAATTGTGGGTCGCGTAACGGCTGTTGGTCCACAGACGCAGAAATACAAAGTCGGCGATCGGGTTGGCGTCGGCTGTATGGTCGATTCCTGCCGCAGCTGTCCGAGCTGTCAGCAGGGTCTGGAGCAGTATTGCGAAAACGGCTTTGTCGGCACCTATAATGGCGAAGATCGCGAAACCGGCGCCATTACCTACGGCGGCTACTCAACGTCGATGGTGGTTGATGAAAGCTTTGTGCTGCGGATTCCGGAAAACCTGGAGCTGGCGGGCGTTGCACCGCTGCTGTGTGCCGGTATCACCACCTATTCGCCGCTGCGTCACTGGAATGTCGGTCCAGGCAAGAAAGTGGGTATCGTAGGCTTAGGCGGACTGGGTCATATGGGCGTGAAGATTGCGCATGCCATGGGCGCACATGTGGTGCTGTTCACCACTTCGCCATCCAAAATTGAAGATGGCAAACGTCTGGGTGCCGATGAAGTGGTGATTTCTAAAGATGCGGAGCAGATGGCGCAGCACGCGAACAGCTTTGACTTCATCCTCAACACTGTGGCGGCTCAGCACGATCTCAACCCGTTCATCACCCTGCTGAAGCTGGATGGCAACATGACGCTGGTGGGCGCACCGGAGCACGATCATCCGGCACCGCAGGTCTTTAACCTGATCTTTAAACGTCGCAGCATCGCCGGTTCACTGATTGGCGGCATCGCGGAAACCCAGGAGATGCTCGATTTCTGTGGCGAGCACGGGATTACGTCAGACATTGAGCTGATCGCGATGGACCAGATCAACGAAGCGTATGAACGCATGCTGAAAAGCGATGTGAAGTATCGCTTTGTTATCGATATCAACACCCTGCGCGATCAGTCTGCCGCGTAAGCGGTCTGATCTGAAACCCTCCTGCTCAGGTAAGAGGGTTTTTATTGCCGTTTAACGGGCAGCAGCCGCCTGCTGGTATGAGGCATCGACCAGATAGTAGATCTGCGAATCTTTCAGCGAACCGTCGAGGAACAGCGTGCTCCAGTGCGACTTATTCAGATGCTCGCTGGGAATAATATCGCTGTGCTCGTCGCGCAGTAATTCAGCCAGCGCTGGCGTCGATTTCAGCGAGACGGCGGGCCGCCCTTTTACCTCGTGCACCATCGCAAACAGCACGCCGTTACTTTTAATCTGTGTGGCCTTCCAGTCATTGTGGACGCTCTGCTCCGCGCCCGGCTTGCTCATGCAATAAGTCAGTAAGTCTGAGTTATTCATTACGACTCCCCTTGTAAAGTGGCGAAAATCTGCCTGGCACCGCCATCAATGCGATGCTCGCCCAGCCAGATACCCTGCCAGGTGCCCAGCACCAGACGTCCCCGCTGAACCGGTATTAACAACGAAACCCCTAAGGTCGATGATTTGATGTGCGCTGGCATATCATCACGTCCTTCATAGTCGTGCTGATAAGGCGCATTCTCTGGCACGTGCCGCATGAAATGCTGCTCCATGTCGCTGCGCACCGTCGGGTCGCAATTCTCATTTAAGGTTAACGACGCCGAGGTGTGCTGTAACAGCAGATGCAGCAGTCCGGTTTTGATATCACGCAGTCCGGAAAGCGAATTAACGACCTCATCGGTGACCAGATGAAACCCGCGCGACTTCGCGCTCAGCGTTATAGTTTGTTGATGCCACATAGCTTATTCCTGAAACGGTTATCCCGTTTAAGTGTGCAGCATGTCGCCGAAAGGTAAACCCTGACCTATAAAAAAACCGCCAGAGAAAACCCTGGCGGTCTTGTTAACAACCTGGCGGCAATTACATCACGGCGGCAAACGCTTCCGCTACCTGATGCACATTTTTGCTGTTCAGGCCGGCCACACACATGCGGCCGCTGCCCACCAGATAGATGCCAAATTCGTTACGCAGGCGATCAACCTGCTGCGCACTCAGGCCGGTGTAGCTGAACATGCCGCGCTGCTTTAGCAGGTAGTCAAAGTTTTTACCTGGCAGCGCGGTGCTCAGCACGTCCACCAGCGACTGGCGCATCGTAAGAATGCGCAGACGCATCGCCTCCACTTCAGCCAGCCAGCTGGCTTTCAGCGCCTCATCGTTGAGGACGCGTGCGACAACCTGCGCACCGAAATTCGGCGGGCTGGAGTAGTTACGACGAACGGTAGCTTTTAACTGGCCCAGCACACGTGCTGACTCTTCGGCACTGTCGCAGACGATAGAGAGACCGCCTACGCGCTCGCCATAGAGCGAGAAGATTTTGGAGAAGGAGTTGCTGACCAGCGCAGGCAGGCCCGCCGCCGCGACCGCGCGCAGGGCATACGCATCCTGCTCCATACCGGCACCAAAGCCCTGATAGGCGATATCCAGGAAAGGAATCAGCTGCTGTGCTTTCAGCACCTCAACGGTCTGATCCCACTGCGCATCAGTCAGGTCAGCGCCGGTCGGGTTATGACAGCAGGGATGCAGCAACACGATGCTCTGCGCGGGCAGGGTTTTCAGGGTGCTGATAAAGGCATCAAACCGCACACCGTGGGTTTCGGCGTCATACCAGGGATAGGTGTTTACCGCTAAACCTGCACCGTTAAAAATCGCGATGTGGTTTTCCCAGGTCGGATCGCTGACCCAGACGGCAGACTGCGGGAAGTAGCGCTTCAGGAAATCCGCGCCGACTTTCAGCGCACCAGAACCACCCAGGGTCTGAATCGACGCAATACGGCCCGCCTTTAACACCGGATGGTCGGCACCAAACAGCAGCGGTGCAATCGCACTACGGTAGCTGTTCAGTCCTTCCATGGGTAGATAGAGCGATGCCTGATGCGGCTCAGCATAGATCTGCTCTTCGGCAGCCGCGACAGCCTTCAGCTGCGGGATAATGTTCTGTTCGTCGTAATAAAGCCCGATACTCAGGTTAACTTTGTGTTCGCGTGGGTCTTGTTTGAAAGCTTCCATCAACGACAGAATCGGATCGCCAGCATAGGCATCAACGTTTTGAAACACGGTGTAGGTCTCCATGATTGGTCCGTAAGCGGCGGATTAAACCCGATAGCGTCCCGGACGGTGGTTCATTGCAATAATCAGGTTCAGGATCACCGCACCCGCAATCGACGCGAGGAGGATGGGGCCACTCACTACAAACAGTGACGCCAGCACGACGCAGGTATCGACTGCCATCTGCAGTTTACCCGCGCGGATCCCAAAGCGATCCTGTAGCCACAGCGCCAGAATATTGATGCCGCCCAGGCTCGCCTTATGACGAAATAACACTATAAACCCGATTCCCATGATGACGTTACCGAACAGTGTCGCATAGAAGGGGTTAAGGTCAGAAAAGTGAACAAACAGCGGGTGCAGCTGGGTGAAAAGCGACACCAGCCCGACGGCGCAGAAGGTTTTCAGGGTAAATTCCCAGCCCATGCGTTTTACCGCCAGCCAGTAAAATGGGATGTTGATCAGGAAAAATGCGCTGCCAAACGAAAGCGGCGAGAGATAGCTGATCAGAAAAGCGATACCTGCGGTGCTGCCAGTCAGCGCACCGGCCTGTTTCAGCATAATGACGCCGAACGAGACCATCAGGGTGCCGAGCACCATCGCCAGCGCATCTTCAATGCGCGAATGCGGGATACGGGTGGGTTCTGCGATGTTATCCATGGGGGTTTTCTCAGTGCAAATGATGCGGTTCCAATGCAAAAAACGCACCATCGTCACAGCACTGAACGGCTGTAAAGCGGATGCCAGCGATATCCCGTTGATATCTAAGGCGCTTTATAAAAGAACTTTGTGCATAAATTCCGACTGATACCGTCAGTCTATGCGCTATAGCCATCTTAAGTGCGCGTTATTCGCATTAACTGCCGCCAGTGTGCACCAAAATCGCACAGCGCGCACCCTTTTAGCGCGTCTTCTCTCCGGGGATCATCATCAGCCCATTCTCTTTCATTCGCCCCAGTACCACTGAGGTTTTCACATGAGAAACGCTCTGGTGTCCGGCGACTAACTGGCTGATTAACGCACTAAGGGAGTTGAGATCGGCTACCGCTACTTTGAGGAGATAGTCTGCATCACCCGTGGTTTTGTAGGCATCCACGATCGCCTGCTCCTGCTCCACCATCCGGTGAAAGCTCTCAACATATTCCGCGGTGTGATTAATCAGGCGCACCTCAATTAATCCCACCATGCCAAGGCCGATGGCATCGGGTGACAGCCGGGCGTGATAACCCAGGATAAGGTTAGCCTGTTCCAGATTGATACGGCGGCGGGAACATTGTGAGGCGGAAAGGCCGACCAGATCGCTGAGTTCCTGATTGGTCAGCCGGCCGTTAGATTGTAATAAAGTCAGGATTTTAAGGTCGTAATCGTCTACGTGAGTCATTCCGTTTCCACAGCGTAATGGGCGTCGCTTTGTTACAGATAACCCGATAACCCGAGAGGTTGTCCAACACTATTTTCTGATGATGAGGGCTGTCATGCACAGATCGTGCATGACAGCACAAAGCGGAGATTATTCGTCGTCGTATTGCGGACCCGCGTAGTTGTCGAAGCGTGACCACTGGCCATTGAAGGTCAGGCGCACCGTACCGATCGGGCCATTACGCTGTTTACCCAGGATGATCTCGGCGATCCCTTTAAGATCGCTGTTTTCGTGGTAAACCTCATCGCGATAGATAAACATGATCAAATCCGCATCCTGCTCGATCGAACCCGATTCACGCAGATCCGAGTTGACCGGCCGTTTGTCAGCACGCTGCTCCAGTGAACGGTTAAGCTGCGACAGCGCCACCACTGGCACATTCAGCTCTTTGGCCAGCGCTTTCAGCGAGCGGGAGATCTCAGCAATCTCCAGCGTACGGTTGTCCGACAGTGACGGCACGCGCATCAGTTGCAGGTAGTCGATCATGATCAGACTTAAGCCACCGTTTTCACGATAGATACGTCGGGCGCGCGAGCGCACTTCGGTAGGCGTCAGGCCAGAAGAGTCATCAATGTACATGTTCTTCTTCTCGAGCAGGATGCCCATGGTGCCAGAGATACGCGCCCAGTCCTCATCATCCAGCTGTCCGGTTCGGATGCGGGTCTGATCGACGCGGGAAAGTGACGCCAGCATACGCATCATAATTTGCTCACTGGGCATCTCCAGACTGAAAATCAGCACCGGCTTTTCCTGCAGCATGGCGGCGTTTTCGCACAGGTTCATCGCAAAGGTGGTTTTACCCATCGATGGACGTGCGGCAACAATAATCAGGTCAGAGCCCTGCAGGCCGGCAGTCTTTTTATTGAGATCCTGATAGCCAGTATCCACGCCGGTGACGCCGTCATGCGGTGTCTGATAGAGCGATTCGATACGGGAGACGGTTGATTCCAGAATCTGCTCGATGTTTTTCGGGCCAGCATCTTTATCCGCACGCGCTTCCGCAATTTTAAAGACGTTCGACTCTGCGAAGTCGAGCAGCTCTTCACTGTTACGTCCCTGCGGATCGTAGCCAGCATCAGCAATCTGGTTGGCGACGGAGATCATCTCACGCACCACTGCGCGTTCGCGCACAATGTCGGCATAAGCGCCGATGTTCGCCGCACTCGGGGTATTTTTCGCGAGCTCAGCCAGATAGGCGAAGCCACCGGCCATCTCCAGTTCGCCGCGGGTTTCCAGCGATTCAGAGAGCGTAATCAGGTCGATGGGTTTGCTGTTTTCCAGCAGCCGCTGCATCTCGGAAAAAATCAGCCGATGTGAGCGGTTGAAAAAATCATTCGCGACGACGCGCTCAGAGACGTTATCCCAGCGCTCGTTATCCAGCATTAACCCACCGAGCACCGATTGCTCCGCTTCCAGAGAATGCGGGGGCATTTTCACGCCTGCGAGCTGGCGATCCTGCGTTTCGTTCGATTTGTTGGTGGGTTTATTTCCTGCCATAGTGAATGCATTACCGATCTTCTGTGGGGACGCGCAAGTATACCTTAGTTGGGGTGCGCGCCTCACCCTCATGATGAAACAATCACAGGAGTCAGAATGGCAAAGCGTATTCAGTTCAGCGCGCATGGCGGCCCGGACGTCTTAGAGTGGACAGATTTTGAACCTGCTGACCCGGCTGAACATGAAGTGCAGGTTGAGCATCGCGCTATCGGGATTAATTACATCGATACCTATGTTCGCAGCGGGCTCTATCCGGTTGCCGCTTTTCCCTCTGGCCTGGGAACGGAAGCCGCAGGTGTGGTGGCGCGGGTTGGCCGTGGCGTGACCCTGTTTAAACCTGGCGATCGCGTGGTCTACTGTCTGGCATCAATGGGGGCTTATAGTGAAGTGCACAACGTAGCGGAAGACCGTCTGATGCCTCTTCCGGAGGCGATCAGCTTTGAGCAGGGTGCGGCAAGCTATCTGAAAGGGCTGACCACACAATATCTGCTGCGTCAGACCTATAAAATCAGCGCCGGTGAAACCTTCCTGTTTCATGCCGCGGCGGGCGGCGTCGGGTTAATCGCCTGTCAGTGGGCAAAAGCGCTGGGTGCGCATTTGATCGGCACAGTGGGTTCAGCGGAAAAAGCCATGCTGGCGAAAAATGCCGGCGCATGGGAGACCATCAATTATCGCGAAGAGAATATTGCACAGCGCGTTAGCGAACTGACGGAAGGAAAAAAAGTGGGTGTCGTGTATGACTCTGTGGGTAAAGATACCTGGGAAGCATCGCTGGATTCGCTGCGCCGTCACGGTCTGATGGTCAGTTTTGGTAATGCATCGGGTCCGGTGACCGGCATCGATTTGGGCATTCTGAATAAGAAAGGCTCGTTGTTTGTAACCCGACCTTCCCTGTTTGGCTATATTACCAATCGCCAGGAGCTGGAGACTGCCAGTGCCGAGCTGTTCTCCCTGCTGGCGAGTGGCGCAATCAAAGTTGATGTGCCGGAGCAGCAGAAGTTTACGCTGAAAGAGGCCAGCAGGGCGCACCAGATGCTGGAGAGCCGCGCCACGCAGGGCTCCTGCCTGTTAATCCCGTAACAGTGAGCGCCCCGTAAGCAACAAAAAGGGCTTCCCGTGGGAAGCCCTCTTCTTTTTTTTATTTTTTGTTCGCGCTGGTGTAGGGACAGCGGCGATGAATTCATGTCAAGTCGATGGCACATCGATTTGACGACGGGCATCCTGCCAGAAAACATAAGTAAAAAATATGTTTAATTGCAGATCAGCGCCGAACAATCTCTCACACTGTGATCGCTACCGCATTTAGCGCCAGCTTTTGCGGTCTAACCTGCTGATCTTACGTCTCAGCTTACGGCGCGCTCGCGCATCGCTATCGCCAAAAAAGGCACGATGCAGCCATACAGCGATGACCGCCAGCACCAGCCACGGCAACACTTTGATAACAAGTGCAAACAGTCCACCGACAAACATCACGAGGGTTGCGACCACCAGTGCCGCCAGCACGCCCAGCAGTGAAACGCCGGTCAGCAACAGCATCAGGAAAAACCCCAATACGAATAAAATTTCCACGTCAGCGCTCCTTTTGAAATCAGCTGTTATAGCTATTACAAAAAACGTGCCAACCGATAACTTATTGATTTAAGGCTGATAAGGTTTAAGAAAGATGCAGCGACCTGGTGAGAAAAACCACATTCTGGCGTAAAAAAACCAGCTCTTCATAGCTGGTTTTTCAGAGTTACGATCAGGGATCAGACTTCCTGTGGAATCTTATCTGCTACCAGCGCCAGCGCGGCTTCCAGTACGCGAACATCGGCACCCGGCTTGTGAGCGTTTTCACTCAGGTGACGTCGCCACTGGCGGGCACCCGGAATCCCCTGGAACAGTCCCAGCATATGGCGTGTGACGTGTCCCAGATACGTGCCTTTCGCCAGCTCCGCTTCAATGTAGGGATACATGGCGCGTACTACTTCCACCGGATTAGCCGCCGGATGCTGACGACCAAACAATTTCTGATCGACCTGCGCCAGAATGCCCGGATTTTGATAGGCTTCACGTCCCATCATCACACCGTCCAGGTGCTGCAGGTGGGTCTGTGCCTCTTCCAGCGTTTTTACGCCGCCATTAAGTGCGATCGTCAGATGCGGGAAATCGCGTTTCAGCTGCCAGACGCGTGGATAATCCAGCGGGGGAATTTCGCGGTTCTCTTTAGGGCTGAGGCCGGAGAGCCAGGCTTTGCGCGCATGGATGATAAACGTCTCGCACTCACCGCGCCCCGCCACCGTGCCGATAAAGTCGGTCAGAAATTCATAGCTGTCCAGCTCATCAATCCCGATGCGGGTTTTCACCGTGACCGGAATCGATACCACATCGCGCATCGCTTTAATCGCATCCGCGACCAGATTCGCCTCGGCCATCAGGCAGGCACCAAAACGGCCATTCTGAACCCGATCCGAAGGACAGCCGACATTCAGGTTTACTTCATCGTAGCCGCGCTGCTCTGCCAGCTTCGCACACTGCGCCAGCGCCGCCGGATCGCTACCGCCAAGCTGCAACGCGACCGGATGTTCCGCCTCGCTGTATGCCAGGTAATCCCCTTTGCCATGAATAATCGCGCCCGTGGTCACCATTTCAGTGTAGAGCAGCGTGTCACCGGTCAGCTGACGATGAAAATAGCGACAGTGACGATCGGTCCAGTCGAGCATGGGGGCGATAGAGAAACGTTGCGAAGAGAAATTTGGCATGAAGCGCAGACAATCCGGTAATTAAGGGTGATGGAATTCTGTGCAAGGATAACACAAGGGTGGGCGATAGTGCATCGCCCGCCCCCGAACAGTCGGAATAGCGTGTTTAGAAGTTAAAGCCCAGCTGCATCATCGCGCCCCAGGTGTTGTTAGCCCCCACCGAGCCAGCCAGATCCAGATGGACAGCTTTGTTAAACGGTGACAGACCAAAACCTGCGGTGGCAACATTTTCGTCGTTAGACCGCATGTCCGCACGATAACCGGCACGCAGTTGCAGCCAGTCAAGCACGCGGTACTCCGCGCCCACTGCCGCATACTGGCTGTTATCCTGGGTTTTGAAGCGTTTGGTTTCCGTCAGATCCACATCGCCGGTCACGGTAAACGGACCTTTATCCCATGACAGGCCGGTGGTGACCAGCGGGCGAATCTGGTAGGTATCGCGGAACCCGTTGACCTCTTTGGTCTGCAGATCGCGCGAAACCAGGTTCTGTCCGGTCACACCCAGTGTCCAGTTTTCAGCAAAGGTGGTCGCCAGACCGGCATCAACGTTAAAACCGGTGTCGGTGCTGCGATACTGGCTATTGTTAATGTCGTTCTTGTCATAGTTATAGATGCTGGCTGTGTAGTTATAGAGCGAAGTTTTCTGCACTTTCGGCGTCACGCCCACCGAGACCGGCTGGCCGGCGATAGTGAACTCATGTGCGACCGCCACACCATAATCAATGGTCAGTGCCGCTAAGCCATTTGCACTGGAGCGAAGGTTATTTTGATCGCCTGCACGTGGCAGCACTGTTCCGTTAGCAACACCGCGCAGGTAGTCGATATCACTCTGGACCACGTTGGCACGGACGTGCGCCGTACCGTAGGCTTTGGTAATAAACGCAAAAGGCAGGGTCTCATTGGGGATCGTGACGGCCATGGCCGCGCCAGCACTGCCATCCGCTTTGTTACCGCGCAAATCGCTGAGCTTGTCAGCAACATCGCCGGAGGCAGCACGCAGTTCAGGGTAGCCACGCAGATAATCCGCAAAAGTCAGGTTACCAATCACGTCGCGATAGCGATCCACGGTGTCCGTAATATCATCGACTTTATCGATCAGCTTATCTTTGTCAGTAACCTGAATACCTGCCGAGGGAATAATAATACTGACGTTATCGTCAGATTTAGCACGCGTCATTAATGCCGGGTTCGCCAGCACTGCTGAGCCATAAACAGAAGATGCTACGCCGGTGCCGCCCATGGCGTCATTACGTGCATCATACCAGGTCCCTGCCGCCATGGCGGAAGAAGAAAGGAAAAGCGCGGTCGCTGCAGCGGAATACTTCAGCGCTGAACGTTGAGCGGATTTTTTCACCATTTGCCTGCCATCACCTGAGAAATTGTCATTGAAACATTCAACGACTGAATAGTTTATTAGCCCTATTGTGAACCCTGGCTAACGCGTTATTGCTGTGAATTCAAAGGAAACAGTGTCTTAATTCAAAGGATTGGACGTTTTCCAATCAAAAAACCGTTGTAATTGTTCAGACTGCGTCGGGTTATTTCAAATACTGCCAGACGTTCCTTAAGTCTTTCTGAACATTACTTCTTAACTCAGTGAGATGCAAAGCAAAATGCCAATAAATTCCGCTTCATGTCGATTGAGAATGGATCTGATTTCTCGTCAGATTTGAGATAGATAGCGGCTGAAACTCTCAAAATGCTGCTTTATCAGGCAAATAATGCTGTTTTAACAGGCGAAAACGAACATCAGCGCCGCAAAACTATATGTGATAAAATAACATCACTTATCCAGCGGAGAATTTTTCATGACAAACATGACGTCGCAGCAAATTCTGACTCAGGCTGAAAAAATGTGCCTGCAGCGCGGTGTACGTCTGACTTCGCAGCGTGCTGAGGTATTGCGCCTGATGGCCGAACAGCCTGGCTCGATCAGTGCTTACGATCTGCTGGATCAACTCCGCATCAGCGAACCGCAGGCCAAGCCCCCCACCGTTTACCGGGCACTCGATTTCCTGCTGGAGCAGGGTTTCATTCATCGGGTGGAGTCCAACAATAGCTACGTCATGTGTCATCACTTTGAGGCACCGGCGCATACGTCAGTGATGCTGGTCTGCGACCGCTGTGCAGCAGTAACGGAGAAACAGGCGCAGGGCGTGGAGAAAATTATCGCAACGCTGGCGGGTGAAGCGCAGTTCGCTTTACGCCATAGTGTGATTGAAGCGCATGGCCTGTGTGAAAATTGTGCTGCCGTCGAAGCCTGTACGCACCATGAAAGCTGCGAACATGATCATCAGGGTGAGGGGAAAAAGCGGGGAAAACGCGTGTAACTGGCATATTCTTGTGTAGTTCCGGTGCAGGTACACCGGAACGTATTAACTGATCAGTGCTGCATTACCAGCGGTGGTCTTTATTCTGGCCTTCCCAGTCCGTCACTTCACGCTCTGCTTCATCTTTCGCATAGCCATAACGTTCCTGGATTTTGCCGACCAGCTGATCGCGTTTACCTTCGATAACCTGCATGTCATCGTCGGTCAGCTTGCCCCATTTCTCTTTCATTTTGCCTTTGAACTGCTTCCAGTTACCGCTCGCTTCATCTTTATTCATGGCAGACCTCCAATCATCGGGGTTTAATGATTATCTTGTCACTCAACAAAATAACGATACAAAGCGCTGGTTAACTGCGCCGTATAAAGTTAATTGTAGTAGCCAGTTTCACAAACCCGGAATAATACGGAATAATCTGTATCAGCCTTTACAGCGTCAGGCATCAAACCAGCTGTTCTGACGCCAGTGCCTGCGCCAGATAAGCCACAGTGACAGACCGCGCAGCGCCAGGAAAACCGTTACAGCCAGCCACAGTCCGTGATTGCCAAGCGCCGGTACGCTTAGCAGCGTCAGAAAGTAGCCTGCTGCTGCCACCACCATGCTGTTACGCATCTCACGTCCGCGCGTTGCGCCGATGAACATCCCATCCAGCAGATAACACCAGACGCCGATCAGCGGCATAACGATCTGCCAGATCAGATAGCGGTCAGCACTTTGTTGCAGCGAAGGAAGGGAGGTCAACAGGGTAACAATCTGCGGGCCAGCAATGGCATAGATCAGCGAAAAGAACAGCGCCACCACCACCGCCTGCCGACAGGCAGAGTGCCAGACGCGCAGCAGTTTGCCGCCATCTTTTGCCCCATGCGCCTCGCCGGAAAACGCTTCAACCGCGTAGGCGAAGCCATCCAGCGCATAGGCCGTGAACGTAATGAACATCAGTAATACCGCGTTAACTGCCACCACATCCGGGCCCAGCCGTGCCCCCAGCACGGTCAGCGAGGCGAAACAGAGTTGCAGCATCAGTGAGCGCAGCATGATATCCCGGTTCAGCCGCAGCAGCTGACCGCTGTCACCGCGCCAGCTCTGCTTCAGCAGGCTCAGGGGAATACCACGCAGCTTCAGGACCCGCCAGACCATGATGCTGCCGACACCCAGCGTAATATACTCCGCCAGCGCCGTGGCGGTTGCCGCCCCCCCGACACCCCAGTGCAGCCCCATCACCAGCCAGAGATTGAGCACAATATTAACCAGATTGCCCACCACCAGCAGGATCACCGGCGCGCGCGCATACTGCACGCCCAGCAGCCAGCCCAGAATGACCAGATTTGCCAGCGTGGCAGGTGCACTGAGCCAGCGAATCTGAATAAACAGCGCCGCCTGTTCCAGTACCGCGGGATTGCCGCCAATCAGATGGGTCGCCAGTTGAATAATCGGATAACGTAAAGCGATGAACAGTACACCAGCCAGCAGCGCAATAATCAGCGGCTGCGTCAGCGCGCGTGCCAGCGCGGTTTTATCGCCCGCACCAAACGCCTGCGCCGTAAGGCCAGTCGTACTCATTCGAAGGAAAAGCAGCAGCATAAAGAGAAAGCTGGTCACCGTAGTCCCGACCGCAACCCCGCCAAGATAGACAGGACTGTCGAGATGACCAATTACTGCAGTATCGATCACCCCCAATAAGGGAACAGTGATATTTGAAAGGATCATTGGCAGCGCAAGCCGCCAGAGATTTTTATCCGTTGCCGTGATAAAGCGCATTCGCCGTTCCGTGCTCGGTGTCGCTGCGCAAAACAGGCAGCGACAAAATTAGGGCAGACAGAATAGCATCAGAAAAGGCGAATGCACGCAGGCCTCAATATCAGAGCCACTCGCCGTTGCGCACCACACCAACCGCCAGACCCTCAATGGTCAGGGACTGTGCACGGGTATCAACAACAATCGGGTCAAAATCACTGTTTTCAGGCAGCAGATGCACGAGAGCACCCTGCTTTTTCCAGCGCTTAACGGTGACTTCATCATCAATGCGGGCAACGACAACCTGGCCATTGCGTACATCCTGGGTTTTATGTACCGCGAGCAGGTCGCCATCCATAATCCCGATATCTTTCATCGACATTCCACTGACGCGCAGCAGGAAATCGGCAGACGGCTTGAACAGGTCCGGATCGACCTTGTAGTGGGTTTCGATATGTTCCTGCGCCATGATCGGCTCACCGGCAGCAACCCGGCCAATCAACGGTATGCCTTCTGAGGCCTCTTCTTCCATTAACAATCGAATGCCGCGCGATGCACCGGAAACGATCTCGATGACGCCTTTACGCGCCAGCGCTTTCAGATGCTCTTCTGCCGCATTCGGTGAGCGAAAGCCCAGTTGTGCAGCAATCTCTGCGCGCGTAGGCGGCATGCCTGTTGAAGAAATATGGTCGCGAATCAGGTCATAGACCTGCTGCTGCCTGCTGGTTAATGCTTTCATCCCGCCCCCTGGTTGTTTATACAGTCGCTGTGAGTATATACAGGTATTGGCGAAATGGAAACCGATTGTCAGGCAAAATGCGGCTTCCGGCGCGATATGGAACGCTTATCGCAAATGTGTCCAGAGCAGCGTGATCCAGACAAACAGTGCCAGTAAGATGCTGATCAGTACCGCCGCAGAGCCCATATCTTTGGCCCGGCCCGCCAGCGGATGATGCTCCTGACCGATCCGGTCAACCACCGATTCAATGGCGCTATTAAGGATTTCGACAATGACCACCAGCACCACCGACCCAATCATCAGGATGCGTGAGACCACATCGACATCCAGCCAGCAGGCGATAATAATGGCGACCAGCGCAGCCAGGGCTTCCTGACGAAACGCCGCTTCATGTTGCCAGGCGGCACGCAGTCCCTGCCAGGAGTAACCTGCGGCTTTAACTATTCTGATAAGTCCGGTGGCATTATTTGCCATGATGTGGGAACCCTTTTATCGGATTGACGTCAATGTCTGGGCTGCGTGCAATTGGCACCACCACAGATCTTCGCTGCACTTTCTGGTATGCTTGCGGCGCTTTGCTAACAAGAGGCTTCATGTTGTCTATGTCAGGTTGGCGTAAACTCTATTACAAATTGCTTAATTTACCACTGTCGTTTTTGGTAAAAAGTAAGGCCATTCCGGCCGATCCCGTGTCTGAACATGGTCTGGATCCGACCCGACCTATTATGTATGTTTTGCCTTACGATTCGAAGGCCGACTTACTGACTTTACGCGCGCAGTGTCTGCGGCATCATCTGCCTGACCCGCTCTCTCTGCTGGAGATTGATGGTTCACTGCTGCCGCGCCACGTATTTATCCACGATGGCCCGCGCGTATTCCCCTACTTTGTGCCCAGCGTGGAATCGGTGAAAATCTTTCACGATTATCTCGATCTGCATCGCAATAATCCTACGCTGGATATCCAGATGCTGCCGGTCACAGTGATGTTTGGCCGTGCACCAGGACGTGAAGTCCAGGGCGAAGCCACGCCACACCTGCGGGTGCTGAACGGCGTACAGAAATTCTTTGCGGTGATCTGGCACGGACGCGACAGTTTTGTTCGCTTCTCGCCGACCGTCTCGCTGCGCCGGATGGCCACGGAACACGGTACGGATAAGTCGATCGCCCAGAAGCTGGCTCGCGTGGCGCGCATTCATTTTGCCCGCCAGCGGCTGGCGGCGATTGGCCCGCGGTTACCGGCGCGTCAGGATCTGTTTAACCGTCTGCTGCAATCCAAAGCGATTGAAAAAGCCGTCGAAGATGAAGCACGCAGCAAAAAAATCTCCCATGAGAAAGCGCAGCAGAATGCCGTCGAGATGATGGAAGAAATTGCCGCCAACTTCTCTTATGAGGCGATTCGCGTTACCGACCGCGTGATGGGCTGGCTCTGGAGTCGTCTTTATCAGGGCATCAACGTCAATGGCGGCGAAAAAGTGCGCCAGCTGGCGCAGGATGGCCACGAGATTGTCTATGTGCCGTGCCATCGCAGCCACATGGATTATCTGCTGCTCTCCTACGTGCTCTATCATCAGGGGCTGGTCCCGCCGCACATTGCTGCCGGTATCAACCTCAACTTCTGGCCAGCCGGCCCGATTTTCCGTCGTCTGGGCGCGTTCTTTATTCGTCGTACTTTTAAAGGAAACAAGCTCTACGCCACGGTGTTCCGTGAATATCTCGGCGAGCTGTTTACCCGCGGCTATTCGGTTGAGTACTTTGTCGAGGGTGGTCGTTCTCGTACCGGTCGCCTGCTGGACCCGAAAACCGGCACCTTAGCCATGACATTGCAGGCGATGCTGCGCGGCGGTAACCGCCCGATCACGCTGGTGCCGATCTACATCGGCTATGAGCACGTGATGGAAGTGGGTACTTACGCCAAAGAATTGCGCGGCGCGGCGAAAGAGAAAGAGGGCTTCATGCAGATGGTGCGTGGCTTGCGCAAGCTGCGCAATCTTGGTCAGGGTTACGTTAACTTTGGCGAACCGCTGCCGCTGGTCAACTATCTCAACAAGCAGGTACCGGAATGGCGCGATGCCATCGATCCGATTGAGCCGCAGCGTCCGAGCTGGTTAACACCGACCGTCAATGATATCGCGGCCAGCCTGATGGTGCGAATCAATGAAGCGGGCGCGGCCAATGCCATGAACCTCTGTGTTACCGCTTTGCTGGCGTCACGTCAGCGCTCACTCACTCGTGAACAGCTGATTGAACAGCTGGAGTGCTATACTCAGTTGCTGCGCAATGTGCCTTATTCACCTAACGCGACCGTACCCGATCTCTCAGCGGAAGCGCTACTGGATCACGCCATGGGTATGAATAAATTTGAGAGTGAAAAGGACAGTATTGGCGACATCATCATACTGCCGCGTGAGCAGGCGGTGCTGATGACTTACTATCGCAACAATATTCATCACATGCTGGTGATGCCGTCGCTGATTGCCGCCATTGTTCAGCAGCATCAGACGCTGACTGAAGCCGAACTGCTGCGTCAGGTGAGCCTGATCTACCCGATGCTGAAGAGCGAACTGTTCCTGCGCTGGCAGACCGACGAGCTGCCGCAACTGCTGACCGATATCAGTCAGGAGCTGGCGCGTCAGGGCCTGATTACTTATGAAGCCGGTGAGTTGCGCTTTACTGCGGCGCGCTACCGCACGCTGCAACTGCTGGCTGCCGGTGTGCGCGAAACGCTGCAGCGTTATGCCATTACCTTCTCTATTCTCAGCGCCAAGCCAACAATTAACCGTGGCACGCTGGAGAAAGAGAGCCGGACGCTGGCCCAGCGTCTTTCGGTCCTGCACGGGATCAACGCGCCGGAGTTCTTCGACAAAGCGGTCTTTACTTCGCTGGTACTGACGCTGCGTGATGAAGGGTATATCAGCGACAGCGGTGATGCCGATGTCGCGCAGACGCTGGCGACCTGGCACATCCTGGCTGACCTGGTCACCAGTGATGTCCGCATGACGATTGAAACCGCGGTGGCGCACGACTGACCCACGCGCACAGTAAAAAAGGCGACCTCATGAGGTCGCCTTTTTTACAGGCCGATCCGATTAGTTGTGGGACGGTGCCTGCTCAGGGGACACGCTATCAGAACAGCTGACTGAACGGCGGCGTATTCATCAGTACGCCCAGGAACAGCACCATCCCGACATAGTTGTTATTCAGGAAAGCCTGGAAGCAGGGCTGGCGTTCGCGCCCGGCGATCAGCTTCTGCTGATAGACAAACAGCGCAGCCGCCAGCAGCAGCGTCCAGTAGAAGGCGCCGTTCAGGTGGAGCATCATGCCCACCAGCGCCATCAGCAGCAGGGCTGCCAGCTGCAGCAGACCAATGATCAGCGTGTCGAAACGGCCAAATAAAATCGCCGTCGACTTCACGCCAATCTTCAGGTCATCATCCCGATCAACCATCGCATACTGCGTATCGTAAGCAACCGTCCAGCAGATGTTAGCAATAAACACCAGCCAGCAGACTAGAGGTAAGGACTCACTAACTGCGGACCATGCCATAGGAATCGCCCAGCCAAACGCGGCCCCCAGCACCACCTGCGGCAGATGGGTGTAGCGCTTCATAAAGGGATAAACCCAGGCCAGCGCCAGCCCCACGACGGAGAGCATGATCGTCATCAGGTTCATGGTCAGCACCAGCGCAAAAGCTATCAGCGCCAGGATCACGAACAGCAGCTTCGCCTCTTTTGCACTCACCGCGCCGCTGGCCAGTGGCCGGTGCTTCGTACGCTCCACATGACCATCAACTTTGCGGTCGGCGTAGTCATTGATCACACAACCGGCTGCACGCATCACAAACACCCCGGCAACGAATACCACCAGCACCGGCAGTGGCGGAATCGCCCTGTCAGCCAGCCATAATGCCCAGAGCGTGGGCCACATCAGCAGCAGCGTCCCGATCGGTTTGTCGATACGCATCAGGCGAGCGTAGGCCCGCCATTTATTCATACTTAAGCTCGTTTGCACCACAAAATCCTCAGACCAGATCGCGATAGAGCGGCGATGCCGGTAAAAACAGTTCAGTCAGCAGCAGCGGTTTGCCGGAGAGACGCAGACGGGAACGTCGTCCCCACAATCCCTCCACCTGCCCCGGCTCAATAAAATCGCGGGTCAGCGTCGACGACGAAAAAAGATAGCGCCCCAGAGGACGGGTGCCGAGCTGTTGCAGCATCGCCTCTGGCCCGTTAAGGGTGCTTTCCGGCACCAGCGTGCGACCAGCCAGCCAGGGCTGATCGTCGCCGGACAGCAGCACTTCGCGCAGCCAGAAGCGTTTATCGTCTGGCAACATCGCCCTTTCTTCACCCAACTCGCTGGCATCGATAAAACCTTCACGCAGCGGCTGAACCGTGACCCGCTGACAGTGCTGCTCAAAACGGCGCGTCATCGAATCCTCCTCCATCAGCCAGTCGAGCAAGGGCGGCGCAAGGGCGGCCTGCGACGGAGAAAGCCAGGTGAGCGAACGTAATAAGCTGAGTGCGTCTTGCGACATGGCACCACTCCCGATAATTTTCAGGACGCTAGTTTAGCGCAGAGCGGCGATGCGAACACCTGCCGTCGTGTCAGACGGCAGGGGGATTACTCGCGTTTCAGCCGGTTACTGTTGGCCAGCCACAGCGTGACCACCAGAATCAGAATCGCCGCTGAGTAGCAGAGGGTATCGAAGGGATTTTTATGGTCGACGATAATCAGACGGATAATGGCCGTGATACCGATATAGACAAAGTAGCGCAGGGGAAAGTGATAGCCCGACTGAAAGTACTTAATAATCAGGGCAATAAATTCGAAGTAGAGGAAATAGATAACAATTCCCTCAATCAGCAGGTAAGAAGAGGCCTGCTCACCGGTGTTAAACAGGACGTTTGCCAGATGAATAGTCTCTTTGCCTAAAAAGACGATCAGGATGATCGCCAGACTCAGCAGGCCCAGATTCAGCACCCATTGCAGAGCCGTTGCAAGGTGGCGGGCCAAAGGATTTTTGTCACTCATGTTGCGCCTTTAAAAAGGAGTTATCAGCGCGCGATATCATGCGTGAGTGTGATGCAAATCACAATAACCCTACGCCTCCACATCCACACAGAGCGCGTCATACCGCCAGTATTCACAGTCGCAATCAATCACCTCTTTTTGCTGATTGCGGTTGATACGGGTGATCAGCAAACCGGGGCTGCCTGGCGCTACATTCAGCGTAGGTGCAGCAATCTCCGGTAACGGGCCGGGCAGAATCGTGAAGCGCGCGCCGCCGTAGCGAATGCCGTAGCGCTGGTCATAGAGGTCGGTCAGGGAGCGGGTCAGATCTTCATCGAGCAGGCCAGGGAAAAAACGTGGATTAAGGTAGTGTTCTACATAGAGCACCGCGCGCCCATCAATGCGCCGCAGGCGGCGAATGCAGTAAACCGATGAACCTGGAGCCAGACGCAGCGCGGTCGCTACGCTGTCGTGCGCCGCAACCTGTTCTGCGGCGATGACCTCAGTGGTCGCCTGCCTTCCCTGATCCCTCGCCATGGCATGAAAGTGGCTGTGATGCAGCGGGTTGTAAATCAGACGCGGCGGCGCGATAAACCAGCCGCGACGCAGTTCCCGGTAGATCATCCCCTGGGCTTCCAGTTTACCCAGCGCTTCCCGCAGGGTAATCCGCGTGGTGCTGAACGCCTCGCTTAAGGCACGTTCCGCTGGCAGTCGCCCGCCGCTGAACTCTCCCGCCTGGATGCGCGTCAACAGTGCGCTGGCAATCGCATCCGCCGTTTTGAGTGCTATCGACTCCACAACAGTAGCCTCATTTTGGTGCGACTCCGCACTCTTTCTGTTCAGGTAAACGTGCCTGAGGTGGGCGAACGGGTCGCATCTTTTATCGCCCCTTCCCCGCACCGCCCGCCTTGTCATAAATCGTTCATATACAGGGGCTACATTGGCTCGGTTCTTGCTGGACTAGACCAGCCAGGCCCATCAACTTACACCCGGAGCAACTGAGATGAAAGCGTTTATCGCCTCTGTAGTAGCCAGTGCTGTAGTCCTCACCCTGCCCGTTGCGCAGGCCGCCGATAACGACCTCGCCGCACTCGAAAAAGCCGCGCGCAGTGAAGGTCAGGTCAACAGCGTCGGGATGCCGGATAGCTGGGCCAACTGGAAGGATACCTGGAACGACATCAGCAGCAAATATAACCTCAAGCACAGCGATACCGATATGTCATCGGCGCAGGAGCTGGCGAAATTCGATGCAGAGAAAGAGAACGCCAGCGCTGATATCGGTGACGTCGGCGCCGCCTTTGGCCCGATCGCCGTGGCTAAAGGGGTAACCCAGCCTTACAAACCGACGCACTGGGAACAGATTCCGGCCTGGGCCAAAGATAAAGACGGTCACTGGGCGCTGGCCTACACCGGCACCATTGCCTTTCTGATCGACAAGCAGCAGGTGAAAGATATTCCCCACAGCTGGGCCGATCTGAAGAAAGGTAAGTATGTGGTTACTATCGGCGACGTCGGCGTGGCAGCTCAGGCGGCCAATGGTGTACTGGCTGCAAACTACGCCTTAGGCGGCGATGAAAAGAACCTGAAACCGGCGCTGGCGTTCTTTGCCGATCTGGCAAAACAGGGTCGTCTTGGCGTGACCGATCCGGTCATTGCTAACATCGAAAAAGGCGAAGTGCAGATGGCGGTGGTATGGGACTTTAACGCCCTGAACTACCGTGACCAGATCGACAAAAACCGCTACGAAGTGGTCATCCCGTCTGACGGCTCCGTCACCTCCGGCTATACCACTATCATCAACAAATATGCGAAACACCCTGACGCCGCAAAACTGACGCGCGAATATATCTTCTCAGATCAGGGACAGATCAATCTGGCGAAGGGCTATGCCCGCCCGATTCGTGCCGAGCATCTGACCCTGCCAGCCGACGTTCAGGCTCACCTGCTACCGCAGTCCGAATATAAAAATGCCCGTCCGGTTAAGGATCAGGCTGCCTGGGATAAATCGTCGAAAATGCTGCCGCGCCTGTGGCAGGAAAACGTCATCATCAACATGCAGCAGTAGTGCGCGGCAGGGAGAACGGAATGAAGACCATCCTGGTGGTACTGGACGGACTGAGCAATCAGGTCGCACAACATGCAATGGGTTACCTGCATGCCGAGTGTTCGCAGGGCAACGGGTTCTATTACCGTATGACCTGTGAATTACCGTCGCTGTCGCGCCCGCTTTATGAGTGCATTCTGACCGGTGTTCCGCCGGTGAGAAGCGGCATTATTCATAATGGCGTCAGCCGGTTAAGTCGCGAACGCAGCGTGTTTCACTTTGCGCGCGCGGCGGGGCTGATGACAGCGGCGGCGGCCTACCACTGGGTGAGTGAGCTTTATAACTGCACACCCTTCGTTCCGGCGCGCGATCGTCACACCGACGCGCCGGACCTGCCGATTCAGTACGGCCATTTTTATTCTGACGATAGCTATCCCGACTCACATCTGTTTGAAGATGCAGAGAGCCTGCGGCTGCGTCACGATCCCGATTTCCTGCTGATCCACCCGATGAATATCGACGATGCCGGTCATAAGTCGGGGCTCTCCTCGCCGCAGTACCGCAACCGGGCACGCATTGCCGACGGCCTGCTGTCGCAGTGGATGCCGCTATGGCTGGCCGAAGGCTACCAGGTGATGGTGACGGCCGATCACGGCATGAATGACGATCGCTCCCATGGCGGAATTCTGCCGGAGGAGACCACGGTGCCGCTGTTTGTCTTTGGCCACGCTTTCTCGCTGCAGCCTGACCTTGCGCCGCAGCAGACCGATCTGTGCGGCACGCTGTGTGAACTGCTGGAAGTGGCCCATGACAAGCCGGTCTGTCGCGGGCTGCTGGCGGAGCCGCAAAGATGAAGGGAAAAGGATTCGCGCTGCTGCTGCTGTTGCCTTTCACCCTGTTCTGGGTCGCCTTTCAGCTGGCCCCACTGCTGTGGATCGCCATCAACAGCTTCTGGAGTGACATGAACAGCCAGTGGGGCTGGGATAACTATCACGACATCCTCACCTCACCGTTCTACCAGCAGGCATTTCGCTTCTCACTGGATATCTCGCTCTGGTCCAGCGTCTGGGGACTGCTGATTGCGCTCATCACCGGCTATTCGCTGCATCAGCTCGGCGGCGGACGACTGCAGCGCTTCCTTATCTCTTTTACCAACATGACCAGCAACTTTGCCGGTGTCCCGCTGGCGTTTGCCTTTGTCATTCTGCTGGGCCTGAACGGCTGCCTGACGCTGCTGCTGCGCCATTATGGTGTGATTGAAAGCTTCCGACTCTTCTCGCGCAACGGCATGGTGCTGGTTTACACCTGGTTTCAGATCCCGCTGGGTGTGCTGCTGCTCTACCCGGCGTTCGACGGGCTGAAAAAAGAGTGGCAGGAGTCTGCTGCGCTGCTGGGTGCCAGCCGCTGGCGCTACGTCTGGCACATCGCCCTGCCGATTCTGTTCCCGGCACTGCTTGGAACCTTTGTGATCCTGCTGGCGAATGCGCTGGGCGCTTACGCCACGATTTATGCGCTGACCACCGGTAATTTCAACGTGGTGCCGGTGCGCATCGCCGCGCTGGTCTCCGGTGATATCTCGCTGGATCCCAATACCGGCAGCGCGCTCGCGATGCTGCTGGTGGCCATCATGGCGCTGATTACCCTGGTGCAGCAGTATCTGGTGCGCCGCAGCTATCTCAATGCGAAACAGCCATGAAAGGAGCCGTCATGTCACGTGCTGAGCACCTCTATCACCGGATCATGGTCGGGTTACTCTTTACCCTGCTGGCGCTGCCGTTGCTGGCGACGCTGCTCTATGCGATCTCGTCCGACTGGAGCAACACCATTCTGCCGCAGGGTTACAGCCTGAAGTGGTTCATCCAGCTCTGGAGCGACCCGCGTTTTCTGACGGCGCTGGGCCATTCGCTGCTGATTTGCTTTGGTGCGCTGCTGTTCTCGCTGGTGCTGGTGCTGCCTGCCATGTTTGTAATCGCTTACTACTTTCCCCGACTGGATTCGGTAATGAATATCCTGATCCTGATGCCTTTTGCCGTGCCGCCGGTTGTGTCATCTGTGGGATTACTTCAGCTCTACTCTTCATCACCGCTGATGCTGACCGGCACGCCATGGATCTTAATCGGCTGCTATTTCACTATCGCGCTGCCCTTTATCTATCGGGCGCTGGCGAACAATATGCAGGCGATCAACCTTAAAGAGCTGATTGATGCTGCACAACTGCTGGGTGCCAGCACTTGGCAGGCGGCGCTGTGGGTGGTGCTGCCTAACCTGCGCAAAGGGATGCTGATTGCCGTGCTGCTCTCGTTCTCCTTTCTGATTGGCGAATTCGTCTTCGCTAACCTGCTGGTCGGCAACCGCTATGAGACCCTGCAGGTTTACCTCTTCAACATGCGCAACGGCAGCGGTCACTTCACCAGCGCGCTGGTGATCTCCTACTTCTTTGTGGTGTTGCTGGTCACCTGGCTGGCTAACGCCCTGAATCCCGAACGAGGCTGAATATGAGTTACCTTGAGGTCAGAGAGCTGAACAAATCCTATGGACCGACGCCCATTTTCGAGCAGATCGATTTCAGCGCCGCTGAAGGGGAATTTGTCACCCTGCTTGGCCCCAGCGGCTGCGGCAAATCGACGCTGCTGCGCTGTCTGGCGGGATTAACCGGCGTCGACAGCGGTGAAATCAGGCTGGAGGGCAAGGATATCGTGCCGCTGGCCCCGCAGAAGCGCGCCATTGGCATGGTGTTCCAGAGCTATGCACTGTTTCCCAACATGACGGTGGAGAAGAACGTCGCGTTTGGCCTGAAGATGCAGAAACTGCCCGAGGCGCAGATCCGCCAGCGGGTGCTGGAGGTGCTGGAACTGGTGGAACTCAGTGACTATGCGCGCCGTTATCCGCATCAGCTGTCAGGCGGGCAGTGTCAGCGCGTGGCGCTGGCGCGTTCGCTGGTGACGCGTCCGCGTCTGCTGCTGCTGGATGAGCCGCTGTCGGCGCTGGATGCACGCATCCGTCGCCATCTGCGCGATCAAATCCGGCGCATTCAGCGCGAGCTGAATCTCACCACCCTGTTTGTTACCCACGATCAGGAGGAGGCGCTGACGCTCTCCGACCGCATTGTGCTGATGAACCGGGGCAAAATCGTGCAGAACGGCGATGCCGAAGCGCTCTATACCCAGCCGGTCGATCTCTTTGCCGCCGGATTTATCGGCAACTACAACCTGCTTAGCGCGGAACAGGCGACGCGGCTGACCGGCCAGCCTTTCCACAGCCAGGTCGCCATTCGCCCGGAATCGATGCTGTTTACCGCGCCGGGCCAGGGTATTCCTGCGGAAATCCTCAGCCACAGCCTGCTGGGCAACGTCATCCGCTACCGTATCCGGGCGCATGACGTGGAGCTTTCGGTCGATGTGCTGAACCGATCAGCGGCGGATTTGCACCCCGCTGGCAGGAAGATTGGTCTACAATTAGAGCTGTCGACTTTGCGCCAGGTGGCTTAAAACACAGGAAAAAATCACGCATAGCACGGCAATCCCCTTCACAGATTGCTCTTGCTGTCAGGCTGGCAATCTGTGCTGTTTGAAGCCTGACAAACGAGGAGCGATACCCCGTGTTAACTCTGCTTAATCTGCTTTCTGCAGTGGCCCTGCTGGTCTGGGGCACGCACATTGTGCGAACCGGCATCATGCGGGTTTACGGTGCCGATCTGCGCCGTGTGCTGAGCCGCAGTATAGAAAAAAAACCGATGGCGTTTCTGGCGGGTCTCGGCGTGACTACGCTGGTACAGAGCAGCAACGCCACGACGCTGCTGGTCACCTCGTTTGTGGCCCAGAATCTGGTCAGCCTGACGCCCGCGCTGGTGGTCATTCTGGGCGCGGATGTTGGTACCGCCATCATGGCGCGCATCCTGACCTTTGATCTCTCCTGGCTCTCACCGCTGTTTATCTTCTTTGGTGTGGTGTTTTTCCTTAGCCGCAAGCAGACCCGCGCCGGTCAGTTAGGTCGCGCCAGTATCGGCCTGGGCCTGATATTGCTGGCGCTGCAGCTGATTGTCGAAGCGGCGCGTCCGATTACTCAGGCCGCGGGTGTGCAGGTACTCTTCTCCAGCCTGACCGGCGATGTAATGCTCGATGCACTGCTGGGCGCAGTGTTTGCCATTATCAGTTACTCCAGTCTGGCCGCGGTGCTGATTACCGCGACACTGACTGCAACTGGCGTGATTTCGTTTAAGGTCGCGCTCTGTCTGGTGATTGGTGCCAATCTCGGTAGCGGTCTGCTGGCGATGATCAACGCCAGTGGCTCGAATGCCGCCGGTAAGCGCGTTGCGCTCGGCAGCCTGCTGTTCAAGTTCATTGGCTGCGTCCTGATCCTGCCGTTTGTCGATATTGTGGCGATCTGGCTCGATAAGCTGCCGGTCAACGATGAAGAGTTAGTGATTTTCTTCCATGTGTTTTACAACCTGATCCGCTGCGTGGCGATGGTGCCGTTTGCTGACCTGATGGCGCGCCTCTGCCGTCGACTCATTGCCGACGACGTGGATAACGCGCTGCAGCTTAAGCCAAAGCATCTCGATCGCAGTGCGCTGGATACCCCGGCGCTGGCGCTGGTGAATGCCGCCCGCGAAGCGCTGCGCATGGGTGACGTGCTGGAGCAGATGCTGGAAGCGTTTAATAAAGTCGTGCATGGCGAGTCCCGCGAGGAGCGCACGGTGCGTCGGCTGGATGATGATGTCGATGTGCTCTATACCGCCATCAAACTCTATCTGGCGCGGATGCCAAAAGAGGATTTGCCCGAAGAGGATTCGCGCCGCTGGGGCGAAATTATTGAGATGTCGCTGAATCTGGAACAGGCCGGTGACATCATTGAACGGATGAGCGGCGATGTCGCTGACAAGTCGCTGGCAGCGGGCCGCACGTTTTCTGCCGAGGGATTAAAGGAGCTGCAGGAGTTGCAGGAACTGTTGATCACCAACCTCAGAATGAGCCTGTCAGTCTTTCTTTCGCACGATGTCACCAGCGCCAGACGTCTGCGCCGCGCGAAACATCGCTTCCGCCTGATGATTCGCCGCTACTCTCACGCCCACGTTGACCGTCTGCACCAGCAGAACGTGCAGAGCATTGAGACCAGTTCCCTGCACCTCGGTTTGCTCGGCGACATGAAGCGCCTGAATTCCCTGTTCTGCAGCGTGGCTTATACCGTACTGGAACAGCCCGACGATGAGCGTGATTATGAATAAGGCGTATGAATAGTCTGTTGCGCCGACGCGGTCGTCCAGCGTAACAGCAGTGAGAAGCGGCGCATCGCAATAATGCGCCGCCACGGTTACTTCTTCTTAATCGGCTTTCCAGACCAGTATCCCGCCAGCAGCGAACCTGACAGGTTGTGCCACACCGAGAACAGCGCGCCCGGCAATGCCGCCAGCGGCGAGAAGTAGAGTTTGCCCAGCGTCGCCGCCAGACCGGAGTTCTGCATGCCGACCTCCAGCGCCAGCGTACGGCAGGTTGACTCATCAAAGCCAAACAGCTTGCCGCCCCAGTAGCCGCCAAGCAGGCCAATCGCGTTATGCAGGATCACCGCCGCGATCACCATCAGACCCACCGATCCAATAAAGCCCTGACTGCCCGCCACCACCGCGCTGATGATCAGCAGAATGCAGACCATCGAAAACGCAGGCAGCCAGGGTTCAACCCGGCGAACCGCGCTGTTCATACTGTGATGAATGATCAGTCCAAGGCTGATTGGGATCACCACGATCTTCACGATGCTCAGCAGCATACCCACCACATCAACCTGAATGTGGGTGTCGACATAAAGGCGGGTTAACAGCGGCGTAGCGAACACGCCCACCAGCGCGGAAACTGACGAGATCGTTACTGACAGCGCCACATCCCCTTTCGCCAGATAGATCATAACGTTGCTGGCAGTACCACTGGCCACGCTGCCGACCAGAATCATACCGGCGGCCAGATCGGGCGGCATATGTAACAGCTTTGCCAGCCCCCAGGCGGCTAACGGCATCACCAGATAGTGCAGAAAGGTGCCGGCAATCACCGGCGCAGGTCGGGTCAGCACCCGTTTGAAATCGTCGATATTCAGGGTTACGCCCATGCCGAACATAATCAGCATCAGCAGATAAGTGACCCAGGGTCCGATGCCGAGAAAGGTGCCTGGAGAGTAATAAGCGGCGACAGACAGCAGCACGGCCCAGAGCGGGAACAGGCGGGTTAACGTGGCGAGCATAGCCAGACTTCCTTATAAGAATGTTATGTTTAGTGCAGATTTGCCATAGAGCGTCATCATGCAGGAACGACTGCCGTGACGAGGCCGGGATCATAACACTTCATTATCATGGCGTAAGGCGAAGATGGGGCGAGGCAGGAAAATGCGGATCGACTGCTGCCGATCTGCTGAATGTCGACGAAATTACGCTGCTTTATCCTCTAAACCGCGGTAGATCAAACCACCAATCGCGGCACCGAGAATCGGCATCAACCAGAACATCCACCGCTGAGCGATCGACCAGTTACCCTGGAAGAGGGCTGCTGCGGTGCTGCGTGCCGGGTTAACTGAAGTGTTAGTCACCGGAATGCTGATCAGGTGGATCAGGTGGATCAGGTGGATCAGGTGGATCAGGTGGATCAGGGTTAATGCCAGACCAATCGCGATCGGCGCAAAGCCTTTTGGCACGCGTTCGCTGGTCGCGCCCATGATCACAATCAGGAAGATAGCCATCATCACGACCTCAGTGATCATGCCTGCCTGCAAACAAGAAAGGGATTTTCATTTGATAGTAGTGGGCAATAACCCTTTGGATTAATTGAATTATCTGGAAGAAGGAAACCAGCGGATGATCAGAACGAAGTGAAGCTTTTTTGCCGCTGTTCAGGCCGCGCAGACGCGGCCTGAACAGCGGTCGGATTTACTCGAACAGATTGCGGTGCAACGTACGGACGACGCTTTCCGCGTCGTTGCCCGGCACCAGGAAGCAAAGATTGTAGCTGCTGGCCCCATAGCAAATCATCCGCAGGTTGAACGGGTCGAGCACACCAAACACCTCTTTGCCGACACCGCAGGCTTTTGACAGCTCATTGCCGATAATCGCCACCAGCGCCAGATCTTCCTCCACTTCTACCCGGCACAGCGAAGAGAGTTCAGTCAGCAACGCCTGGGTCAGCAGACTGGCGCTGGTCGAGGTTGAGCCGGTGGTGTCCAGCGTCAGCGCCACGCTCACTTCAGAGGTGGTGATCAGATCAACGGAGACGTTATGACGCGCCAGAATGTTAAACAGTTCGGCGAGGAAACCAAACGTATGCAGCATGTTAAGGCTATGCAGCGTTAACAGCGTCTGCTTACGACGTAACGCCAGCGCCCGGAACAGCGGCGGATTGCGTGTTTCGTTGCAGACGCGGGTGCCGCCCGCGGCCGGATCCTTGCTGGAACCGACGAAGACCGGAATGCCCCGGCGCACGGCGGGCAGCAGCGTCGCCGGATGCAATACTTTTGCACCAAACGTCGCCATCTCAGCGGCTTCTTCGAAGGTGATTTCATCAATACGCTTCGCCGTCGGCACCACGCGCGGATCGGTGGTATAGATACCCGGCACATCCGTCCAGATATCGACTCGCGCCGCATTCAGCGCTTCGCCCAGCAGCGCGGCGGTGTAGTCACTGCCGCCACGCCCTAGAGTGGTGGTACGCCCTTCGCTTTCACTGCCGATGAAGCCCTGGGTAATCACCAGCGCCTGCTCAATGCGCGGCTGCAACTGCGCCGTCGCCTGCTCCGCCAGCACCTGGACATCCGGGACGGCCCGGCCAAAATGATCGTCGGTGCGCATCACTTTGCGAACATCAAACCACTCTGCATTCACCTGACGTTCACGCAGAATTTCAACAAACAGCAGTGAAGACATCAGCTCGCCGTGGCTGACCAGTTCATCGGTCAGGGCATTTGAGGTGGCGAGTGACGCCGCTTCTGAGAGCATGCTGATATTGTCGATCATCCGATCGATTTCATCGCGGATCACGTCCGGACGTTGCAGGCGATCGACGATGGCGTACTGGATACGGCGGATATCATCAAGCAGAGCAGCGCGCTGGGGTGCCTGCTGGCCTTCAGCCAGCGCAACCAGCAGATTGGTAATGCCTGCCGAGGCAGAGAGCACCACCAGACGCGTGCTGGCGTCCTGCAACACCACATCGGCGCTGCGGTTCATCGCTTCAAAATCGGCTACGCTGGTGCCGCCGAATTTTGCCACTATCAGAGTTTGAGACATGTAGGACCTCGTGTCAGGTTATCTTGTTCTCGCCGCAGAAAGGGTCGAGAAACATGCTTTCAGCCAGGCACAAGGAAAGAGCAGAAACGGGCGGACAAGATCGGATAGACGAGTCACCCAGAAGCGCCCCACCTTGCAAAACGTCGACTGCAGACGTTTCTGGTGACAACCCAGAGGATTCAGCCCCTGTAGCCGACAGGCAACACACCGCGTGCTGACCCACCTCGGCGTCGCTCCCCATAATGTGTTTTCACCGGATACGGTTCCTCCAACACACTGCCTGGGCGACGCGCCTCTTCTGGCTTGCACACAGGTGCGCAAGTAGGCGCATAGATCTAGCCTTTTCTGGACCTGCTGTCAATGTCAGCGATGACCGGAGAGCCGCATCAGAAAACAAATGACCCTGCCCCGCAGCGGCTAAAGTGCTTAATGGGTTCAGCCCCTGCAACAATCCCTGACACGGCACAACGTTTTGCGCAGACTTTCGCGTCACACTTTAGCGCGTGATACTTCTGCCATCCGCAGGTTGTTCGCGCCAGTGAATGCTGACGTCAGATCGCAGCATTCACCTCGCCTGCGCGGCGTGCGCTGACAAAATTTTTCCTTTCAGTTACAAGTGTGGTCATACTGAAACGCTAAACGGGCATGATGTGCCTCCGATGGAATGACGGTTCTTAATATCAACAAGAGTGTTGCCATGAAAAATATCAATCCGACACAAACCGCAGCCTGGAAAGCGCTGCAACAGCATTTTGAGCAGATGAAATCGGTAGAAATTGCCGATCTGTTCGCTCAGGATGCCGATCGTTTTGCCAAATTCTCTGCCACCTTTGATGATCAGATGCTGGTGGATTTCTCCAAAAACCGCATCACCCAGGAAACCCTCGATAAGTTACAGGCGCTGGCCAAAGAGACCGATCTCAGCGGTGCCATTAAGTCTATGTTCTCGGGTGAGAAGATTAACCGCACCGAAGATCGTGCGGTGCTGCACGTCGCACTGCGTAACCGGAGTAACACGCCGATTCTGGTGGATGGCAAAGATGTGATGCCAGAGGTCAATGCCGTGCTGGACAAGATGAAAGGCTTCTCAGAGCGCATCATCAGCGGCGAATGGAAAGGCTATACCGGTAAAGCGATCACCGACGTCGTGAATATCGGCATCGGCGGCTCCGACCTTGGTCCGTTTATGGTGACGGAAGCGCTGCGCCCGTACAAAAACCATCTGAATATGCATTTTGTCTCCAACGTTGACGGCACCCACATCGCCGAAACGCTGAAAGATCTCAGCCCGGAAACTACCCTGTTCCTGGTCGCATCGAAGACCTTCACGACTCAGGAAACCATGACCAACGCCCACAGCGCGCGTGACTGGTTCCTGAAAACCGCAGGCGATCAGCAGCATGTAGCGAAACACTTTGCTGCACTGTCGACCAACGCCAAAGCGGTGGGTGAATTCGGTATCGACACCAATAACATGTTTGAATTCTGGGACTGGGTTGGCGGCCGCTATTCACTGTGGTCAGCAATCGGCCTGTCGATCATTCTCTCCATTGGTTTCGATAACTTCAAGCAGCTGCTGAGCGGCGCACATGCCATGGACCAGCACTTCGCCTCTACCCCGGCGGAGCAGAACCTGCCGGTGCTGCTGGCGCTGATTGGCATCTGGTACAACAATTTCTTTGGTGCCGAAACCGAAGCGATTCTGCCTTACGACCAGTACATGCACCGCTTTGCCGCCTATTTCCAGCAGGGAAATATGGAGTCAAACGGCAAATATGTGGATCGCGACGGCCACCCGGTGAACTACCAGACTGGCCCTATTATCTGGGGCGAACCCGGCACTAACGGTCAGCACGCGTTTTATCAGCTGATCCATCAGGGTACCAAACTGGTTCCGTGTGACTTTATTGCGCCGGCTATTACTCATAACGCGCTGACAGACCACCATCCAAAACTGCTCTCTAACTTCTTTGCCCAGACCGAAGCGCTGGCATTTGGTAAGTCACGCGACGTCGTGGAAAAAGAGTTTACCGATGCCGGCAAATCTGCAGAATCTGTAGCCCACATTGTGCCGTTCAAGGTGTTTGAAGGTAATCGCCCGACTAACTCCATCCTGCTGCGTGAGATTACGCCCTACAGCCTGGGCGCGCTGATTGCGCTATATGAGCACAAAATCTTTACGCAGGGTGCCATCCTGAATATCTTCACCTTCGATCAGTGGGGTGTGGAATTAGGTAAGCAGCTGGCGAACCGGATTCTGCCGGAACTGGAAAATGAGGACGAAATTACCTCTCACGACAGTTCCACTAATGCCTTAATTAACCGCTATAAATCCTGGCGTTAATCGGCGTTAATTTCATCGGGCGGCAATGTTGCCGCCCTTTTTTTGTCTGTTTTAACACCTTACTGGGCGATTTATCGATTCAGGGATTAACCAGGGCGCGGGAAAATTCCTAAAATACCCTAAGATAATTCTGAACATCAGCGTACGGAACAGCGCGATAACCAGTATAAAATGGATCTGAAAACGAATGTCACACAGGGTTAGCTGTTGATTCATAATCATATTTAATTTAAGCCCCTCTGAGTAAATTCTGATTATTCTTATTCCGTACCAGATATAAATAAAAAAGAACATTACGCTTTGCAATGCCCTTAGCCGCAGCGAAATATAGGGTATCAACCGGAAATACTCCGATATAAAAAGCAGTTATCCCCAATACCACTGATTAAATCACGCAATCACCCCGCTATTTGCCCTGGTTTTTATGGCACTGAACTCTGATATTTTGTTGCCCTATAATGAACGCGCCCGCAATGGGACTGTCCGTCGCTCTGGTTGCAGCCTGTCTGTATTGCCCTTGTCGCCGGTCAGAGATCCTTCATTCACTCAATGCAGGAAACGTTGTTATGAAAAAAACTATGGTTGCCGGTGCAGCCCTGATCCTCGTTGCCGCTTCTTCCAGCGCATTTGCTGCGCCGCAGGAAGCCGGTGAAGCAGGTACGGCAGCTGGCGCGCAGGCGGGAGCAATCTCTGCTGGCACGTCCACCGCTGTCGGTATCGGCGCACTTGGCGCGCTGGTGGGGCTCGGCATTGCTGCTTCTGGCGGTGGTGACGGCGCAAATACCGGTACAACAACCACGACCACGACGAGCACCACTCGTTGATGAATGCCCGACTCCCGTCTGATTGCTGATGTGCAGCAAACGGGCCGAGGCTGAATCACTGACTTCGTTAAGTGATGACGCTAAGCCTTGTAACCTGTATCTCTGCAGCCAGCCGTGACGGGCAGAGCACCTTTAAACATAACCACACGCCTGTGTGGTTATTTTTTACTTTGGCATGACTTATCAGGGACACACAGTGCGCCGACTTCCTCTGCTGCTCGCTTGCCTGCTGCTGCAGGCCTGTACACAAACGCAAAAAGGTCTTGAACAGACCCTGCTGCTCGCGGTTAACGGTCCGGATGACGTGACCGTCACCGATCAACAGGTCAACAATCTTCCCTATGCCAGTCTCTATGCTCGTCTGAATGACGGTCCGCGCATTTTTGTGGTGCTGGGATACAACGAGAAGGGGCAGCAGAAATGGGTGACGCAGGATCAGGCGATGCTGGTGACACAGCACGGCCGCCTGGTTAAAACCCTGGGCTTACCCGATAACCTGCTGAGCGTCAGCAATCTGCAACAGGATCCGCTTGCTGACAGCCTGCATATCAGCAATGGCGCAGGCTGGACCCGCATCGTGCAGTGGACCGAGCAGGGCAAGGTTCGCGGCGCGACCGTGCGTTCCACCTTCCAGCGCGGCACCGACGAAGTGCTGACCGTGGCGGGCAACCGCATCCCGTGCCGTGTCTGGCATGAGCAGGTAAGCATCGACAGCAGTAACCGTGAGTGGGAAAACACCTTCTGGATCGACAACAGCAGCGGTGATGTGGTGCAGGCCCACCAGATGCTGGCGGCCGATGCCTTCCCTGTCGATATCACTATTCTGAAGCCGGCGAAATCATGAAAAAAATCACTATTTTGCTGGCCGGGCTGAGCCTGCTCAGCGCCGCAGAAGCACAGGCGACTGCACAGGTTATCGTTCATGCACCGCACAATGGCGGTCAGGCTGAGCTGAGCCAGATCGCGGATCTCTCACAGTTGGTAACACTGCCTCCGCTGCAGGCCAATACGGACTGGCGCCGTACCATTATTGCCGAGCGCGGTGCCAGCGCCGTCGCACAGCAGCACTATCAACAGACGCTGGGTGCTTTACGTGCCTGGCGTGCTGACAGCAGCGGCGATCGGGCGGCAGCCATTGATGAGGTCATCCGCCAGCTGAGCGCCATCAACGTGACAGGTCGTCAGTTCACCCCGCTTGACCCGGACTGGATCCGTCTCCATCCGGCGGACAACCGTCGGCTGGAAGGCAGCTATGACCTCTGGCTGCAGGCGCCATCCGATTCAGTGCTGCTGCTCGGCGCATTAAGCGGCGCAGGCAAAGTGAGCTGGCAGCCGGGTAAATCAGTACGCGACTATCTGGAGGGTCACCCGTCACTCTCCGGTGCAGAACGCAATTTTGTCACGGTGATTGCGCCTTCAGGCGCCACACAGCAGGTGCCGGTTGCCTACTGGAATCATCGCCACGCGGAAGTGGAGCCAGGCAGCGTTATCTGGCTCGGCTTTTCCTCATGGAGCCTGCCAGGCAGCTATGAAGATCTGAACGATCGCATTCTTTCCGTACTGACTCACCGGATACCAGACTGATGAAAAAACGTTATCTCTTCAGCCTGTTGGCTGTTTCCGTGGCGGCAGCCTGTCAGGCGCAGGCCGACACCTTCCCCGCGCCGGTAGGCCCGTCACAATCTGACTTCGGTGGTGTGGGCCTGATGCAGGTGCCGACGGCGCGCATGGCCAAAGAAGGCGAGTTCAGCCTCAATGCGCGCGACAACGATCAGTACCGCTATTACTCTGCGTCACTGCAGCTCTTTCCCTGGCTGGAGACGACCGTGCGTTATACCGACGTGCGCACCCGGCAGTACAGTGCAGTGTCAGAATTTAGCGGCACGCAGAGCTATAAGGATAAAGCCTTCGACCTGAAACTGCGTCTGTGGCAGGAAGGCTTCTGGCTGCCGGAAGTGGCGGTGGGAACCCGCGATCTCGGCGGTACCGGCCTGTTTGACAGTGAATATGTGGTGGGAACCAAAGCCTGGGGACCGTTCGACTTCACCCTGGGCCTCGGCTGGGGCTATCTCGGTAACAGCGGCACCGTGAAGAACCCGTTCTGCTCTTATAGCGACAGCTATTGCCAGCGTCCACGGGTGGGCGAGGCGGGTTCCATCAATGGCTCGCAGATGTTCCACGGTCCGACGGCATTTTTCGGCGGCGTGGAGTATCAGACGCCCTGGCAGCCGCTGCGTCTCAAAATGGAGTATGAGGGCAACAACTATCAGAATGACTTTGCTGGCCGCCTTGATCAGCGCAGCAAGCTCAACGTCGGCGCGATTTATCGTGTGACCGACTGGGCTGACATCAACGCAAGCTACGAACGCGGCAACACCTTTATGTTTGGTGTCACCATTCGTACCAACTTCAACGATCTGCGTCAGGCACACATCGACAGCGAGAAGCCGGCCTACAATCCGCAGCCGCAGCCTCAGTTGCTGGAACCGACGGTAGTCGGCACTCAGCTGACCGATCTGAAATACAACGCGGGTCTTGATGGTCCGCGGATTCAGACTCAGGGCCACACGTTATATGTGTCAGGCGAGCAGACGAAGTATCGTGATACCCGTGAAGGGGTGGATCGCGCTAACCGTATCATCATGAACCACCTGCCGGACGGCATCGACACCATCAATGTGACCGAGTCGCGCTTTAACATGCCGCAGGTGACCACTGAAACGAAAGTTGCCAGTCTGCGTAACGAGCTGGAAGGCTACCCGCTGGGCCACGAGCAGCCGCTGCAACAGACCCGAAAAGAACCGGTCGATCCGGGTAACACTGAACAGGGTATGTTTATTCGCCAGGATCGACTGAACTACAGCCTGTCACCGGTGCTGAATCAGTCGGTGGGCGGCCCGGAAAGCTTCTACATGTATCAGGTTGGCGTGATGGCCAGCGCGGATTACTGGCTGACGGATCACCTGCTGGTGGGCGGCAGTCTGTTTGGTAACCTCGCGAATAACTACGACAAGTTCAACTATAACGGTGCACCGGCTGACTCTTCACTGCCACGCGTGCGTACTCATATCCGTGATTACGTTGAGAACAACGTGTACGTCAACGATCTACAGGCGAACTATATGGGCCACCTCGGTAACGGCTTCTATGGTCAGGTCTACGGCGGTTATCTGGAGACGATGTACGGCGGCGTGGGCGGCGAGCTGCTTTATCGCCCGGTCGATGCGAACTGGGCGGTAGGCGTCGATGCCAACTATGTCCGTCAGCGTGACTGGGACAATATGATGCAGTTTAACCGCTATAAAGCGTCAACGGGCAACCTGACCGGTTACTGGCGTCCGTGGTTCATGCAGGATGTGCTGGTGAAAACCAGCGTCGGTCAGTATCTGGCGAAAGATAAAGGTGTGACGGTCGATGTGTCGAAGCGCTTCGACAGCGGCGTGATGGTCGGTGTTTATGCCACCAAAACCAACGTGTCGTCGGAAGAGTATGGCGAAGGCGACTTCACCAAAGGCTTCTATATCTCCGTGCCGATGGATCTGTTCACCGTGACGCCAACACGCGGTCGCGCGCAGGTCAACTGGGTGCCGCTGACGCGTGATGGCGGTCAGATGCTGGGGCGTAAGTACCAGCTGTATGATCTGACGTCGGATCGCGACGCGCGCTTTAACTAAGCAGAGGCGGCCTCCGGGCCGCTTCATGCTAATGAGGGAAAGCAGGCTCAGGGTAAATCTGACCGCCAGACGCAAAGCGATGGGAGCATTCGCCTGAAGCAAAGCATAGCAATGAGATCGCCCCTGCTCAGGGAACCCGGTCAGATCGGAAAGGCGCTAATGCCATCCCTGGCGCGGGACGCTTTCCTCCTCTGATCGGGTTCCCTGGGCGTTGAGTTTCTTCATTGCTGCCAGATTTATCCGGAGCTGGATTTGCTAGCTGTCTGAAGCGGCCCTCAGGCCGCTTTTTTTATTTAGTCCGCATCGTAGCCGAGATTCGGTGCCAGCCAGCGCTCCACCTCCGTAACCGACATCCCTTTGCGTGCCGCATAATCTTCTACCTGATCGCGCTGAATCTGCGCCACGGCGAAATAGCGGCTTTCAGGATGGCTGAAATACCAGCCAGACACCGCCGCACCCGGCCACATGGCAAAGGATTCGGTCAGTTTCATGCCGGTCTGTTCTTCCACTGTCAGCAGACGCCAGATGGCAGCTTTTTCAGTGTGATCCGGGCAGGCCGGATAGCCTGGCGCCGGACGTATCCCCTGATAATTTTCGCGAATCAACTCTTTATTGCTGAGGTTTTCGTTGGGCGCAAAGCCCCAGATCACCTTACGCACCCGCTCATGCAGGTATTCAGCAAAAGCTTCCGCCAGACGGTCAGCCAGCGCTTTCACCATGATTCTGTTGTAGTCATCGTGCTGACGATCATAGGCCTCCGCCAGCGCATCCTCTTCCAGTCCGCCGGTCACCGCGAACGCGCCAAGGTAATCCGCTTTTCCCGTTGACTTCGGGGCAATAAAATCCGCCAGGCAGTAGTTGGCAAAGTCGGTTTTCTCGGTCTGCTGACGTAAGTGATGACTCACACACGAAACTTCATCGCGTCGTTCATCGCGGTAAACATGGATATCATCGCCAACCCGGTTAGCCGGGAAAATACCGACCACGCCACGCGGCTTCAGTAGTGACTCCTCACTTAATCTGTCGAGCATCGCACTGGCATCGGCAAACAGACGCTGCGCTTCTTCACCCACCACCTCATCTTCAAGAATGCGGGGATATTTACCCGCCAGCGACCAGGTCATAAAGAACGGCGTCCAGTCGATGTAGTGGCGTAGCGTCGCAATGCTGGCCTCCACCTGACTGACACCAGCGCGATGCGGCACCGGCGGCGTGTAGCTTTCCCAGTCAATCGACGTGGCGTTGTCGCGCGCCGCCTGCAGCGGGACCGGCGGCGTGCGCGGCTTTTTGCGTGCATGCTGGATGCGCACGGTCTCATACTCTTTGCGGGTTCGGGCAACAAAATCGTCTTTCAGCGTGGCGGAGAGCAGCGACGACACCACGCCAACGGTGCGAGAAGCGTTCTGCACGTAGACCGTCGGGCCGCTATAGTGCTGTTCAATCTTGACGGCAGTATGCGCCTTCGAAGTGGTCGCGCCGCCAATCAGCAACGGTAAGGTAAAGCCCTGCCGCTCCATCTCTTTCGCCATATTGACCATCTCATCCAGCGACGGCGTAATCAGGCCAGACAGGCCGATGATGTCCGCCTTCACTTCGCGCGCCGTTTTGAGGATTTTTTCGCCCGGCACCATCACGCCAAGATCGATAATTTCGTAGTTATTACACTGCAGCACCACGCCGACGATATTCTTGCCGATGTCATGCACGTCGCCTTTAACCGTAGCCAGCACGATTTTACCGTTGCTGCGCCCCGCCTCTTTGCTGGCTTCGATAAACGGCTCCAGATACGCTACCGCCTGCTTCATCACGCGCGCCGATTTCACCACCTGCGGCAGGAACATTTTGCCTTCGCCGAACAGGTCGCCGACCACGTTCATGCCGGACATCAGCGGCCCCTCAATCACCTCTATCGGACGGGACACCTGCTGGCGCGCTTCTTCGGTATCCTGCTCGATGAACTCCGTGATGCCTTTGACCAGCGAATATTCGAGCCGCTTCACCACGTCCCAACTACGCCACCCGGCGAGTTGCTTGTCCTGCGCACCGTCGCTTTTGCCTCCACGGTATTTTTCCGCCAGCGTCAGCAGCCGCTCGGTGCCATCATCCCGTCGGTTAAGGATCACATCCTCTACCGCCTTGCGCAGTTCTGTCGGCAGATCGTCATAGATGGCCAGCTGGCCTGCGTTGACGATGCCCATATCCATGCCGTTACGGATAGCGTAGTAGAGGAACACCGCATGTATCGCTTCACGTACCGGGTCGTTGCCACGGAATGAAAACGACACGTTGGAGACGCCGCCAGAGATTAGCGCATGGGGCAGTTCACGCTTGATGTCTTCACAGGCACCGATGAAATCCATGGCATAGTTGTTGTGCTCGTCGATGCCGGTGGCGACCGCAAAGATGTTGGGATCGAAAATGATATCTTCCGGCGGGAAGCCGACCTGTTCGGTCAGGATCCGGTAAGCGCGGCGGCAGATTTCGATTTTACGGGCGCGGGTATCTGCCTGGCCCACTTCGTCAAACGCCATGACCACCATCGCCGCGCCGTAACGCCGCACCTGGCGCGCATGGTGGATAAAGGCCGCTTCACCCTCTTTCATCGAAATCGAATTCACAATCCCTTTGCCCTGAATGCACTGCAGCCCTTTCTCAATCACCGCCCATTTCGAGGAGTCGATCATAATCGGCACGCGGGCAATATCCGGTTCGCCCGCAATCAGATTCAGAAAGCGCACCATCGCCGCTTCGGCATCGAGCATCCCTTCATCCATATTGATGTCGATGATCTGCGCGCCGCTCTGCACCTGCTGCAGTGCCACTTCCAGCGCGTCGTTGTACTTCTCTTCTTTAATCAGCCGCTTAAATTTTGCTGAGCCGGTGACGTTGGTTCGCTCACCGACGTTAACAAACAGCGACTCTGCGGTGATGTTCAGCGGCTCCAGACCGGAGAGGCGACAGGCCACCGGCATCACCGGCAACCTGCGCGGCGCGACGCCGTCAACCGCCGCGACCATGGCCGCAATATGTTGCGGCGTCGTGCCACAGCAGCCGCCAATAATGTTCAGGAAGCCCGAGGTGGCCCATTCCTTAATCTGCTCCGCCATCAGCGCCGCATCGAGATCGTATTCGCCAAAGGCGTTCGGCAGTCCGGCGTTGGGATGGGCGGTGACGTAGCCCTCGGCGATGCGCGACAGCTCCGCCACATACTGACGCAGCTCATCCGGTCCCAGCGCACAGTTCAGGCCAAAAGAGAGCGGTTCGGCATGACGCAACGAGTTGTAAAACGCTTCCGTAGTCTGACCGGAGAGCGTCCGGCCGGAGGCGTCGGTGATGGTGCCGGAGATCATCAGCGGCAGCTTCACACCCAGCGTTTCCATCTCGGTCTGCACCGCATAAATGGCCGCTTTGGCATTCAGCGTATCAAACACCGTTTCGATCATGATGAGGTCAGCACCGCCCTCCACCAGCGCACGGGTCGATTCGCGGTAGGCTTCCACCAGCTGATTAAAGGTGACGTTGCGGTAAGCAGGATCGTTGACGTCGGGTGAGATCGAGCAGGTGCGGTTAGTCGGGCCGAGCACACCCGCAACGTAACGCGGCCGATCCGGCGTTTTCGCCGTCCAGGCATCGGCGCAGGCGCGCGCCAGCCGGGCCGCTTCGAAATTGATCTCCGCCGCCAGGCTTTCCATCTGGTAATCCGCCATCGCAATCGACGTGGCGTTGAAGGTGTTGGTTTCCAGGATATCCGCACCGGCAGCCAGATAGGCGTTGTGGATCTCGCGGATCACCTTGGGTTTACTCAGCACCAGAAGATCGTTGTTGCCTTTGAGATCGCAGGGCCAGTCAGCAAAACGGCTGCCGCGATAATCCTTTTCCTCCAGCCGGTAGCTCTGGATCATGGTGCCCATGCCACCATCCAACACCATAATGCGTTGTGCGAGCTGCTGATGTAGCGCGTCGATTTTAGTGCTCACTGTTGCCCCATTCACGTCAGTCTGCGGGCGGAAAACCCTGTTTTTCATTCTGGCACAAGCCTGTCTGGTGACAAAGTAACCTCTTCTGCGACAGGGTCCAGTTATGACCATACAGGTCTGACCAGAAAACCAGCGTTTGCAAACGGTGTGATTAAAACGAAAATGATTTCCACAATGAAAAAGGAGAAACAATGATGGCAACGCCCGTTCCCGTTAAGCGCGGTAAGAAACCGCGTGGCATCCCTGCTGCTGCACCTGCGGGCGGTCAGGTCCAGTCGCTGACGCGCGGCCTGACCCTGCTGGAACTGATTGCGGATTCACATGGTAGCGTGGCGCTGACCGAGCTGGCGCAGCAGGCGGGTTTGCCTAACTCCACCACGCATCGCCTGCTCAGCACCATGCAGCAGCAGGGTTTTGTCCGCCAGGTAGGCGATCTCGGGCTCTGGACAATCGGCGCGCACGCCTTTGTGGTCGGCAGCAGTTTCCTGCAAAGCCGCAATCTGCTGGCGCTGGTTCACCCGGTGCTGCGTAACCTGATGGAGCAGTCCGGTGAGACGGTGAATCTGGCGGTGCTGGATCTCAGCGACCACCAGGCGGTGATCATTGATCAGGTGCAATGCACCCAGCTGATGAGGATGTCTGCGCCGATTGGCGGCAAACTGCCGATGCACGCGTCAGGCGCAGGCAAAGCCTTTCTGGCCCATCTGGGTGATGAGCAGGTTACTGCCCTGCTGCATCAGAAAGGATTGCATTACTACACGCCGAAAACCCTGATGTCGCCGCAGAGTCTGAAAGAGAATCTGGCGCAGGTGCGCAAAGCGGGTTTTTCGCTGGATGATGAAGAGCATGCGCTCGGACTGCGCTGTGTCGCCGCGCCCATCTATGATGAACATGGCGAGGCGTTTGCCGCGCTCTCGATTTCCGGCCCTATCGCCCGCATGACAGACGATCGGATTACGGAGTTAGGTGCGCTGGTCATCCGCGAAGCGCGTCAGGTTACGCTGGCGTATAGTGGCCGTTGACCGTCTCCGCCGCATAGCAGACGCTGAAACGCTGCGTCTGCCGCCAGGCGATCACCTCTTCCACATGACCCAGGGCGAGGCGCTGCTGCTGCGCGCACCACCAGCGGGCGTCGAATATCTCCGGATGTAACTCCAGCAACAAGGCGCCGGTTGCGGCTTCACTGCATAACACATAGCGGAAGGTTTCCGGGAAGACATCGTCCGGACCGACGCTGTACCACGGTTCGGCGCTGAGTTCATCCTCGTCATAGCGCGCCGCGGGCACCTCGCGAAAATTCAGCTCCTGCATCGGGCGGATCTCATCGTAGTCGTAGAAAATCACGCGCCCATGACGGGTTATGCCGAAGTTCTTAAACAGCATGTCGCCAGGAAAAATATTGGCTGCTGCCAGCTGTTTAATGGCGTTGCCATACTCTTCAATGGCATGGCGTCGCTCTGCCGCATCTGCCTGAGCAAGATAGAGATTAAGCGGCTGCATACGACGCTCCAGCCACAAATGATGGATGATCAGGCGATCGCCTTCGATGTGCAGTTTCTCTGCCACGCAGGCGTGGAGTTCCGCCAGCAGCGCCGGTGAGATACGCGACAATGGCAGCACAAACTGCTCGAACGCCTGCGTATCCGCCATCCGTCCCACGCGATCGTGCTCTTTGACCTGCTGATAACAGGCGCGGACCTGCGCTTCCGTCACCTCTTTTTGCGGTGCGAAGCGATCCTTTATTACCTTGAACACCCAGTCAAAGCCCGGCAGCGTGAAGACCAGCATCACCATGCCCCGCACGCCAGGCGCGATCTCAAAAGCCGTCTCACTCTCTGCCAGCGCCTGAAGATATTCACGATAGCTTTCCGTTTTACCGTGCTTCTGGCAGCCAATCGCCATATAGCGTTCAGCCAGGGTTTTGCCGGGCAGAATCGGTTGTAGCCAGGCGACCAGCGCCGCAGGCACCGGGGCATACACCATGAAATAGGCGCGGGCAAAACCAAAGACAATGCTGGCGTCATTCACATCAGTCAGGCAGGTGTCGATCCACAGTTCGCCCGTTTCAGTGCGCTGGATCGGCAGCAGACAGGGAAAAATGTCCTCCGGCAGATGCAGGCGCGCCACCAGCCAGGCAGTTTTGTTGCGATAGAAGAGTTCACTGTTGACCTCAAGCCAGCCCTGGTTCAGCCGGGGGAAATGCGACTGCAGGTGGCGGACAATCCAGCCGACATCACGCGCGCGGTGCTGCCACGGCAGCGTCAGCGGTAAATCCTCCAGCACCTGGTCCATCAATGCCCGCCAGCCCCGCTCCGGCTGGTAATGACGTGATAAGGGCCGCAAAGGTGTGACCGGTGTGGTCAGAGACTGAGAGCTCATGATAAACAGCCGGTCCGGCTGCAAGTCAGCATGTCCGTGTAACCGGCAATAGACGGAGTTAAAGAAGCTTTCGGCAATCTCATGCCGTGGATAGCCAGGCAGCAGGCTTTGATAATGATCCTTGACCCGCAGCCAGAAAATCTCATCCCAACTGGCCGCGCCGTTCAGCACCCGCAGCTGATCGGCAACCAGACTGACATGATGATCATAGAGATGAATACGGGCCTTCATGGCATGCTGCACCGCCTGCCATTCTGCCTGTTCAAACCGCTGCTGCGCCCCGGCGGTAATATCCAGAAAGCGGCCATACTGCGCATCAAAACCCTGCAGAATAGTGTGGGCGATCAGGGATTCACGTGGCGGCATAGTGAGCTCCGGTCAATGCCCGCCCGCGTGGTGCGGGCGGGGAATCCGTCAGAGGAAAAGGGTCAGAACTGGTGTTCTTCGGTCGAACCGGTGAGCGCGGTGACCGAAGACTTACCGCCCTGAATGATATTGGTCACCTGATCGAAATAGCCAGTGCCCACTTCCTGCTGATGTGACGAGAAGCTGTAACCGCGATCGCGGGCAGCGAACTCAGGCTGCTGAACTTTTTCCACGTAGTGACGCATGCCTTCGCCCTGGGCATAGGCATGCGCCAGATCGAACATGTTGAACCACATGCTGTGGATGCCCGCCAGCGTGATGAACTGGAAGCGATAGCCCATGTCGCTGAGCGCCTGCTGGAACTTCGCGATGGTGCGATCGTCGAGGTTCTTCTTCCAGTTGAACGATGGCGAGCAGTTGTAAGCCAGCAATTTGCCGGGGAAGCGCGCATGAATGGCGTCGGCAAAGCGCTGCGCCATCGCCAGATCCGGCGTCGAGGTTTCGCACCACAGGATGTCAGCGTAAGGGGCATAGGCCAGCCCGCGACTGATTGCCTGTTCAATACCGGCATGGGTGCGGAAGAAGCCTTCTGCCGTCCGGTCACCCAGGATGAAAGGACGATCGTATTCATCGCAGTCTGAGGTAATCAGGTCCGCGGCATCGGCATCGGTGCGGGCCAGCAGCACGGTGGGTACTCCCATCACATCAGCCGCCAGCCGCGCCGCCACCAGTTTCTGAATCGCTTCCTGAGTCGGCACCAGCACTTTGCCGCCCATGTGACCGCATTTTTTTACCGCCGCCAGCTGATCTTCGAAGTGAACCGCCGCCGCGCCCGCCTGAATCATCGCCTTCATCAGCTCATACGCATTGAGTACGCCGCCAAAGCCGGCTTCCGCATCAGCGACAATCGGCAGAAAGAAATCGGTGTGCCGACTGTCCCCCTTTTCAATGCCGCTGGACCACTGAATCTGATCGGCACGCTGAAAGGTCTGATTAATGCGGGTTACCACTTCCGGCACCGAGTTCACCGGGTAGAGCGACTGGTCGGGATACATCTGCCCGGCTACGTTGGCATCCGCAGCTACCTGCCAGCCAGAAAGGTAGATCGCTTCGATGCCCGCTTTGGCCTGCTGCAGTGCCTGCCCGCCGCTGAGCGCCCCCAGACTGTTGACATACCCTTTGTTCGCCTCGCCGTTCAGCAGCGCCCATAACTTATCCGCACCTCGCTCCGCCAGCGTACAGGCGGGCAGGACCGAGCCACGCAGATTCACCACCTCTGCTGCGCTATAAGGGCGGGTAATGCCCTGCCAGCGTGTGGTCTGCCAGAGTTGTTCCAGTTGTTCTATCTGTTGAGTACGTGTCATGGCAATAGCTCCTCTGTTCAGGGGATCAGGCGGTAGCCTGGCAGGGTAAGAAAAGAAACCAGCTCTCGCTCGGTGGTGATCTGCGCCATCAGCTGCGCCGCGTCGTCATAGCGACCGGCACTAAAGCGGGCTTCGCCCAACGCGTTTTGCAACAGATGCAGCTCTTCGTTCAGCCAGCGCAGAAACAGTTCGGCCGTGACCTGCTGGCCACTGTTCAGCATTTGCTGATGACGAATCCATTGCCAGGTTGAGGTGCGTGCGATCTCAGCAGTAGCAGCATCCTCCATCAGCCCGTCAATTGGCACACAACCGTTGCCGCTAATCCACGCTTCAAGGTATTGCAGCGCGACGCGGATGTTGGCGCGCATCCCCGCTTCGGTGCGCTCGCCCTGGCAGGGCGCGAGTAACTGCTCCGCCGTGATCGGGGCATCTTCATCGCGCAGAATATGCAGCTGATTCGGCCGGTCGCCCAGCGCAGCATCGAAGACCGCCATGGCGGTATCCGCCAGCCCCGGATGTGCAATCCAGGTGCCGTCGTGCCCGTTACCGGCCTCCCGCTGTTTATCTTCCGTTACACGCTGCAATACCCAGGTATTGCGCGTCGGGTCTTTAGCGGGGATCAGCGCTGACATTCCGCCCATCGCGAATGCTCCCCGGCGATGACAGGTTTTAATCAGCAGGCGCGAGTAAGCATCAAGAAACGGCTGAGACATGGTGACGGACTGGCGATCCGGCAGAACGCGATCCGGATGCTGTTTCAGAGTTTTGATGTAGCTGAAGATGTAGTCCCAGCGGCCGCAGTTGAGGCCCACAATGTGATCGCGCAGATTCCACAGGATCTCATCCATCTGAAACACGGCGGGTAAGGTTTCAATCAGCACTGTCGCTTTGATCGTGCCGCGCGGCAGATCGAACTGATCCTCGCTGAAGCTGAAGATCTCACGCCACCATGCGATCTCCTGCCAGCTCTCGGTCTTAGGCAGATAGAAGTAAGGTCCGCTGCCCTTAGCCAGTAAAGGCCGGACGTTGTGGAAAAAATAGAGCGCGAAATCAAACAGCCCGCCCGGAATCGCCTCACCCTGCCAGCTGACATGTTTTTCTGACAGATGGAGGCCGCGAACCCGGCACATCAGCACCGCTGGATTAGCGCCGAGCTGATAAATTTTGCCCGTGTCGCTGGTGTAACGCAGCGTGCCCTGCACCGCCTCACGCAGGGTAAGCTGCCCGTCAATCAGTTTTGACCACTCCGGCGACAGCGAGTCCTCAAAGTCGGCCATAAAAACTTTTACGTTTGCGTTCAGGGCATTAATCACCATTTTTCGCTCGGGTGGCCCCGTGAGCTCGACGCGACGATCTTTTAAATCTGCCGGAATAGGTTGAATACGCCACTCACTGGCTCTTATGGAAGCGGTTTCCATATCGAAGCCTGGCAGATAGCCCTGGTCATATTGCTGCTGACGCTGCTGGCGAGCTGATAACAGCACGTCGCGTTGCGGTGCAAAGCACGCAACCAGCGCCTCCAGAAAAGAGATGGCCTCGGGGGTTAACAACTGCTGTTCAGCACGGTTAAAGGGCTGGCTGAAAGAGAGGGTATGGCTGATCACTGAGTCTGTCATGCTGGCTTTCTCCTGTATTCAAAGGATCGAATGCAGCGGATCCACATGGTGTTCGTTTTGTGAGCGACAGGATCAGAGCATAATCATTTATTTTTCTAAATCAAAAACTATTTCCATTTTTGCATATAAATTGTTCTATCCCAATGTTTTACATGTATTTAAAGTTATTTTCATTAAAGGAACGGATTTCATTAGCGTTTTACAGACGAAAAAAAACCGTGTTGCCTTTGGCTAACACGGTTCAGTTGCTCGTCAGGTGGGACTATTCCAGCGTTGGATTCATGCGGCGCAGATCGAACGGGGTGATCTGGTAAACATAGTAGTTGAGCCAGTTCGAGAACAGCAGATTGCCGTGACTTCGCCAGGTGGCGCGCGGTGGCAGTGCTGGATTATCCTGCGGGAAGTAGTTATACGGGACTTCCGGGCTTACTCCCGCTTCATAATCACGATGATACTCACCCGACAACGTCAGCGCGTCGTACTCCGGGTGACCGGTAACAAACACCAGACGTTTGTCTTTACTCGCTATCAGGTAGGCGCCGGTTTGTTCCGATTCAGCAAACAGCTCAAGATCGGTGTAATCCGTGATCAGCTGAGTCGGAAAATCAGCATAGCGTGAGTGTGGCGCAAGGAAATTATCATCAAACCCCCGGGTCAGTAACGCATGGGGATGCAAAATCTGGTGCTCATAGACGCCAGACAGCTTGTTATGCCGGGTTTGCTTGGGAATGCCATACAGAATATTAAGCGCAGCCTGCACGGCCCAGCAGACAAACAGGGTGGAGGTGACGTGTTCATTGGCCCAGTGCAGTACGCGCTGAATCTGGGGCCAGTAGGCGACATCATTAAAATCAACCAGTCCCAGTGGTGCACCTGTCACGATTAAGCCATCGTAGTTGTCGTGCTGGATATCTTCAAAATTGCAGTAGAAATTGTTGAGGTGCTCAGTGGGCGTATTACGTGACTCGCGGCTGTCGATGCGCAGCAGCTGAATATCGATCTGTAAGGGCGAGTTGGAAAGCAGACGCAGAAACTGGTTCTCCGTTTCGATCTTTTTCGGCATCAGATTCAGTATGAGCACTTTAAGCGGGCGGATCTCCTGAACACTGGCGCGCGACGATGTCATAACAAAGACATTTTCGTCACGCAAAAAATTCACTGCCGGTAATTCGTCGGGAACCCTGATTGGCATAACCTGCTCACCTCTTGCAACCATATAAACGTTTAGACATCTGGATGCCCAACATTATAGTGATCAACAGAGATTGTCGAGGTTTCATGCAGAAAATGAAAATGTTTCAGCTTAAAGTGGCAAACAGCAGACGTAAAAAAGCCCCGCACTCGCGTGCGGGGCTTCTTCACTTATTTGATGCCTGGCAGTTCCCTACTCTCGCATGGGGAGGCCCCACACTACCATCGGCGCTACGGCGTTTCACTTCTGAGTTCGGCATGGGGTCAGGTGGGACCACCG